>CALUMZ010000021.1 GCA_944321865.1 uncultured Muribaculaceae bacterium
ACCTCTTCAAGTGGCTTGACGAGCCATTCTCTCCCCCGCCCGACAACGCAATCCAATCATAGGGGGGGATTGAACCGCACCATGTCAGTTCAAGCATTAATTTACCTTGCTATTTTACTTTTTGTTACTTGGATTAAATTCTTTGTCGTAATTCCATAAAAATTTAACGAGCTCTGGGTCGCGGTGAGACCAATGGAAATCTTGTGGCTTGTCTAACGGACGGATGCTCTCCATTTCTTCTTGCGTAAGTGCAAAATCAAACACGTCAAAGTTCTGCTTCATACGCTCGATATGGGTACTTTTGGGAATGGCGATGATGTCGCGCTGAATGAGATAACGCAAGGCCACTTGCTGGGGCGTTTTACCATATTTTTCAGACAATGCTTTTAGCACCGTATTACTTTGCAGGTCGGGGTCGCCCTGTGCCAGCGGGCCCCAAGCCATGATGTGCGTGCCGTAAGGCTTCATTTCCGCCTCTGCATCCCATTGTTGACTGAATACGTTGGTCTTCAATTGGTTCACGGCGGGTTTGATATTGGCATATTCCGCCATATCCACAAAACGGTCGGGATAGAAGTTTGAAAGTCCGATAGCACGCACCTTACCCTCGCGCACGGCTTTCTCCATTGCCCGCCAAGTGCCGGTATAGTCGCTGAAAGGCTGGTGAATAAGCAGCAGGTCGATGTAGTTCGTCCGTAGTTTGCGGAGTGATTCGTCGATGCTTGCAGCCGCCTTTTCTTCGCCGGCATTAGTAATCCACACTTTAGTGGTAAGGAACAGTTCGTTGCGCGGCACGCCGCACTTCGCCACGGCATTGCCCACACCCTCTTCATTATAATAAGCCTGCGCAGTGTCAATCAACCTGTAACCTACGCTGATGGCATCCATCACGCAGCGTTCACACTCTTCCGGTGATACTTGGAAAACGCCGTAGCCCAGTATCGGCATCTCCACTCCGTTGTTCAATCTTACTGTTTCCATAATTCCTTTATAAATGTTCATTTATTATTCATGAATTTTGTGCAAGCCGATGCCCCTCACCGTTGCCAAGTCCATGTCGTCGTAGATGGGGCTTCGCCCGGTTTCGAGCGTGGCGATGGCTGCCATCTCTTTTTCGGTGAGTGTGAAATCAAGGATATTAAAATTCTCTATCATCCGTTCCTTGCGCACGGTCTTGGGAATTACCACTATATTACGCTGGTTCAGCCAGCGAAGCACTACCTGTCCCACCGTCCGTCCGTGATTTTCAGCAATTGCTTTCAACACGGGATTGTTCCAAATGTCATTCTGTCCCTCTGCAAAAGGTGCCCATGCTTCATGCTGTATGCCCTCTTTCTGCAAAAATGCGTTGGCGGCTTGCTGCTGGAAGAACGGGTGGGTTTCCAACTGATTGACGGCAGGTTTCACTTCGTTATGCAGGAAAAGGTCCTGGAGGCGTTCATTGGAAAAACTTGTTACACCGATGGCGCGGATAAGTCCTTCTTTATAAAGCCGCTCGCAGGCTCTCCACGCCGCATAATAGTTACCGTAGGGCTTATGCAGCAGGTATAGGTCGATGTAATCAAGCCCGAGCAGCTTCAACGACTTGTCAAAGGCACGGAGCGCGTCCTCGTATTCATAGTCCTGCACCCACAGTTTGGTAGTAATGAAAAACTCCTCACGCCCGATACCGCTGCGCCTGATGGCATTACCCACTTGTTCTTCGTTAAAATAGGAAGCGGCTGTGTCAAACATGCGGTAACCCACTTCGATGGCATCGCTCACAACACGCTCCGTTTCATTTTCCGGAATCTGAAATACGCCGAACCCGATGGCCGGCATCATCACGCCATTGTTCAATCTTGCATCTTTCATACGCTTAAAGGTTTTGTTATCTGATGCAAAATTACTGTGCGCCCGTTGCCTCGCTGTTACATGATTTGTGGCAATATTTTCACTTTTCGTGGTTTTTGAGTATTTTTACAGACAACTGCACCTCAACGATGAACAGTACAAAATTTGACGGAATTGTTTTTGCCAATACATGGCAGGATTTCAATACATTGCAATATGCCGGAAGGGTGATACACATCCTTTGTCGCAAAGGCAACATGGGCTTTTCTTTTCAAGACACCCACTATAACATTTCGGCAGGAGACTATGTTATTCTGCCCAATGCGGCGCTTGCTTCCTATTTCTCGGCATCGGACGATTTTCAAGGCATAATGATGAACCTTTCGGAAGCATTCGTCACATCTATCGCCATCCGCAGCAATTATGGCATCGTAGGGCATCTGTCGCTCTTGCGGAATCCTGTCATGCAACTTTCCCCGCGTGACTTCGGGATATGCGAAACAGCATTGCAGTATCTCCGCGTGCGCATGGAAGACGACGGACACCTGTTCCGTGAAGAATTGTTGGGCAGCCTGCTCACCGCTCACATTCTTGACCTCTACGACATTCACGCACGCAGCCGCAACGACTTGCAAGTGTCGGAACGCATAACCTCCCTGCTGCAGCGATTCATAGAATTGCTTTATAACGGTGAATATATCCTGAACCGAGACCTTGAATTTTACGCTTCGCGCCTGTGCATCACGCCTCATTACCTGTCGGAAATATGTAAACGGATAAGCGGCAAACCGGCCTCTTACTGGATTGACCGCTTCACCATGCAGGAGATAACCCGCCTGCTCAGGCAGAAAAACCTATCGCTGACCGAGATTGCAGAACGAATGAATTTCTCGTCGGTGTCTTATTTCAGCCGATATGTACAAAAGCGGCTCGATATGTCACCATCGGAATACAGGAAAAATTGTTGACGGGGGAACTCCCCATTCTCACAGAAACATCAAGCCGGTTCAGATGCGCTTGCCTTTCCAGCGGCCGCTGTAAAGGTAGATGCCACACAGCAGCGTCATTATGGCTCCATACACATGTTCGGCCGTCCAGCACACAGCCACGTCCAACTTCAACCAACCTATTATTACCGAACAGTAAGCAACATACACCACAAGGGTGCTCAATTCAAGCAGAAAGGCAGTGCGTGTGTTGCCTGTCCCGGAAATCGACTGGAAAAACACTTGTGCCGGCACTGTAAACAGGTAAGACGAGCACAACACCCACAATGATGCCACGGCACCGTCGCGCACATTGGGAATGTCGGTGTAAATGCCCAACACTGCCTGCGGGAAAACAGACAAAAGAATCGCCAACGCAAATACCGTATAATATGCAAGGCGTGTGTGCTGCCACACTGTTGCCATAACATAATCACCTTTCCCGGCTCCGATGAGATTGCTCACAAGCGAGCTGCACGTTGCCGCAAATGCAGCAGCTATCATAAACATCAATCCCGATATGCTGCGTATCACATTGGTAATGGCCAGCGCTTCCTTCCCGAGGTGCTCGACAAACAAAAAGAACAAGAACCATGTGGAAAGTGAAATAAAACTCTGTATCATCGTCCAGAACGACACGGGGAATATCTTGCGTAGCGTGGCAAAATGGAATCGCGACAATCGGTTCAACCCATACTTGCGACAAT
The DNA here is from genome assembly GCA_944321865.1 of uncultured Muribaculaceae bacterium. Taxonomy (GTDB): domain Bacteria; phylum Bacteroidota; class Bacteroidia; order Bacteroidales; family Muribaculaceae; genus Avimuribaculum. The sequence continues at coordinate 3,527 of CALUMZ010000021.1, forward strand.
CGATGCGATGCGATGTATAAACAATGAAAAATATCAGCGACACCATCTCCGACAATGACGAACCGAGAGCCGCACCGCCTATGCCCATGGCCGGAAGCCCCAGTTTACCGAAGATGAGAATATAATTGAACACCACGTTTGAAAGCACCATCACCACCGAGTTGAGAGTCAATGTTTTAGTCTGGGTACTACTGATGTAGAACGCCCTGAACATGGCTGCGGCGAAAGCAAAGAAAAGCCCGTAGATGCGCCACTGCATATAATCACATGCGGCATGAAGTATGTCGGGATCGGAAATCATGCTCCCCAATATGGGCCTTGTATATATGGTAGTGAGAGTGAATGCCACGGCTGCAAGAACCACAAGGAAATACAAGCCATGATAGAACACCTGCCCCATTCGGCCATATTCCTGTTCACCGTTGCGGCGAGCCATGATGATTTGTGCTCCTGTCGTAAACCCGAAACCGAGCATGAATATCACCATATAATAAACCCCTGCTATTGCCGACGCTCCAAGCTCTATTTCACCCACGTGTCCGAGGAAAGCTGTATCGGTTACCCCTATCATTTGCTCCATGACGAGGCTCACAAGGCATGGATAGGCTATTTTCCATATCTCCTTGTTGGTGTAAATTGTTCTCATAAATATAGTACTCAAAATTCAGCCCACAAAGGTAACAATTTATCCCCAAATGCGCCATTGACCGAAAGAGGAGGGATGTAATAAAAAACAGGCAATGTCGAAATCGCTTCGAGGTTGCCTGTCACGTTTCATCAAGTTATTTGCAAATTCATCTGTGCATATATGATGTTGAGTCTGAGAAGTTGAATTTGACATGAATCTGCATTGATGAATGCGGGTAATAATTTCTGTGTGTAATTTAGATTTAATATGTATTGAGATGTTGTTTTATTTCAAGTTATTTATTTCTCCCTATGTCGGTAAGTTAAAAATATAGATTAACAATTCGTGCATTTCTGCATTAATTGTCGGCAAAATTTCAATCATCTACCGGAATAACACGCATACACGTATTTTTCCGTTGTCAAAAGTATGAATAATGCTACTATTCTGCAAATTTTATAGACTATTTTTCGCAATAACTACATTTTTTTCAATTTGCCGGCTGCATTTTCCACACATATTTGCATAAATAATGTATTTACGAGCCAATCCGTCCGGGAAAACATTCAAAAGCCGAAATGTACACCTCCCATGAATGTCGCACGCGGCATGGGGTATCCTGCCATTATTTCATAATGCCGAGCCAACAGGTTTTCGCCTCGCACATATACCGACAGCCAACGTGTGGCTAGGAAACTCGCCGTGGCATCCCACAGCACAAATTCGGCCTGCCGTTCATCTTCAAGGTCGGTATACAACCCTTTCACATATTGCACGCCCGTGGATGCTTCCCATCGTCCCTTGACGAAGTTTATTCCGCCATACAGTTTGTGTTGCGGAGACGCAAGCACCGGATTTTCCATGTGCAGCCAACTGTAATTTGCAGTGAAGCTCCAACACTTATTCATTAAATAAGTCACGGCAGCCTCGGCCCCCCAGTTCTCAATCGCTCCCGTGTTCAGGTTCTTCATTCCGCTCCCGCCGGGATTGGGGGCGCGCATTATCAGATTGGCCCCATTTATATAAAAGAGATTGGCACTGTATGCGAGCCTGTTGCCAAGCAGGCTCTGGGTATACGACAATTCATAACTCCACAGGCTCTCGGGGCGCAAATCGGGATTCTGTGGCGGGAACATATACATCTCGCGTATCGTCGGGTTGCGGAATCCACGACTTGCCATCGCTTTCAACCCGGCATCGTGCGGCAACCTGAAGGCAAGTCCGGCCTGCGGCACCACTTCGTTGCCGGTTTGCGAATGGTGGTCAAACCGCACCCCGGCATCCAATGTGAGCCATGGTGCCAAATCTTGGCGGAAATCGACATACGCAGCCACCTCGTCTTGGGTGCGGTCGGCCTGCATGTCGCGCTCCCCGTCGGAATATTGGTTCCACGCCTTTCCGCCAAAGTGGAAATAATCAAAACCCACCGTGATGCGGTTGCCTGCAAACAGCCGCGCGCTCTGGTATAGCGACACACCCATCATCACGTCGTTGCTGTTGAAGCGGTAATCGAGCGGCTCGCTCCCCGGGTGGTAACCATCGTTAATCAGGTGGTCGCCCCAGTTGGCAAACAGGCTCAACGCTCCCGAAGTGCGGCCATAATCATTTTCAAGTGCCACCGAAGCCATGCCGCGGGTTATGCGTTGGTCGTTGTCAATATAGGGTTCGTCAACCGAGCCGGGATTCGAGGCATTGAAATGTGTGACATTCACATCGCCCCACAATTTCCATTGCCGCGAGAAGTCATAACCGAGCTTTAGATAACCGCCATACTGCTCAAATTGCATGTCGGGCCGATGCCCGTCACTGTGGCTGTAAGATGCCGTGACGGTACTCGAAAAGCGGCCGCGGCGCACACGGTTGGCAACTTCGGCCTTAAATGTTCCATAAGAACCTGCCGCCACATCCACATCGGTCTTGATGCCGTCAGACTGCATTCGGCGGGTAACGATGTTCACCACTCCACCCATTGCATTCGAGCCATACAGCACCGATGCCGGGCCGCGCACCACCTCCACACGCTCAACGAGCATCGACTGGTAGGCATCGGCAATAGGGTGTCCCATCAGCCCCATGTATTGAGGGTGCCCGTCGATGAGCACCAGCAAGCCGGTGGTGGGCAACCCTGCCTGTGCAGGCCCGCCGATACCGCGCATCGACATTTGCCCCGAACCGCCGGTCGAAACACCATAACCCAGCACGCCACGCGATGTGGAAAAGAAACCGGGCACTTGCGTATTCAACACGGGCAATATCGAAGATTGGCGGCTTTGCTCTATCTCGGCGCGCCCAACCACCGACACAGTCATTGGCAAATGCCGCACGTCGGTCTCGGTTCGTGTTCCGGTCACTACCACATCCTGCATCACCACATTGCGCGTAGTGTCGGATTGCGTTGCAGCCGTCATTGAAACAGTTGTCAGCAACATCGACACCCGGCAAAGTGCCAATGCATATTTCGTCATTATTGATAATTGCATAATAAATTCAATCTTATACTTTTCTTACATCGGTACAAAAATATTATTCTTACAGTGATTGCAAAGTATTCAAATCACTGTAAGAATAACCATTTTTACAGAGCCCTGCGCAAGCTCGGTCACCGCTGTTATTGCCGGCAGCCTTATTCTTCAATGCCACCTGCCCACTTTTGGACAAGCTCGAGCAAATCGGATTTGCGGATAGGCTTGGCGATGAAATCGTTGCAACCGGCCGATAATGCACGCTCGCGGTCGCTGTCGAATGCATTGGCAGTCAATGCCACAATAGGGATTTCAGGATCTAACTTGCGTATTTCCATCGTGGCTTCAAGCCCGTCCATGATGGGCATCCTGATGTCCATCAATACAAGATCGTTTTTGCCTTTTTTAACTGCATTGACGGCTTCGAGTCCATTGACGGCTCTCACCACATTTGCATGTTTCTTCAATATGGCATTCACCAACAAGAAATTGCTATCATTATCTTCTGCCACTAATACCGTAGGTTTCGACATAGCTCAATTCTATTTTTTACAATACTGATTACTAAATAGTTTACAAAAATAATAATTTTGATTAAGCAACTGCCGCAATTTTACAATATTTAAGAGCCGGCTTGGGTTTATGGCGCGCCGACTTCACACAAACAGGTTGACATTTGCATTGTCGGCACGCTCCATGTAAGTTGCCACGCCGCCTATTGTCACCTCGTCGAGCAATTCCTCGCGACGGATGCCCATCATGTCCATCGACATCTGGCAGGCTATGAATTCCACGCCTTGCGCGAGGGCGTCTGCACAAGCAGCCTCTGCCGGTCGGCAATCACGCCGCCAATGTAATAAGGCAGCCCGCAATTGGCATACGATATATACCCGCCCTTTTCAACAAGTATGATTTCGGCGTTCTCGTCAATTCTCCTCAATCGTGCTGCCGCAGTTGCACCTCCGGCCACACCTCCTATTATCAAATATTTCATAATCTAATCCTTTATCTTACAAACATAACCATTACGCCCCACATTTCAGTCATGCAGGAGTAAGAAATAATGTTATAACCTGTTTAAATTTCCGATCTACAAGTTTCGTATGTCCTTTCTCCACAAAAAATGCCACAGAACAATTATTCACATTTCCATAATTTGTGCAAATTTGAAGTTGCATTTCAAATTTGCACAAATACAAGAAGGATGCTTTCTATGCAGGCGAACTATATGCCACAGATGTGCCTCCAAGCGACGGACAAAAGTACCCGGCAAAGAAACAGAAGTAATGGAACTGGTTCCAATGGGAGGATATTGGCGGGATTTGCCCGAAGAAGTTCAAAAAGAATACATGGGCGGAAGTTACGGACTTGCGGGAGGGAAAACTGGAATGGCACGGCGCTTGTCGCTCGCCGAACCGAGCCTGACATTGACATGCGCGCCGGCACAGAAGCAGACCGAACGTTGCCATCCGATAGAGACACGACCGCTGACCGTAAGAGAATATGCCCGCATACAAACATTTCCCGACGACTGGGAATTTGCCGGGCGGTTAAGCTCAAAATACAGGCAGATAGGCAATGCAGTGCCTGTCAACTTGGCGTATGCGGTAGGCAGATCGTTAATAAGGCTGTTCAACGATATTGAAAAAGCCGCACATTCATAATAAATAATAAATAAATATAAATAATATTATATTTCATGAGAATTTGCAGGCGCGTGTGCAAAATATGTTGCAAGAGAGCAGGCAAATGAGTATATTTGCAGCCGTAAACCATAAAAAGGTTTAAAAAGTGGAGGGGGCAGGCGGCTCCCTCATTTTTTTATCAAAAAACGTTTATACACATTTATGATAGACAAAACAGCCTTGAAAGAAGTAGTGACTGACGCACTTGCCGACAGTAATATCTTCTTGGTGTCGGTTGAAGTGTCGGCCGACAACCGCATTGTGGTGGAATTGGAGAAAACCGAAGGCAACATCACCATCGACGACTGTATAGAAATCAACAACGTGATTGAAGCCAACTTCGACCGCGACAAGGAGGACTACGAACTTGAAGTGGGGTCGGCAGGGCTCACTTCGCCATTCAAGGTAAAAGCACAATACGACAAGAACATCGGCAACCAAGTAGAGGTATTGACTTGCGACGGCCGCAAGCTCAAAGGCTTGTTGAAAGCCGCAGGCGACACCGACTTCACTATCGCAATCACCAAGAAAGTCAAGCCCGAAGGTGCCAAACGCCCTATAATGGTCGATGAAGACGAGACTCTCAATTATAACGAAATAAAATACACAAAAAACATCATAGACTAACGCGTAAAAGTAACATGGCAAAGAAAGAGGAATCAATCGACATGGTGGACCGCTTCTCGGAATTCAAGGAGCTGAGGAACATCGATAAAACCACAATGATTAGCGTCTTGGAAGAATCATTCCGCAGCGTCATAGCCAAAATGTTCGGTAGTGACGAGAACTTTGACGTAATCATGAATCCCGACAAAGGTGACTGCGAAATATACCAGAACCTCGAAATCGTTCCCGACGGAAAAGTCGAAAACCCTGCCAAGCAAATAAGCCTGAGCGATGCCCGCAATGATGTCGACAACCCCGACCCCGATTGTGAGGTGGGTGAAGAACACACCAAGAAAATCGACTTTGCCAAATTTGGCCGCCGCGCCATTCTCAACCTGCGCCAAACGCTTGCAAGCAAAATCCTCGACTTGCAGAAGGATGCCATCTACACCAAGTTCAAGGAAATGGAAGGCGAATTGGTCACCGGCGAAGTGTACCAATTGTGGAAAAAAGAAATACTGCTGCTCGACGACGACAAGAACGAACTATTGTTGCCCAAGGACCAGCAAATACCCACCGACTTCTACCGCAAGGGCGACACGGTGAGAGCCGTTATTTACAATGTTGACAACAAGAACAACAACCCCAAGATTACGGTATCGCGCACAAGCGACACATTCCTGCGCCGCCTGTTCGAGCTTGAAGTGCCCGAGATACACGACGGGCTTATCCTCATTCGCGCCGTGGCACGCATACCGGGAGAACGTGCAAAGATTGCTGTGGAGTCATACGACGACCGCATCGACCCCGTGGGAGCTTGCGTGGGTGTGAAAGGAGCCCGCATACATGGCATCGTGCGTGAGTTGCGCAACGAAAACATCGACGTAATCAACTACACCAGCAACCCGTCGCTGTTCATACAGCGCGCACTGAGCCCCGCCAAAATCTCGTCGATACGCATCGACGAAGAAAACAAGCATGCCGAGGTGTTCCTGAAGCCCGAAGAAGTGTCACTTGCCATCGGCAAGGGAGGCTTGAACATTCGCCTTGCAACCATGCTCACCGGGTATGAAATCGACGTATACCGCGACCTCGACGACAACGAAGAAGACATATACTTAGACGAGTTCAAGGACGAAATAGACTCGTGGGTGATCGAAGCCCTCAAAAACATGGGTTGCGCCACGGCAAAGGCAGTGCTCAACACCCCGCGTGAAGAATTAATCGAAAAGGCCGATCTTGAAGAAGACACCGTCGATAATGTAATAAAAGTCCTCAAAGCCGAATTTGAGAATTGATACTGTCCCGGCCGGGGCACAGGGTTATTTCCCACCCCGGCTTCCTCTCCTTTGATGTAACAGACTGTTTAAATTTTCCTGATTATCTATGATTTTGGTCGAGTTATTTTGAGATTTAAACGAGTCACAATAATACAGCTTCAACGTTATAACAGTTTTAAAGATCGTATATGCCCGTAAAGATAAGCAAAGTAGCAAAAGACTTGAACGTGGGGACGCAAACTATTATTGAGTTCCTGAGCAAAAAGAACATCACAGTAGAATCTAATCCAAACGCCCGCATATCGGACGAACACTACAAGATGCTGCTCGATGCGTTTCGCACCGATAAGGATCAACGTATAAAATCCGACAACTTTATCAGCGAACGCCGCCAAGAACGGTCAAAACCCGAACGTCAACCCGGCAAGCAACAGCCAAAGGTTGAGGAGTTCATATCTACTGCATCACAGATTCCCACACCCAAGGTGGTGGGAAAAATCGACTTGTCGCAAGCCGGGAAGCCAAAGGTAGAAATAACGGCAACTGCCGAGGCTGCCGACAAGGAAGAACATCACGTTGAAGTCAAAGAACAGGAAGAGACACCTAAATCGCAAAATATCGAGAAAGAAATAATCCCGCAAACCACCGAGGCCAAGCAAGAAACAGTTGCAGCCCCTATCGAAACGGGAGAAGAAGTTGAAGAACAACAAAACATCCAAATGGAAAACGGCAATAACGAAGCTGACGGCAAAACAGAAAAGAAAACCGACGAGGAGATTTTCACTTTTGGCACACCAGTATTGAAGAATCAACCTAAAGTCATTGGCAAAATCGACTTGTCGACAATCAATTCTCAAACCCGGCCCAAGAAGAAATCAAAAGAAGAAAAAAGAAAAGAACGGCAAGAAAAATCACGACAAGAGGCTGCCGCCCACAATGCCGCCACAGGCGCCGACCAAGCTGCCCAAGGCGACCGCAAGAAGCGCAAACGCATAGGGAAGGAAAAAGTCGACATCGAGAAAAGCGCAAGCCAGATAACATCGCAAGCCAAGCCGGCAAAAAACAACATGACCGGCGGCAGTGATGATGCCGCAGGAAAGAGCCGCAAAAACCGCAAGAACAAGCGTCCGTTCAAAGCCGAAATAAGCGATGAAGACGTACAAAAACAAGTAAAGGAAACCCTTGCCCGACTCACGGCAAAGAACCCAAAGAAATCGGCAAAATGGCGTAAGGAAAAACGCGAGGCCGTGGAAGAACGCGAACGCGAAGCTGCCGAAATGGAGGCTATGGAAGAAAAAACGCTCAAACTCACCGAGTTTGTTACGGCCAACGACCTTGCGGTGATGATGAACGTTCCCATCAACAAGGTTATTGCCACTTGCATGAGCTTGGGTGTGATGGTATCAATCAACCAACGGCTTGATGCCGAAACCATCAACATCGTTGCCGATGAATTTGGGTTTAAAACCGAATACGTCAGCGCCGAAGTGTCGGAAGCAATACACAACAGCATAGACGAAGAGGACAAGCCCGAAGACCTTGTTCCGCGTCCGCCGGTAGTGACGGTGATGGGACACGTCGACCACGGTAAAACATCGTTGCTCGACTATATACGCAATGCCAATGTGATAGCCGGCGAGGCCGGAGGCATCACCCAGCACATTGGGGCATACAACGTGAAGCTCAAGAACGGGCAGCACATCACGTTCCTCGACACCCCGGGACACGAAGCATTCACCGCCATGCGTGCCCGCGGTGCCAAAATCACCGACATCGTAATCATCATTGTTGCTGCCGATGACAATGTGATGCCGCAGACGGTCGAGGCCATCAACCACGCTTCGGCTGCCGGCGTGCCTATCATTTTCGCGATAAACAAAATCGACAAGCCTGCCGCCAATCCCGAGAAAATCAAGGAGGAACTGGCCAACATGAACTACCTTGTGGAAGAATGGGGCGGAAAATACCAGTCGCAAGACATCTCGGCAAAGAAAGGCATCGGCGTGACAGAATTGCTCGACAAGGTGCTGCTCGAAGCCGAAATGCTCGAACTTAAAGCCAACCCCAAACGCCGTGCCGTGGGTTCTATCATAGAATCTTCACTCGACAAGGGCCGCGGATACATCGCCACCGTGCTGGTACAGAACGGCACGCTCAAAGTGGGCGACATTATACTTGCCGGCACACACTATGGCAAAGTAAAGGCTATGTTCAACGAGCGCAACCAGCGCATCACCGAAGCCGGGCCGTCGGAACCGGCACTGATACTGGGATTGAACGGAGCCCCGACAGCCGGCGACAAATTCAATGTGATGGACACCGACCAAGAGGCCCGCGAGATAGCAAGCAAGCGCGAACAGTTGCAACGCGAACTGGGATTGCGCACACAAAAGCGCGTAACGCTCGAAGACATAGGCCGCCGCAAGGCATTGGGCAGCTTCAATGAGCTTAACATCATCGTCAAGGGTGACGTGGACGGCTCTATCGAGGCATTGAGCGACTCGCTCATCAAGTTGTCGACACCCGAGGTGCAAGTTAACGTAATACACAAAGCTGTGGGTGCGATTTCAGAGAGCGACGTTACACTTGCCGCAGCCTCCGATGCATATATCGTCGGGTTCCAAGTGCGCCCCTCGCAGGCAGCACGGCGACTGGCCGAGCGCGACGGCGTCGACATTCGCCTCTACTCGGTGATATACAAGGCCATCGATGAGGTGAAAGCCGCAATGGAAGGTATGCTCTCGCCCGAAATCAAGGAAGAAATCCTTGGCTCGGCCGAAGTCATGCAGACCTACCACATATCAAAAGTTGGAACCATTGCCGGAGCCATCGTGCGCGAGGGCAAGGTGAAACGCAACTGCAAGGTGCGCCTCATTCGCGACGGTATAGTAATTTACACCGGCGACCTTGGCTCGCTGAAGCGCTTCAAGGACGATGTGAAAGAGGTTACATCGGGATTTGATTGCGGTCTGAGCATTGCCGGATACAACGACATAAAAGTCGGCGACTTCATCGAATCGTTTGAAGAAGTAGAGGTAAAAAAATCATTGTAGTGGCTCATATATAACACAACCATAAAACGGAGGGCGGCGTGGAACACATCAACCACACCGCCCCTCTCTGTTTTTTCACGACTACACGCTATGAATTATTACTTGAACATCGGTTCAAACATAGGCAACCGCCAAGGCAATATTTCACAGGCAATCGACCTGATAAACAGCACATTCAAGACTTCGGTGCGATGCAGCAGCCCGGTAGAGAGCGAGCCATGGGGATTTGACTCCGGCAACACGTTTGTCAACGAGGGTATAGTGTTGCGCACCGACCGCGCACCACACGATGTGCTGACGGCATTGCAGCGCGTCGAACGTTCAATAAGCGACACTTCACATCGCAATGCCGATGGCAGCTACCGCGACCGCATAATAGACATCGACATCGTTGCCATCGACCATCTTGTCATCGACTCTCCCACGCTCAAAGTCCCGCACCCACACTTTGCCGAACGTGATTTCTACATTATTCCCATGCAGGAACTTGCGCCCACGTGGACACACCCACGCACGCACCTCACACCTTGCCAGATGCTCAACAAGCTCACGGCCGGTGCTGCGGCTCGGTAACCACGTCATCGGCTGCCGTAGCGTTTTCGCGGGCAAGGCGCTCTTTGTAGGCTTTAAGTTGCTTCTTAAACAGCAACCGCTTCTGTCGTTCCTTTGCCGCCTTGCGGGCAAGGTAAGCCTCATATTGATTTTCAAGATAATTATCAGCCATATCAAAATTTCTTAAACTAAAATCGCTCAAGGAATAGAGGGTATACATCGTAAAGATGCGAAAAAAGGGCTGCGGAGCTGCCCAATCATGCGTAAAATCGGTCGGGCAATAGGGGTACAGCCAAACTGTGCAAGATACTAAAATGGGCTGCTCCGCAGCCCCTTGTTTAAACAGGCTCTTAGCATCTCCCATGACTTTGAATCACCATGCTTGAAACCGATTGTAGAACACACATCAAAACTGTGTTTTATCAATTGTAGAGACGCGGCACACTTCGTGCCGCCATTGTTTATACCCCCAAAATTACGGCAAACAGCCGACAATCGCAAACTTTTTCGGCTCAGGCGACGCATGTGTTTTTGCATTGCGCACTGCTTTTAGTAATTTTGTGCAAACAAACCACAACTTTCATGAAAATATCAGCCATCGCAGCCATCGACGAAAACGGGGCCATAGGCAAACAGGGAGGACTGTTATGCCACCTGCCGGCCGACTTGCGGCATTTCAAGGCCGTCACAATGGGCAGCCCCATCATAATGGGGCGCAAAACATTCGAGAGCTTCCCTCGCGGCCCGCTGCCCGGACGGCTCAACATAATACTCACACGCGATGCCTCATACTCCCCGGCGGGAACCGTCGTGTGCCACGACATCGACAGCGCGCTCGAAGTTGCGGCTCGCAGTGGCAAGGGAGAATGCTTCGTGATAGGTGGCGGGCAAGTCTACAATGATTTTGCCGCACTCTGCGACGAGTTGCATTTAACTGTAATCCATGCCCGGTTTGCCGATGCCGACACATTTTTCCCTGCAATAGACATGGAACAATGGGAAACAATAAAAAAAGAAGATTACGCTGCCGACGAGCGTAATCCTTATTCTTACTCATTCCTGCACCTGCGGCGCAAAAATGCCTGAAACCATTGCTATTTCCACACGGCCCTACTCATTGCCTTCCACAACGGCGTCCTCCTTGTCAATACGAGGTTGCCTGTAATGGACCAGACGCAAGAAACTTGCCGGAATGGGAGTTGTGAAATTCATTTCTTTGCGTGTTATGGGATGCACAAACCGCAATGTCATGGCATGCAAAGCAAGCCGGCGTATGGGACTTGATGCCGCGCCATACTTGCGGTCGCCCACTATTGGGTGTCCCATCTCCTTTGAATGAACACGAATCTGATTCTTGCGGCCTGTGTCAAGCTCATACTCCACCAGTGAATAGCCATTTCCCACCTTCAAAGTCTTATATCGTGTTATGGCAAGCTGCCCTTTCTCGGGATCGTCGGTAGAGAACACCTCGAACTGCGAAGTCTCGGCAAGGTAGCTGCGTATCACCCCCTCCTTGTTCTCCATTCGGCCCTCCACCACTGCCACATATTTGCGATTGATAACCATGTTGTTCCAGTTGTGTTGCATTACCTCCTTGGCTTCCATGGTCTTGGCTATCATCATCAGCCCCGAAGTGTCACGGTCGAGCCGATGGACTATATACACATGCGCCTTGGGGTTATGCGATTTCACATACTCGCGCATTATGCTGTAGGCAGTGCCATCTTTTATTTTATCGGTACCCATCGACAGCAAACCGTAACCCTTGTTTATCACAAGTATGTCCTCGTCTTCATACACAAGCTCCACACGCCTGTTGCTGAATACCACAAACGAGCGGTCGAAGTTGACCGAAAATTTGTCGCCCTTCTTGACGGGGAAATTGTATTGCGTGTAAGGAACGTCATTCACGGCAAACTGGTTGTGCCGCAACATCGATTTCACACTTTTCAAGCTATGGTCTGAAAGAATCTTGGTTGCAGTTTCAAGGATAGTGCCGTCTTCGTCTACCGTCCACGTCCTGATGTTGTCGGGACGCAAGCCGCGTCCACCCTTTTTGTCGCTCGACTGTCGCATAACTCTACATTTTTTTGCAAAGTTAATACACATCGGCGTCAACACCAAATTTACAAACGCACCCCCTGCAAGCGCCGATGGGTTCAAAAAAATCAACTAAAATTTGTTGTTTTTTGTGGAATTATTTACTTTTGCAACACCCGGCATGCCATTTTGAGATGGTGACTGCGCGGGTGACATATTTGGAAAACGTTCTATGCGTGACTTTTCAACCCTTTGAATCTCGCAAATTGAAAGACAGAGAAAAGCAATCGGGCAATAGGCGTTTGCGTTGGATATGGAACGTGGTGTGCCGTATAACACAGTGGGGCACACCATAACGCAGTATAATCGTGCGACATCATATCTTGCGTGGACCGACCGTTAATTGCAAGTCCCCTGTCAATGGCAATGCGAGAGCCTAAAGGGTGGGACGAGCGAGTAGGTTGGATCCCACGCTTTTCATTTATGGCTATTACAATTTCGAGACAACTTTCACCATGCCTGCCACGGGATCCAAAGGCAACTAAAAGTTGCGCCCGACACGTAATACAGGGAAACATATCATGAAACGAGTGGCACTTATGCTTAGCATCCTGATGCTTGCATGCACGGCTGCCTACGCCCAACGCCGGGCTGCCGCACAACAAGAAGAAACCAAGACATTTGAAGAAGCCATGACCCGCATGGTGGAACCTGAAGTGAAAGTATACGTTCGCCCCAAGGTGGCCGACTTGTCGATTACCTCGCCACAACGCCAATACTACGGGCCTTACACCTACAAAGTAAAAAACACGCTCACCGAGTGGGAATTTGAAAACCTCAAGACACGTGCCCTGTATCAGGCTACCAAGGAAGCCGATGCCGACGTGATGGTGGCAACCATTTTCGACTCCTACACACTTGAAAGCGATGGAAATACCCTCGTGATTGAGATTTCGGGATTCCCCGCAAAATATGTCAACTTCCGCAACTTCGGCGAGAGCGAGAGCGACTTCGAGATGGCAAAATGGGTATACCCGGCAGCCTACTCTCCGCAAGCCAAGGAGCAACAGCGTGACAACAACACAAGGGCTGTGGATGCATCGAAATAACCTCATCAGATAAATAACTAACACCAATATATTTAATTATGAAAAAATTTTTTATTGTTGCATTAGTGGCATTGTTTGGCGCATCGGTTGCCAATGCCCAATTGGTTAAAAGCCGCACATTCACTGAGACTGAGAAGAAATCAAGCACCATGTGGTTCTTGCGCGTTGGTATGGCTATGAACAACTACACACAAACCGACGACTTTGAACCGGATGGCATTGGCTCTAAAATCGGTTACGATTTCTCGGTAGGTTTCCACAAACCAATTGCCGACTTTGGCATGTACTGGGGCATGGAATTTGGCCTTGGCACACGCGGTTACAAGCAATCGTATGAAGAAAAAGATGTCGACTACAGCTACAAAGAATCAATGCTTACCCACAATGTGAAGATTTCTCCCATTACCTTGGGTTACAAATATGCAGTTACCGACTTCTTGAAGATTGATGCACACATTGGCGGTTACGTAAGCTATGACTATGCCGGCAAGCTCAAAGTTGAAGAAGAATACCAAGGCAGTTCCAACGACGAAGACGTAAGCTTGTCCGATTTTGAAAACTACAACAGCTTCGACGCAGGTATGCAAGTAGGTGTCGGTTTATGGTTCGATCGCTTTAACCTCGACTTCACCTACCAACGCGGCTTCATAGGCATATATGACATCTCCAATTTTGACTCGCCTCGTTCGAGCAACTTCATGATTCGCCTCGGCGTTGCATTCTAACAAATAACACAGAGTTAAAAACGGTAAAACTTGCTTATGAAGAAACGTATCACACTGATTGCACTTGTCGTCATGGCAGTTGCCACCATACCTGTCGTGGCCGATGACAACGCCTCGGCGGGCAACGACCTCGCCGGGTGGGTGGAAGAGAATGCCGGGAAAGCCCCCGACATGGTAGACGGCATCAAGATATACCGGCCAACAGAAACCGACGGCCGACAGATGATTTCAGACTTCTTCGACGTGCCTGGAACCGACAAAATGACCATCATGGCCAAGGCCTTGGCATATTGCACCGACGTTCTCGACAAGGAAACAGAAATCATCGAAACCGTCGAACCGGCTTCGGGGCGTTTCGTCATAGGCAAAATGTTGACAGTGGGCAGCGGACGGAATGCCGTGACGTATACCTACAACATAGCATTCCAGTCGGGCGACGACGTGCTGTCGTTTGCCTGCTACGACATAACAGTACAGTACAAAGAAAAAGGAATACTTTCACGCACGCTCACATTCGAGAAACTGAAACCCGAAGAGAAAGAGCAGCACAAGGAAATTGTCGAGACTTTTTCAATCGAAAATTCACGTTTCCTCAACGACGTGTTGAACTTCGTCAAAACGGGTGAATGCGACCCCGTTACGCACTGGGACGAAATCGAAGCGTGCCAAGTGGTGAAAGGCATGAACATGACCGAAGTGAAACTGTCGATAGGCCGCCCGGCACATGTCACCGACCAAGGTAACGGCCGGGTGAAATGGATGATAAGCAACAACTTCGTTGTCATTTTCACCGATGGCATTGTAACATCGGTAATCCGATAGCCACCGCACCCTTTTTTTATAATATCAAGACGCGATGAATCGCGCCTCTACCCAAGAGGGCTACCCCCCGCCGGTTGTAGAGACGCGATTCATCTCGTCTCAGTAGGAGGTATATCAAAATCCCAACATTGATATCGTAGAAACGTGGCGTGCCGCGCCTCGGGACTGTCGCAATCGCATAAAGCATTGCACATCAACTCCAAGTGCCCGGTTGTAGAAGGGTGTATCAAAATTATCATTTCAATGTGGCAGTAGAGACGCAAAATTTTGCGTCTCTACAATCTGGTCGGATAAACTATTAATATTGAATGTTTTATATGTTGTTGCAAACATCGAGACGAGACGCGGCACGCCACGTCTCTACTCATGGCAAAATCGCATTTTGATACACCCTCTTGTGACGCACAAAAGAAACTACGCTACAATGTCCCCCTCATTTACTGCCATTACACATCGTTTGCAAATCTGCTAATAAGTTATGGGGGAGGGGGATGTTAGTGCTGCTTATAATTCGTAAGTAGTGTTACTCATTTATTAATTTGCTACACCATCTAATTGTTTCATTATACCCCACACGATTCAGGTTCGGCGGATTTCACAACCCGCCGACACACGCAAAAACATATCACACCTTTTGCCGCGGAAAAGCATCTATGAAGCTGCCGGGGGTGATATTTATGACTTCGGCCTTCTTGTAACGCGCATAACGGGCAATTGTGAAATAAGACTTGAACGCCACATAAAAGCTATACAGAATTTTATGCAACGGATAGTGCATATATTCGGTATTTATGCGCTTTACTTCGCGAGTATCTTCTTTGTAAAAGTGCGGTTGCACCGACACCACATTGTTATCGTCATCGACCGACAGCGTGCGCGTCCATGAATGGTCGGCACCCGCAAGGTATATATGTTTATACCCCATGCCTATGGCCGCCATAATCGACGGAATGAGCACATTGCGGGGGCGTGGCATACCCAGTCGCGCCGAAAACAACAAGTTTTCAACCCATGCAAATCCCTCAACCGGGGTAGTATTAAAACGGACTATGTTGAGATGCGGATTGGCAGGCAGCTTGGGCATCACGGCGCGCACCGGCACAAACAGTGTCATGTCCCATTCCACCCCGGCAATTCCTTTCCACAATTCCGCCACATTTTCCCTGTCGAGTGCCTTGAAAAAATGAGGGTCGGCAAGCAGATAATAATCAGGCTTCAATTGGGCGAACAATGGCGTACACGCTGCAAAATTCACAGCGAGCAAGTCATGGCTCGCAAGAAACTCGCCACCGCGTTCCACAGTTTCGTTAAGCGACGGTCCGTTGCCAAGCACCACCACCCCGCGCGTCAGACGTTCGGCTGGTATCCTGCCAACTGCTCGTCCGGCCGGCCGCGACAGCAACACCACCTTTATAAAGCTAAGCATTGACTGCCACAATAGGGACATAAAAGTTACAATCCTTTCCATTGCGCAAGTATAAAATAATATTGACGTTTGAATCTTATAGTGCAAAATTAGCTTACCTCTCACTTAAACCCAAATCGGTAATTAGATTTTATGCCGATTTTTAGGATTATGCCTTGAGAAGAATCATGCGTGATAAAAACGGCCTGCCTGCAAAACATTTCAACACAATTCGTGCACTTTGGATATCGGCATACACAAAATAGTTGTAATTATTTCAAATATGTAAAATAATTTTATTTATATGTACACCGGCAGGAAAAGAACGCAAGCAATTACATGTTTCATATATAATTAACTGTTATAGCATACACAATATATTTAAGTATTATTTATTAACATTAATATCAATAATAACAATAGGCTACATATAGAAACATTATTAAAGTTTATTTAATACCACAAAGTGTTGCTCATTCAGATAATTATATTTCCTTTGTACTTGAAAATAAACTTCTAACAGACGAAAATGCAAAAATGAGAATTTAAGATGACGATGTGAATCGTGCAACACTCATTATAGTTTTTAAGGATTAGTAAATTAGTAGGAAAAACCCGGCAGACGATTTTCTCCCGGGTTCTTTTTTTTGAGATGTGTTTAATTTTATGCAGATGACACATTGGCGAAGTCAGGAAAACGTGCCGGCCGTAAAAAAGGCTACACGAAATCGCATCGTATAGCCTTAGGAAAAAAATAGTATGAATAAAATGTGGTATTAGGGTTAACGTCATAATTCTTTAATTCAGTATCTGCCACGCTGTGATGAATATTTTGCATCATCAGGCATTGGCAATGAAATATATGTTTTACACAAAGGTCATGAAGCTTTATGTGAAAAAAATGTTCACAATTCCGGAACACAGATGCACAAATACAACCCCATTCCTTTGTTTCGCATAAACAAAAATAAAAAATCTTCCTTACGTGATGCCTGACCTGCTACAATTTTACTTATCAGGGGACACCGTACTTCGGAAAATTTAACCTTGGTACACCCTTCTTTCTGCATCTGCTTTGCAAGAAGGGCCATCGCATTTTTCTCTTATGCATGCCGTACATTTATGACTTGCATATTCATGCAAGTGTTGCTATCGGCATCACAAGCAACCTTATCGGCCAATAGTTGTTTTTATGCGGCCGACTGTTTTTCGCACTTTGTACACTCGGGCATAGCTACGTAACCCGACCTTCGAGCTGCCAATAATGCAGCGTTAGGATGATAAGCATGTGTAGGTAAAACCTTGCTTTTCAACATCATCTCTGAATTACTGTAATTTCCCATAGTTTCTCTAAATTATGGGGGAGACTTTTGGACTCTGCCCCTAAAACAATCTTTTTTTTAACCTTCTCAAATATTATTGCAAAACCCTTGCCAAACTCTATCGGCCGTTTGCAATTACACTAAAATAAACCTATTAACCTGTGTTTTTACACTGCAAAGATATAGATTTTCCAAGATTGTTGCAATTTCTAACCTTGAAAAATGCATAAAACCGGTACATGTCGGTACAGGCCGGTGCAATTATGTATTGTTTTGTCTATCTTGAAGATTTTGTAGTTAGCACCATTCGTTTCCATGCGAAACGCGGTATCAGCCTCCAAGCGGCCACTAATATTGCGTATGCCCGGTTGATTACAACCACGCGCTTGCGGCGCGCGATAGCTTGCCGAATCTTGCGTGCCACATATTCGGAAGAAAGCATGAACGGGTAATGGTTTCCATCATTAAGCAACGGAGTTTTCACAAATCCCGGGCGTATGTCGGTAATGGAAATTTTCACGTTTTGCATGTACGCAAGTTGTTCCATGGCCGTCAAGTAAGACCATTGGTAACGTTTCGATGCGCTATAAGACGCAGCTATACCGATTCCGCGAGTCCCTGCAATCGATGTTATGGCAGCAATTTGTCCCTGCAACCCGTTGATACGGAAATACAGGTATGCGGCATCGACCATGGTTGTAAATCCTTTGACATTAGTGGCAACAGTGCGGCATTCTATTTCGGCATCAAGGGCCGGATTCTGGTTACCCACTCCCGACGACAACAGAAAAACGTCCATTCCCCCTACTTTGTCTATTAATTTTGACAGGCATTCGGCTGCATTGTCGGCCGTGACGTCTATGGTTTCGGCATATACCCTACCGGGAGCCATGCCACACAGCTCGGCAAGTTTGTCGCCACGTCGTGCAGCCACCCCGACAGTCCAATTTCCATCGGCTATATACTGCTTGGCAACGCTGTAACCGATTCCCGAAGAAGCCCCGATTATGATTATTCTTTTCATGGTTACGAAATGAGTGTATTCCTTTTTTTTGAACTCGTTTTTTTAACTATCGGAAGACACAAAAAAACCGTTAATTTCCCGATCCGGGGCCGGGTATTTCAATCGGCCTTGTCCCGGAAGCCGACGGCGAATCAAGAGGCTCGCCGGTGTAAGCATCTTTTGCCTTGTCATCATCAGGCCATTTGTTCTTGTTAAATGGTATGGTGTAATATATCGACAGCCCACCGGTAATTGCAGAGCCTCGAGTACCATATCCAGGAATATACCATGGGTCGGCCGTAGGATTTTTCTTGTAATTAAACAAGAAATGGTATTTTAAGGCCCACCCTGCCGACCAATTCTTATACAACTTGATGTGCATCGACACGACAAGTTCGCCCCAGAGGGCATGCGACCGCAATCCGTCAATCTCGAAGCGGCTTTGATCTTGCCAATAGCCATTGTCGAGAGTGACATCAGTCACGCCATATTTAAAATTGCTGTACCCAAGGCGAAACCCCACAAGAGCCATGTAGTCGGGTTTGTTATTATACTTGAAATTATAACTGCAACCTATTTTGCCGTATAAAGCAAGGTTGCTTTTATATGTGAAATTCTTGCCGTCGGGTGTATTGTTGGCGTTTCCCACACCCAACTCCACAATAGGCATAATGCGGTTCCACAAGCTAAGTTCGGCTGAGAAGTCAATTCCCCCATAAGATTGCCCGAACAACCTCATGACAGGGTCCCACACATTGGCACCGATAGTCACGCCGGTGAGCAACGGGTAGCGCATGCGCGTGATTTTTATCGTGTCGTTCATTCTGGCCGCCACGGTATCGGGCAAGATAGTGTCACCCACGATTACCAATCCGCGTCTTTTCAGTTCCTCTATTTTGGCCTCGTTTTCCTTGGTAGTCATCACCTTGTTGGTAGTAGGCTTCACCGGCGTTATGCGCCTTTGCCCCGATGCAGGTAAAGAGCATAATGCCACCACTCCCATGGCGACAAACATTACCAACAAATGCCAACGAAAATTTGTCATCATTATCTATTAATGTGTGCAATAATGCGCAACCCCGACGGCATGACGGCCCACTTCGCTCGGTGATGCCAAAAGGCGCAACTTATCTTTCTGCAAAGATAATGCAAACCGAGCGCAAAGCAAAAAAAACAGGCTTGCATGTTTTTGTGCTTTGCCAAGGTGCCGCTTATCTTTACAGAAAGACAGTGCATGTGCCACACAATTGCGTCCTATACAAGGTGTGTGGCACATGCCTGCTTACGATTGCTGCGGTTGATTGCTGTATACAATATTGGCGACTTCGTCGGGCCAAGCACATATTTTGCCTGTCGACTTAAACGACGGCCGTTGCGCATTGCGCTCACGCAGGTAATCCGACAATTCAGTGGCAAGCACCTTGACCAATTCGGGATTGTCGGCAGCTATGTCGTTCTGCTCGCCTACGTCGTTTTTAACATCGTAAAGCCTTATAAG
This sequence comes from uncultured Muribaculaceae bacterium, assembly GCA_944321865.1. Taxonomy (GTDB): domain Bacteria; phylum Bacteroidota; class Bacteroidia; order Bacteroidales; family Muribaculaceae; genus Avimuribaculum. The sequence continues at coordinate 23,717 of CALUMZ010000021.1, forward strand.
CCCCGATTTCCACGAATATATCAAATGATAGTCACCTTGCAATATTGCTGAATATGCGCCATATCCCTCAACCTCGTTTTGGGTTTCCCCCCACAAGTTCGGGAAATGCCACACAATGGGGCGATCGTAAACGGCGCTGTCGTTGCGCAACACTCCGGCAAAACTCACACCGTCAATCGTCTGGACTGTTTCATATTGCGATATACCGGCCATTTCGAGTATGGTGGGATAGAAATCTTCTATCATCACACGTTGGTCCGAGACAGTACCGCCTTCAGTCACGCCGGGCCAATACACCATCATCGGCTCATGCACACCGCCCATGAACGCCGACCCCTTCCCCGCACGTGCCGGGGCGTTCTGGTCGCGATTGGCACATCCTTGTCGCGTATTGTTAAGTGCCTGTCCTCCATTGTCCGACATGAAGATTACTATCGTGTTGCGTGCAACATCGGGCTGCGACTGCAAGAAGTCGAGAATGTCCCCGAGGCTTTTGTCCATGCCCTCCACAAGTGCAGCATAATTCACCTCGTTGTTATTGAGCGTATCGTTTAGCTGTTTATCGAAACGGTGTTCATAGTTTCCCGTAAAACGGTTGTCGGGATCAAGAGGCGAGTGTACGGCATAGTGCGACATATACAAGTAGAATGGCTGTCCGGCAGCAATGGGCGTCTTCATCGCCTCGATTGCTTCGAGAGTGAGTGCCTCAGTCAAGAATATGTCTTGTCCGTGGTATTTTTCAAGCCCCTTGACGGCAAACTTGGGATTGGTGGTTTCTCCAAAATTATTCTTTCCCAAGTAACTGCCCGGAGCACCGTTGGCGCCACCTGCGATATTCACATCAAACCCCATCGTTGACGGGTCGGCACCCGGGGTGGTGCGAGCCCCGAAGTGGGCTTTCCCGCAATGAATAGTGTAATACCCGTTATCATGTAACACCTTGGGAAGAGATGTAATGGGAGTACTGTTGGCTCTGTTGCGTTCCGAAGTCACAGTGTCGGGCTGAATGCCGTTGAAATTCCATTCGGGCAGTTCTATCATGTCACTGCCGGCATCGGTTTTTTCTCCATATTCGAGTGTCCAGTTGGTCACACGGTGACGTGACGCATTCATCCCCGACATAAGGCTGCACCGCGTGGGCGACGACACGGCACAGGCATACGCCTCGGTAAACTTCACCCCCATCTGCGCGAGCCGTTCCATATTGGGCGTGTGGTAACGGCGGTTGAGCAGTGTGGTGTCGCCATTATAAAATGGCACCGATGTGTCTTGCCACCCCATGTCGTCCACGAGGAACATTATGATGTTTGGACGGGGTTGTTCTTCTCTCTGTCCGCAACTGCCGGCAAGAACGAGAGGAATGATGCCAGCCGATGACAATAAGACTTTATTTAGCAGTTCCATAAACTAAGATTAACTTGTTATTTCGGGTTTACGTATTATCTTACAAATATAACATTTTACCTTAACTAAACCCAAATCGGTCATTAGATTTGGCATAAAAGGCACACCCGGAACAATTTTTTTGCGATCAAATTACCGTTTTGGGTTAAACAAAATCTACGTCACGGCTTCGCCTTGTGTCAAAATTTTGCGTCCCTGCTGCCACAATGCCGTATAAAGGGCAGTTTCGTCCCCCCCCGGAGAAAAAGGAAATGCACTATCATCGGCAGGATGACGGCGCATTTCCTTTTATATTTCTATTTCAATCGATTGAAACCTTGTCACTTGCCTGCCATTGCATTGGCACGGTCAAGATACTTGTCAACGTCGAAATTATAATTGCGGGAAAAGTCGGGATAACGATCCTTGATGGTTTGGAACACCTCGGCTTCGGCTGCATAATTTTTTTGTTCGCGGTAAATTGTAGCCTTCTTAACCATAAACAACGGAGTGTAATAGTTATTGTCGTCCGACAAGGTGATGGCATTGTCGTATGCGGCAAGAGCTTCATCGTATTTCCCTGTATTTACATAGCAATCGCCTAACAACGATTGGGCAGCAGGACCTATTATCACGCCCTGCGGGTCGAAATTGTTGATGTAGCTTATTGCTTCGTCATACTTGCCGTCGTTGTAAAGCAATATGGCAGCATTCAAGTTGGCACGATTCGAAGCCGAATTGCTATAATTTTCAGCAATTGCCTTATATTGCACGAGTGCTATCGAATCGTTACCTTGTGCAAGCTGCATGTCGGCTTGCGATATTTCGTTTTTCGCGCTTTCGATTCCCGGGTTACGAATGCCATATATATATCCCATTATTATAGCAGCAATAACGACTATTGCGCCGCACACCCAGTAAATGTAATTTTTGTTGTTTTCAACTTTTTGTTCTATCGACGACAGCGATTCGTTAAGTTCATCAATCGATGTACGCGTATTTTCTTTCTTGGCCATTTTTGTAATGTGTGATATTTCTTCTATGTATGTTGTTTATTCCGAATTTTTGATTTGCAAAAGTAATAGTTTCCAACTAAATAAAAAAACTTTTGCCAAAAAGAATGTCAGAATAGGCACGTAACACGAAAGATTTGCTATCGCAGCAATTTTTCAATCATTATTTTGATATTCCGGGGAACTCTTTTCTCATCTTCTTCATCCAAATGGAATCCATGAATTGTTCTATTAACGAGCCTAAGTTTACGGTAGAAATATCCACATCAATCTCATTGGGGTTGAACGGTTTTGTTATAACCTCTGTTGAATTTTCCCCATTGAGGTCTTCTTTTTCCACTTCCGACTCGCTTTGTTTTCTAATATCAGCCATAAATTAAAACGAATTTTATACAAAGATATTGATTTAATTATAATTAAATAGACATTCAATCGATTTTTATATAGAAAGTTCGGTTTTATCAACGTGTCCGGCATTGTCGTTATTGCCGCGGAAATGCCAACCGGGATTTAACCTTGTTCACGTTTAATGCAATCGAATGATGCCGGCTCGCTACTTGTCGTTCTTTATATTCCAGTGGGAATAACTCCGGCGGCTGTAAAAAAGCACACACCAACGGGTTATGTGCAGAAAGTTGCACAATTGCCGCCGAATCGTGCCGTAAAATGGTAAAAAAATATTCTTTTTTCTTAAATTGTTTCTCTGCGTGTTCCCATTTTCAATATATTTGCTTCAGAGTGGTTAAGAAAAAGAGAATAACCACACACATTTAACACTTGCAATGTTAACAAAGAAACAAAAATAACATATACACACCTATGACAAAGATTGAAAATATCGAAGACGTGGCAAAACGGCTCAAAGGGCTGCGCGAGGCTCTTGAAATGAGCGCCGAAGAGGTTGCCAACGTATGTGGTATCGATGCCGATACCTATAAAGCATATGAAGCGGGGAGTATAGATATTCCTGTAAGTTTCGTCCGCACGCTTGCCCACAAGTTTGGGGTGGAATTGCCGGCTATCTTGTTTGGTGAAGAACCCAAGATGAGCAGCTACTTTGTGACACGACGCGGCAACGGCGTGAGCGTAGAACGCTCCAAGGCTTATAGCTACCAAGCACTTGCCGCAGGATTTGCCAGCAAGATAATAAACCCCTACATGGTAACAGTAGAACCGAGCGACACGCCACGTGGCAACTATAACACCCATGATGGGCAGGAATTTAACTATGTAGTGGAAGGCCGCATGGAAATACAAATCTCGGGCAACACTTTCACGCTCGAGACAGGCGACAGCATAATCTTCAACTCTTCGCTACCTCATCGCATGCGTGCTCTCGATGGCAAGCCGGTGCGGTTCCTTGCTATTATTTCATAAAGCCATAACATCAAGCATATCACACACACAAGAACCCTGTATAAGAAATAAAACACGGTCATTTATATTTACACGAAATCATGTTAGAAAAATATTTAGATAAGATTGATTTTGAGTCGTATGAGGATTTTTTACAGAATTTTCATATCACTGTGCCCGACAATTTTAACTTTGCATACGATGTTGTAGACGAGTGGGCTCGCATTGCACCCGATAAAAAAGCCCTGTTGTGGGTGAACGAAAACGGCGAGTCGCGCCAGTTCACATTTGCCGACATAAAGCGCGAGAGCGACAAGGCCGCCTCCTACTTCATGCAACTCGGCATCGGGCATGGCGACATGGTGATGCTGATAATGAAACGCCGTTACCAGTTTTGGTTTGCAATAACGGCACTGCACAAAATAGGAGCAGCAGTAATTCCGGCCACTCACCTGCTCACCGAAAAAGACATTATCTACCGGGCAAATGCCGCCGACATAAAAGCAATAGTGGCCGTGGGCGATGACATAGTGGTCGAACATATCAACAAGGCATTGCCACAGTCGCCATCGATAAAAAATGTGATTTCAATCGGCCCCGAGATTCCCGCCGGGTGGGAAGACTTCAACAGCGGGTGCGAAGCGGCCCCCGAATTTGTCAAGCCGGAGTTTGTCAACAGCAACGACGACATTTCGCTCATGTATTTCACATCGGGCACAACCGGAGAACCCAAGATGGTGGCACATGACTTCACATATCCGCTCGGCCACATCATCACGGCCAAGTATTGGCACAACCTCGACGAGAACAGCTTGCACTTCACTCTTGCCGACACCGGTTGGGGCAAGGCCGTGTGGGGCAAGTATTACGGGCAATGGCTTGTGGGTGCCAATGTGTTTGTCTACGACTTCGAGAAATTCAAGCCGGTGGACGTGTTGCACATGATACACAACTACGGCATCACGTCATTCTGCGCACCACCGACCGTTTTCCGCTTCCTTATCCGCGAAGACCTCACTCAGTTTGACCTGTCTACCCTCAAATATTGCACAATTGCCGGCGAGGCTCTGAATCCGAGTGTATACGACGAATGGTACAAGTTGACCGGAATAAAGTTGATGGAAGCATATGGGCAGACCGAGACCACCGTCACCATAGGCACATATCCGTGGGTCGAGCCGCGTCCGGGCTCGATGGGAAAGAAGGGTCCGGTCTACGACATTGCGCTGCTCACATCCGACGGGCGATGGGCCGAAGACGGCGAAGAAGGGGAAATTGTCGTTAAGACTCACGACGGCCGCCGCCCGGTGGGACTGTTCAAAGAGTATTACCGCGACCCCGAACTGACGCACCAACAGTACCACGACAACATATACCACACAGGCGATGTGGCTTGGCGCGACGAAGATGGTTACTACTGGTTCATAGGCCGCAAGGACGATGTTATCAAGTCGAGCGGCTATCGCATAGGCCCGTTTGAAGTGGAATCGGCACTCATGACACACCCTGCCGTGGTGGAATGTGCCATCACAGGCGTGCCCGACGAGATACGCGGACAGGTGGTAAAGGCAACAATCGTGCTGTCGAAAGAGTATAAAGGGAAAGAAGGTCCCGAACTTGTGAAGGAAATCCAAGACCACGTGAAGCACACCACGGCACCATATAAGTATCCGCGCGTGGTGGAATTTGTGGACGAGTTGCCCAAGACCATCAGCGGCAAGATACGCCGCGTGGAGATTCGCAACAAGCACACCTCCCAATCATAGAGAGGGGTACATGCCCCGGCAGAAAAGGCGCATAGCGACCGGAAATCGCTATGCGCCTTTTCTGTGTATATGCAGACAGTTCCTAAATACTTCTAAACCCAAATCGGTCATTAGATTTTATGTCGATTTTTAGGATTATATAGGGAGTGCATCAAAATGGAGAAAAGGGCTGCACAGCTGCCTTTTTTTAACATCTTCCATAATTTTGATATACCTTCGAGCCGCAGGCATAGCGGGCTATGTCAAGATTCATGCCTTGGAAAACTGCCGGCAAAAGCTAAAAAGCGGCATAAAAAGCATTATTCAAAACCGATATTTGCACCCTAATGACCGTTTTGGGTTAAAGCAATGCATTTTTGTTTTGTTCCGGATTTAACACAGCCATCCTTTGGCGCATATCCTGTATCATAAACAACCGAAGTGCAAAAAATAAATCACGATGATGCTTGTATTTGTCGCGCCGATATGTTAACTTTGACTACTATGGAAGAAAAAAACAAACATCACAGGCCGATTGTGCCGTTATGGTTCGGCATCGTGGCGGCTGCCTCGTTTATCCCGGTTATAGTGTGGCCATGGATGATTGCTTCATCGGGCGCATTCGACGAGCCGGGCAACATGTCGAATTTGTTGCTGATTACGTTCCCGGTGTATGCCGTGTTGTCGATTTACCTGTCTTACCGCTCGATTGCCGAACGTCCATACATAGCAGTGATACTGATTGCCATATTATGGCTGTCATTTGGTGCATTGTGGCTCCTATAACATTAAAAATTGCATGAAAGAAGAGGAAATATTGCAACGATTGCACACACGCTTGGGCATAGGGCAACTGAATGAAATGCAGAATGCCATGAACTGCCGTTCACGCGAAGGTGGCGACATGGTATTGCTGTCCCCTACCGGAACCGGAAAAACAGTGGCATACCTGTTGCCCGTATTACAGGCAATAAAAGCCGACAATGGCACGGTGCAATGTGTCATTGTCGCTCCATCGCGCGAACTTGTGCAGCAAATCGACGGCGTAGTCAGGGCATTGGCTTCTGCCGAATTGAAAATCACTTGTTGCTATGGCGGACACAATGTGACTGATGAAAAAAATTCATTGGCAGCCACCCCGACCATAATTGTCGGCACTCCGGGACGGCTGCTCGACCACATCAACCGCAGGCATGTCGATGTGTCGACGGTACGCCTGTTGGTGCTCGATGAATTTGACAAATCACTCGAACTCGGATTCCACGATGAAATGAACAGAATCATCAAGCACATGACTCATATCTCGCGCCGGTTCCTGACATCGGCTACAACCCTGAAAGAAATTCCCGATTTCTTGCGGCTTAACCGCCCTAAAGAACTGAATTTTCTCGGAGGGAAAAAGCAAGTTGACGATCGCATAAAGGTGTGGCAAGTGAAGTCGCCCGACAAGGATAAGCTACAGGCACTGCTGTCGCTGCTTAAGTGCATCTCCGACGAAAGGACGATGATATTTGTCAATTACCGTGAGTCGGTCGAACGTGTGTATGACTTTTTAAAAACACACAATCTGCCGGCAGGAATGTACCACGGCGGGCTTGAACAGCTTGACAGGGAAAAAGCTGTGGCACTGTTTAACAACGGTACAAACAAGATACTTGTAACCACCGACCTTGCAGCACGCGGGCTTGACATAACCGATGTGGGAAATATAATTCATTACCACCTGCCGGCGAGTGCCGAGGTGTATACCCACCGCAACGGGCGCACCGCGCGCATGGAGGCAACCGGCGAGGCCTATGTGATAACCGGTCCCGGGGAGGAGTTGCCAGCATTCATCGAAACCGACGGCATGATGCAGTTGCCGGCTGCCGGTGAAGCCGTTGGCGGCCACGCATTCATTGCCGATACCGCCTCGCTGTATTTCAATGCAGGGAAAAAGGAGAAAATATCGCGCGGCGACATTGCCGGTTTCTTGCTGAAGAACAGCGACCTTGCCGCTGACGAACTGGGTAGCATCGACCTCCGCGACCATTATGCGATAGCGGCCATACCGGCAGCCAAGGCCCGGCAGGTGCTAAAGCAAGTGGAGCGGCTGAAAATCAAAAACAAACGCCTGAAGATAACATTGGTGGAATAGATGGGGAAAGGGTTGCAAGAATTTCATTTTTATGATATTGACCGTAGAGGGTGTATCAGAATGCAATTTTACCAAGTCGTAGAGACGTGGCGTGCCGCGTCTCGGCAGCATTAATGGCATATAACATATTTAATGTCAGACAGTTTGCCAACCCGGTTGTAGTGGGTGTATCAAAATGCGATTTTTTTAGGTGTAGAGACGTGGCGTGCCGCGTCTCGATGTTCGCAACAACATATAAAACATTCAATATCAATAATTTATCCAACCAGATTGTAGAGACGCAAAATTTTGCGTCTCTACTGCTACATTGGAAATAACAATTTTGATACACCCTCTACTGCCACATTGAAATAACAATTTTGATACACCCTCTACAATCAGAATAGTCAATTCATTTATATTCAGAAACTTATAATGCAGACTGCATGGGGATGGTTACAACCCGCGCAGAATCAGTTCATTGGCATTATCTATAGCCGAAGTGTCGAGCGAGGCGAGGTAAATTTGTGTCGTCGCCTCGTTTCCGTGACCCATGCCGCCGCTAATCACCGACAATGGGATATGCTTGGCGTATGCTATGGACGCCCATGAATGGCGACTGACGTACATGGTGAGATGCGCCGGCATTCCGGCCAGCACCGCCACATGCTTCAGCTTGTTGTTGACAAGGCGCATGGCATTTTGGTACTGCCTTCTGGCTCCTTCGTCATGATGTATGATGGGCAACAGGTAGGAAGACATGTTTTCGGGGTATTTGTTGATTATGTGCTGCATACATTTTTCCCACTTGACGTGAAGCACTTGCCCCGTCTTATGGCGCCGGTAACTGAGTGTGCCATTGTTTAAATCTTCTTTTTTAAGATATGCCATGTCGATAAACGACATTCCGCGTGTGTAAAACGAAAACAGGAACATGTCGCGGGCGAAGTCAAGAGCCGGCCGGCTCGACAGGTCAAGCTCCTTTATGCGCCTTATTTCCCTCAACGACACGGCACGCTTTACCGTCTTGCCTATACCGGTATAAACGCTCTTGAAGGGATATTGCTGCTTGGTCAACCCCTTTTCGACGGCACGGTTGTAGGCGGCGCGCAATATGCGCATGTAGAACGAGACGGTGTTCATCGACACGTTTTCCGACTTCAGCCACGCCTCATATTGCATCATGGCTTCGCCTGTGAGCTTGTTGAGTTGGATGTCGCGCCCGCAACGGAACCGCATGAAGCTGTTGAGCGCCGATGTGTAGGTTTCGGCCGTCCGTTCCCTGCCGAGTTGTTTCAGTTGGTCGATGGTGCACAACATGTGTCGCACGAGCGACCGCTTTGTGCGTCTTGTCCTTGAATTGGCATACTTTGATTCGGGTGATGTTGTTTTTCTCTTTCTCATATCAATTAATTTTTTGGGTTAAATCGGGTTGCGGGCTTATTTGTGTAATGACGTTATTATGTCTAAATTTGCATCGGGGTTTGCGGCAATCCCCGGTGAGGGGCAAGAATGTGCCGCGCTCCGGCTGTTAAAACAAATCATTCATAAACACACACTAATTATGGAATCTACCCGACAATCACGCATAGCACGGTTAATACAGAAGGAATTGAGCGAAATATTCCGCATGCAGACGGCAAAAATAGGCAACGTAATAGTATCGGTTAGCGCAGTGAGGATTTCTCCCGACCTGAGCATAGCACACGTGTACCTGAGCCTGTTCCCGTCGGCTAATGCGGCTCAACTGTTACAAAACATCACCCGCAACGCCAAGACGGTGCGTTACGACCTCGCCCAACGGGTGCGATACCAGTTGCGCAAGACGCCCGAGTTGCTGTTTCACCTCGACGATTCGCTCGATTACATTGAACACATCGACCAGTTGCTTGAAGATGACCGCAAAAAGCATCCCGGCAGCCAACGCGAGGAGGACGACGAAACACCGGCCGGCGAATGAACTTCACGCTGAAAATAGCACTGCGTTACCTGAAGTCGAAAAAGACGCACAGTGCAGTCAACATCATTTCGATAGTCGCCGTTTGCGGCGTGGGAATAACCACGGCGGCCATGGTGTGCGTGCTGTCGGTGTTCAACGGCTTTACCGGGCTTATTGGTGACAAGCTCGCCAAGCTCGACCCGACGCTTGTGGTGAATGCCGCCGTGGGGAAAACCATTGCCAATGCCGACAGTGTTGCCGGCGTGGTGGCCGGAATCGACGGGGTGTCGATGGCATTGCCTACCATCTCCGACCACGGACTTGCCGTATTTAACGACTTTGAAATGCCGGTGCTGATTAAAGGTGTCCCCGACGGGTATGAAACACTTACCGATGTCGGCGATGTCATAATCGACGGGGATTATATGCTCGACGATGGTGTAGCTCAATACACGATACTTAGTGTAGGCGTGGCGTTGCAGTTGCGCGTGCGCCCGGGATTTGTCGACGGGGTGCGCATCTATGCCCCCAAGCGCATGGGAAATATCAATCTTGCCAACCCTGCCGGCGCATTCCGTGCCGACACGGTATTTGTATCGGGCGTTTATCAGGTCGACCAAGGCGAATACGACCGTGACATGATGATTGTGCCTATCTCGGCTGCGCGTTTCTTGTTTAATTATGCCAACGAAGCCACTGCAATAGAAATTTCTCTCATCGACGGTGCCAATGAGAACAATGTGATGCGTAACATATCCGGGAAACTTGGCGATGGCTATACCGTCAAGAACCGCTTGATGCAGCAAGATTACTCTTTCCGCATGGTAAACATCGAGAAGTGGGTCACATTCCTGCTGCTTGGCTTTATAATGGTAATAGCCACGTTTAATGTCATAGGCACACTGTCGCTGCTCATAATCGAGAAGAACGACAGCATTACCACATTCCGCAACATGGGTGCCACCAACAAGCAGATTACACGCATATTCATCACCGAGGGGTGGCTCATATCGCTCACCGGAGCCGTGGCAGGCATCGCGGTGGGGATATTGTTGTGCTGGGTGCAGCAGACCTTCGGGCTGATAGAATTGCAGGGCGCCACCGAAATGCTTGTGGTGAAGGAATACCCGGTCGAAGTGCAATTTACCGACTTGCTCGTGGTGTTTGCCGCCGTGGCTGCCGTGGGACTGCTCACATCGGCCGTCACCTCGATAGTCATGCGCCGCAAGTTGCGTTCTTGACTCACAGGTCGACATGTCGACACCTTGTATCATTCCATATATTAACATTTTGCTTATAAAATAATGAAACAAAATATCGGAGCCACCGAATATTACACCTCGGTGGGAGATGCGGCCACAGCCGAAATGGCGCGGCTCAAGCGGCACATAGCCGCCGTGTCGTGGGCAAGACTCGTGGTGGCACTTGCTGCAATTGCCGGAGTGTGGTTGCTGTGGGGCGACGTACAACCGGTGACAATAATGCTGGTTGCATCTGCGGCCGTCTTCCTTGCCTTGGTAAAATTGCATGACAGGCTTTTTGGGCGAATGTCCATGCAAAAAGCCATGAAACAAGTGGCCGTCGATGACTTGCACCGCACCGGGCTTGAACTTGACGGGCTCGATGGCGGGGACGAATATATCGACACGCGGCACGCCTACAGTTACGACCTCGACCTGTTTGGCCGGCGGTCGGTGTTTGCGTTGTTGAATGCCACTGCCACTCCCGGCGGCAGGGACAGGCTTGCCCGCAACCTGATTGACACGGGCCGCGTGACGGCCGACATTGAGAGCCGCCAAAAGGCTGTTGCCGAATTGTCGGCCATGCACGACTTCAGGACACGGCTGCAAGCATTGGGAATAGTGGCTCGCGGCAACGATGACAAAGCGGCAGAAGATGCCGAGCCGCCACAAGCGAAACTACGCGCGTGGCAGCGCATCGCTATCCATCTGTTCCCCACGGCAATGGTGGTGCTGATTGTGCTTGCCGTTGCAGGAATGGAAGTGGCAGTGTATATTGAAACAGTTGCATTGCTTTCGCTGCTGTCGGCTGCCGCCGGTGCCAAGCAGGTGGGACGCATTCATGCCGATGTCGAAAAAGTGGTCAGCAGCATTTCGGTTTACCATAACTTGTTGGCCGAGATTGAGCAACACCGGTTCTCATCGCCGCTCATGCAGCAATTGCAACAGAGGCTTGGCAGCAACGGGGAAAAATCATCGGTTATAACAGGGAAACTGTCGAAATTGCTTGCCAACCTCGACCAACGTTACAATTGGTTGAGTTATGTGTTGTTGAATATATTGCTGCAATGGGATTACAGGCAGGTGAGGAATGTTGAAAAATGGCTGAACCGATATTCGCCAAAACTTGCCGAATGGCGCGACGTGCTTGCCTGCACCGACGAACTGTGCGCGCTTGCCACATTTGCCTTTTGCTGCCGATGCGATGTGTTACCCTCGATTGACAGGCAGAACGATGGCATTGTCATTGAAGCCCGCAATCTCGGCCACCCGTTGATACCGGGCGACAGGTGCGTGTGCAACGATGTGCGTACAATGACGGCAGGGAACTTCATGGTGGTGACCGGGGCAAACATGGCAGGGAAAAGCACATACCTGCGAACGGTGGGCGTGAACTATCTGCTTGCCCTTATCGGGGCTCCGGTAAGGGCAGCCGAAATGAAAATAGGCATAGCCTCACTTTTTACCGGCTTGCGCACCACCGACTCCCTTGGCGATGGAGAGTCGTACTTCTTTGCCGAACTGCGGCGGTTGCAATCGATAGTTCAGCGTGCCGAAGCCGGCGAGAGGCTGCTTGTCATACTCGATGAAATATTGAAAGGCACCAACTCGGCCGACAAGCAAAAAGGGTCGCTCGCCCTTGTGGGCAAATTGGTGAAAATGAACGTGGCAGGCATAATTGCCACCCACGACCTTGTGCTCGGCACGCTTGCCGACCGTTTCCCCGGGCGGGTCTTTAACCGTTGTTTCGAGGCAGAAATAGATGGCGACACATTACACTTCGACTATAAGTTGCACGACGGTGTTGCCCGCAATCTCAATGCCTATTTCCTCATGCAACACATGGGGATAGTGTGAACCAACAGGCAATTTTGATTCTGCACAAACAAATTTCGCTCGTTTGTATTAAAAAACAGCAAAAAAATTTGGTATATCGGAAAAAGTGCGTACCTTTGCAACCGAAATCAACGGAACATCATGATTACATGACTCCGTAGCTCAGTTGGTAGAGCAAATGACTCTTAATCATTGGGTCGAGGGTTCGAGTCCCTCCGGGGTCACAGCAAAAGCAGTTAAGCCACACGCTTAGCTGCTTTTTTATTTGTGCCGTCCCCCTCCCGTTTTTCGGACAGCCTCAAGCCTTCGTGTTTTGGGGTCAGTCTGAAAACCCGGTTGCATTCAGTCTGCCCGTTTCCCGCATTATGCGCACAGTTTGGATAGTCTGAA
>CALUMZ010000022.1 GCA_944321865.1 uncultured Muribaculaceae bacterium
AAGAAGCCATCAAACCACTGCTGGAAGCATTTGCTATCGACAAAATCGAGTAGGGTGACGCATTGTCAAAGTCAGGATTAGACCGCAAATAATAGTTTTGAAAATGCTTTTACTGCGGCACGATGAGCCGCACCATCGCCTGATAGCCCAAACCGACAGACTGCTGAGCCGATACCATAAATTGCCACTTTGCCCTCAATCCCGGTAGGCGAATGATTCCTCGAATTTTCTGCAGAATTGGGGGATTGCTTGAATGAAAAGTGTTATATTTGTCATTTGAAGCAGATGAGTTGGACGGTTCCCTCCAAGTATGTGAATTTACCCTTTCCTTGTCGGCTGGTTCCTTTATATAATTATATAATTCAGGGCAATATGAAACATCAAATGAAAAACATTTTTAATCTCTTGCTGTTTTTGTTGGTGACTGTCTGTGCGGTGCCGGCTTGGGGACAGCAAGGCATTAGTATCATTCACGGACCTTATTTGCAAAATGTCGGGCCCGATGAAGCGACTATCGTTTGGGTAACAGACAAACCCTCTGTGGGGTGGATAGAGATGGCCCCGGACGACAATAGCAACTTCTATGCACAGGAACGCAACAAGCTTTTTGACACGCATATAGGCATCAAACGCACTTCTACCATTCATGTTGTTAAGGTGGACGGTCTGCAATCGGGTACACGCTATAGATACAGGGTTTGTGCGCAGGAGGTGCTAGAACACAGGGGGCACCAAGTAATTTATGGGAAGATAACTGCTACCGATGTTTATAATAAAGCCCCATTGAGCTTCGTCACCCTTGACTCGTCCAAGGCTACTGTCTCATTTGCCATGGTCAATGATATACATGGGGATAACGACAGGTTAGAGAAGATGGTAGGGCAGTGTGACTTGAAACAGACCGACTTGTTTCTTTTCAATGGCGACATGGTGTCGGTCGTGCAGGATCAGGAACAACTCTTCGGCGGCTTCATGGATAAGGCTGTTGAATTGTTTGCGAGTTCGATTCCTGCCTATTATTGCCGTGGCAACCACGAGACGCGCGGCCCCATGGCACCTTATTTCAAAGACTATTTCAATCCCAAGGAAGAAGAGCTGTACTATATGTTCCGCCAAGGGCCTGTGTGCTTCGTGGTATTGGATTGCGGCGAAGACAAGCCCGACAGCGACGTGGAGTATTACGGTATAACCGCTTATGATGAATACCGCACACGACAGGCGCAATGGCTGGAAAAAGCATTGGAAAGCGACCTTTACCGTAACGCCCCTTTCAAAGTTATAGTTTGCCATATGCCTCCCTTTGGCGGGTGGCACGGCGAATTGGACATTGCCCGCAAATTCATCCCCTTGTTGAATGAAGCCAAACCGGATGTTTACCTTACTGCACATCTGCATCAGTATATCCGTCGGGGTGTCGGTGAAGAAGGAGTGGCCTTCCCGTTGATAGTAAATTCCGACAAAACGCTGTTGAAGGCACAGGCAGACCAAAACCGGCTTGATATCTGCATCTATGATTTGGACGGAAAGGAAATCGACCACTTGGTAATTGAGAAATAAATCCAAATCGGTCATTAGGCCACGAGAAGGGGGAAATTCAAAACAGCTTCTAAAGTTCTTTGGCCGTTTTGGGTTAAAAACGTTTCGGTTATATTTTGTGTATTGTCATTACGATTCTTGTGTGTGGCAGTAGCAAGAAATAACGGTAGTATTAGTACACCGGTAAATGTTAGAACGGGCGGCGGGTCATATTGTTTTGACCGGCCGCCCGTTTTTGGGGTTTATTTTGGTTGGAATCAGGCTTCGGGATTCCAGAATATTTCTTCGATTTGGTTGTGGATGTTGTTGTAGCGGGCAAATACGAAGAAGAAGTCGCTCAAGCGGTTGATGTACTTCAAAACCACCGGATCGATGTAGGCCTCGTCGGCAAGTTCAAGCACACGGCGTTCGCAGCGGCGTGTAACCACGCGGCACACTTGCGACGATGCCGACAGTTGGCTTCCGCCCGGCAATATGAAGCGGTTGATGGGAGGCAGTTCGCCATCGAGCGTGTCGATAATGTGTTCAACCTCGGTTACGTCGTCAATCGACAAGTTGGGGCAGGGAGTACGTTGCGCACTGCTGCTGTCGGTTGCGAGGTACGAGCCAATGTTGAATAGTTTGTTTTGTATTTTGCGCAAGAATCCATACATCTCGGGATATTCCAGTTTGCAATTTATTGCGAGCTTGCCAAGGAATGCATTCAATTCATCGACAGTGCCGTATGCTTCTATGCGTATGTCGGTCTTTTTAACCCTTTTGCCGCCTACGAGAGAGGTGGTTCCATTGTCACCTGTTTCGGTGTAAATGTTACTTTTCATTGTCATGATTGTGTGTTATTTTGTTTAATTGATTAATCATATCTTCGGTGCAGTCAACGATAATGCAGTGCCCCTGTATCGGGGTTCCGCCACGTGAAAAGGGGGATGCTGCAGTAGTGTCGAGCTGTGCTATCATGTTGTCGAAAATGCCGCGAATGTTCACTACGATGATTCGCGTCGATGTGTCGCCTGCCACCACAAGGTGGGTGAGTGTCGAAATCCACTCGTCGATGGTGCCTATCCCGCCCGGAAGTACCACAAATGTGTCGGCAAGGTCTATCATGATGTCTTTGCGTTCGGCAAGGTCTTTGGCCGGAATCAATGTATCGACAAGCGGGTCGGCTCGGTGTGCGAAGCATTGCGGAACCACGCCCGTTATGTGCGCTCCGGCATCGTGTGCGGCTTGTGCGAGCGTGTGCATTGTCCCGGCATTGGAACCGCCATACACAAGGTTGTTGCCATTTTTGCCTATCCACTCGCCAAGCGCGGCTGCGGCATCGATGAAGCACCGGTCGAGGTTGCTGCGCGATGAACAATATACGGCTATATTCATACCAATGAGCTTTCTTTATAGTTTGTGGCACGCTTGCTCAATGTGCGTGGCAAATGAAAAAGTTATAAAATTTTTTGCAAAGATATGTTATAAAACCTAATCGGACAACATGTGTGTGCATTGTTATACATAATTAACGAAAAATTTCCGTAATTAATGCCATTATGCTAATTTTCAAGATATATGCGTTGACGAAATGTAAAAATGAACTGTTGGTGCCTTGTTTTTTCATAAGCGGAAGTGTTTGCATTGAAGCCTCAACGGGATTTTCGGCAAGGGCATGGAAATGATTGTTTTGCCCTGCGCGAGCACGAGGTATCATTAGCCCCGATAGCTTTATTTAACTCTAAGTGTGACATATTTAAACAGGCATGTTATTTCTTGCTTCGGTTTTTTCGCTATTTTTGTTTGGCTTTATAATTAATTCTTCAATACCACACAAAAATTTCGGACATGGATAATCTATTATTTTGGATAGTGCCTGTTGCATCGATGCTTGCACTTATCTTTGCGTATTATTTTTATCATCAAATGCTTAAGGAGTCGGAAGGGACCGAGCGAATGGCGCATATAGCATTGGCCGTCCGCCGTGGTGCGATGTCGTATCTTAAGCAGCAATACAAAGTCGTGGGCATCGTGTTTCTTGTGCTTGTGGCCTTTTTTTCCGTGATGGCTTACGGGTTTCACGTACAGAATGCATGGGTACCTGTCGCATTTCTCACAGGAGGCTTCTTCTCGGGCCTTGCCGGGTTCCTTGGCATGAAAAGTGCCACATACGCATCGGTCCGCACGGCCAATGCCGCCCGTCGTTCGCTCAATGGGGGGTTGCGCATAGCCTTCCGCAGCGGAGCGGTGATGGGGCTTGTGGTAGTGGGGCTCGGATTGCTCGACATATCTTTTTGGTATATAATACTTAATGCCGTCATACCCGAAGATGCACTCACGCCCACTGCAAAGTTGTGCACGATTACCACCACGATGCTTACCTTTGGCATGGGTGCCAGCACACAGGCACTGTTTGCCCGCGTCGGCGGCGGTATATACACCAAGGCTGCCGACGTGGGTGCCGACCTTGTGGGCAAGGTCGAAGCGGGTATTCCCGAGGATGACCCGCGCAATCCGGCAACGATTGCCGACAACGTGGGTGACAACGTGGGCGACGTGGCCGGCATGGGTGCCGACTTGTATGAATCTTATTGCGGCTCAATTCTTTCTACTGCAGCACTCGGTGCGGCTGCTTACATATACTCGGGCGACGTGGGCTTGCAGTATAAAGCCGTGATTGCGCCAATGCTCGTTGCTGCGGTGGGCATATTGCTGTCGATAATCGGCATTTTCGCAGTCCGCACCAAAGAGAACGCCACCATGAAAGGACTGCTCGGTTCGCTTGCCGTCGGCACGAATCTCAGTTCGGCATTGATAGTTGTGTTTACGTTTGTCATACTTTGGCTGTTGGGCATCGACAACTGGTTCAATATCGGCTGTTCGGTAGTGGTGGGGCTGCTTGTCGGGGTAGTGATAGGCCGGGCCACGGAGTATTATACATCGCAGTCATACCGTCCCACTCAACGCCTCAGCGAGAGCGGTAAAACCGGGCCGGCGACCGTCATAATCTCCGGCATCGGGCTTGGAATGTGTTCCACTGCCATACCGGTGTTGTCGGTCGTGGTTGGTGTCATACTGTCATATCTGTTTGCCGCCGATTTCGTTGTTGCCGATGTTAACATGGGATTGTACGGTATCGGTTTTGCCGCCGTGGGTATGCTTTCAACGCTTGGTATCACTCTTGCCACCGACGCATACGGACCTATTGCCGACAATGCCGGCGGCAACGCCGAAATGTCGGGGCTTGGCAAGGAAGTGCGCCAACGCACCGACCAGCTCGACTCGCTCGGAAACACAACTGCCGCAACCGGCAAGGGTTTCGCCATCGGGTCGGCGGCTCTCACGGGGCTTGCCCTGCTTGCCTCATACATCGAGGAGGTGCGCATAGGGCTTGAACGCATAGGAACCACCTCGCTCACCATGCCCGACAACACGGTGATAGAAACGGCGAAGGCCTCTTTTGCCGATTTCATGGAATATTATAATGTAACGCTGATGAATCCCAACGTGCTTGCCGGGATGTTCATAGGCTCGATGCTTGCGTTTGTGTTCTGCGGACTGACCATCAATGCCGTTGGGCGCGCGGCGCAGAAGATGGTCGAGGAGGTGCGTCGCCAGTTCCGCGAAATCAAGGGGATATTGACAGGCGATGCCGAGCCCGACTATGCACGTTGTGTGCAAATCTCCACCAAGGGTGCGCAGCGCGAAATGGTAGTGCCGTCGTTGCTGGCAATAGTGGCACCGCTGCTCACCGGGCTTATATTTGGCGTGCCGGGTATTCTCGGGCTGCTCACGGGCGGATTGAGTTGCGGTTTTGTGCTTGCAATCTTCATGGCCAATGCCGGTGGTGCGTGGGACAATGCCAAGAAGTATGTTGAGGAAGGGAACTTCGGCGGCAAAGGGAGCGAAGTGCACAAGGCCACTGTCGTCGGCGATACCGTTGGCGACCCGTTCAAGGACACTTCGGGTCCGAGCCTTAACATACTCATAAAGCTGATGAGCATGGTGGCAATAGTCATGGCCGGCCTCACCGTGTCGTGGAGCCTGCTGTAGTGCGAAGTACACTGTGAATGCCGTCGTTCCATAGGTTTAGACATTGATATTGTGAAGGGTGTATCAAAATTCCAACATTGATTTTGATACACCCTTTGTGGCTATTGGGTGCAAAAATAATCCATCTCTTGGGAAAGGGACGGATTGGAGCAATGTCAAAAGTTTGATTTTCAAATATAAATGGCTGTAGAAACTGTCAGAATTTAATAGCACTATGTGTGTTTTTTATATACATAGGATTAAATCACGTTATTTTTTCGCACAATATTGCATTGTATGTCAAAAATTTAAACTAATTTTGCAACGTATAATCCGTCTCTTCCCAAAGAGATGGGTGAATAATATTACATAAACCTATTAATTAACAATTAATTATGAAAAAAACATTACTTTTTTCGGCAGCGATGCTGCTTGGTGCGAGTGCGTATGCACAGACAGTCGATTTAGACATGACACCTACTCGTTTCCAATTTGCAAATCAAGAAGTGGGGCAAGTGTTGATTAATTATTATAACAATGGCGTAAATCCTGCCGCAAGCACTCCCACTGAAGCTACAACAATGGCAGACAATGGCTTTGTGGGATGTTATGTAGCTCCTGCCGATGGTGTTACTAACGGTACGGAACCAACCACCGACATGACACGTTCGTTGCAGGCAAACATTAACATTGTGGACCTTGGCGGTCAAGTGGGCAAAGTATTGTGCTTGAAGGGCCCGGAATCTACTTCGGAGTACGGCCCCGCCGCAGCCAATGCCGGTACCCTCAAATTTGGAGAATATTCTTTCTACACAAAGGTAACCGGAGCAGAGCGTCAGGCAAAAGTGCGCACACGCCTTGTTTATAGCATAGTAAGCAACACAGAAAGCTATGATGGTGTTTTTGAGCCGTCATTCTCCACATTCACCAACAATGACTCGGGCAACCAGAAGGGTTATTTTGACCCCTCTCTTTATTATGCCGAAGAAGATGGTGGCGTAGCTTATGACGACGAGGGGAATCCTATTTATGATGCCACCAAGTGGCAAGTATTTGAATTTGACGCAAGCGTAGGCGAAGTTGCCGGTTTCCCGGGCCGCTTAAGATTTCACTGGGTAGTAGGAGCTTATAAAACATCTTGCGTCTTGATTAAAGAAATGAAGTTCATTCTTAACCCGACAGGCGATCCGGTACAAGGTGAATTTGTGACATACACCCCCGGAACATCGGCAGTTAAAGAACTTGTATTAGGTGAAAATCGCGCATTTACAGTGGCAGGCAACCAAGTTACGTTCTCTGCCGCCGGCAATGTATACAACATCAGCGGCATGCAAGTGGCCGATGCTGTTGCAGGCGAAACTGTCACTCTTGACCGTGGGATCTATGTGGTTAAGGCTGGTGACAAGACCGAAAAGTTGATTGTTAAGTAAGTAAATTTCATGAGGGCAACTCCTGCGACATCACCTATTTCCCTCATTGACAGTGATGCCGAGGAGTTGCTATTGTATTTTGCGGAATAGCATGGCTTCTCCTGATCTAAATGGGATAAAAGGGGCAAGGTGCTGATTCGATAGATTTCTCCACCTGCATGCAACATGCAGGTAAAAAATTACCATTTCTTTTTACTCAAACCTACTGCCATGTTACAATGCACTTTGCCGGCATTGTATATGACGACCTAAAACAAAAAAACGCTCATGAAGAAATTATTATGTGCACTTGCCTTAATCGTAGGTTTTGTGCCGGGGATGTTGGCTCAGGTGGACAACTACTCCCTACGTTTGACTCCCGAAGGGAGTGTAAACGTGTACCAATTCCCCGAATTGAATGATTTATCGACTTATACCATCCAGTTCTGGATTAATGTCGACACGTGGGAGGAGAATGCATTGATTTATAATCGCGGTGGTGACTTCAGTGCAAGCCTCGGAGCCGCAGGCACGATTAACTTCAAGTCGGGCAGCACAACACTGCCGGCAACTTCAACCGGCCTCGCAGCCCGGACGTGGGCACAAGTAACCATGATTGCCGGCGAAGATGGGGCCCGTGTTCTCATTAACGGTGAAGATGCCGGAAGCACGGCGACGGCAATGACTATTCCCTCCAGTGAAGCCGACTTGGTAATCGGTGGCGGAATCAACGGACGCTTGGACGAATTCCGTATATGGAAAGCCGAGTTGTCGGGCGAGGCACACGATAGCGGTTACCAATATTTCATATATAACACCCTCAACAAGTACGCACCTCAATGGAGCGACCTTGTAGCTTATTACAAGTTTGACCAAAACTTGTGTGACAACGTTGTGGATTACACTTTTACCAATCATAACGGGTCGTTCTCTGCCGAAGGTGCCAACCGCGAGGTGGTCACCGACAACGACAAGTTTAAATATTACTACGTTGGGGCATATTGCGACTTCAGCCGCTTCTTCGACCGCGGCGAGACTGTTACGAGAGACAAGTACCTGCTTGCCAACGACATTATAGTAATAGGCATTGACTCATACAGCGACGGTCACTTGAAACTGATGTACCCTTACAGCGAGGGAAAATTGATTAATGCCGAATATATGCCCGAATGGGAAGGCCGCACCGGCGTGTTGTCGTTAGACGGCACCGGCCAAGGCATGAATGTCGGCAAGGAAACCATGAATCCGACAGATAAGTGGACTTTCCACACTTGGATTTATATTGAGGAATGGACTCCGGGTGCGTATATCTTGAAGAAAGAGTCGGCCGATAATCTTAACGGTGTGTCTATCAGGCTTGGAGAAACTCCGGGCGAGGCCGGCCAGCTTATAGTGAGATGCAACGGCCAAGACTTCCCGATGGCAACCAACACGGCCACGGCGATATCGACAGGCAAATGGTGCCATATCGGCGTATATGCCAATGTGCAGAATGCAAATCAGTTGGAGCGTACTTTCACATTCGTGGTCGATGGCAATCAGGCTTTTGGCGTGAAAGGCAGTTGCGGCAGCGAACTTGTCAGCTATACACCGTCGGGGGTCGATAATGTTGATGCCATTATCGGTGAGAACCTGAAGGCAAAACTTGACGAAACTGCAATATGGGACGATTCGTTTAGCCGAAACGAGATTTATTCGTATGGAACGGGTGGTTGCCCGCTGCCTGCCTTGGGGCGTTCGGTAACGGCACAGACCATGTTCTCGGCCAATGGCTACTGGAAGTACGACGATGCCGAGAATCCCGGTTACGATTATTTCTCGTCCAAGTATTACCTTGGTATCATGCGCAGTGCCTACGAGGGCTACCGCGGTTACAAGATACGTGTGTCGGTAAAGGGGCATGACGGTTGGCAAACCACGATTTCCAATGCCGAGAAACGCCGCATATTTGCTGCCGACCTTGCCGAGATTTCCAAGGAACTCGACGGCGTGGAGCTTGACCTCGAATGGTGCGATGGCGCATCTTGTTGGAACAACTATGGCTTGCTGCTCGATGAAATAAAGGACGTGCTGCCTGCCGACAAGATTTTTGCCATATCTCCGCACAGGGTGTCATACGGACTGTCTTCGCAATATATGGATAATTGCGATTTCTTCACATTCCAAATTTATGGCCCGCAAAAGGTCAATTTCACCATGTCGGCATACGAGTCTTCATATAACAGCTTCATCAATCATGGATATCCGGCAGAAAAAATAGTAATGTCGTATGCCACAACCACATCAAAGGGGTGGAAAGGCAATACTGAACAAAATGCAGCTCCGATAGGTGTTATAAACGGATTGCTCGACGGCGACTATACCCCCGACAAAAACGAGGCTGTTGACGCAAGCGGGCTTACTCGCTATTTCACAGGCTTCAACCAGACGTATGACCGCACCAAGTTTGCCCGCGAGAAAGGCTTGAAAGGAATCTTCTACTGGGACATGGGCAATGACGTGCCGATGGAACACAAGTACAATCTCACCGTGGCATCGAGCTATGCACTTAACAGCAATGTAGATACGGTGGTGACGCATGTCAACGTATATCCCAGCGGCGTAAAACTTGTGGAGCGTGATGCCAAAGCCGATAACAACACTTCAATAAATATTTATCCAAATCCGTCGCACAATGGCATTGTCACAATGGCCGTGCCTGCCGGAGAAACTGCATACCGCGTTAGTGTGTATGACGCACAAGGCGTGTGCAAAATTCAGCGCGAGACATCCGAAACCACATTGTCGGTCGATGAACTTGAGGCAGGCGTCTATTTCGTTTCGGTACTTACCCGACACGGCAACACCTACACAGGGCGGTTGATAAAGAAGTAACTTCTGAATTGCAGAATAAAAAACAAGTTGAATGACGTAGCGACGCCATTTATGTGTCGCTACGATTCACAATGATTGAATTATAAACATAAACTCCTTAACACAAACAAAGAATCTTTTATGCGAAAATTATTTTATTTAATCCTTGGAGGAATGCTGCTGAGCATGGGCTTTGCTTCGTGTGACGATGAACCCGATAACCCGGGAGATTTCAGCATCAGAGGCACGCTCGACGTAGTGGGCATATCATCAACTCTCGGACATGAATATAACCTTGTGGTCCTACGAGATTTTGACTCAACCATAATGCGTTATAATGTAATACGCGACACTGTGATTGGTGTAGACGGGACGGTGAATGTAAATACCGACACAACATGGTATAGCGACGGGGTGTGCCGGTATGTGAAATTAGATGAGGTGACCGTGCCTTATGAAGCCGACACGTTGACTATGACGATATTGAGCAATGCCCAATGGAATGCCCCGACTCCCGAAAATAACAATACCCAGCGGTGGTATGTTTTGCAAAACAGCACGGGTGGCGGTGACGGTTACTTGACTGTGGCAATCAACAGGAACAACAGTGCGCAAGAACGCCGCTATATGCAAATACAGCGCATACTCACGTCGGACAGCGCAACAATTTATGAAATTCCGTTCAGGCAGTTGGGCAAGCCGAGCAATTAATTAACAAAAGTGAAAAACCGAAAGAATAGACGAAGTAATGAATAACAAGATATTAATTCTATTGTCCGCATTGCTGATGTGCTTTTCAACTGCAATAGCACAAGTGACGGTGTCGGGCACGGTGGTCGACGAGAGCGATTTCGCTCTGCCGGGCGCAAGTGTTATCGTGAAAGGCGAAAAGGGGGGCGTGGCTACCGACATTGACGGTAAATTCACCCTCACGGTGCCTGATGAAAACAGTGTCATAGTATTTTCGTTCATCGGTTATACCGAACAAGAGATGAAAGTGGGGGATCGCCGGCAATTTGATGTGAAAATGGAGCCTGCCACGCAGATGATAGACGAAGTGGTAATCGTGGGTTTCGGTACGCAAAAGAAAGTGAACGCCACCGGTGCCGTCAAGACCATCGACAACAAGGTGCTTGAGAGCCGCCCCATCTCTAATGCCGTGCAGGGTCTGCAAGGTGCCGTTGCCGGTCTTAACATTACCAACGACCAAGGTGGCGGATTGGGACAGGAGATGGAAATCAACATTCGCGGTGTGGGTTCTATCGGTGAAGGGTCAAACTCGTCGCCGCTTGTGCTAATCGACGGCATGGAAGGCGACCTGTCGTCGATTAACCCCAACGATATTGAAAATATCTCGGTGCTGAAGGATGCCGCCGCTGCGTCGATCTATGGTTCGCGTGCACCGTTCGGTGTAATCTTGGTCACCACCAAGTCGGGCGAGCGCGGGCTGCGCATCAGCTATACGGGTAATGTGCGTATGCAACAGCCTATCTCGGTACCCGAAATGGTCGACAGCTATACTTATGCTTTGATGGTTAACGACGCATTTGTCAACACCGGCGGAACCGCTCCGTTTGGCAACGCCCAGCTTAACAAGATTCTTGCTTACCAGCGCGGAGAGTTGCCTTATGGCATCGAGCCTACCAACACCGGCGACTGGGGCTTCGGGCAACAGTCATATGCCAATACCGACTGGTATGATGTGTTCCTGAAGAATATAGCCGTGTCGCACGAGCACAATGTGAGCGTGAGCGGCGGTGGCGACAAAATCACATACTACTTCTCGGGCAACTACCTCGGACAAACCGGTTTGTTCAATTACGCCGACGAGTCGTTCGAGCGTCTGACGCTGGCAGGAAAAATTGGCGTGAGATTCAACGATTATGTGACGTTTAACTGGAGCAGCCGACTTGTCAATACCGACAACGAGAAACCGTCGGCGATGAACGCCCTGTTCTTCCACAACCTTGGACGCCGCAGCCCGTTGATGCCTGTCACAATGCCCGACGGCACGTATAACAAGGAGTCGATGATAAGCAGCTTCCTTGACGGCGGCCGTCAAGGCGACCGCAACCTGTTGCTCTACAACCAGGCCAACCTCACCGTTGAGCCTATCAAGGGTTGGAAAATAT
Source organism: uncultured Muribaculaceae bacterium (assembly GCA_944321865.1). Classification (GTDB taxonomy): domain Bacteria; phylum Bacteroidota; class Bacteroidia; order Bacteroidales; family Muribaculaceae; genus Avimuribaculum. The sequence goes on from CALUMZ010000022.1 coordinate 11,942, forward strand.
ATGTCGACCTTAACAGCCGCATCGAGAACCAGACCGGCGACCAAAACTTTGCGAAGCTTTATTACACCCGTCCCGACGGCGGGCAAACGTTCTATTCCCCGCTTGAGGGTGTGCTTGCACGGTTTGAAACCAATGCCAACGGCACATTCCGCATTCAGCCGGGACCGGGCGAATCCACGTATATGCGCTACAAGGGGCATGTGAACTATTTCCAGAGCAACGTATACAGCGACTTTGAAAAGACCTTCAACGAGAAGCATTATTTCAAGGCTCTCGTGGGTATGCAGACCGAGTATTATTACAACGAAACCATACGCATGGCCACCAAGGATGTGCTGCTCGACGATGTGCCGTTTATCAACCCGACATCGAGCAACATTCTCGTGGCCGAGGACAAGGGCGAGTGGGCCAACCTCGGCATCTTCGGCCGTGTCAACTACACGTTTGACAACCGCTACATGCTCGAAGTAAACTTGCGCTACGACGGCGCATCGCGATTCCCGACCGACCAACGTTGGGGGTTGTTCCCGTCGGTATCGGCAGGTTGGAACGTTGCAAATGAAAGTTTTTTCCGCCCCATTCGCGATGCCATAAAACTCGAGTACTTCAAGTTGCGCGGTTCATACGGGCAGCTCGGCAACCAGAACACCACTTCGTTCTATCCCTATTATCAGCAGATGGCATCCAAACTTGGTACCGTAATACTTGGCGGTGTTCAGGCCAGCGTGTTGCCGGTATTCGACCCCTATTCGTCGTCGTTGACGTGGGAAACCATCGAGAATGCCGGTGCCGGTGTCGACATAGGCATGTTCAGCAACCGACTCAATGCGTCGTTTGACTGGTACCAACGTACAACAAAGGATATGATAGGCCCGGCACGTGCGCTGTCGGCAGTTTACGGAGCCGATGCGCCGCGCACCAACAATGCCGAGTTGCGCACACGCGGTTGGGAACTTGAATTGTCGTGGCGCGACCGCATCGGTACCGACTGGGGCTACGGCATATCGGCAAGCCTGAGCGACTACAAGTCGATTGTCACCGAATATTACTCGCCCACGGGACGCTTGCGCGGCGATGCCGGCGCCGAGGCTTACTACGAGGGCAAGGAAATAGGCGAAATATGGGGCTACCGCGTGAAAGGTATCGCCAAGAGCGACATGGAAATGCAGCAGCACTTGGCCACTGCCAACCAGTCGGCGTTAGGCTCCAACTGGGGCGGCGGCGATGTGATGTATATCGACGTTAACGGCGACGGCAAGGTAGACAACGGTGCAGGCACTATTACCGACCATGGCGATTGGGAAAAGATAGGTAACTCGACACCGCGTTTTGCTTACAGCTTCACATTGGAGGCTCAATGGAAATTTATCGACCTCCGGGCCTATTTCCAAGGCGTGGGCAAGCGCGATGTGTTCTTTGAAAATTCGCCAACATTCTTCGGCTTCGGCAACGGCAACTACCAACGTTCGCTCTATACCGACCACTTGGATTACTTCCGCTATGCAGGGTCTGCGCTTGGAGCCAACTATGAAGATCCGTATTACGGACGAATCCGCGGCGACCTTAACAACAAGCAGGTGAGCGACCGGTATCTGCAAGATGCCTCGTATCTGCGTTTGAAGAACCTGCAAATAGGCTTCACATTGCCCAAGACTGCCAAACTGTCGAAGTATGTCGACCACGCTCGTTTGTATGTGTCGGCCGAGAATTTGTGGACATTTACCAACTTGATGATTTACGACCCCGAGGCCATTGGTTCGGCCACAGGCGAATATGGAGCCGGAAAGGTTTACCCGCAATATCGCACATGGTCGGTAGGTCTTGAACTAACATTCTAATGTGTCTTAACACTATCACTCATATAATCAACATATAAGGAAATGAATAAGAAGCTATATATAACGGGAATTTCGTTGGCCATGCTTTCGCTTGCCTCTTGCTCTGACTTCCTTGACAGGGAGCCCCTTGATTTTGGCAGCGAAGTGGCATATTACGATAACCTGAACGATGTGATACAGGGCGCCAACCAGTTCTACCAAGATATTCTGCCCAAGAATGGCAACTGGGTTGGCGGCATATACGACGAAGACAATTCGAGCGACAACCAGATGGGGACATCGCCCGACCCTCTGTTTTACGAGGGCGAGAAGCGCACGGTTGAGCAGAATGTGTCGGAATGGGATTTCAAAAACCTGCGCGGAATCAATTATTTCATCAATCGTGTTGAGTCGCAAATAAGCGCAGGTGCACTTTCGGCAACCGAGGTGAATCATTACCTTGGCGAGGGCTACTTCTTCCGTGCGTGGGAGCACTTCCGCCTGTTGCGCAACTTTGGCGACGCACCCATCCTCACCGGTATGCTATCGGACGATGAAGCCGAACTTGCCGAGGCTACTCGCCGCCACCCGCGCAACGAGGTGGCACGCTTCATCATCAGCGACCTTACGACGGCCGTTTCACTCATGGACGAAACAGCGCCCGAGTCGGGACGATTGTGCAGGGATGCCGCTTCGATGCTTATGGCTCGTGTGGCTCTGTATGAAGGCACTTGGGAAAAGTACCATGCGGGAACTGCCTTTGTCCCGGGCAACGACAAGTGGGTGGGGCGTGCCATGTATCCCAACTACGTTTTCCCGGCAGGAACGGCCGAGGATGAGTACCGGTATTTCTTGCAGGTGGCACTTGAGGCATCGGAGACGGTTGCCGAGAACCGCCCCAACCTCGACATCGATTATTTGTCGATGTTTAACAACACCGGGGTATTCCCCGACAACGACGAGGTGATACTTGCCCGTTACTATTTGTCGGGAGTGCTTTACCACAGTGTCGGGCAGTATCTGGGACGCAGCGGCGGCGGGACAGGCCTTACTCGCTCGCTTGTTAATTCATTCCTCATGAAAGACGGGTTGCCCATTTATGCCAGTAGTGCCACGATGCCATACGGCGGCGATGCCGACATGGTGGAAGAACTGGCCAACCGAGACGGGCGGCTTGCCGTTAAAGCGGCAGTGCGCAACATAGTGGAAACTCCCGACCCGTCAACCGGTGCCATGGTAAGGGACACCATCGCTTATTTTGCTCCGCACATCACCAACAATGGCAATGAACGTAACACCACCGGATATGAGATGTATAAATGGGTGAGCTATGAGGAGAACCAGCAATTGAGCGGTCAAGGCACGACTGCCAACCCTATATTCCGCTCGGCCGAGGCCATGCTTACCTATCTTGAGGCATATTGCGAGCTTAACGGCAATGTGAATGGAGGCCATTGCGATACCTACTGGCGCAAGCTGCGCAGCCGTGCGGGTGTCGACGAAGATTACAATAAAACCATCCAAGCCACCGATTTAACACAGGAGAACGACCTTGCCGTGATGTCGAAAGGACAGTATGTCTCTGCGACGCTTTACAACATACGCCGCGAACGTCGTTGCGAGTTTTATGCCGAGGGCATGCGCCTCGACGACCTCAAGCGTTGGCGCGCGCTCGACAACATGCGCAACTATCAGGTTGAGGGAATGAACTTGTGGAACGACGGCAATACCGACTGCATGGCTAACAACGTGTGGCCAAAAGCTGACGGCAACGGTACTTCGCTCGAAGAGGGGACGATGGTTTCGGCACCGGGGTTGAGCACATATATGCGCCCGTTGCAGATAACATCGACATTGGTGACATATTCAACAGGTTACAACTTCCCCAAGCCCCATTACCTTGAGCCCATACCAATTGCAGAGTTCCAACTTGCAACTGTCAACGGTCAAAGCACACTTTATCAGAACCCCGGTTGGCCTACTAATTCCGACGGTATAGCCGACTACAGCTATGACTGTGATTAAGTAGTTAAAAGATGCAAAAGTTGTAAACGGTTTGTATTAATATTTAATTAACAGGCACGAGTTGCACAAAAAAATCAGTACATTTGTGCAATGCGTGTCTGTTTTTTATATATTTATTTTTAATGCCTTAAACATAAGATGCAGAATTTTAGTTCAAAAGCCTTGTACACCGCCGTACTGGGTGCCGGCGCATTGGCCGGCATGGCTTCGTGTCAGCAAGCCAAAGAGGAAACCAAGCCGCTCAATATTGTATACATCATGACCGATGACCACACGGCTCAGATGATGAGTTGCTATGGCAGCCGATTTGTGGAAACTCCTAATTTGGACCGTATTGCCCGCGATGGCGTGCGTTTCACCAACAGTTTTGTGGCAAATTCGCTCAGCGGCCCCAGCAGGGCATGTATGATTACAGGCAAGCACAGCCATGCAAACGGATTCACCGATAATACCACGTGCGTATTTGACGGTTCACAGCAGACGATGCCCAAGCTGTTGCAACAAGCAGGTTACCAGACTGCAATAATCGGCAAGTGGCACCTTGAAAGCCTGCCCACGGGATTTGATTATTGGGAAATAGTGCCGGGACAGGGCGACTATTACAATCCCGATTTTATAACAATGCAAAACGATACCATCCAGAAGCATGGGTACTTGACAAATATCATCTCGGACATGAGTATCGACTGGATGGAAAACCAGCGTGACAAGAGCAAGCCGTTCTGCCTGTTCATACATCACAAGGCTATCCACCGCAATTGGTTGCCCGAAATAAAATATTTGCATGAGTATGAAGACAGTACTTTTGCTTTGCCCGAAAATTTCTATGACGATTATGCGGGACGTATTGCAGCCGGTGCACAAGAAATGAGCATATATAAAGACATGGATCTTATATATGACTTGAAGATGGACGGCCCCGACAAGAATTCTCGCCTAAAGGAAACATACGAGAAATATGTGGGGCGCATGGATGCTGCCGACCGCAAGGCATTTGATGCGTTCTATGACTCGATTGCCGCAGAGTTCTATGCCGCAAAGTTGACCGGCAAAGAACTTGCCGAATGGAAATACCAACGTTACATGCGCGACTACAGCAAGGTGGTGAAGTCGCTTGATGATAACGTGGGGCGCGTGTTGGATTATCTTGAGGAAAAAGGTATGCTCGACAATACTTTGGTGGTCTATACTTCCGACCAAGGTTTCTACATGGGCGAGCATGGGTGGTTTGACAAGCGTTTCATGTATGAAGAGTCGATGCACACTCCGCTCATCATGCGCCTGCCTGCCGGTTTTGACAAGCGTGGCGACATTCCGCAAATGGTGCAGAACATCGACTATGCGCCCACCTTCCTTGAACTGGCCGGAGCCCCGATACCCGAAGATATACAAGGTGTGTCGCTTGTGCCATTGTTGAAAGGCGAGCAGCCTGCCGATTGGCGTAAGTCGCTCTACTACCACTTCTATGAATATCCGGCCGAGCACATGGTGAAACGCCACTACGGAGTGCGTACCGACCGCTACAAGCTGATACACTTCTATAACGACATAGACGCGTGGGAGCTTTATGACTTGCAAGCCGACCCGCATGAGATGAATAATATCTACGGGCAACCCGGCACCGAAGAAGTGACCAAGGAACTGATGAAGGAACTCAAACGTCTGCAGGTCCAGTATGCCGATCCGATACTTGAAAAATATCCAATAAACGAAGATATTTAACGATATATGAAACGCCAATTATTAACGACGTTTGTCGTAGTATGTTGCAGCCTGTTTACATGGGCTGCAACATTGCCTGTTATTCCTGCACCTGTCTCGACTACCGAGGGTGAGGGATATTTTGAGTTTGACGAAGGTACAGTGTTCTCGGTCGAGAATGCCGAACAATTGAAGGCCGCAGAATTATTTGTAAGTCATTTTGGCGATTGCGCCGGTTTCCTGCCTGCGGTTGGTATCGGCATTGACGGTGGTAATGTGGTGTTTACTACCGATTCCTCGATTCCCGCCGAGGGATACAAATTGAATGTGGCTGCCGACCGAATCGATATTAAGGCAGCCGACACTCCGGGATTCTTTTATGCGCTGCAAACGCTGCGGCAATTGCTCCCGGGAGCGTTTGACGGCTGCAAGTTGCAAGACGGCATACGTTGGCAGGTTCCTGTAATGCAAGTTGAGGACTGTCCGCGTTTCGGCTATCGCAGCCTGATGGTCGATGTTGCCCGATATTTTCTGCCAAAGAGCGAGCTGCTGAAGTTGATAGATGTTGCGGCAATGCTTAAAATCAATAAGTTACACCTGCACCTTGTTGACGATACCGGTTGGAGAATTGAAATCAAGCGATACCCGCGGTTGATGCAAGTGGGTGCATGGAGAATGCACCGTGACGAGCCTTTTCCTGCCCGTCCCAATCAGCGACCGGGGGAAACTCCCAATGAAGGAGGTTATTACACACAAGATGACATACGCGACATTGTGGCATTTGCGGCCGAAAGGCAGATAGAAGTAATTCCGGAAATTGAAATGCCGGCCCACACCAATTCGTCGCTTGCCGCTTATCCCGAGCTTGCATGTCCGTCGGTGGGAGAACCCATAACGGTGTTACCCGGTGGAGGTGGAAGGAATACGCAATTTATTTATTGCGCCGGCAATGACAGTGTATTCACTTTCTTGCAAAATATACTTGATGAAGTGATGGAGTTGTTCCCGTCACGTTATATTCACCTTGGCGGTGATGAGGCCGTGAAAACTTATTGGGGACGTTGCCCACGTTGCAAAGCTCGCATGGAAGCCGAGCATCTTGCAAACCTTGAAGACTTGCAGGGCTACTTCATGGAACGTATGAGCGACTATGTTCGCAGCAAGGGTAAAACGCCGTTGGGCTGGGATGAACTGACCAACCATAAGCTGCCCGACGGCATTGTGATTTGCGGGTGGCGCGGATTTGGTGAAGCTGCCACCAAGGCTGCAGCTCAAGGCCACAAGTTTGTCATGACTCCGGCGAGGGTGCTTTATTTTATCCGTTATCAGGGACCGCAATGGTTTGAACCGGTTACTTATTTTGGAAACATCACGTTGAAGAACGTCTATGAATATGAACCCGTACAACCCAAATGGGCTCCCGAGTATGAGGACCTGTTGATGGGCGTACAGGCTTCGATGTGGACGGAGTTTTGCCGCTCGGCCGACGATGTGCAATACTTGCTGTTCCCGCGTCTGCTTGCCGCCGCCGAAGTGGCATGGTGCCCGAAGGGTGTCAAAGACTGGGAAGAATTCCTGCATCGCACCGATGCCGTGCTGCCGCATTTGGATGCAATGGGAATAAACTATGCACGCTCGATGTTCAACATCGACCACAAGCTGACGCCCAACGATGGAAAAATCACAGTGGAAATGTCGTGCATACGCCCCGATGTGGAAATACGCTATACTACCGATGGCAAAGAACCCGCGCAGGATTCAAAATTATACAAGAAGCCGTTTGACCTGAAGAAGGCGACTGTGGTGAAAGCCGCCACGTTCCGCTCCGGCAAGCAGGAGGGCAAGACACTGACGCTGAATGTGACTTTCAACAAAGCCACCGGGCGAGAAGTGACAAGCGATGTGGCTAATGACTATGTGCTCACCAATGGATTGCGCGGTAGCGACCGCCACACCGACTTTGAGTGGACCGGTTGGTATGGCAAGGACGGTTCGTTCACCGTCGACCTTGGCAAACGCACGTCGATTAAGAAGGTTACGCTCGGTTGCCTCACCAACTCTGGCATGGGCGTGCACACGCCGAGTGAAATACGCTTGTCGGTCTCGGACGATAACAAGAGATTCCGTCAGGTGGCATCGGCCAAGCATTCGCACGAAGATGTTTTCAAAGTACGCACGGCCATCGAAGACGAGGTGTTTGACCTCAATACCCGCGGCCGCTACCTGAAAGTGGAATTTACCAACCCCGGCAAGTGCCCAGTCGGTGACTTCAAGGAAGGACAAGACGTGTGGATATACTTTGACGAGATAATAGTAGAATAACATAAATCCAATTAATACACCTAATAAAACACTGAACATGAAACCAAAAATGATTCTTCTTTCCGGTCTGTTAATGTCGGCGTTACCCGTTTTGGCAGCTCAGGACTTGCCCGAATGGCAAAGCCAATATGCGATAGGCCTGAATAAGATTGAACCCCATGCCTACGTTTGGCCCTATCAGGAGGGCGACATCGAGAGCATCGATGAGTTTGATTATGAATCGTCGCCTTACTATATGAGCCTTAACGGCACTTGGAAGTTCAACTGGGTGCGCGGTGTGGCCAACCGTCCGGTCGACTTTTATCAACCCGATTATTATGTTGGAAACTGGAATGATATAAAAGTGCCGGGCAACTGGGAGTTGCAGGGCTACGGCATACCCATCTACGTGAACGAGACTTACGAATTTGACGAACCGTTCTTCAACTTTAAGAAGAATCCGCCTCTCGTTCCCACCGAAACCAACGAGGTGGGGTCTTATCGCCGCACATTCCGTGTGCCTGAAAGTTGGGACGGCCGGCGCATAGTGCTGTGCTTGGAAGGGACTGTTTCGTTCTATTATATTTGGCTCAATGGCGAGTTACTTGGTTACAACCAAGGATCCAAAACTCCCGCAGAGTGGGATATAACCGACAAGGTTGTCGAGGGAGACAATGTGCTTGCCGTGGAGGTGTATCGTTGGAGTGCCGGCTCGTATCTCGAATGCCAAGACATGTGGCGATTGAGCGGCATTGAAAAGGATGTGTATATTTACAGTACTCCCAAGACCTACATACAGGACTACAAAGTAGTATCTCCGCTCGACAAGAAAGCGTATAAAGACGGAGAACTGTCGATCGACGTTGCTGTTGACGGCGGCGATGCCCAAGTGGGGTATGAATTGCGCGACGCTGCCGGGAAGACGGTGGCAAGCGGCAAGCAAACGACCGCGGGCGGCAAGGTCAACTTCAGCAAGACGCTGCCCGGCGTGAATGCTTGGAGTGCCGAACATCCCTATCTTTACACACTCATGCTCAACTTGTATGACGGAAGTGGAAAGATAACACATACAACCGGTTGCCACGTGGGATTCAAGACATCGGAAATAAAAGATGGCCGTTTCTGCATCAATGGCGTGCCGGTGTTGGTAAAAGGCGTCAACCGTCATGAATTTTCACAACAGGGACGCACAGTAACCAAGGAGTCGATGCTTCAAGACATAGCTCTAATGAAGCAAGCCAACATAAACACGGTGCGTTGCGCACACTATCCCAACAATATCTACTGGTATTATTTGTGTGACAAGTATGGCTTGTATGTCATCGACGAAGTTAATATCGAGTCGCACGGAATGGGTTACGGTCCTGCAACGCTTGCAAAGGACACAACGTGGCTGACGGCTCACATGGACCGCACAAAACGCATGTACCAACGCACCAAGAATTTCCCGTCGGTGTCGATACTTTCGCTTGGCAACGAGGCCGGTAACGGGCCTAATTTCGAGGCTACCTACCGCTGGTTCAAATCGCAGGAGACCAATCGCCCTGTACAGTATGAACGTGCCGAGGAAAACTTCAATACCGACATCTACTGCCGCATGTATCGCAGCATAGAGGAGATAAAGGCATATCTTGCCAAACCGGATATTTACCGCCCGTTCATTTTGTGTGAATATTGCCATGCAATGGGTAACAGTTGCGGCGGTTTGCAGGATTACTGGGAAGTGTTTGAGTCGGAGCCTATGGCTCAGGGCGGTTGCATTTGGGACTGGGTGGACCAGTCGTTCCGTCTCGTCGATGAAAACGGCAAGTGGTATTGGGCATACGGCGGCGATTTCGGCCCTGAGGGTGTGCCTTCGTTTGGCAGTTTCAGCGGCAACGGACTTGTTGACGCATACAGGGTGCCGCGCCCGCACTATTATGAGGCAAAGCGCGTGTATCAATATGTCAAGGCTACGATGAAGAATGAAAAAGATCTCACCGTAACTGTGAAAAACTGGCATGACTTCACCAATCTTGATGCTTACACGCTTCACTGGAGCGTTATTGGTGACAATGGCGAAGTTATTGCCGATGGCACTAAACAGGTGGCTTGCGACCCCCACGAGACTGTAGATGTAACAATAGGCAAAGTTAAGTTGCCAAAGAATATTCGCGAGGCTTATTTGAACCTTGAGTGGACTCCCAATGAGGCAACAGCGTTCGTATCGACCAATGACGTAATGGCATACAACCAATTTGTACTTGTGGCAAATAAAAAGTATGAAGCAAAGTGCGAGTTGCCGCAAGGTTCGTCGTTGAAACGTGACGGCAATACCATTTCCAACAACTTGGTTTCGGCAACTTTCTCAGCCGAGACAGGCGAATTGGTGTCGTATAAATATGATGGCGTCGAGATGCTTGCAGCTCCGGTGTCATTGTCGTTGTACCGTCCGGCAACCGAAAACGACATTAAGGACAAGAACGGGTTGAAGTTGTGGCAAGCCGCAGGTCTCGATAACTACACGCAGAAGGTTACCGGCCATAAGGTTAAGAACAACGGATTTGAAGCCGATGTCGACTTGGTGAATGCCAAAGGGCAGACAATCGGTACTGCTCGGTTTGTCTATACTGTCGACAAGAAAGGTGTGCTTGATGTAAAGACTCGCTTTGTGCCCGACACGGCAATAATAAAATCGCTGCCGCGCGTAGGCTTGACTTTCGACATGAACAGCGAGGCTTCTCGCAAGGTGTCTTATCTTGGCCGTGGCGAATGGGAGAATTATGTCGACCGTCCGGCAGGCATGATTGGCATATATCATACCACACCTGCTGCCATGTTCCACACCTACATGGTGCCTGAGGCTTGCGGAAACCACATAGATACGCGTTGGGCATCGTTCAGCAATGAAGCCGGCAACGGGCTTAAGGTGACGAGCAACAAGCCGTTCCAGTTTGCCGCACTCCCATATACCGACAAGATGATAGATGCCGCCAAGCATCTTAACGACTTGACCGACGAGGGTACGACAACAATACATATCGACGCCGCTCAGACGGGTGTCGGTACAGCCACATGCGGCCCGGGTGTGCTCGACAAGTACTTGTTGCCTATAGAACCATACGAATTTGAATTTACCATAACACCTATAATACAATGACAGCTTTAAAAAACACATTGACATCATTGCTCGTCGGTACAACATTGGTATTGACTTCATGTGGCAATGAGACCTATTATGAGAAACATGTGAGTTTCCCGACCAATGCCACAGCCGAGCAAAAAATCGACATGGCTTCGCGCCTTGTCCCTTCGGCTCGCCAGCTTGCTTGGCAGGAACTTGAGATGACAGCATTCTTGCACTTCGGTATCAACACTTTCACAGGACGCGAATGGGGTGACGGTAGCGAAGATCCGGCAATCTTCAATCCTGAAAAACTTGATGCCGACCAATGGGTTAAAGCCTTGAAAGACGGTGGCTTTAAATTGGTTATCATTACCGCCAAGCATCACGACGGCTTCTGCCTGTGGCCGACGGCTACTACCAAGCACTCGGTGGCTTCATCGCCGTGGCGTGACGGAAAAGGCGATGTGGTGAAAGAGTTGCGTGAGGCTTGCGACAAGTATGGCATGAAATTCGGCGTATATCTTTCGCCATGGGACCGCAATGCCGAGTGTTATGGCGACTCGCCTGCCTATAACGATTTCTTTGTGCAACAGCTTACCGAATTGCTCACCAATTACGGCGAAGTACACGAGGTGTGGTTTGACGGCGCGTGTGCCGAAGGTCCCAATGGTAAGCAACAGGTGTATGACTGGGCTCGTTATTATGACGTGATACATAAGTTGCAACCAAATGCAGTCACTGCCATCATGGGCGATGATGTGCGTTGGGTTGGAAACGAGAAAGGTCTTGGCCGTGAATGCGAATGGAGTGCAACCGTATTGCCTCCCGGCGGATATGCCAATGCCGATTCCATCAAGAACGCGCTCGGCCTGAAGGAAACAGGTGCCGACCTTGGCAGCCGCGAACTTGTAGCAAAGGCAAGTGAAATGTTCTGGTACCCGTCGGAAGTAGACGTGTCGATACGTCCGGGATGGTTCTATCACCCCGAGCAAGACAGCGAAGTGAAGTCGCTTGCCAAGTTGGTTGACATTTATTATGAATCGGTGGGCCGCAACTCGGTGTTACTCCTTAACATACCGCCCAATACCGACGGTCTGCTTTGCGAAATAGATGTACAACGCATCAAGGAACTTAACGAATATATCACAAAGAATTTTGCCAACGATTTGTTGACGACATTCACTCCGGCATCGGTTGAAAAAGGTGGTGAAGTCGTTTGTGAATTGCCGCAGGCTACCAAGGTTAATTCCATAACTATCCAAGAAGATATTACCAAGGGACAACGCGTGGAATCGTTCACCGTTTCGGCAATGGTCGACGGCAATTGGGTAGAAGTGGGCTCAGGCTCTACAATCGGTTACAAGCGCATGCTTCGATTCCCTGCCGTGAATGCGACAGCTTTGAAATTGACAGTCAATGAGACACGCAATACTGCCAACATCAAGAAGATTTCGGCTTATTGCGTAGAAGAACTCACCGCCGCATACGAAGGGGAGACCGTGAGCGATATTCAGGTCGACAAGTGGACTGTTAAATCGGCAACGGGTGGTACTGTCGGAGCCAAAGCGGCCATCGATGGCGACGTGACTACGGTATGGCGCAGTGCATCGGATAAGAAGCCGATGATAGAAGTTGACATGGGCAGTGTTGTTGATAACGTAACCGGATTTGCTTACTTGCCGACAGAAAAGGATGGCAAGGCCGGGACGGTATACTATTACAACTTCTACGTAAGCACCGATGGCAAGAAGTGGACGCAGGTGAAGAAGAATGCCGAGTTTGGCAATATAATGCACAATACCGTTCTTCAAAAAGTTACATTTGACAAGCCTTGCAGTGCACGTTACTTCCGTTTCGAGTCTACGCGCGAAATCGAGCAACGTGATTTCATCACTATTGCCGAGCTTGGTATACTTGTGAAGAAATAAAGACTGTAACCATATTCATATCGACAAATGGGGGTGCAGAGTTCTGCGCCTCCATTTGTCGTTTGTATACCCCAATTTCGCAAGACAGCAACAATAAATCACGTGATTGTTTCTGATTCCACGTAAAATAGATTATTTTTGTGGTATCAAGCCATTAAAATTATACGTTGATGACAGAAAACAGGCAGTCGGATAGCTTGGTGATTATTCCGACTTATAATGAAAAAGAGAACATAGCTAATATTATTGAGGCCGTATTCAAGCTCGAATACAGTTTCGATATACTTGTAATTGACGATAATTCGCCCGATGGAACGGCGCAAATTGTGGAGGAGTTGCAACCGACTTATCCCGGCCGTCTGCATCTGATGCGGCGGGCAGGGAAGTTGGGACTGGGCACCGCTTATATTTCAGGTTTCAAGTGGGCGCTCGAGGCGGGATATGATTATATCACCGAGATGGATGCCGACTTCAGCCACAATCCCAACGATTTGATACCGTTGCATAATGCCTGTGCCACCGGTGGCGCCGATGTGGCTGTGGGTTCGCGGTACATTTCGGGCGTGAATGTGGTGAATTGGCCCATGGGACGTGTGATGATGTCGTATTACGCCAGTGCATACGTGCGTATCGTCACCGGAATGCATGTGCGTGATACGACTGCGGGTTTTGTTTGCTACCGCCGCCAAGTGCTTGAAACCATCGACCTCGACAAAATCCATTTTAAGGGGTACGCATTCCAGATTGAAATGAAGTTTACGGCCTATAAATTAGGGTTTAAGATTGTGGAAGTACCGATAATCTTCGTAAACCGTGTGCTTGGAACAAGCAAAATGAATACGAGCATATTTGGTGAAGCCCTTTTCGGCGTGATTCAGTTGAAAGTTTCAAGTTGGTTTAACCCAAGATTCAAAAAAGCGAAAAAATCATGAGTAAACGCTCGCTGTTGCATAATGCAGTCATTGTGAACGAAGGGAACCGGTTCAACGGGTACATCGTCATTGACGGGGAGACGATAGCCGATGTGGGGCAAGGCTCTCCTTGCGAGGCAGTGGTGGCTTCGTGCGATTCGACAGAGGACTTGAATGGGTGCCTCGTAATTCCCGGGGTGATAGACGACCAAGTGCACTTCCGTGACCCGGGATTGACACGAAAAGGGGACATATCGACCGAGTCTCGTGCTGCCGTTGCGGGGGGCGTGACGTCATACATGGATATGCCCAACGTGGTGCCGCCGACAACCACGCTCGAGGCTCTTGAGGCGAAGTATGCGCGGGCTGCCGAGGTGTCGCTTGCCAATTATAGCTTTTTCATGGGAGCAACGAACGACAATATAGATGTATTGGCATCTTCGGTGGATTATTCCAAGACGTGTGGCGTGAAAGCATTCCTTGGAAGCTCTACCGGCAATATGCTTGTCAATGACCCGAAAGCGTTGCACCGATTGTTTGCCGAGGTGCCGGCGTTGATAGCCGTACATTCCGAGGACGAGGCAACTATTGCAGCAAACAAGGCTCGTTACGTGGCCGAGCGCGGTGACGACCTGCCGGTAGAATATCATCCGCTCATACGCAGTGCCGAGGCTTGTTATGTGTCGACGGCACGTGCAGTCGGTATGGCATCGCAGTATGGCACACGCTTACATGTGCTACATTTGTCAACGGCTCGGGAACTATCGCTTTTTGACAGTACCACGCCACTTGCCGACAAACGGATAACTGCCGAAGTGTGCGTGCATCACTTGTGGTTCAGCGATGAAGATTATTCCCGATTGGGAAATATGATAAAGTGTAATCCTGCAATAAAAACTGTTGCCGACCGCGATGCGTTGCGTAATGCATTGCGGTCGGGGGCGATTGATATTGTTGCCACCGACCATGCTCCTCACTTGTGGCAAGAAAAACAGGGCAACTGCCTTACTGCCGCATCGGGTATGCCTCTTGTGCAGTTTTCGCTCGTGGCGATGCTTGAATTGGCAAGGCAGGGAGTGTTCACCATCGAGCAGGTGGTCGACAAGATGTGCCATGCCCCGGCACGGCTTTACCGCATTGACAGACGTGGATTCCTGCGCCGCGGCTACCATGCCGATATTGCTATCATAGACCCGGCAAGCGAGAATAAAGTCGAGCCGGGCAATATAGTGTCGCGTTGCGGTTGGTCTCCGTTTGTCGGTACAGTGTTCCACAACAGAGTTGTAAGAACCATTGTCAATGGCAATATAGTTTATGACCACGGCGATTTTTACGATGCGCACCGTGGGCAAAGGCTCCTATTTAATTGATTGTGTAAAAATTAGAATATCATGAGACCGTTTTTTTCGATACTATTATCAGTAATTGCCGCCATCGGTTGCCCGTTGTCGTTGCACGCCCAATTTTCGGGATTGGTGCAAATGGCGCAGGCGCAGCAGGTTATGTCGATGTTCTCTTATAAGGGGTTTATCGAAGCCGGTTATAATGCCGGAGTGGGATATTATAAGGCAAATAAGTTTGAAGCGACCACGTCGCATGGCCTTAGCAGTGGGAACTTTTTCATGGGAGTGGGTGCCGGTGTCGATATATTGAAGACCGAAGCCGACGAGTACACTCGGTGGGAAGAAGACATGGACCTCTCCGACAATGCGTATATGATTCCGCTGTTCCTTGATTTCCGTTACATGGGCAGCAGCCCCATATCGGCATTTGTGGACGCAAAGACCGGTGTGTCGTTCCTTGTGGGTAACGATTATATAACCATTAATGACGGAATCATCGACAACGAAGCATGTTTCTACCTGAGTTGCAGCATCGGTGTGCGCATAGCACTCGGTTCTCGCTCGGCGTTCAACTTGGGCGTGAATTACAGCCTTATCAATCAACACTATTACCGTTATGACGATTATTACTACTACGACAGGTATGATGGCATATCGCTGCACAGCATAGGCGTGGTGGCCGGTCTGGAATGGTGATGTTTCACGTATGATATTAATCAAGGTTTGTACAATGATATATAATTTCGATAAAATAGTAGACAGGCATGGCAGCGGCTCGATTAAGTTCGACGGGCTGTTGCCCCGATACGGACGCGACGACTTGACTCCGCTGTGGGTGGCCGATATGGACTTTGAAGTGTGTCCCGAAATCACCGAATCCTTGCAACAAAGGTTAAAACACCGCATATATGGTTATGCGTGCGCTCCCGACAGTTATTGGCAGTCGATTATAGACTGGTCGCGCAATATGCACGGGTTTGTTTTCACCCGGGAAGAATTGACATATATGCCCGGAGTGGTAAAAGGATTGGGATTTGCAATAAATTACTTTACCCGCGAAGGCGATAAAGTGGTCATACAGGAGCCTGTTTATCACCCGTTCAGGCTTGTTCCCGAGGGCAATAAGCGGCAAGTCGTTAACAATGGGCTTGTGGAAGATGCCAATGGGAAATATAGCATGAATCTTGACGAACTTGAAACTATATTCCGCATTGAACATCCGCGCATGATGATACTTAGCAATCCCCACAATCCCATAGGCATAGCATGGGACGTTGAGGTGCTTAAAGAGGTGGCTGCCTTGGCAAAACGTCACGGGGTGATTGTAGTGAGCGATGAGATACATGGGGATCTCACGATTTTCAATCATGAGCATCACCCGTTTGCAAGTGTGAGTGCCGATGCTGCCGAAGTGTCAATAACGTTTTCGGCTCCGTCAAAAACGTTTAATATCCCGGGAATTGTCAGTTCGTGGTGCGTGATTAAGAACCCCGAATTGCGGCACGGTTTCTTTTCATGGCTCGATGCCAACGAGTTTGACGATGCTCCATTTGTTTCCACTGTTGTCACCGAGGCTGCATATAAGTGCGGAAGTGAATGGCTCGATCAGGCGAAGTCTTACATAGAGCGAAATATAGTTGCCATAGAGGAGTATTGTGCCGAACAGCTGCCTTGCATAAAGCCTGTGCGTCCCGAGGCTTCATTCCTTGTGTGGCTTGATTGCCGGGCTCTCGGACTTGGACATGATGAGTTGGTGGATTTGTTTGTGAATCGTGCAGGGTTGGCTCTTAATGACGGTGAGATGTTTGGACATGGAGGTGCCGGCCACATGCGCTTGAATGTGGCTTCGCCACGCAGTGTGCTGATTGATGCGATGAATAAGCTCAAATTGGCGATAGAGGAATTAAGGTGAAATAATGAGAGTGTGACGAGGTGAGGTGAAAAAATGAACAGGTCCATTTTTTTGTATTGCTCTCGACTTTCACTATATTTGTATAATCATTTTCATTGAGTTTAGTCACCACGATAACAGAAATTTAAATAACGCGCATTATGATGGAGACACCGAAGATTACTCCCGAAGAGGAGGACCGCATGGTCGACGCTGCATTTAAAGAATTGCTTGATGGTTATATGGCAAGTAACCACCGCAAGAAGGTGGAAATAATTGAACGTGCCTACAAATTCGCCAAAGAAGCCCATAAGGGCATACGTCGTCGTTCGGGAGAGCCTTATATATTGCACCCTATTGCCGTGGCCCGTATCGTGAGCCGCGAAATAGGACTCGGTTCTGTGTCGATATGTGCGGCCTTGTTGCATGATGTCGTGGAGGATACCGATTATACGGTGGAAGATATTGAGTCGCAGTTTGGTAAGAAGATTGCACAAATTGTGGAAGGCCTGACAAAAATATCGGGAGGTATTTTCGGTGACAAGGCTTCGGCTCAGGCCGAGAATTTCCGTAAGTTGTTGCTTACCATGAACAATGACATACGTGTGATTCTGATAAAAATGGCCGACCGCTTGCATAATATGCGCACACTCGGGTCGATGCTCCCAAGCAAGCAGTATAAGATTGCCGGTGAAACGCTGTATATATATGCTCCGTTGGCTCATCGTTTGGGACTGTTTGCCATAAAGACCGAACTTGAGGACTTGAGCTTTAAGTATGAGCATCCCGAAGCATACAAAACAATAAGTGCGCAGATTGCCGCAACCGAGGCCAAACGCAATGAAATTTACACAGCTTTTGCCGGTCCCATCAAGGAGCGACTTGACGCAATGGGGTTGACATATACGATAAAGGCACGTGTAAAGTCGGTATATTCGATATGGAAGAAGATGGAATCCAAGCATATCCCGTTTGAAGAGGTGTATGACTTGTATGCCGTGCGTATTGTCTTCGATTGCGACAAGGAAACCGAAGAGAAAAAGACATGTTGGGCAATATACTCCGAAATCACCGACCTTTACCGTTTGCACCCCGACCGCACTCGTGACTGGCTCAGCACTCCGAAGGCTAACGGCTACAGGGCTTTGCACTTGACGGTGATGGGACCCGATGGTAACTGGATAGAGGTGCAGATACGCAGCAAGCGTATGGACGATATGGCCGAACGGGGATTTGCGGCTCACTGGAAATACAAGATAGGCGAGGGCGAGGAGGAATCGGAATTGGCGGCATGGCTCAAGACCATTCAGGATATTCTCGAAAATCCCGAACCGAATGCGCTTGATTTCCTCGACACGATAAAACTTAACTTGTTTGCGTCGGAGATACTGGTTTTCACTCCCAAGGGTGAGCTTATCACGTTGCCGAAGAATGCCACTGTTCTTGACGTGGCTTTCAACTTGCATTCCGAGTTGGGTACTCATTGCATTGCCGGGAAAGTCAACCATCGCTTGGTGCCATTGTCGCATAAGTTGCAGAGTGGCGACCAAGTGGAGGTGCTGACGTCGCAGTCGCAAAGGCCCAAAGCCGAGTGGATTAATTTCCTTGCTTCGGCTAAAGGCCGTGCAAGGCTCAATGCCGCGCTGCGCAAGGATCGCAGGGCAATAATCGAGGCAGGCGAAGCCAAGTTTACCCGGTTCATGGAAGAGAACGGGTTGGCCATGGATAACGAAAACGTGACCAAGATATTTATGGCACAGCACCTTTCCAACAGGGAAGAGTTGTTATACATGATAGGCAATGATGATATTGCCTTGTCGCCGCAGTTGCTGCTGCCGCTAAAGCCTCAGACGAAAAACATATTCAACAAGATACTGCGTAACCCGTTCAAGGGCAATAAAACGAAAACGGCAGAGCCGACGGTGGAAAAAATCGGCGATCCTGTCGACATGAAGAAGACTTATCTGCTTAAAACCGAGAAAGGTGTGAGCAATTACAAGATTGCGCCTTGTTGCCACCCCATTCCCGGCGACGACGTGTTTGGCTTTGTCGATGACCACAACAATGTGGTCGTTCACAAGCTTACATGTGAAAATGCAATGCGGCTGAAGAGCAGCTTCGGGGGTAGGATAGTGACTACCAAGTGGGAAACCAAGCATGAAAAGTTCCCGGCCGAGATTCATGTCGAAGGCATAGACCGAATGGGAATATTGCAGGAAATAATTTCGATAATATCTACCAATCTGTCGATTTACATTCGCCGCCTGAATATTGCAGCCGATGCCGGAGTGTTCAGTTGCGACCTTGATGTGGACGTGGAGGATGTAGACGTTGTGAATAAATTGTGTAAACAAATCAAGACTGTCAATGGAGTGAAATCGGCAGTGAGAATGGATTAAACAATTGCTTTGAATATTTTGTAATGTTGAAATTCAGTAGAAAAAATGTGGTGAGGTCATTGTTTTTTGTAGTGGCCATTGCCTTGATTTCTTATTTTATACCACGGGAAAGCGACCAAGATTTCAACTATACGATAGGTCGCCCGTGGACCTACCCGTTATTGACGGCGCCGTTTGACATACCGGTGAACCTTGATTCGGCAAGTGCCGCCAAGCAACGCGACAGCATCGACCGTGCATTTGTGCCGGTGTTCAAACGCGATGACGGGGTGGTAAGGAAAAATCTTGGAAACTTGTCGGCAGCTTTGTCAAAGACGGGACAGGTGAGTGCTGAATTGAACCGGAGCATAGTGGAGGCCGTTGAGCAGATGTATTCCGACGGAATTGTCGACAGTGGCACTTATTCCGACATTAGCTCGGGTAAAATGAAGAACATGCGGTTTATAGTGGGCAACGTGGCGCAGCTCGTGCCTACCGGCAAGTACAGGTCGGTGCGCAAGGCATACGCTTCGATTGATTCCATGTTCCCGATGCCCTATGCGCGCATAATAATAGACAACGTAAAATTGTCGCAATATCTGCACCCGAATGTAGTGCGCGACAGCATCGAGTCGGAACGCCTGCTCGAGCAGGCTTATTTGAAGGCTCTCGCTCCCATAGGGGTAAAACAGAAGGGTGAGCGCATAGTCGATCGCGGGGAAATAATCACACCGCAGATTTATGAAATATTGAAAGAATATGAACGGCTGTTGCAAAGCCGCAATACTGCCGTAAAGAGTAGCGATTACCGTTATGCGGGGCAGATTGCCGTTGTGGTAATGATTATATTGTGTTTTTACACGTTCCTTTACTACTTCCGCCACCGCACTTTCGACGACATGCGCCGCTTGTTTTTCCTTGTGGCTTTCGTCTCGGTGTTTACGCTTGTTTCCTATCTTGTGATGGTCACATTGCCCACCATAGGCGTGTACGTCATGCCGTTTACGCTGTTGCCGATAATGATAACCACATTCTATGATTCCCGCACGGCAATGTTTGCCCATATCGTGGTTACGTTGTTGTGTGCCATAGTGGTGGCTTATCCCATGGAATTTATATTCCTGCAATTCATAGCAGGATTGACTGCAATAATGACGCTTCAGGAATTGTCGCGCCGTTCCCAACTCGTCAAGTGCGCCATATATGTGCTGGTTGCGTATATAGCCACATATAGTGCGCTCGAAGTGGTGAGCGAGGGTAACATACAGGCGATAAATTGGCATGTGTTCCTGTACTTCGGCATGAATGTGCTGTTCTTGTCGTTTGCTTATATATTTATATTCCTTGTCGAGAAGATGTTTGGTTTCACATCCACGGTAACGCTTGTGGAACTTACCGATGTCAATACCCCGTTGATGAGGGAGCTGTCGGAGAAATGCCCGGGAACATTCCAACACTCGTTGCAGGTGTCGAATCTTGCCGCCGAGGCTGCGCATGTGATAGGTGCCAATGTCCAGTTGGTGCGTGCCGGGGCCATGTATCACGACATAGGCAAAATCGACAATCCGGCATTCTTTACCGAGAACCAGCGGGGGGAAAATCCTCACAAGGTATTGCCGCCCGAGGTAAGTGCCAAGATTATTATAGAACATGTGACAAATGGCTTGAAACGTGCCGACAAGGCCAAATTACCTCAGGTGATAAAGGATTTCATTGCGCAGCATCATGGTGCCGGCAAAGCAAAATATTTCTACGCGATGGCGTGCAACGCTCACCCCGATGAAGAGGTGGATCCGGCTCCGTATACTTATCCCGGGCCAAACCCAAACACCAAGGAGACGAGCATATTGATGATGGCCGATGCCACCGAAGCCGCTTCACGCAGCCTTACCGACCACAGCGACGCATCGATAAGCATGCTTGTGAATCGCATAATCGACTCTCAGATTGCCGACGGCATGCTGAAAGATTCTCCTATCAGTTTCCGAGATGTGGAGAAAATCAAGCAATGCTTTATTTCCCGTTTATGCACTATGTATCATTCTCGTGTAAAATATCCCGAGGCAGTAAAGAAAGGTTAAAACAGGTTAAAGCACAAGTCTGTCAAGATTAATGGGAATTGGTATATATTTCCTCAATTTATTTTATCGACAATGTATGTGGATTTGATTGTCCCGGTAATAGGGAGTGTGGTTATTGCAACGGGATTGCTGTCTGAGGTTCGCGGCTTTTCGTTTTCTTCGGCATTGGCGTATGCCGGTATGCTCGTGTTACATTTATGCGGATATATTAATTTGGTAGATAGTTCTTTGGCGTTTTGGGGAATTGCCGCTTTGCTTGCATGTGGTATCGCCCTGTTGTCGCCACGCGAAGAACCGGGAGGTGCCGGCAAGGGCAACCTGTATTTGTTGTTGGGATCAGTTGCCGGCCTGTTGGTGGGCATGTCGATTGATGCGTCGGTAATGATATTTTCGGCTATAATAGGAACACTCCTCGGGGAGTTTTTCTATTCATGTACGCCCAAAGGCCGGTGGGTGAAATTTTCAATTTCCATTTTTATTCACTACTTTTGCAGTGTTGGATTGAAAATAATAGTTTCAACCGCAATCGCAGGAATAGTCACCGAAGGTTTCTTGAGAAATCGGGATTACTACTTGATTGGTGGCTGAAAAAGCGAAAAGAAGGTAACCGATGAGGCAGTTTCTATTATCCATAGCAGCAATATTGGTTCTCACCGTTATGATGTCGGCAAGTCCTCGTCATTTTGAAGTGAAACCGGTAGATTTCGATTCGATTAAGAGCGGAATATCCGACCCTCGGTCGAAGTATTATTATCCGGTTATGATGGAGAAATACTTGAGCAACGACACCCTGCTTGGCTATGACGCTTATAGATATTTGTATTATGGTTACTCTTTTCAAGATGACTTCGACCCATTCAGGAATTCTGAGTATTCGGATGTTATCAATGAGCTCTATTACAAGAAGGAATTTACGCGTGCAGAGTGTGACACAATCATAAAATATGCAGAATTAACACTTCGTGACAATATTTTTGATTTAAGTCAAATGAAATTTTATATCTTTGCACTCAAAGAGAAACAAAAGTATACTCTTGCTGAAATTCGGCAGTACAAGCTCAACCACATAGTGGCAGCAATTCTCTCATCGGGGAACGGTACTGAAGAAAAGCCTTGGGTGGTAATATCACCGGCGCATGAGTATAACTTGATTAACATATTGGGATATGTAGCCACAGGGCATAAGGAACTCGAGAATAACATCGACTACATAACGGTGGAAAAGAAAGAGAAAAATTCGCCCGAAGGGTTTTATTTCGATGCCACACGCATCAAGCAAGTGGCTCGGGAAAAATATCCCGAATGATTATGAAACGAATCATAATGTAACAACAATCAATATAATAGCACTCGAAAATAATAGCACTATTAATGAAACTCTCGCTGCTGTGAAGCCCCGGGAGTTTTTTTTATTTTTTCCCCCCTCACCCGTTGTTGCCGGAATAAATAATATACTGAAATTGAGGGTGTATCAAAATGCGATTTTGCCATGAGTAGAGACGTGGCGTGCCGCGTCTCGATGTCCGCAACAATGTATAAAATATTAAATATCAACAGTTTATCCAACCAGATTGTAGAGGATGTATCAAAATTGTGTGCGGGCGGCAGAGCCGTCCAATGTGCATAACCGCTGCGTGAGGCGT
>CALUMZ010000023.1 GCA_944321865.1 uncultured Muribaculaceae bacterium
GCGGCATATAACTTCAAAAGAGCCATGAAGGTTCTTTTGTGCCTATTGTGGAAATTCAGCGAAACATTCCCGGAAAGAAAAGTTTCGCTGAATTATACTTTTTAAGGGTCGACT
This sequence comes from uncultured Muribaculaceae bacterium, assembly GCA_944321865.1. GTDB lineage: Bacteria > Bacteroidota > Bacteroidia > Bacteroidales > Muribaculaceae > Avimuribaculum. The sequence continues at coordinate 115 of CALUMZ010000023.1, forward strand.
ATATAGTAGGGTCGGCCGGAATTCAATTTGATGTAGCATAGAGCCTGAAAAGAACTGCCGGACCATTACCTTCAATTGATGGGACTAACCGACAGCCACGTTTGTTTTCTTGGTTTAAGTCGGCCGCTTCCTCGTCCGAATCAGCGGTTTATGTCGGATAACAATAATTTAAAACATGCCGGATTATACATTTTGCATACAATTTAGTTTCGGTTGTGTTAAAATCGGGATTTTACCGAAAAAATCTTGTTCCCGTTTGCTCTTATTGATAAAGATTTGCTTATATTTGTATCGCAAAAACGATCCATCCCTTGGGCGGGAGAGGGAGCGTGGGTACAACCGGGTGGCCGACAGGCGGTTGGGTGCCGCCATCGGCGTAAATTCCGGTAAATGTAAGAACATAAACCAAACCTACTGACAGAGAATGAGATAGAAGTGTTCCGTCGCCAGATGCGGCGTGCCGGATGCCGCCTGATGGAGGCATCGAGCGCACGAGGGGACAAAACAGCGCGGCAGCCGCTGCAGCGCCGGGACAATGAAACAGAATAACAAACCAAACAAACTAAAAACAACACAATCATGAAAAAAAGTTTACTCTTGACAACAGCAGCCCTCTGCTCTCTCGGCATGATGGCTCAAACCGATGTAACTCCCGCCAACTGGAAGTTCTATAACATGGAAGCCGGTACTTCGGCCTACGAAAACGGCATCTTCTGGGAAGAATGGGCTTCAACCGGTTGGGGTATCCGCACAAACACCGAATTTGTAAACAACGTCGGCAGCGATGGTGGTATAGTATATGCATCGGGAACAAGTCTCACCGGCGGAACTGATACAGATAATTGGGCAAACATAACCGAAGCAGACAAAGCTGCATTGAAGAACATCTACGAATCGGCTACAATATTGGATGCCGGCATCGACGAGGAAGGCAACCCCGAAAACATTTTGTGCTTTATCTCAAGCAGCACCGACAAGACTTTTGAAGGCGGCAAAAAAGCTACCTCTACGATGGATGGTGGAACTTTCTTCTGGTACACCGGAAAAGACTTGCAACAAAATCAATGCTACCGCCTCACATTTGAGTTCCGGGCGATAATCGGCAATTCGGTAGACAATGGTATCGACATGGCTCCCCGCCTCGCATGCTACGATGTTATTAGCGGAACGGGTGATTTCAAACAGACAGTACAAGCAGGTTTGAGCAATAGATGGCAAAAAGTAACGTATGACTTGAATGTCGGCAATTACACAGATGGTACAGCAGTATTCCCATTAATTATCAAATGGTATTTCCACAGCATGCTTCAAGAAGGTGTAGTATTGTTCCGCTCACCCAAACTTGAAACAATCGACGCTCCGGAATATCCCAATGGACAATATGGTGCTTCCACATTCTCTGACAAAACACTCAAACCGGGTAGTGTAAACGCAATCGAAGCAGCCGACAACAATGCAATAGTAAGCGCAAAGAATGGCAACATCACCGTAATCGATGCCAACGCTCCTGTTGAAGTTTACAACATGGCAGGTGCAAAGGTTGCAAGCGTTGCAGCTCCCGCCACAGTTGAAACCATCTCGCTTGACATGAACGGCGTATTCGTTGTTAAGGTTGGCGACAAGGTTCAAAAGGTGATTTTGTAAGACAGATTCTGCGGGAACGCAATTAGACCAATTAGTCTAATTAGACCAATTGGACCAATTAGACAAAAATAATCCCGGTTTCCGCAATGCGATAGACAATGTTATTTTGGTCGTGGTGTCCCCTGAGTGCCAAAATAACATTGTTTCTTAAATAGAAAAAACACTCGACCGGGACACACAACCGAAACAAACCAAAACAACCTTACGATTTATGAGAAAAATCATGACATGCGTGGCCGTGGCTGCAATGACGGCAATGGCGCATGCGCAGACAACCAACCTCGCCCTGACCAACGCCGACGGCACGGGCAGGGCCGAGGCTTTCACCCTCACCGAGCTTGACGGTGCCGACGAGGCCACCTTCCAGATGTGGGTGAACCCGACTGTTTGGACGCAGGCCACCCTCATCGGGCAGGACAACTTCTCGATAGAGATGGGCGACACCGAGGGGCAGATAGCAGTGAAGGCGGGCGACGGGACCGCCACGTTCACCGTCGACGGCATGGTGGGCAAGTGGACGCAACTGACGGTGACCGTTGCAGGCGGCACTGTAAAGGCTTACGCCGACAACACTGAAGTGGCTGTTACAGGCAAGCTGCCGGCACAATTTGAGGCCACGGCCACGGGCGACACGCAAGGGTGCGTGATAGCCGAGGGGCTGAAGGGCCGCATGGACGAAATACGCGTGTGGGCGGGTGCGCTTGCACAGGAAGACTTCTTCTGGCAAAACACCGTCAACAAGTGGAACGACAACTATGACATACTTGCCGCCTACTGGAAGTGCGACCAGCAACTCGAAGGCGCATTGCTCGATTACCGCAACATGAACGAAACCGGGCACCACAACGCCTCGCTCACGGGCATCACCAAGGACGCAGTTACCGACAATGCCGCTTTCCGCTACCGTGTGGTTACCGGTTATGTGCCAAGCATCATCCGCTTCATCGACCGCAATAACAGCAACCGCGATATGTTCCTGCTCACCAACGATGCAATAACATTGTCGGCCAAAGTGCTCAACGACGGAACACTCTTCCCTGAATATCCCGACAACTCATGTACCCCTACCAATGTGAACCATCTTGCCGAATGGGAAGGGCACTCGGGCGTGATGGACTTCCAAGGCTCCGGCTCGCAAATGGTAGCTGCCGACAACCGCATTCCGTTCAGTCCTGAAAGTATTTACGACAACGGTTGCCAACAAATGACCATCGAGGGGTGGATATACATCGACCAGTGGACTGAAGGTGCCGAACTATTGACAAATTACAAAGATGATTCCAACTGCTATTCGATAAAATTAGGTAGCGAAGCCGACAAAGAGTTGATAGTAGACCTATGCGGCACCACGGCCACACTGCCCGGCAAATTAGAAGTCGGCAAATGGCAATACGTAGCCGTATATTTCATGCCATCTCCGGGCGAACCGGGCGGATTCGGCTGGGCACCGGTTGCAATATCCATAGGCACACGCGACGATAATGGCACATTCCAATCGAGCAGGTATGACTCTTACAGCGGCGCAACGATGGGAGGGTCTGCCATGACAATATCGGCCGTACCTGCCCTCGCCGGCGGCACACTAACCCTTGGCAAAAATTTCGACGGCAAAATTGACGACCTCATGGTATGGGGAACCAATCGCAGCAGCAGCATTGAAAAAGATGCATCCGGACAATATGAACTGAAATTAGACGAGGGTGAAAACTGGAATAACATTTTCCTCAATGCCTACTGGAAAGGCGACGACCCCGAAAACGTTGGGAAAGACTCGCAAAGCCTGCGCGCCATTGTCGACGTAATGCGCAGTTACTATAACGGTTATAGTGGTGGAAAAATACGTATAGGCATAATTTCCGCTCTTCCCAACAGCGGTTGGAAACAAGTACTCAACGACGATGCCAACTTAGACCGCTTCATTGCTTCGGCCAAAGAATTGGTAAAAGACTTCGACGGTCTTGACGTTGACCTCGAGTGGGCTGTCGAAGGTGACTACTGGGCTCGCTACAATCATATTGTGAAGCGGCTTATCGACGAAGTAATGTCGCAGTATCCCAACAAGCTGTTCACCGTTTCGCTCCATGCTTACAGCTATGCAGGTTTCGACATGTCGCTTGTCGATGACATTGACTACTTCACCATGCAGATATATGACTGGGATCTCTCGATGGGAACCTATGAGAGCGTTTACAACAACTTCCGCAGCGTCGGATTCTCCGACGACAAGTTGTTACTGTCATACCCGGCATTGGTATACCAGAACCCCACATACAAGGTACTTATAGGAGGTTACAAAGACCTGTTTGAAAAATGGGGCATGACCGACGAAACATTTGATCCGTCGCTCAACCAATGGACCTACAACGGCGTGACATACTACTACGACGGCATCGACCGCATCAAGGAGAAACAGCAGTTTAACATTGACCACAACGTGCTCGGCACAATGTACTTCGACATGGGCAACGACCTCAAGGTGAGTGACCCCAAGAGTGTAATCCGCGCCCAAAACGAAGTAATTTCGGCCAACGTTGACACCGTGATGACCACCATCAACCTCACCACCACGGGTGTACGCCCGATAGCAGCACGCACCGGCGAGGAACTGTTCACCGCAGTTCAGGACGGCGACAACATCAACGTCACTCTTGCCGACGCAGCCACACCGGCAACGCTTGCGGTTTATTCGGTTGACGGCCGTGCCATGATGCAAATGCCGCTCCAAGGCAAGCAGACTGCAGTGCCCGCCGACGGGCTCGGTCGCGGCATCTACCTGCTGCGCGTCACTCAGGGAAGCGAAAGCCACTCAGTGAAAATTGCGATAAGATAACATAAACCCAACGGGTGGTGTATCAAAATTGCATTTTTCTGCGGCAATATGTGGCATATATATCAAAATTGTTTGCAGCAGTGTGGCAGTAGAGACGCAAAATTTTGCGTCTCTACAACAGGGTTGCAGATTGAGATATACACAAGCGACAAAAAAATGGAGTTTTGATACACTGCCCAAATTTACAAACCTAAAAACAACGACATGAACTTAAAGAAACGTTACACCGCGTTGCTGAGCATGCTGCTGATAGCCGTAACGACGGCCTTTGCGCAGATAACGGTGACCGGTACAGTAGTTGACGGGGACCAATTCGGCCTCCCGGGAGTGACCGTCACGGTCAAGGGGACATCGAAGGCCGTGGCAACCGACTTCGACGGCAATTACACCATACAGGTGCCCTCGCAGGAGTCGGTTCTCACCTTCAGCTTCGTGGGCATGAGCCCCGTCGAGGAGACGGTTGGCAGCCGCACGAAAATCGACGTGACCATGAAAGAGAATGCCCAAGAGCTCGACGAAGTTGTGGTAGTGGGCTACGGTACGGTGAAGAAACGCGACCTGACGGGAGCTGTGTCGCAACTGAAGCCGTCGGACCAAGACGCAGCCAAGGTTACAAGCATCGACAACCTGTTGCAAGGCAAGATTGCCGGTCTGTCGGTGGGCGCATCGGCAGCCGCCCCGGGTGCCGCATCGTCGGTGACCATCCGCGGTGCCAACTCGTTGCGTGGCGACAACCAGCCGCTCTACGTAATCGACAACATCCCGCAAGCCTCTACCGGTGAGTTTGCCAACACCGGCGACGGTACATTCTCCATCGCCACCAACCCGTTGACTTCGCTCAACCCTGCCGACATCGAGAGTATCGAAGTGCTCAAGGACGCATCGGCAACGGCAATCTACGGTTCTCGCGGTGCCAACGGTGTAATCCTCATCACCACCAAGCGCGGTAAGTCGGGCAAGACATCGGTGACGGCATCGGCCAACTTCACCATTGCCAACGCTGCCAAGCTGATGGACATGATTAACATGACCGAATATGCCCAAGGCCGCATGATAAAGGGTGGTTTTGACTCGCGCAGCGGCGCAACGGCCGACAACTGGATGCTCGACAAGCTCGACCCCGAAACCGGCCAAATGGTGTGGAACGAGTTTTACGCATACCACATCGACGAAGCCACCGGCAACGTTTATCGCAAGATTGCCGAACAATACCGTAAGGACGAAAACGACATTTGGCGCATAATGAATGCCGTCGATTGGCAGAAAGAAATCTACAGCACTGCATTCTCGCAAAACTACAATGTGACCGTCAACGGAGGTAACGACAAGATTACCTACTTCACCTCGGCATCTTATAAGGATGTTGAAGGCCTCGTGGAAGGCACCGGCTTGCGCCAAGGCGACTTGCGCGTCAACTTAAATGCCGACCTGTCGAACACGGTGAAACTGGCCGTTTCGTTGAACGGTTCGTTGAAAGAGAACGACATGATGGCCGGCGGTAACACCACCGGTGGTGCCACGGGTTCTATATCTAACGTTGCACTCTTCAGCGCACCTTACCTGAAGTCACAAGAGGAAATGGAACAGGAGACCCCCAACCTTGCCGACCGTGCAACGGTGTGGACTTGGGTTGAAGACTACGAAGACAAGACATCGGAAAAAACATTCCGCGGCTCTCTTGACCTTTCGTGGAACATCTGCAAATACTTGACCTACAACCTGCGTGCCGGTGGCAACATCGCGCTGCAAGACCGCGACCGTTGGTATAACATCACCCTGTATGACGGATCGATGCAGAACGGTTATCTAACGCAAACCCGTTTCGACCGCAGCAACTACACGGTGGAAAACGTGTTTTCGTTCAACTACGACGTAAGAGACTTGGTAAGCATCAGTGCAGTTGCCGGTCTTACCTACGACGATTACAGTTCACTCAACACCCTGACGGTTGGTAACAATTTCGACAACTACGACTTCGGCATCAATGGCATGCACCTTGCCGGCAACGTTGAATACAAGCAACCTATCCAAGCCGATTACCAGTTGCTATCGTTCCTTGCCCGTGCCAACCTCAGCTTCCTCAACGGCCGCTACCTGTTGACAGCTTCAATACGTGGTGACGGTTCAAGTAAGTTTGCCGAAGGCAAGCGTTGGGCATACTTCCCCGCCGCAACACTTGCATGGAACTTGAAGCAAGAAAAATTCATGTACGACATTCAATGGCTCAACCAGTTGAAGGTGCGTGCAGGCTACGGTGAAACCGGTTCACAATCAATCGACCCGTACAGCACATTTGCAAGCTACGGAACATCGTTCGTTGACATTCCCAACGGTTCTACGAAACCGTCGCAATCGGCCGACGGCAGCGGTAACAAGGTTGTCGGCATGATAGTAGACAAGTTGCCCAACACCGACCTGAAGTGGGAGCGCACCCGCTCTTACAACGTGGGTCTTGACTTCGCGTTCCTCAAAAACCGCATCACCGGTACCGTCGACTTGTACCACAAGACCACCAACGACCTGCTCATTCAAAAGGAATTGCCGGGTTCGTCGGGCTTCAAGTACATGTATATCAACCAAGGTAGCTTGCGCAACAAGGGTATCGAAATAAGCCTCACCGGCCACATCATCGACACCAAGGACTTCTCTTGGGACCTGTCGGGTAACATCGCATTCAACGACCCGCAGATTATGAACCTCGGCTTGCCTGAACAGGAATGGGGAACCGGACAAAACTGGAAGGCCTACATGGGTAACTCCATCGGCGACCACTTTGGCTCGGCCAACATCTTTATCGAGGGTGAAGCCCCGGGCTTGTTCTACGGCTACGCAACCGACGGCATAATCCAAGAAAACGACCCTTACTTGCAACAAGTTACCGACCCTGCATCTATCGGGCAACTCAAGCCGGGTAACCTGAAATTTGTCGACCAGAACCATGACGGCAAAATCGACGAAAAGGACCGCGTGATAATCGGCGACCCGAACTCGAAGTTCACCTACGGCATACAGACCTCGTTCCGTTGGAAAGATTTGTCACTGTCAATGTCGTTCAACGGCGTATATGGCAACGACATCTTGAACACCAACGCACGTTACTTCAAGCTCCCGTCGACCGACTACTCGATGATGACCAAGGATGCATTCTACAGCATGTATCGTGACGAAAACCCGTGGACGCACGCTTACCACAGCAACACTACCCCGTCGATGAACTCTACCACTCCGAAGGTGGTAATCGACAAGTACATCGAAGATGGCAGCTTCTTGCGCTGCAGTGACATCACGCTCGCCTACACACTGCCCAAGAAGTGGATTGAAAAGATACACTTCACCAATGTCAGCGTGTATGCATCGGTTAAAAATGCGTTCTGTATCACCGACTACTCGGGTTACGACCCCGAAGTTAACAGCTTCGCATTCGACGGCACACGTCCGGGCATCGACATGAGTTCTTACCCGAACACCCGTTCGTACATCATCGGTCTTAATGTTTCATTCTAACCACAAGATTACAAGACACTAATATGAAAAAAACATCAATATGCCTACTGTCGGGCCTGCTGCTTTTAAGCTCTTGCCTTGACGAGGATCCGAAATACATGAACGACAGCTCGGTGGTATATACAAGCGAGCAATCGGCTCAAATCGTGTTGAACGGGCTATACGGGTTAATGGCAGTGCAAGGGTCGTTTGCCCAGTTGCTGCCGGAAATCAATACCGAAGCATCGGGCTTGTGTTGGACCAGTTACAACCTGTCGGACAACCGTTGCCAATACACCAACGGGCAGATACCGGTCGACAACGAGTTCAACAACCTTGTATGGGGCGCGCTCTACCAAGCCATACAGAACTGCACCAACTTCATAAGCGAGCTTAACGGTCCCGATGCAGGGCAATGGGACAGCAAGGCCAACATGATAGCTCAAGCCAAATTCTTGCGCGGCGTATGCTATTACCAGCTTTACACGCTCTATGGCGGTGTGCCCTTGCGTGTGGAGCCGACAACCACCGAGAACCTGAACCTGCCTCGCGCATCGCGCCAACAGGTAATAGACCAAATTGTCAAGGACTGGACTGAAGCAATCCCCGATCTTGATGATGAATCCAAACTCGAATCAGGAAAACCTACGGCACCGTGCAAATCTTCGGCATACGCATACCTTGCCAAGCTGTACTGGCTGATGGGATGCAACTCGTGGGCGGCCGAAGACGGCGACCCATGGGCCACAACCACTTTGAGGCAGTCATGGCCGGAGATGCAACCGAGCCGCACCTACTTCACCAAGGCTAAGGAATATGGCGACAGCGTATTCAAAGCCAACGTGTTTGACCTCGAACGCGACTTCCGCACGCTCTTCGGCGGCAACCGTGTGTCAATGTCCGACGAATTTGTATTTGTGGTTGACGCAACGATGAACACCACCGAAAACGTGGGTTACAATTCACTGCACTGGACATTCTCGCCGCAAAACTGTTCTCCGGGCGAAACTTGGGGACGCTCGCAACCAAGCAAGTCGTTCTACAACTGGGCCAACGGTACTTACCAAGACGACCCGCGTCTTGACATCACATTCATGACATCTTGGTATAAGTATGTCAATGGCGCAGAGTCTGATGAATTCCAAGTTTCCTATCCACTCGTATACCAACAAACCAGAAAAAATGGGAAATACGAATACTATGACCCAATCTTCGGTGAAACGTATCTAAGAGACACTTTCTATACCGTATACGACATCGTTGCCTCAATAGATTACAAAATCACCGACGGCAACAAAGGTAACATAATGTTTGACGACGTTACTAACCCCAACTGCGACACTACGGCAATGAAAGAAAGGCTGAAGAACTTGCTGGCGGCCGGAACAATCACACAAGAGCAACGCGACTCGCTGTGGCGCGTAGACTCGATTCTGAATGACGCATTCTGCCGCACCAAGGGGACTGACGACTGGAACATCAACGACTGGCCATACTTCGGCAAATACCGCACACTCAACTGCACCGGCCGTTACTCCGACAACAATATCTACGTATACCGCTACGCCGACTTCTTGTTGCTGATGGCCGACGTTGAAAACGAGCTTGGCAACTCAACCGACGCCCTCGCATACCTCAACAAGGTTCTTGACCGAGCCCGTCAATCGAGCGATGCCGACGGCAACACGTTGCACACCTACCCGCTTGCCGAAACCAATACTGACAAGGATTACTTGCGCGAACGGATATTCCATGAACGTCTGTTTGAACTTGCAGCCGAGTTCGACGGATTCATCGACACCCGCCGCCGCGGCATCAACTGGCGCAAGAGAATATTGGAACGCAGCAACAACGACTATATCACTTCCGCCTGCTACCATTATGGCGTTGAAAACGGCTACAAATCGCCGTGGCGCGAATACTGGTACCCAAACGATGGAACAGAAGACTGGAACAGCTACCTGATACGCAACCAACAGATTCCACTCCCGCGTATGGAATTCACCAACAACAGCGCACTCACCAGTGCCGACCAGAATCCGGGCTATTAATCCCGAATTATAACTCACCTAAAGTCACCTGCCCAACACCGGACAGGTGACTTTTTTACTTTATGCCACATTTAACGGCGCTTTGCCAAAAATAATCACGTCATTTTGCCGCATTATATTCTAAATTTATTACCTTTGCGCAGGTTATACCGATTCAAGGCGTACCGAACAGCTATCGTTCACTTACTAAGTATAATCATATACATAACATAAATTTAAAACTTAAAATCATGAAACCTTACGTTATAGGTATAGACATGGGTGGTACAAACACCGTGTTTGGAATTGTCGACGCTCGCGGCAACGTTATAGCCTCGAGCTCAATAAAAACAGCTAAGCACAGCGACATAAACGATTACATCGACGAGCTTTATACCGAATTGAGCCGTATCATAACAGCCAATGATGCTGTCGACAAAATCTACGGCATTGGCATCGGAGCACCCAATGCCAACTATTACACAGGCACCATCGAAGATGGAGTAAACCTGCCGTGGCCCACTCCCATACCACTTGCCAACCTCGTAAGCAACAAGTTCGGCATACCTTGCGCCATCACCAACGATGCCAATGCGGCAGCCATAGGTGAAATGACCTACGGTGCTGCACGCGGTATCAAAGACTTCATAATGATTACACTCGGGACAGGCGTAGGCAGCGGTATCGTCATCAACGGACAGCTCGTGTACGGGCACGACGGATTTGCCGGCGAACTTGGCCACGTGATAATGAAACGCAACAACGGGCGCATCTGCGGTTGCGGACGCACGGGTTGCTTGGAGACATATTGCTCGGCCACAGGTGTGGCTCGCACGGCACGCGAATTCCTCGAAGTTCGCACCGAACCGTCAATGCTGCGAAACCTGCAAATCGAGGATATCACCTCAAAAGACGTGTACGACGCAGCCATCGCAGGCGACAAGATGGCCAAAGACATATTTGAATACACCGGCAAGATTCTTGGCGAAGCATTGGCCGACTTTGTGGCATTCTCAAGCCCCGAAGCGATAGTGATGTTCGGCGGCCTTGCCAAAGCCGGCGACTTGCTGATGAAACCGGTTAAAAACGCCATGGAACAAAACATGCTTAGCATATATCGCGGCAAAGTGCGCCTGCTCATATCGGAATTGAAAGACAGCGACGCCGCAGTGCTTGGCGCAAGCGCACTCGGCTGGGAAGTAAAACCGGCTCCGACTGCTCCCGCAGCCACTCCGGTAGCTGCTCCTGCCGCTCCGACTGCACAAAAATAAAAAATCGGAATATAATCCAACATACGCATAAAAGTGCCGCACTACCCCACCCCGGGAGTTCGGCACTTTTCGCATTTTTTAGTAATTTTGTCTCGCATTATGGGACAATTAACTATATACAAAAGCCATTACCGGCAGATATTCACACTGGGACTGCCATTGATGTTGGGGCAATTAGGCATGATAATGACCGGATTTGCCGACACTTTCATGGTTGGCCACTACTCTACCGAGTCGCTTGCCGCGGCATCGTTCGTAAACAATGTCATGAACTTCATGACGGTGCTGTGCATGGGATTCTCTTACGGGCTGACCCCTATCGTCAGTGCAACAAATGCCCGAGGGAAACACACCGAGGTGGGCGGAATCGTCAAGAATGCAGTGCTGCTGAACATGACATTCGGCATCGGTATCGGATTGGCTATGCTGGCAATATACTTCAATGTCGAAAAAATGGGGCAACCCGCAAACCTTATACCACTAATCAAGCCATACTACCTCGTATTGCTTGCCTCGATGATTCCGATGCTTTTTGTCAACACATTGCGGCAATTCACCGACGGCATAGCCGACACGCGCCTGTCGATGTGGATAATCATTGGCGGAAACATACTGAACATCATCTTAAACTACCTGACAATATACGGCAACTTCGGATTTCCCGAATTAGGATTGCTCGGAGCGGGACTCAGCACCCTCGCAGCCCGCATCGCAATGGCCGTGGCATACGTAATTGTACTGTCGCAATCGAGCAAGTATACCGAATACGTCCAAGGAATAAAGCACTGCCATGCCGACATGGGAACGATAGCCACCATCTTCGGCACATCATGGCCCATAGCGGTGCAAATGGGACTCGAAACCGGCATTTTCTCCTTCGCTTCGATCATGATAGGCTGGCTTGGCGAAATACCCCTTGCCGCCTACCAGATAATGTTGAGCATCAGCACCATCGGTTTCATGATTTATTACAGCCTCGGAGCAAGCATGTCGATAAAAATAGCAAGTTACTACGGAGCAGGCGACATAGCAAAAATCAGAAGTTGCTCGATAGCCGGACTGCACATAATCATGTTGTTTGCCGCAGTAGCATGCTTGGTATTCTATTTCCTTGGCGAGCCTGTAATAAGGCTGTTCACCGACGACACGGCAGTAATCGCTGTGGCGCTGATGGTGATTCCACCGCTGATGCTCTACCAAATAGGCGATGCGCTGCAAGTAACATACGCCAACGCACTGCGCGGCATAACCGATGTGCGCCCGATGATGCTCACAGCCATTATCGCATACTTGGCAGTTGGGCTTCCTCTCGGCTACTTTTTGGGTTTCCCTTGTGGAATGGGGATAGTGGGCATCTACCTGTCATTTGCCGTGGCTCTGTTGATGGCCGGAATAATGTTTTTCGCCAAGTTCAGAATAGACATAATGCGGCTCCAAAAACAATGAAAAAATACCGGTTCACAATAATTGCAATATCCATTATGGCAATCTTGACGATTGTCTACCTGATTTTCGACCCGGCAAAGTCGGCATGGTTCCCCCGATGCCCGTTCCTCGTGCTTACAGGGCTTAAATGCCCCGGTTGTGGCAGCCAGCGCGTAATTCACTCCCTGCTCAACGGCGACATCGCCTCGGCTTGGCACTGCAACGCACTTTTGGTGGCATCTCTCCCGATAATATTCCTGTATTGCTATGCCGAACTCACTCGCACCCACCATCCCGCACTATATAACCGGCTCAACAGCATTGCAGCCATCCGTAGCACCTTTGTAATAATTATGTCATGGTGGGTGGCTCGCAATATTTTCGGTTGGTGAAACGCTAAGATTTTCCATTTTTTCCTTAAATTTGTGCAACGCAAACCCAAGGAACATGAAAAAGACAATATACAGTTGGACCGCAATCTTATTAGGGTGTGCCATCACAGCCATAGGATTTGTGTTTTTTATCAACCCATACGGCATAGTACCCGGCGGTGTATACGGCGCAAGCATAGTGCTGCAACACATTTTCCCATCGATACAGGTTGGTACTTTTGGCTATATGCTCGATATTCCGTTGCTCACACTGTCGGTACTGCTGTTAGGAGCAAAAATAGGCACCCGCACTATTGTCGCAGCACTCACAACCCCATTTATAATGAATGCATTGGAATGGGTAGCATACCCCGACAAGGAAGCATTGCAATCGCTCGACCCGTCGCGGCTGTTGGGTGGCATACTCGACTTGAGCGACCACTTGATAATAGCCACCGTAATGGGAGCCGCAGTCATCGGACTCGGGTGCGGGCTCATCGTGCGTCAGCAAGCGACATCGGGTGGTAGCGACATCGTTGCCATGATATTGCAAAAATATTGCCACATGCGATTCTCCCGGGCAATAATGCTTGTCGACGGAGTTGTGGTATTCTTCGGCCTCATAGTCATCGGTTTCGGCATAGGCAGCAACAACACCGACTCCGAGCCAACCATATACCTGTCGCTATACTCGCTTGCAGCAATCTTCGTCACTTCGCGCGTACTTGCATTTGTCATAAACGGGCCCAAAAACGACAAACTGATGTTTGTGATTAGCGAAAAGCACCTCCCCGACTTGCGTGAATATATACTGCGCGACCTTGACCGCACAGGAACATACATCAAGAGCAGCGGCCTTTACACCGGACACGAAAAAGAGATGCTTTTCCTCGTTGTGAGCTATAAAGAAGTTGACAATCTTAAACTGAAAATAAAACAAGCCGACCCCGGCGCATTTGTCGTCGTCACCGACGCCTACGATGCCTACGGTGAAGGGTGGAAACCTCTGCCGTCGTCAAAGAACGACATCAACCCCGAGTAACACCGGCGCACACCGCAGCCCCACCATCTCCCACATAATATGTCGCGACCGTGGCAGATTATTGCTACAAGTATACCTTTTACTGATATTTGTACACATTTTACCTGTTTCGGCAAACGCATGGGTTGCGTATCAAAATTTATTCCTAACTTTGAAAATATGGAAAAGGTAATAAAACTTAATAACATAGACGATTACAGCCGACTGTTCGGCTTGGAGACATTGCACCCGCTTGTAAATGTAATCGACTTGCAGGAGGCAACGTCATTCCCAAACCATTTCAAAGTAAATTATGGAATCTACGCCATTTACTTAAAAGACACGAAATGCGGGGACATTCGTTACGGCCGCCAAACGTATGACTACCAAGAAGGAACCGTGGTGAGTTTCGCCCCGGGACAGATAGCCGAGGTCGACATGCAGGAAGGCACACGGCCGTCGGCATTGGGACTGATGTTCCACCCCGATTTCATAAAGGGCACCACGCTCGGCCGCGAAATAAAGCAATATTCATTCTTCTCCTACGAATCGGCCGAGGCGCTGCACCTCTCCGACGATGAAAGGCAGATATTTACCGATTGCATCGCAAAAATCAAGGCCGAACTGACCCGCCCGGTCGACAAGCACAGCCGCAAACTCGTGGTGCGCAACATAGAATTGCTGCTCGACTATTGCATGCGCTTCTATGAACGCCAGTTTGAGACCCGCAGCAGGGTAAACCACGACGTTCTCACACGCTTTGAAACACTACTCGACGATTACTACGCATCGGGCAAGTCCATGGAAGAAGGGTTACCTACCGTAAAATATTTTGCCGACAAAATATGCCTGTCGCCCAATTACTTCGGCGACCTGATAAAAAAAGAAACCGGCAAGACGGCTCAGGAATACATCCAGAACAAAATCATCGACACTGCCAAAGAGATGATTTTAGGCTCGGAGAAGACCGTCAGTGAAATTGCTTACAGCCTCGGTTTCCAATATTCCCAACACTTCAACCGCATCTTCAAGAAAAACGTAGGCTACACCCCGACGGAATACCGCAAGCAGTCGGTCGCCGCAGTGTGAAGCCCCCGCGCACAGAAATAGAATTGGCAGGAAATCGGTTTGCACCGAATCCTGCCAATTTGTTATATTCCGAATAATGCACGTCGGCGTTATGCCAATGCAAGTATCAATATCTGCGCCGAAATCACCCTCAGGAACATAGTCAACGGGTACACGGTAGAATAAGCCACAGCCGGAGCGTCGTTGTTGGCCGTCTTGTTACCATATGCCAGTGCCGGTGGGTCGGTATAGCTGCCCGAAAGCAGACCCATTATCGAGAAATAATTCAGCTTGTACTTGCCGCGGGCAATGATGCCGACAATAAGCAACGGGAAGAACGTTATCAAGAAACCATACAGCACCCATTGCAAACCGGTGGTGTTGAATACCGTCGCGGCAAAGTCGCCACCGGCCGCTATGCCCACCGATGCGAGGAACAGGCAGATACCTATCTCGCGCAACATCAGGCTTGCCGCCGAAGATGTGTAGGTGACAAGTTTCACTTTATACCCGAAGCAGCTGATGAGAATAGCCACAATCAGCGGTCCGCCGGCCAACCCGAGCTTCATAGGCACCGACATACCCGGGAACGAAATAGGAATAGACCCGAGCACTATACCAAGCAATATGCCGATGAACATGGTGAACATGTTGGGCTGGTTGAGACGCTTCACCGAGTTACCCATGCGCTCGGCAAGGCGGTTAATATCGTCGATGTTGCCCACCACCGTAATGCGGTCGCCTATCTGCAAGGCAAGGTTGGGATTGGCAAGCAGGTCCACTCCGGCACGGTTGACGCGCGTTGCGTTCAGCTTATAGCCCATGCGCAGGCGCAGCGACCCGATTTTGCGACCCGAGTATTCGCTCTTCGTCACCAATATGCGGCGCGAAACCACCGGACCATTGTTGGTGTCCCAGTCCATGTCAATCTTGTACCCTATGACCGATTCATACACATGTTCTTCCTGAGCCGACACCACGATGAGCAGCAGGTCGTCCTTCTCTATCACCGTGTCGGACTTGGGTATTATCACTTCACCCGTCGAGGCTTTTTTCATACGCGAAATCACGAAGTTGCGATCTATGACGTCGTGCAATTCCTTAATGGTTCGGTTGAAAATCAGTTCGTTGGTCACCTTCAGCGTAATCACGTGCGGCACCAATTGGCTTTGCTCGTTCTCTTCATTCAACCTCTGTTGTTCCGAGTCAAGATTGATTCTGAAAATCGCTTTCACCAATATCATCGACAAGATGATACCCAACACACCCAATGGGTAGGCTGCGGCATACCCCATAGCCATTCCTTTGATGGCTTCGGCCGTTTCGGGCGTTGCCCCGGCAGCCTCGGTGAGGGTCTGCTGCGCGGCACCAAGTCCCGGAGTATTGGTCACTGCACCCGAAAGCACACCCACCAAGTTAGAGATGCTTATGTTCCCGAATCCGAAATAAATTGCAAGCGCAACCACGATGTTAAGCACGATAATCAACACGGCAAGACCGTTAAGCACAAGCCCGCCACGCTTAAACGACGAGAAGAAGCCGGGACCCACCTGCAAACCTATCGAGAAGATAAACAGTATTAGCCCGAATTCCCTGATAAAATGAAGGATTTCGGTATTGACGGTCAGCTGTAAATGCCCGACCACAATACCGACGAAAAGCACGAATGTGACCCCTAACGAGACACCGAAAATCTTAATTTTCCCTAAGATGACGCCAAATGCTATCACCAACGCATACAGGAATATCGCGTGAGCAATAGAACTGTTGTCCATCACAAGCTCAGTCAGCCAACTCATAAAAAGGTATATCTGAAAAGTTATTCGTTATTTAAAGATTGTTACAAAATTACTCTTTTATTTCCAATATCAGCCCAATGCGGCCCGATATTTTTCCCGCCGCGCACCGGGGCAATCAATCGGCCTGCGGCTTGTAGTCGGCGGCAAGGCACGGTTTGTGACCTATGTTGTAATAGTCGAGCCCCACCGATGTCAAGTCTTCGGGTTGGTATATATTGCGGCCGTCTATAACCACATTGCCGGCCATGGCTTTCTTAATTACCTGCCACGACGGCAACCTGAATTCTTCCCATTCGGTAACCACAATCAGCGCATCGGCATCATTGGTGGCATCATAAATATCTTTGCAGTAAACAATGGGCTTATCGGCAAGCCGTCGACGGGCTTCACCCATAGCCACAGGGTCGTATGCCTTGACCGTACACCCGGCTTCAAGCAGCGAATTAATCAGCACTAACGATGGTGCCTCACGCATGTCGTCGGTCTTGGGCTTGAATGCAAGCCCCCACACCGATACCGTCTTTCCGGCAAGGGCATCCGCGCCGCCAAATATTTTCGCCAACTTGTCAAACAGCACATGCTTCTGGCTCTCGTTTACAGCTTCCACGGCCTCCACTATGCGCATTTGCATGCCGTGTTCGCGTGCCGTGTGGGCAAGTGCCTTGACATCTTTCGGGAAACATGAGCCGCCATACCCGCAACCGGGATACAGGAATTTGCTGCCTATGCGGCTGTCCGACCCTATACCCTTGCGCACCATGCTCACGTTGGCACCCACGCGCTCGCACAGGTTGGCTATGTCGTTCATGAAACTTATGCGGGTGGCAAGCATCGCATTGGCGGCATACTTGGTCATCTCGGCCGACGGAATATCCATGAAAATCACCCTGAAGCTGTTCAGCATAAACGGACGGTACAGACGCGCCAACAGCCGCTCGGCCTTTTCCGAATCGGTTCCCACGACCACCCTCTCGGGGCTCATGAAATCCTTTATGGCAACACCCTCCTTCAAGAACTCGGGGTTAGATGCCACGTCAAATTCTATATCCACCCCGCGGCGGTCGAGTTCTTCCTTTATCACCGCGCGTATTTTCTCGGCAGTTCCTACCGGCACGGTACTCTTGGTGACCACAACAAGGTATTTGTTCATATTGCGGCCTATGGTGCGAGCCACATCGAGCACATATCTCAAGTCGGCACTACCATCCTCGTCGGCCGGTGTCCCAACAGCCGTAAATACCAGTTCCACGTCGTCAAGCACCTCGGCAAGGTCGGTGGTGAACATCAATCTTCCACTGTGGCAGTTTCGTTCCACTATCTCGCCAAGTCCCGGCTCATAAATAGGCAATATGCCTTTTTTCAAATTCTCTATTTTCTTTTCGTCCACATCGACACATGTAACCTTTACACCCGTTTCGGCAAAACAGGCACCTGTGACAAGGCCGACGTAGCCGCTTCCCACTATCGCTATGTGCATATCACTAATATTTTTACAGACGAATGATAATATGTAAAAAAACTTTTGCAAAGATAACCATTCACCGCCAAATCATAAAACACGCAACAACTAATATTAGTCTGTACAGATGTTCTTTTACCGATTTTTTTGCGTAAGTTTGCACAAAACATCAGGACAACGATATGAAAAGATTATTGACTTACGTTTTTATAACGCTGTTGACAGTGTTTTACTGTAAAGGCGAACGGTTCACTTGGTCGGGACACGACCTCACTTTCGATGTTCCCGAAGGTGGAGTGGTAACCTATAATTCGCGTTCCATTTTTGAAATACAGTGGTATGACCTTACAGTGCTAATAAAATTGTACGACAAGTCGCAAGCCGACGACAACTACATAAAATATGCCCTTAACAAGACCGCCGCTGGCTATAACATGTATGACACCGACATGAAGAAAGCCAAGATTGACGGCTGCAAAGGCTACTCTCTCACCGGCACGCTTCCCGACGGTT
Source organism: uncultured Muribaculaceae bacterium (assembly GCA_944321865.1). Lineage (GTDB taxonomy): Bacteria > Bacteroidota > Bacteroidia > Bacteroidales > Muribaculaceae > Avimuribaculum. The sequence goes on from CALUMZ010000023.1 coordinate 19,029, forward strand.
CGCGCGCTTGCCTGACAAACGTCACGGCAAAAAAGGCTGACCTCGCCATGCAAATCGAAATAAATTACATCCTCGAAAACGAAAAAATAGTCAACAATATTCTCAACAGCTTCAAAGTGGGCAAAAAACAAGAAATCAAGAAACCCAAACAGAAAATACAGAAAAAAGGCGACAAGGATAAGCCCATAAAGCCGGGGACCCTCGAAGGGGAAGACCTGCACTACATATAACCGCTGCAAGCATCGCCGGCAATTCGGCAGGCTTCGCCACTATTCGGGAACAATTATTTCATATACCTCTCTTTTTGCAAAGTTTTGATGCTTGATTATTATGCAGAATGATTAACTTTGCACCTTGATAAATCAAAAAAACGAAGTTTAATATGGCTCCTTCCCAAAAGAAAGCATTAATCATAGTGGGCGCATTGGTTGCCTTGGCAATTGTCTCCTTTTTCGTATTCTATGCAAAAAAACAAATCGACGACGCAAAAGCCGCAAACGAGCAACTAATGTTGCAAAACGAACAATTGCAACTGAAACAGGAATATGAAAACCTCAGTGCCGAATTCAAAAACTATGAAAGCCAGACGCAATTTCTCAACAACGACTCCTTGCTCATAAAATACGGAGAAGCCAAGGACAAAGTCGAAAAGCTGCTCACCGAGCTGCGCACACAACGCATCACCAGCAACAAACGCATCAAAGAACTGCAAGGAGAAATCGAAACTCTGCGCGGCATCATGCGCCATTACGTGCAAGTAATCGATTCGTTAGGCCGTGAAAATGCTGGGCTTAGAGCCGAAAACGAAAAAATTCGCACACAAAACAGGCAACTCACATCACAAGTGACACAAGCGACAAAAGAAAACGAAGACTTGTCGAAACGAATGACACTTGCCGAGAAGCTCAATGTGAGCGGAGTGGAACTTACCGCCTTGAAAAGCAACGGTAAGACCGAGAAAAAAATCACCAAAGCCAAGCAGCTCAAAGTCTCTTTCACCATACCGCAAAACAACTCTACGCCGGTGGGAGAAAAAACCATATACATGCGTATTACAAGTCCCGAGGGCTTCTTGCTTGGCGAAAACGGCACTTTCCCATTTGAAGGCGGGAATGTACCATACACCGAGCGCAAGACTTTTGAATATGAAGGGCAGGAAATTCCCGACATGGCCATATATTGGAACGTGAACACCACTCTAAATGCCGGGACATATACCGTGGAATTGTTCCTTGACGACTATCGGCTTGCCTCACGCAACTTCACTTTCAAAAAATAACAGGCTCCTTACAAAAAAATCGAATACAAAAAAAATTGCTCCGACATGGTGCGAGTAAAAAAATATTACTAATTTCGCAGCGCCAAACGGCAACAAAAAAATACTGATTATATATAATATATAAATACAAAAGATGATTTATAAATTTCGTATAGTATCAGACGAAGTAGACAACTTCAAACGTGAAATTGCAATCGATGCCGACGACACTTTTTTGCGCTTGCGCAATGCTATCCTTGATTCCGTGGGCTACACCAAGGACCAGATGGATTCGTTCTTCATTTGCGATGACGACTGGAGCAAGGAAAAGGAAATAACTTTAGTGGAAATGGACACCGATTCCGACCAAGATATATGGCTCATGGAAGATACCCGCCTGAGCGAATTAATTGAAGACGAGGGGCAAAAACTGATTTTCGTATTCGACTACATGACCGACCGCGCTTTCTTCATGGAAATGAAAGAATGCGTACCCGGCAAAAGTCTCAAGGATCCATTATGCCAACGTAAGGAAGGCAAAGCCCCGGCTCAGTTTATAGATATCGACGAAGCCAACGACAAGGCCGCAGCAGCCAAAGCCGCAGCTATAGGAGCTATCGGCATCGACGACATTGACGAGGATTTCTATGGCGAAGACGGGTTCAACGACGATGAACTCGGAGACTTGTCCGACTATGACGACGAAGAAATCCGATAACAACAACCACACAACGATACACACTGGTTATTCAATATAAATACATTAAGTTTTTGAATGGAGTTGCCGGCCTTGTGAAAAGCCGGCAATTTCTTTTTCCAAGCCCCGGCCACCACGGGCAAAAAACAAACCACAAACATCAACCCAATCAACACCCCTCGACCTAAAATGTGCAACAAAATTCCTGCATTGATTCAGTAGAGACGTGGCGTTGCCGCGTCTCGTAGCCAGCAGTTACGTATAATACATTTAGCATCAACAACTTATCCAACAAGATTGTAAGAGGGTATATCAAAATTGTGTGCGGGCGGCAGAGCCGTCCAATGTGCATAACCGCTGCGTGAGGCGTAGCCGAACCTGCGGACGTTGCATGTCTACCTACCCGACGGCCTCGTGAGAGGTCGAATAGGTTGTACGACAGTGAATTATTCGACCTCTCGCGAGGCCGATTTGTGTGGCTGCTCATTCCTCCGACGGTTTGCTCCCGATGGTCGCTGCACCGTCGGTTATGCACATTGGACGGCTTCGCCGCCCTCCGTTTTCATTTTGATACACCCTCTACTGCCACATTGGAATGATAATTTTGATACTACCCCTACGGGGGGCAAAATCGCATTTTGATACCCTCCCCACTACCACAATGCACGTATATATCTTATTGTATTCTGCCTCAAAACACCGGAGGGCGACACGACTTCACATAGGTACATAAAAAAACAACTCCGGTATCACTACCTGAGATGCTTCAATTAACTTTCTAATACCTTAACATAAACCTAAAAACTAAAAACACTTGCCTCACGACAATTTGTTTTCATTAACCTTAAAATCTTTTACCATGAAAACTGATACAAAGGTACAACCAATTTCGGCACTACAAAATTTTTCGCAAATAAAAAACATGTTGTTTAACATATTTTCCAACCAGACGGCAGCAATTGCAGTTAAATTAACACAATTACACAATTTACACCCACACTCAAAGCATTTTTCCATTATTTCTCCCCTATCAAGCACACCTTCGACAAATAATTGCTATTTTTGCAATCAAAATGAAACATATTTTACACACAATTGTTATATGAAATCATCTTTCTTATTAACCCTCATGATTGCAGGCTGCGCAGTCACAGCAAGCGCCGAAGAAGGCAGATTGCTGCGATTCCCGGCCACAAACAGCACCGACGTAGTGTTTTCCTATGCCGGCGACCTTTACAAAGCCCCTCTTGCAGGCGGTGAAGCCCAACGGCTCACATCGAGCAATGGTTACGAAATGTTTGCACGCTTCTCTCCCGACGGGAAGCAAATTGCATTTACCGGGCAATATGATGGCAGCACCGAAGTTTACTTGATGCCGGCCGAAGGTGGCTCACCTGTCAGGCTCACCTACTCACCCACCAATGCCCGCGACGACCTTGCCGACCGCATGGGTCCCAACAATGTGGTTATGGCTTGGACTCCCGACGGCAGCAGCATCGTATACCGCAACCGCATCAGTTCGGGATTCGATGGCGTGCTGATGACCGTGTCGCCCGAAGGCGGCATGCCCGGGCAGATTCCGTTGCCCGAGGGTGGCTTCTGCTGCTACTCGCCCGACGGCAGCCGGCTGGCCTACAACCGCGTGTTCCGCGAGTTCCGCACTTGGAAGTATTACAAGGGCGGAATGGCCGACGATGTGTGGATTTACGACCCCAAGGCAGGCAAAGTGGAAAATATTACCAACAACGTTGCCCAAGACATTTTCCCCATGTGGGTGGGCGATGAAATATTTTTTGCCAGCGACCGCGACCGCCGCATGAACATTTTCGTATACAACACCGTCACCAAAACCACCGAAAAGGTAACCAACTTCACCGACTATGACGTGAAGTTCCCCAGCACCGACGGCAAGACCATCGTGTTTGAAAACGGTGGCTACATATACAAGCTCGACCCCAAGACCCGGCAATACAGCAAAATCAACATCACGCTCAATGCCGAAGCCAACAAGGCCCGTCCCGAGCTGCGCAAGGTCAAAGAAAACCTGAGTGCATTCGACACCGCCCCCAACGGCAACCGCATCGTCGTGTCGGCACGTGGGGAGATATTCAATCTTCCTGCCAACAAGGGTGTTACATACAACATCACTCGCACGTCGGGTGCCAACGACCGTGACGGCAACTGGAGCCCCGACGGACGATTCATTTCATACATCTCCGACATAACAGGTGAAACCGAGGTGTGGATGCAACCTGCAACAGGCGGCGACCCCGAGCAACTCACCACCGGCAACGACACCTACATTCGCTGGCACCGTTGGAGCCCCGACAGCAAAAGCATCATATATGGCGACCGCAAAAACCGCCTCGTCTTGATTGATGTTGCTGCCAAAAGCAAGCAAGTGTTGCTGCAAGACTCCATCGGCGAGTTCTACGACGTGCAGTTCTCACCCGACAGTCGTTGGCTCACCTACACCCGTACCGCACCCAACCAGATGCAAGTTGTCTATGTCTATGACCTTGCTGCCGGAAAGGAATACCCTGTCACCGAAGACTGGTACACCTCGACCGTACCGGCATTCAGTACCGACGGCAAATACCTCATCTATGCCGGAGCTCGCGACCTGAACCCCATATACAGCTATGTGGAATGGAACTTTGCATACACTGCAATGGACGGCATCTACATGGTAATGCTGTCGAAAGACACGCCGTCGCCATTGCTGCCCACCGACGACTGTGTGGCTGTCGAAGGTGATAATGACGACAATGACACCGACGACAATGGGAACGGCAAAGAAGAAGAGAACACCGTCAAAATCGACATCGACGGCCTTGCCGACCGCACCATCAAGCTCCCTGTCGGGACCGGCAACTACGGTAACTTCTATTGCAACGGCACTGCCGTGTGGTATAATGACGGCTCGACAATCAAGAAATTCGACTTGTCATCGCAAGAAGAATCCACATTGCTCGACGGCGGCGTGTTCGAGGTTTCGGCCGATGGCAAGAAAGCCTTGGTTTACAAATATGCCGACCGTTCCATCGGCTTGTGCGACTTCCCTGCCGGCGACTTCTCGGGCAGCAAGCCGGTCAACCTCGACGACATGACGGCTCTCGTGGAATATGACAAAGAATGGGCGCAAATCTACGACGAAGTGTGGCGCGCATACCGCGACGGATTCTACCTCGAAAACATGCACGAAGTAGACTGGAAGGCAATGAAAGACAAGTATGCCGCATTGCTCCCCTACGTCAAGTGCCGTCAAGACCTCAGCTACGTGATTGGCGGGCTCATTGGCGAACTTGCCACCGGACATGCCTACGTGGGTCCCGGCGGTGACGACAACAAGGGCGTCGCCACAGTCAAGACCGGGCTGCTCGGCGCAAAGCTTAGCCGCGACGACAAAAGCGGGTTCTACCGCATCGACAAGATTCTGGAAGGCGCCCCCTACAGTGCATCGCTCACCTCTCCGCTTGCCCAACAGGGACTTAATGTCAAGGAAGGCGACTACATAGTTGCCATCGACGGTGTACCGACCAACACCACCGGCAACATCTACAACATGCTCGTTGGCAAAGCCGGCGTAATGACCGAGCTGTCTGTCAACACATCGGCAAGACTCGACGGAGCACGCCGCATCACCATAAAGCCCATTGAAGACGAATATCCGCTCTACCACTACGCTTGGGTACAGGGCAACATCAAGAAAGTGGAAGAAGCCACCGACGGGCGTGTGGGCTACATCTACATTCCCGACATGGGTCCCGAAGGGCTTAACGAGTTTGTGCGCTACTACTATCCGCAACTCGACAAGGAAGCACTCATCATCGACGACCGTGCCAACGGCGGAGGCAACATCTCACCGATGGTTATCGAACGCCTGTTGCGCACCCCCTATCGCATGACCATGTACCGCGGCTCGACAATGAACGGCACCACCCCCGAAGGCACCCACTACGGTCCCAAAGTGTTGCTTATCAACAAATACTCGGCCAGCGACGGCGACCTGTTCCCGTGGAGCTTCAAGGCTGTCGGCCTCGGCACCGTAATCGGCACTCGCACATGGGGCGGCATCGTGGGCATAACCAGCTCACTGCCATATATCGACGGTACCGACGTGCGCGTACCATTCTTCACCAACTATGATGCTCGCACTGGCAAATGGATAGTCGAGAACCACGGCGTAGACCCCGACATATACATCGACAACGACCCCATCAAGGAATATGCAGGCATCGACGAGCAGCTCAACAAGGCCATCGAAGTGGCCCTCGAGCAACTCAAGTCGCGCAAGCCGCTCCCCAAGACCCCGGCACCGCGCACCCTCAAGGACCTCGGCCTGTAACCACGGCTCTTAATCAAGGCATTACACACCGCAACCCGACTCCCCTCCGGAGCCGGGTTGCTTGTTTCTTCCGACACATTCAGCGCATATTCTTACATAAAATGCAGGCGGTGTATCAAAAATTTTGCCGGCCACATAACGCATTTGCAAACTCTATTTGGTAAATTTGTAAAACTAAAATCACAACCAATACTGTTATGAAAATCTACGGCACTGTAATCGGCATCATAGCCTTGTGGCTCGGCATTGCCATGACTGCTTGCAACACTGCTCCCGAAGCACACGTCACCGAACGTGGAACGCAATGGCACTGGGAAAACGGAACCATCGTAATTCACTCACCCGAGCGTCCCGAGGGCGTGCAAAGCGCAATAGGCCTCACCGCACCGGCAATGGACGTGGTGCGCGTGGGATTCGTGGGGCTGGGTATGCGCGGACCGGGTGCCGTGGAGCGCTTTACTCACATTCCCGGCACACAAGTTGTGGCACTGTGCGATTACGAAAAGGAGCGTGCCGAAGCGTGCCAAAAGTTCCTGAAAGAGGCTTCGCTGCCGCCGGCCGAAATATACTCGGGGGAAAAGGGATATGAAGAACTGTGCCGCCGCAACGACATCGACCTTGTGTATGTGGCCACCGACTGGCTGCACCATTTCCCCGTGGCCAAGTGCGCCCTCGAAAACGGCAAGCATGTGGCCATCGAAGTGCCGTCGGCAATGAATCTGAAGGAGTGCTGGGCTCTAATCGACATGTGTGAAAAGACGCGCAAGCACTGCATGATACTCGAGAACTGCTGCTACGACTGGTTTGAAATGAACACTCTGAACATGGCACAAAATGGCGTGTTTGGCGAAATCATTCGCGCACAAGGGGCATACTTGCACAACTTGTCGGAATTTTGGGACTACTATTGGAAAAACGGCGACGGCGACAAGCTCGGTTGGCGGCTCGACTACAACATGCGCCACCGCGGCGACATATACGCCACCCACGGTCTTGGCCCGGTTGCACAAGCACTCAACATTCATCGCGGCGACCGCATGAAGACGTTAGTGGCAATGGACACTAAATCGGTAATCGGCAGGCAGTTGGTGGAAGAGCGCACCGACTCGACATGCCCCGATTTCCGCAACGGCGACCACACTACCACGCTCATTCGCACCGAACTGGGCAAGGTGATAGAGATACAGCACAACGTGATGACCTACCAGCCTTACAGCCGCCTTTACCAACTCACCGGCACTCACGGCTTTGCCAACAAATATCCGGTGGAGGGATATGCCGTGGAACGCAGTCAATTGGCAGCAACAGGTGCCATTCCCGACTTGGAGAATCTGGCGGAACACGATTTCCTGTCTGCCGAAGAGATGGCTTCCCTCGTGGAAAAATACCAACACCCGATATTGAAAAAATATGGCGAAATGGCTCGCGAAGTGGGCGGACACGGCGGCATGGACTTCATCATGGACGCGAGGCTCGTGTATTGCCTGCAAAACGGCTTGCCGCTCGACATGGACGTATATGACCTTGCCGAATGGTGCTGTCTTGCCGAACTGGGCGAAATATCCATGGACAACGGTTACGCCCCGGTGGCAGTGCCCGACTTCACGCGCGGCCATTGGAATAAGGTTGACGGCTACCGCCACGCATTTGCCACCCCCGAGGCCGAAGCCGCTGCTGCACGCCGCGCCGCGGCCGTCACCGACAGCCTCAAAGCCATCGGCGCAAAATCTTGGCAACGATAAACCCAAAACAAAAATTTGTTTTGAGAGTGCTTTTTATGCCGCTTGGGGATAAACCACTCTGTAATTCCACCGACACGCATAATGAGCGGCAAAACTATGATTTTACCCACTGTAAAGATTATGTTGAGGGTGTATCAAAATGCGATTTTGCCATGAGTAGAGACGTGGCGTGCCGCGTCTCGATGTTCGCAACAACATATAAAACATTCAATATCAACAGTTTATTCAACCAGATTGTAGAGACGCAAAATTTTGCGTCTCTACTGCCACATTGAAATGATAATTTTGATACACCCTCGGGGACAAAATCGTATTTTTATACACCCTTCACTGTAAAGATGCAGTAATGCCGCATCTCCATGTTATCACGTCACACAAAGCACTAAATATTAGCCATTTAATTTAGGCAACCCAGACGTAGAAAGGGATTTTGATATACCTGCTACCATCTTTCGCATAAACAACTGTATTTCAATACATTCACCACAAACGAAATGCCTACCGCGTTTGGTTCACTCAAAGTGCAGCAAGCCGAAGCACTCGGGACGGTGGAAATCGGGAGACGGTGCTGCGACGGGATTCCACGACAGGAAATGCGGCCGGCGCAGGCAGTCGCCACACTTGAAGAAGTTGGCAGGCATGGTTTTCCCATCAAGCGACGACACCGAATGCTTGAAATATGCGTCAAAGGGTATCACCAACGCCACTTCCCACTCGGTCTCCTCGTCACACAGCGGGAACGGACTGCGTCCGAGGCTTGCCCACCGCCTGACACCGTCGAGCACACGCCGAGGTGCAAGTTCGCGGCAAGTGCGGTCGCGCCCGGCTCCTATCAGAATCGTTCCCACGCAGTTGCATTCAATATTATAATAAATGCCGTCGTCGGCCGGCATCGAGAAAAATTCCACGCACGAGTCCTCCCACACATTACCGTTATCCCTGTCGGCAACAGCCGCCACGCTTTCTTCCGTCACCTTGTAATGCAGCAATATGGCACTGCCGGTATATGCAATGCGGAACCATACCCTCGGGCAATAGGGGAACTCACGCCAGTTGACAACCCCTATCGGCTGCCACTCCACCCGCGCCGCGTCAAGCACCCCCGGCACATTACAGGCAACAACGCAATCTACAGCTATACGCTTTACTTCCAACTCTTTCATCTCAGGCATTCGTATATAAACTGTTGCATATCCCAACGGTTTTGTTCCACGCTTTGCAGCAACTTCAGTTGGGCGCGAGTGCGCACAAGGTTGTGACAGGGATACTGTATTTTATAGTACTTGTCACCATTGATATAGTCGGCGAGGAAGCGCACACACTGCATGTAAGGGAACAGAGCGGCGGCGTATGGCAGGTTTTCAACCTCCACCGGCAGCAAGAACGAACGTGCTGCCTCAATGTAGCCGCGCGTGAACGCCCGGAATATCTCCATGTTGAAATTCACCTTGTCGAGGTCAGGGTCGTCTTCGCGCCCGGTATTTCCCGCAGTCCGCAAGAAATCGCCATAATCCGAGAACACAAACGACGGCATCACCGTGTCAAGGTCGATCACGCACAGCACCCTGCCCTGCTCGTCAAACATCATGTTATCTACTTTCGTGTCGCAATGACACACCCGCTTGGGCAACTCTCCCTTGCGGTGCAGCCGCTCGGCGAGGCACATCGCATCGGCACGACGCTCTATCTCATCCAAGCAGTCGCGCACTTCGGCCACACGCCCGGCGGCATCGGCGGCTACGGCATCACGCAACTGTTTCAAGCGGAACTCCATGTTATGGAAACCGGGAATTGTCTCACCAAGCTCATCGGGAATATCGGCAAGCATAGCCTCAAAATCGCCAAATGCACGCCCGGTGCAATATGCAGTTTCGGCATTCACGGCCGAATATGTCTTGGCATTGGGAATAAACACCATCATGCGCCAATAATTCCCGGCGCAATCTTTCCAATAAGTCTTTCCTGTAACGGAATGTATAAAGCGCAACACCTTACGGTCGATGTCGGCTTCGTGGCGAGCCTCAAGTTTCCCGCGAATGTGGCGCGTCACAGCCTCGATGTTGGCTTGCAGCATGTCAACGTCGGTAAAAACGGCATTGTTGATGCGCTGCAACACATAATCGGGTGTCCCGGGCTCTACCGTTGTCACCTTGTAAGAATCGTTAATCAACCCGACTCCAAGCGGTGAGACACTCCCCACCGTGCCTTGACAGACAAAGTTGGGAATTATATCTTTCCAATCATTCATATTCAATCTTCAATAAATAAAGCAATGTGTGTGCATAAACGTGCCGGCAATGCCACAAGGCTGCCGGCACACAACTCAAAACATTCATTCGGGAATAAGCGTGAATCCCCAGCGATATTCACGATTGGCGGGAATTGTGCTGTAAGGCTCGGGACGTGCCCCCCAACTGTCATATCCGGCCACGCCCTGTTGTTTCATGTCGATACACACCTCCACAAAATCGCGTGGCACAATGTCGATGGCATGGTGCATGCGTCTGAGCACATCCTTTGCCTCTGCCTCATCATGGTTGGCGATCTCCTCGGGCGACATGTTAGGCCACTGATACGGGTGCTCACGTGCTTCTTCCGAGTCAAAGTCTTCAACCGAATTGCGCAAAGCGTTAAAGCCAACAAGCGAATCGGCAAGCACAGTCAGTTCCTTCTTTCCACCCTTGCTTGAGAGCGTGAGCCAACGTGTGTCGGTGTGATGCCCGTTTTCTTGCGGCCTGACGTATGGATAATAAAGCCCTTCGGCAGTGTTCTCATATACGTCTATGAATGTCCCTGCCTTGCGGTCGGAATAATTCTCTTGTGGCCCGCGTCCGAAGTATTCAACACGGTTCATGTCGGACGGCAAGCGGAAACGCACGCCGATGCGCGGCACTTCGAGCTTCGACGAATTTTTACGCGCATCATTGCTTCGTGGCGAGAATGTTGCCAGACGCGTGGCTTCCGACACACCGACAAACGTTTCGTCCATATCGGTGGAAGTAAACACCATGTCGACTTTCACCGCGCCCGACGGGTGAATGCGATAAGTTATGCGATACAAGTTACCGGCAGGCAACAGATAATCGGCATTTATCACAGCCGTCTTGCCATCTTTGGCAATGGTAGCCTCGACAACATTAAAGTTCTTGCTCGATTGCTTCCACACTTGCAGGCGCTTAGGTGCTCCGTTGCCATAATCATTATCATTGGGCGCACGCCAGAAATTAGGTTGAATGCCAAAGCCGTCATTGAAATACTCGGTCTTGCCGACCTTGTAAGAAGTCACCATCCCGGTTGCCTTGTTGAATATGAACGTAACCTTGCTTGAACGAGCAATCAATTCGTCGCCCACGGTTTCCACAGCAAGCTCTTTCCCGCTCGTTTTCACCTCCACGGGCAACGGCTCTATCGGCAGGCGCAGCTGCTCGCGGGCAATTTCGTGACCTGCAGGCACACCCGGCTCGGCATCAACCGCGAAGAAATAAAAATCCACAAAGTATTCGGTACCCTCTTTGGGCTTCAGATTATCTACCGGCACGCTAAATTCACGCGACTGCTGCGGCTCGATGTCGAGCGAAACCTTTCCGCTGCGCACAATCTTACCGTTGGCTTTCACGTCGTATATCATCATGTACTTTTTCAAGTTTGTGAAATAAAACCCATTCTTCACCAAGAAACGCCCTGCGGCAAGGTCGACAGGCTCCACACGCACATTCTGGTAGGAATATTTAACCTCGACCATGGCCGGGTGCGGCTTTCGGTCGGGAGTCACAAGCCCGTCACACACAAAGTTGCCGTCGCTCGGAGCATTCTCCCCGTAATCGCCGCCATAGGCATAGTAATGCCTGCCATCATCGGTATATTTGTCAAGCCCATGGTCGACCCATTCCCAAATGTAACCGCCTTGAAGATTGGGATATTTATAAATAGCTTTCCACTGGTCCCACAAACTGCCGGTAGAATTTCCCATGGCATGGGCATACTCCGAAGGAACCACAGGCCTGTCACTACCCTTCAGCCCGATTTCTTCAAACCATCCCGCATTGGGATATTGAGGCACATACATGTCGGTATTCCACTCCCACAACGCCCTCTCGTAGCACACGGGGCGGTTCATCCACTCGCGGTCGGCCGCCTTCAGCCACAAATATGTGTTATAAAAATTATATCCGTTCCCGGCTTCATTGCCAAGCGACCATATCGTGACGCACGGGTAATTCTTGTTTCGCTCATACATATTGGCAGTGCGCTCGATATGCGGTTTGAGCCACTCGGGATTGTTGCCAAGCGTTCCTCCCTTGCGCAAGTCGTAACGCATACCGTGGCTCTCTATATTAGCCTCGTCATACACATATAGTCCATACTCGTCACATAACTCATAAAACCTGCGGTCTTGCGGGTAATGGGCCAGACGCACCGTGTTGATATTATTCTGTTTCATCAACTCAAAGTCTTTGCGCATTATTTCTTCAGTCACATAATGCCCTGTGGCGGGATTATGCTCATGAATGTTCACACCTTTAAGTTTTATGGGCTGTCCGTTTACCAAGAACAACACGTATGGCTTCCCGTTAGGCCCCAAGCTATCCACCTCGCATATTTCTATGCGTCTGAAACCCAAATGATAAGGAATAACTTCCGACACCCTGTCGCCATCCTTGACAGTCATAAGCAATGTGTAAAGGTTAGGCGTCTCGGAAGTCCACTTGGCTACATCTGCAATTTCACGGTCAAATCTCACGGTCGCCTCTTTCCCCGCAGCGACATTCACAGTCTGTTCCCCACTTGCCACAGTGCCGCCTGCCGCGTCTACAATCTCGTATGCCACCGATATATTCCCGGCAGAACTTTTGTGATTATGCACATCGGCTTCGAGAACAAAGATTCCATTATTGTAACTGTCATCGAGAGTTGACTTGACACGGAAATCGCGCATGGCCACACGTGGTTGAGAATATACAAATACGTCACGTTCTATACCGCCAAGGCGCCACATATCCTGACACTCAAGGTAAGAACCTGTACACCACCGGAATATCTTTAACGTGAGTACATTATCGCCCTCGTTTACATAATTGTTGATAAGGTACTCGGCAGGATTCTTGGAATCCTCGTTATATCCCACCTCCTTGCCATTGACGTAAACATACACGCCCGACTTGGCACCGGCTATATGTAGGAATATATCCCGTTCCAACCACTCTGCCGGAATTTCAAAATTACGGCGATACACGCCGACAGGAGTCATCTCGGGCAACAACGGCGGCTGCGGGTCATACGTCCGGAAGTCATAGTTAAGATTCACGTAAACCGGCACTCCGAATCCCTGCACCTCCCAGTTGCCCGGCACCGTGATGTCGTGCCAACCCGACACATCAACATCGGCATCAGTCACATCGGCGGGCAACTGTTTATACCCGTCAACATAATAAAATTTCCACACGCCGTTAAGCAACTTGTAATATTTGCTATTGGCATAATCCATCGACAATGCCGCATCGCGGTCGGTATAAGTCATAAAAGCGGTCCGCGCAGGCTCCTTGTTTACAGAAGTTACTTGAACATCCTGCCAATAAGGTAACTTTTCTACATCCATGCCGTTCCCGGCATACACAGCCATCGACAAGGCAACAATGGCAACAAATGAAATTATCGGTCGTTTAAGCATCATCAAACTATCATTTAAAACAATGGGAAATCGGGATTATCTATACGGGATGTCGACATTATTGCTTTCAATTCTTCAGCAATGTCGGGATACTCTTTAATTACGTTATACCGCTCCGACGGGTCGGCTGCCAAATTATATAATTCATAACGAGGATTCTTGCTGCGAACACCCATGTGCAATAATTTCCATTGCCCCTTGCGCACGGCCTGTCTTCCGTCAAGTTCTTGGAACTCGAAGTACAAATAATCATGCTCCTTTTGGCCTTTCCGTCCGGTAAGCAACGGCAACAGGCTCACTCCGTCATCATTGGCATCTATTTTGGCCTTGGGGTCGACAATTTGCCTGAAAGTGGGCAACATATCCCAAAATGCACACATAAAATCGGTTTCCGTACCGGGCTTTACGTTATCGGGCCAAACAATTATCATCGGCACACGTATTCCGCCCTCATACAAGTCGCGCTTGTAACCACGGTATATGCCGTTGCTGTTGAAGAAATCGGGGTCGGCACCACCCTCCAAGTGAGGACCGTTGTCACTCGCAAATATGATTATGGTATTCTCGTAAAGGCCTTTCTCCTTCAACTTCTCCACAATCTGCCCCACATACACGTCAAGTCGCGTAACCATTGCGGCAAAAGTGGCATGTGGATACAATTGTGTGCAATATCCGCCTTTGCGGAATAAAGGATTACCCGGTTCCGTTCCCTTAAAAGCAACCTCGGGAAACTTCCCGCGAAATTTCTTGATTATGCTATCTTCGGGGACAATAAGTTCGGCATGGGGCAATATCGTCGGATACCATAAGAAAAATGGCTCGTCGACCGACATTTCATCAAGGAACTCCAGCGCTTTCTTGTGTATCAAATCGGGGGCATACGTGCCTTTGCCATACTCCACGCCAAGTACATTGTCGTCCAGTTCCACGCGCTTGTCGTTATCCCACAGATGGTCGGGATAATAACTGTGAGCAAGCAACTGGCAATTGTAACCGTAGAACGTATCACACCCCTGCGCTTTCGGGTCGCCCGACGTACCAACAAAACCTAATCCCCACTTGCCAAACGCAGCTGTCTTGTATCCCGCGTCCTTGAATATATGGAAAAAAGTTCGCGCATCGGCAGGCAAGGGGAACTGTCCCTCAGGCTCCATCTCTATGTTCCCCCTGATATAGGTGTGACCACTATGCATCCCCGACAACAAGCAAGAGCGCGACGGCGCGCTCACCGTTGTTCCCGAATAGCACTGTGTGAAGCGCAATCCGGCTTGCGCCAACCGGTCGATATTGGGAGTTGAAAACTTTTCTTGTCCGTAGCAACTAATGTCGCCATAGCCCAAGTCATCGGCAAGGATAAACACCACATTAGGCTTCTGCCGTTGAGCACTGACGGTTACAGCCGTTCCAAGCCCAAGGCACAGCAGCCCTGCTGCAATTTTGTTATTCATTAATCGTAGTTTTTTGGTTTGGTTTGTTATGACAACAAATATAGCGAAAGTCGAGCGCAGAAGCAAATGAAAACGCAGTTTTCAAATTTGATTATGCCGAGACCAAGCTATATTATCAAAATATAGCGAAAGTCGAGCGAGGGTGTATCAAAATGCGATTTTGCCATGAGTAGAGACGTGGCGTGCCGCGTCTCGATGTCTGCAACAATGTATAAAACATTCAATATCAATGATTTATTCAACCAGACTGTAGAGACGCAAAATTTTGCGTCTCTACTGCCACATTGAAATGATAATTTTGATACACCCTCCGAAACGCAGCCATATCCCCGCCCCACAAACCGTAGAGGGTGTATCAAAATGTGTGCGAGGGGCGGCAAAGCCGTCCAATGTGCATAACCGACGGTGTAGCGACCACCG
>CALUMZ010000024.1 GCA_944321865.1 uncultured Muribaculaceae bacterium
TAGAAGACGGCAAAATAGACCATATTCGTCATGTTTGTCCCTGAAAAACTGTACAACTGTGTTTTCGGACTGACCCTAAATTAGTCAAATTGGACTAATTGGGAAAGTGGGAGATGGACAATTTTAGGGCACTAATATGTGAAGAACGAATATTTAATGCCTTCTTTTTCTAACCATTCTCTAATTTTTGTATGTGCACTATGCTTATATTGTGAAAACCGGTTAATTATAAATTGGATTAACTCCATATTAGATTTTACACCGACCTTTGTTCTTAAATATGCCAAATCCTTTTCATCAACAGAGAGAAACAACTCCAAATCTCCATCAGTGTGCTCCAAATTCGGACTTTTATCCCAATAGAGGCCATCAATTGATAATCCACCATTATTATTTTGGTATATCCAGATATCTGTTCCAATTTGACTTCCCTTTGGAGACGAGTATATTATATGTTCCATAGTCTTAATTTTAGGGTAAATGGGGGTATGTGCATTTCTTATCAGCCTTGCAATTAGGTTATGGGGGGAATGAACTTGTTTTATTGCCACTCCAAAAAGTGCTTTGTAAGTGGGGCGCGTTCTATCGCTGTAAAATCATTGATATTGAATTAGTCGCTGATGTCGCAATATTTTTTGAGCTCTTTGGTGGTGCCGTGGCGTTTACCTGCAAGTTCGTTAAGCCATTTGTGTTTTTTGTTGGCTCTCCATTTTTTTGCATCGACGAATTTTTCAGGTTTTGTTATACGTGTGAAAACTATGCGTTGGATGCTTGTGCGCGGACAAGTGGCTATCCCATAGCCTGCTTTAGTGGGAGCATCTTCAGAATTGTTAGAACTCCAATATACCACATTGCCGTTGTCATCGTACCCGAGAAATATTGCGCATTGTCCAATTTCTTGTTCGTCGGCGGGTTTCCCGTTGTCGCCTATTATGGCCCCGCTGTCGCTGCCATCGCTTTCATTTCTGTTCCAGAATATTTTCATGAAGTCACCTTTGCGGGCATAATTCCAAAAATGGGCATTGTTCCAATCATCGTCGGATAGGTACTGCTCGTTTTTGTTTTCTTTGTATTTTTCGGTTTTTGCTCCGCGGTATCCGGTGAAACTGAACCCTGCATCAAGTTCCTTAACCAAGATGGCAATTCCGGGGCCATTGGCATTGGCCATTCCCCAGATGCCTTCACCGTCGGCTTGGTTATAGCCTTGGCTGTTTATTATGTCGGTAACACCGCAGAATGGTTTCATGCTGAACCACGACAAATTTGGTATGGAATATTCGGGTGAGTTGGCATCCCAAATTTGCAATGCTTTGAGCAAAGCAAGGTATGTGGCCATTGTGCCGAAGGATGGTTGTGCGTGCGACAAGTCAAGCCGTGGTTGCGAATCGGTGGGTTGCATGCCGAAAGCTTCGTTCATGGCACGCCAAGCCGTGCGTCGGAATTGCGAGTTAGAATTTCGTCCGGTATAGTATCCGCCATTTTGAGGGAATGAGTCTATAGCCGCCGATATTGCTGTTTGCCAGTCGGCATTAATTTGATTATATTTTTCATCGGCATGTATCTTGGTTGTGCAGAGTGTTACAGCAACAACAGCCATCAGAATTGTAAACCGTAATGTCGTGATTTTCATTTTATATTATTGTTAATGGGCAGTGTGAACCAGAATTTGCTTCCCTTTCCGACAGTTGATTCCACACTCATGTGTCCGCCGAGTATCTTAACGATGTTCATGCTGATGGGCAGCCCTAATCCTGTTCCTTGAGCGAAACTGTTGAGTTTGATGAATCGGTCAAATATGTTTGATAATTTGTCTTGAGGAATTCCGCAGCCGGTGTCTTGCACGTAGAAGTATATCTCGTTGGGACGAAGTTCGTATCCAAAGGTTATGCTACCTTCGGTAGTAAACTTCATGGCATTGGTAATGAGGTTTATCAGTACTTGCGACAAACGATTCCTGTCGGTTACGATAGTGCATTCATCGGCACCGGGTATGAATTTAAATTCTACGCCATCTTGCACACGCAGCCCTGTGCTGCGTTCGATGTCGCGCATAGTGTCGTTAACGTTGACTTCAGAGTAATTAAATTCGAGTGTTCCTGATTCAATCTTTGAGAAGTCGAGAATGTCGCTAATCAACTGCAGCAGCAATTTGCTGTTGGTGTCGATGATTTGGGCATATTCGGCACGTTCGTCTTCGCTATCGGCTTCGAGCAGTATTGAAGAGAATCCCACTATTGCATTGAGCGGCGTGCGTATCTCGTGGCTCATATTGGCGAGGAATGCGGATTTTAGCTTGTCGGATTGTTCCGCTTTGTTTTTGGCCGCAATCAATTCCTCTTCGTTGTGTTTGCGTCGTGTTATTACAAGCAGCGACCCTATAATTACAGGAGGCTTGTCTTCGGGTATGTTAAGCATGGCCCTTGCTTCAAACCATTCGAGATTGCCATCGGGACTTGTCATACGGAAATCGGCATGTATCGATTCACATTTTCTGTCAATCAGTTTGTCGTAACATATCCGGATACCATTTCGGTCTTCGGGATGCACCATTTCCATGAATGTATCTATGTCGATGGTAGTTGTTCCATTTTCGGACTTGAATTTATCGAAAATAGGTATTTGGGCATAGAATGTTATTTTCCGTGACTCGATTGTCATGCGATAGGGGATTATTTGTGCCACTTGCATTGCCATTTCGAGTTTTCGATTAGTTTCTCGCAATTCATCCTCAGCACGGTGCAAGTCGGTGGCATCGATGCCGAAAATGTCTATGACATCTTTTTCGGCCGAGCGGCGCATAATTATGTCGTAGTATCGGTCTTTTCCACGCAAGAAGTATGAGAAAGATGCTATCTTAGCATATCCGTTGGCAATTTTGTCGACGTATGGCAGCACGGCCGAAACGGTGTCGGGCGGCAATTTGTCGCCTTTACAAGGAATGTCGCCATTAGAATTGGTAAATACTTCTTTGAATTTTTCATTGGTGTGCATGCATTCCATGTCATACACTTTCCCGTTGCTGTCGCGCAGTATGAGTTCTTGGGCATAGAATACCGGCATGTTGTCGAGAATGACATTGTGCCTCTTCAGCATACGCTCTTTCCTCAGCCTGACTCTATAGTCCCATGCCATTCCCATAAAGATTACCGCCAATATAACCAATACAAGTACGATTCGCCAACGGTATTGCTCCCACATGGATAATGGCTTGTTGATGAATATGGCGTCGGGCGGGCATAACGACTCATCAACGCCGCGGTTAATCATGTTTTCATAGTTTATCAGGGTGTATGAGTCTTTAATAGTCAATGGGGTTATGTCGCGTGGTTGGTATCCTTTGATTAGGTATGCGACTATGTCTTGCATACGCTTTTGCATTTCAAAGCGAGAATAAAAATGGCCGCCTACGAATCCGCCCGCCATCATATAGGATTCGCGTAGTGTGTATATTGGTTTTGAAGCCGAGCGGATTTGGCGATATTCGCCGGAGACGAGCATTGGCATGCCCAATAAGTTGTCGCGCTTGTAGATCCAAGAAGAAAACAGCAGTCCTATGCGGGGATCGTTTTCTGTGAGGTATCGCTGAAGTTGCGATCCGACCTTTGGCTGTGGAGTCAACCGTCGATATTCGAGTTCGGGATATTGGTCGCTTAGGTATTGCTTTATGAAACGTTCAAAACGTTTGTTGAAATACAGGCTGTCGGCTGCAAACACCAAAGTTTTCATTTCGGGCTGCATCCTGACCATAAGGTCGATTGTTTCGTTGATGTAATATGGAAACAATACGTATGTCATATTATAGTCGTCGGTAAATTCAGACAATGGGACATAGTCGTCAGCTGAAGGGGTTTCGGTGTTCCCGGTGTAATAGAACCTGTGTGGAAGCATGAAGTCCATTTCGGCACAAAGCACAATGGGAATGTCGCCCCATTCTTTGCGCACGTGGTCGCGCAGAGTGAAAGCCATGTTGCCTATCATTATTATGTAATCGGGGGTAATGGCTTTGTCGTAACGTTTGAACAAAGTTTCTTCGGTGAGGTTATACAATGAATCGTTGGTTATGAACGATGCATTGATGTGTGCAATGTAAGCATCTACATTGTTGATTTTGGAAACTTCTTCCACAATAGGGATGATAACACCATTACTCCATTCTGCATTTTCACTGTATGTGTTTATAATCAGTAGATTATATAATTCTTTCTTGGCCATACCCAATGAGTTGAGTGCGGTCAAGGTGCATAGCAACAGAGTTAATAGCCTATAAAACTTCTGCATATCTTTTTTACCGAATGATAATGTGTTAGCGAGTAATGCAAATTTAACCAATTTATTACATATCTGCAATATTACCAATGGAGTGAAGCGGATATTTGAGGTTAAAAATATGTTATAATCCGGCAGCAATCATATCGTTGATAACTTCAAAAGCCTTTTCAAGAATTGAGTCGCGTCCCGAAGCAATGTCGTCGATGGTCATATCTACCTTGCACCCTTCGGAGGGGGCTGTGCCAAATTCTGTTTCGTTGCCTTGGGGATCGAGAATGGAGCATGCCGAGAAACGCACATTCCATCCGTTGGGTAACTCGGAGGTGAAAGGCATTCCGCTGCCTCCGCCGGTTGAGTCGCCCACAACACGGACGCGGGATATTGATTTCATTATTGAAACGAAGTTGTTCGTTGCGCTGTAGGAAGCACGATTAGTTAAAATTACTATTGGTTTAAGGAACTTGATTCTGGTATCCTCGGCAGGGTCGAAGAAATAAGCATACGGTTCGGAGAATTCGTCATGTCCGGGACCTGTTTTGTGTGATATGTACCCTGCAAGGATGCGTTCGGTAGTGAACCGTGCCACCAGTTTTTCCACGTTTGTCAGGTATCCGCCACCGTTATTGCGCACATCGATGACAAGGCCGTCGCACGATGCAAGGTAAGCAAGGATATTATCCAGATTCCCTTCCCCGATGCTTGAACCGAAGTCGCCATAGTGCATGTAGCCAATGTTGTTGCTCAAGATGCCGTATTTGATTCCCGAGGCTTGGCGGAAGTTGAAGTTCAAGTAGTATTGGTCGATAAGACGTTCGTCATAATTTTCGGGATATTGTTCCCATATCCAGTACCTTGATATGTCCCAAGAAGAGATTAGATTTGTGTGCCCGTCTTTTAATTCCTTTAACATTTGTGCACACACGTCGAAAAGTTCTTCATTGGTCATTTCGGGGAGCAATTGAGCACGGTAACGTTGGCCGACTTCGTTCCAGTCAATGTCTTTGTATTCAAAGAAACAATAATGTTGGTCTATTATAGTCCACAGTGCATCGAAATTGCCTTCGGGGTCGTTGGCAAATTCTTCATACTTGTGGCACGATTGAAATACCGGTAGAAGCATTATGCACAAGATTGCGATAGCTAATGTGGATAAAAAACCTTTCATATATGTAATTCTAATAAAGTGCAGAAATAATTCGGGCTTTTTCAATAGTTTTTTCGCCGGGCCGCAAGGTGAGCCATTCGCCGCTGATGCCAATCACTGCGGAATGGGTGAAGAAGTGGCAGTTCAGGTTGTTTACAAAACTGGTTTCGATTTCTCCACGGTAGCCAAGCCGCAGCGAGGTGCGTCCGAAGTGCAAGTCGACGGTAAACAAATTGCGCATGTCGAACCGGTTGCCCCACCAACCGCAATGGACGATGTTGCGTCGGTCGCCAAGGTATATTTCATAGAATGACTGCCCGTATTCGGGGGAGAAGAATGCGCCGATGAATGGCAAGGTTGCTTCATAACGCAAGGTTATGGGCAGGTTGCGAATATGGGTATTGTAAACGGCCATTCCCTGCATGTTGATGCTCCAATGCAATTTTGCCGAAACGGGATTGTTGGAGTTGGCGGCATTGTATAAGGCTCCGCCACGGAAACGTGTGCTTCCGCCGGCCATAATTTGCAATCCTTGCAGGCAATCGATGTGCCAGCGATGCATCATTCCCCATTGGAATTCGAGCATTAGCGAGTGCATGGTGCGTGTGCGAGGAATATTTTTCACTTTTTGGTAGTCGATGCCTGCGTCTATTTGTGAAATCCAATGCAACGGACTGAATTTCATGGCTTGCATTCGTTCATATCCTATCCGCATGTTCATGCCGGTGTATTTGATAGGCGTGAGGTAGGTGTCGAGTATTTGCGCCCCTCCAATATCGAATGTGAAAGCCGAATTTACCGGACGTTCTATTTTGACCGGCAATGAGTCGGTATCATGCTTGTTGTTTGCGGCATTGACATGCAACAAGGGCATTGCTGCCACAAGCAGTGAAAGAGTGATAATTGCAACTATGCGGTTAGTCGTGTTATTGCTTGTCGTCATCCGGTTCTATGTCAAATAATTTCTTTTGTCCGGTGAGTTCATCGAACACGTCCTGTTGGTTTATCGGTTTCTCGTCATTGTACCTGTCGGCATCATCGTTGTCGATGCCGGCAGAAGTGCCATTTTCGGGGCTTTCTGTGGGAACTTCACGCGGTTCTATCTCCAAGACAGTGTCTATTTCGTAGTTTGAAATGCGTTTGCCCTTGGCCTTGAAACTTTTGACTGCGATGAAATCGTCGGCATCGATTATGATGTTTTCTCGGAAATTGTCGGCACCGCCGAATTTCACGTCGAAACGCGGATAGCGTACATCGGTGAGAATCATGAGCCGGGAAGACGGGTTGCCGCCGATGAAACTTTGGCGTTTGGCCGATGGCTCGAATTCAAAGCGTTTCAAGTATACGAATCCTTGGTCGGCATCAAACAGTACGGCCGACCATACAGTGCCCGGATGGAATTTTTCGATGCGCAGAATGTCGTCGCTATAGTGGTTGCCCGAGTCGAATGAGGTGGTATAGAATTCACCGTTTTTGCAGATGACGAGAACCAAGTCGGTGCCGGCAAATTCACCGAGCGAGCGGCCGCGGCCGTCGTAGTTGAGTCGCAACACGTCGGGGTCGAACCATACTTCACGCCCGCCAAGAGTAGATGTGCCTCGCTCTTTGAGTGAAATGCGGTGTACTTCGTTTTTAGTGACAACATTTCCGCGAGATTGTTTCCCCTTGATGGCAAGGTCGGCAAGATCGACATCGAATTGCAGCACCTTCAGGCGGAACTTGGGTTTTAATGTGATGCGCAGCACTTCGGCTTCACCATTTGGGTTGGCAGTAAACCATAGCACTTTCGAGCCCGGTTTGCCTTGCGTGAGGTCGTATTCCTTGTCGCGCGTGATTCCTGTCACGGCAAAACGTTTCATATACACGACACCACCCTTGCCGTCTTGGTAAAGCACATTGTAGATGGTGCGGGTGTCATTGCGCTTGAAAACATTCAAGTAAATTATGTTTTTCCCGACGTATATCTTGTCGGCGACTTTTATTACTTTGTACTTGCCATCTTTGTAGAAGATAATAACGTCGTCGATGTCGGAGCAGTTGCACACAAACTCGTCTTTCTTCAGTGAAGTGCCTATGAATCCCTCTTCGCGGTTGATGTATAATTTTTCATTGGCTTCGGCAACTTTTGTCGCTTCGATTGTGTCGAAGTTGCGAATTATGGTGCGGCGCGGATACATTGCGCCGTACTTGGCCTTCAGACCTTCATACCAATCGATGGTGAAGTCGACAATGTGAGCAAGTTCATAATCGATTCTTTTGATGCGCTCGTTGAGCGTGGCAATGTATTCGTTGGCCTTGTCGCTGTCAAACTTGGTGAAGCGGCGGGTCTTGATTTCGAGCAGTTTCAATATGTCGTCGCGGGTTACATCACGGTAGAATGAAGGCTTCCACGGGTCTAACCGCCGGTCGATGTGGGCAATCGCTTCGTCTAAGTCGCGACTGTCTTCAAATTCCTTGTCTTTATAAATGCGTTGCTCGATAAATATCTTTTCGAGTGAGGCAAAGTGTATGGCTTCGAGTGTTTCGCCTCGTTGGATTTCAAGCTCGCGGCGCAGCATGTCTTTGGTGTGATCGACATTGTTTCGCAAGATGTCGCTGACGGTAAGGAAGCGGGGCTTCTTGTCCTCGATTACACAGCAATTGGGAGAAATGCTTGCCTCGCAATTAGTAAACGCGTAGAGCGCATCGATGGTCTTGTCGCTCGATGTGCCGGGAAGCAGTGTGACTATTATTTCGGCCGACGATGAAGTGTTGTCGTCGATTTTCTTGATTTTTATTTTCCCTTTCCGTTGGGCAAGCAGAATCGACTCTATTAGTTTTGGTGTCGTGTAGCCGTATGGAAGGTCGTTGATGACAAGAGTCTTGCTGTCGCGCTTCTCTATTTTTGCGCGGGCGCGTATTTGCCCACCGCGTTCGCCGTCGTTGTAGCGGCGCACATCGACGTATCCGCCTGTAGGAAAATCGGGATATAGTTGGAAAGGCTCGTCGCGCAGATATGCGACGGCAGCATCGATTATTTCGTTGAAATTATGAGGTAGAATCTTGGTTGACAATCCCACGGCAATACCTTCGGCTCCATGGAACAAGACAAGGGGGAACTTGACAGGCAATGTGATAGGCTCGGGTTTACGCCCGTCATAGGAGCGTCCCCAATCGGTAATTTTGGGGCTGAATGCCACGTCAAGTGCAAATTCGGACAGCCGGGCCTCGATGTAACGTCCCGCGGCTGCATCGTCGCCGGTGAGAATGTTTCCCCAGTTTCCTTGAGTGTCGATGAGCAGGTTTTTTTGCCCGAGTTGCACCAAGGCATCCTTGATTGAAGCGTCCCCGTGAGGGTGGTATTGCATTGTAAAGCCCACGATATTCGCAACTTTGTTGTAGCGGCCATCGTCAAGCTCTTTCATGGTGTGCAGGATGCGGCGTTGCACAGGTTTGAGGCCGTCCTCGATGTGAGGTACGGCGCGTTCGAGAATTACGTATGAAGCGTAATCGAGATACCAGTTGCGGAACATTCCCGACAGTTGCAGGCGGTTGTCCTTGGGGACGTATGTCGAGTGAGCTTGTGTCAACGCTTCGGCATCGTCTCCGTTATCGTCTTGCCAAGATTCGTCACTGCTGCTTTCGCTGCCGTCGATGTCTAATTCTTCTTCGGGTGTATCGTTGTCTTTCCTCATAAATTATCAATGGTTGGCTTTTTGGGAAAACGCACGAGGCTGTAAGATTGCGTTCATTTACCTTTGTGCCTTGGACGTAAAGCTGTGTGTGTGGCAAATGTACAATGTTACACATGGCATGTGCAGGCTCGGCAGCCCGTTTGCCCGGTGCATTACTCTCCACGTTGCAGCCCCTATTTGGCCGCAATGTGCCATGGTGCATGGATTTATGTTATGCCTCACGCAGGCGCGATGATAAATGCAAGCCTTGGTTTTCTCCCGGCCGGAATAACCTTTATTCTATGCAAAAATACAAAATATGGAGAAAAACACCGCATAATTAACGTTAAAACGTGTCGTGCCACACGAGTGGCGATGCCTTACATGGAGACTATTTCTTTCCAGTCGGAAATGGTGCCTGTCTGCGATGAGAAGACGGCTCCGACTTTATGCAGGCATCGATGGTCGGCAACGTATGGGCGCGCATATCCGCGTTCTTCGATTTGCTGCAACGCTTCGTCGGCACTGCCGTCGAGCTTGAACTCAAAAATATAAACATGGTCGGGTGTTTCGACAATGCAATCGACCCGGCCCTCGCTTTGCTGTTTTTCGGTGTATACCGTGTATACGCTCACCAATCGGAAGATGAGGTAAAATGTGTAGTGGAAGTATCGCTCACGCTCCCGTTCGTCTTCTTTACGGCGCATGGAGTATGGGATGTCGGAAAGGAACGATGTGAACAATTTGCGCAGCATTTCGGTATCACCATCTTCCAAAGCGTCAATCACGTCTTGTATCCAGCCATTCACGCTTTCTTGGCGAGGCTTTAAGTAGTCGGCGGCCACGAGCGACACGAATCCCTTTTTTACCTCGTTGTTTGGAAAGTCGAGCATGAATGTGCCGCGGCGCGGCTTATAGTCTTTGATGGTCAAGTACCCGCTTTGGTAAATCATGGGCAACGGCTTTTCGACCGATGCCTTGTAGTCGATAAATTCCTGAGGGTCGTAATATCGCCCGGTCAGTTCGTCAAGATTCTCGTCGGTGTGTGACATGAGCCTTATTAAATATGTCGGCGTGCCGCTACTAAACCAAAAGTCTCTCAAAGAACCCGAAGCAAATGCGTTAAGCAGGCTGAAAGGGTTGTATATGTCGGTCATGCGCTCGCTGAAGTGATAGCCGTCGTATTGCAACTTTAGCATGTTTATCATTTCTTCGGTGCTCGTACCATTGGTATCGGCCAACTCTTGTATGGGCCGGGCAAAATGTTGTTCAAGTTCTTGTTGTGTTATACCGCAGATGGCTTCGTATCGGCTGTCCATGCTGATGTCGGCAGGTTGGTTAAACCCACTGAATACGCTCACTTGCGAGAATTTTGTGACCCCCGTGAGCAGTACGAATTGCAAGTCTTCGTCGGCGGCCTTGAACACAGAATAGAATCCTTTCAGGATTTCGCGGTTGCGGTCTTCTATCAGAATCTCTTGGTTGCCGTCATTAACTTTTAGGTCGGTGTCGAGGACATCGAGTATTGGCTTGTCGTACTCGTCAATCAGCACCACGCACCTGCGGCCGCATTGCGCGTGTGCCTGTTTCAAGACGTGTGCAAACCGGTCGCCTAAATTTTGCCAACGTGTGTCTTTCCCGTAAATGTCTTC
Organism: uncultured Muribaculaceae bacterium; assembly: GCA_944321865.1. GTDB lineage: Bacteria > Bacteroidota > Bacteroidia > Bacteroidales > Muribaculaceae > Avimuribaculum. The sequence continues at coordinate 10,719 of CALUMZ010000024.1, forward strand.
CCATGTTGAAACATAGCCTTCAATTTTCCGTTCCAAAGTTCCGGCCTCGGTGAAATTGTTACCGTTGAAGTCGATGTGGAATATGGGATATTCAAGCCATTTCGTTTCAAGTTTCCCAATGGCGAGATTCCGGAACAGTTCTTTCCGCCCGAGAAAATAGTTTTTCAATGTCGATACCAACAGACTTTTCCCGAATCGTCTCGGTCGGCAGAGGAAATATATCTTCCCGGTTGTTACCAAGTTGTATATAAGTGCCGTTTTGTCGACATAAACATAACCGTCCTCGATTAATTGTTCAAAACTCTGTATGCCTATGGGGTATTTCATAATGCGTGGGGTTGTAGACAATACAAAAATAAACGAATTCATGGAGTAGGGCAAAAAAACGACAGTCATAAAAATTCTGTTGCAACAATTAGCACGCAAAATACAGGCTAAATCGAAAAAAATCATTTACTTTGCACCCTAAATTATTAATAGTTAAAAAGGAGAATAGCTCTCTTTCTGTCTTGATTCTTAAGAAAATCAAACATATATGGCAAAACAAGAAGATATTTTCAAGAAAATCGTTTCTCACGCCAAGGAATACGGTTTTGTGTTTCAGTCAAGTGAAATCTACGACGGGTTGGCTGCAGTGTATGATTATGGCCAAATGGGAGTCGAAATGAAGAATAATATAAAACGTTACTGGTGGGAAGCCATGACGTTGTTGCACGAAAATATTGTGGGCATCGACTCTGCAATATTCATGCACCCGACCATCTGGAAGGCATCGGGACACGTCGATGCGTTTAACGATCCTCTCATTGACAACCGCGACTCGAAGAAACGTTATCGTGCCGATGTGTTGATCGAGGATGAAATTGCAAAATTCGACGATAAGATAGAAAAAGAAGTTGCAAAGGCTGCAAAGAAATTCGGCGACAGCTTCGATGCGGCATTGTTCCGCTCGACCAATCCCCGTGTACTTCAGCACCAAAAGGAGCGTGACGAGTTGCATGAACGCTACCAGAAGGCAATGAATGCAAACGATCTTGCCGAGTTGAAGCAGATAATTCTCGACTATGGTATCGTGTGTCCTATTTCGGGTACGAAGAACTGGACCGACGTGCGCCAGTTCAACCTCATGTTCAAGACCGAAATGGGTAGTACGGCCGATGGTGCGATGACTGTATACTTGCGTCCCGAAACCGCACAAGGCATATTCGTTAACTTCCTGAATGTGCAGAAGACGGGCCGCATGCGCATACCGTTTGGCATTGCACAGATAGGCAAGGCATTCCGCAATGAAATAGTTGCCCGCCAGTTCATATTCCGTATGCGTGAGTTCGAGCAGATGGAAATGCAATTCTTTGTTCGTCCCGGCGAGGAACTCGAATGGTTCAAAAAGTGGAAAGAAACGCGCATGAAGTGGCACAAGGCTTTGGGCATGGGCGATGAAAAATATCGTTTCCACGACCATGACAAGCTGGCTCACTATGCCAATGCCGCGACAGATATAGAATTTGAGATGCCGTTTGGTTTTAAAGAGGTAGAAGGTATCCATTCACGTACAAACTTCGACTTGAGCCAGCACGAGAAATACTCGGGTAAGAAGTTGCAGTATTTCGACCCCGAATTGAACCAATCGTATGTGCCATACGTGATAGAAACTTCCATAGGTGTAGACCGCATGTTCTTGTCGGTGCTTTGTTCTTCGTATGAGGAAGAAACGCTTGAAAACGGCGAGACACGTGTAGTATTGCATCTGCCCAAGCAGCTTGCTCCCGTCAAGGCTGCGATAATGCCGCTCGTGCGCAAAGACGGGCTTCCCGAGAAGGCTCGCGAAATCATGAACATGCTTAAGTTTGATTATGCTTGCCATTACGATGAAAAAGACTCCATTGGTAAGCGTTACCGCAGGCAAGATGCAATAGGCACGCCGTTCTGCATTACTGTAGACCATCAGACGCTTGAGGATGGAACGGTGACCATACGCCATCGCGACTCGATGCAGCAAGAACGTGTGTCCATCGAGAAGTTGCATGATATAATCGATGACGAGGTGAGCCTGAACAAGCTGCTCAAGTCGCTTGCCTGAGATTGAACAAGGCACACACAATCTATAAAAACTATTGGCTGATGAAAAAATTTGCATTGTTACTAATCGCCTCGCTTCTGTTGATACCCTCGGTTACGTCGTGCTTGAACGACGATGAGGTGGTAGACACATGGACGGAGTATGCCGAATGGCGCGAGACCAACGACGCATGGCTTGAAGAGATGCGGAATCTGACCGACGACAATGGCAATCGCTATTACAAGGAGGTGAGAGGTGCGTGGGATTTCAATGCGTGTGTTTACATGCACTATTTTAACGACACGACATTGACTCGCGGGAATTTGACCCCGCATTATAATTCGTGGGTTGATGTGGTGTATAAGGGACAGTTGTATGACGGAACCCCGTTTGACTCCTCATACCTCAACACCACGCCGGCCGATAGCGTATTCCGCACCACAATGGGCAATGTTATTACCGGGTGGGCTGTTGCGCTGTCGGACATGCACGTGGGGGATTCTTGCGAAGTCATTGTTCCTTATTCGGTAGGGTACAGTGAGACCGGCAGCGGTTCTATTCTCCCGTATTCCCATCTTGTTTTTAATATGAAACTTGTGGGGGTGCCATTTTATGAAGCCAAATTATAACAAAGTGCGTGTAACGCAAATAGACATGTGTGGGGCATTCATTTGTAGAAATGAGTGCCCCATTATTTTTGACGGGAGGCCCCAAGATGCCGGCACACGCGAAATTACTCTCCCACACAAATCGGCCATAAGGTCGCAATCTCCACTACCACTTGACAATGGCAACGATGCGGAACAGACGTTAAGTTGTGCTAAAGGCTGAAAATATTTGAAAAAAAATCGTTTTTCTTGCCGATTTGATGTACTTTTACACTCAAAATTGAAATTCCAAGCAACCTGCACATATTTTTCAGGCTTTAATACCGAGTAAAATCATTAATAATAAACTTAATAAACCTAAACCAACAAAATGGAAAAAGTTCAAACTAACTCAAGGCCTAATTATGCCTTGCCAATAGCCATAATGTTTGCGCTATTCTTCATGATTGCATTCGTAACAGGCTATCAAAACCCATTGGGAAGTGTTATCGAAGCAAAGTCGGGCAACAATGCCGTGATGTCGCAATTGCCGACTCTTGCCAATTTCCTTGCATACTTGTGTATGGGTCTTCCTGCCGGTATGATTTTGCAAAAGCGAGGATACCGCATTTCGTCGATGCTTGCAGTGACTGTGGGTTTTGTGGGAGTGTTTATTTCGTATCTTTCGGGATATATCACCAATAATGATACCACTGCAATCATAGTCTATGTGATAGGTGCTTTCATTTCGGGCTTTGCAATGTGTATGCTTAACACTATTGTGAACCCCATGCTTAACAGCCTTGGGCGCGATGATAAGCAAGGAAACCAATTGGTGCAATTCGGTGGTACATGTAACTCGCTCGGTGCGACGCTTGCTCCTACAGTAGTGGGCCTGCTCATGGGTAACCAAGCTACCAATATTGCCGATGCCAATCCGGTGTTCTACCTTGCAATGGGTATTTTCGTTTTGGCATTTGTCGTGCTTTATTTCTCCAAGTTGCCCGAATCTCCCACTCTTGGCCAGAAACAAGAAAAGATTGCCTTTTCGGGAGCTTTCAAATATAGCAATTTCACTCTTGGCGTTATTGCAATCTTCATGTATATGGGTATCGAAATCGGTGTGTCTAACTTCACTTTGCAATATCTCACCAAGGGAGTCGAAGTGGGTGGCCTTGGCGTGCAAATGTCGGTGGCCGGTGCTATCGTGGGCGTTTACTGGTTGCTAATGTTGGTAGGCCGTTTCATAGGCGGACTTGTTGGCGGTAAGATTTCGAGCCGTGCAATGCTTGCAGCTGTTGCATCGTTGCTTGTGATTTTGCTGTTGCTTGCCATCTTCCTTCCGAAGGACATTATTGTTTCTGTCCCCGGTTTCTCAAGCGGAGCCAATGGCTTTGAATTTATTAGTACGCAAGTGCCCATCAGTATCCTGATGCTTATCCTTTGCGGACTTGGAACGTCGGTTATGTGGGGTGCAATATTCAACCTTTCGGTGAGCGGGCTTGGCAAATATACACAAGTTGCTTCGGGTATTTTCATGGTGATGGTTGTCGGCGGTGGCATTTGGCCGGTAGTACAAGGTGCAATTGCTAATGCAGCCGATTACGTTACCAGTTTCTGGCTCGTGGTTGTATGTGCCGCATATCAATTGTTCTATGCACTGATAGGCAGCCGTACAAAAAACAATGCTTGATGGGAATATTGAGTAAATCATAAATCAATACAAAAAGGTGCGTGTGCACATCAAAATGCTTCCGACGTTTTGATGTGCACACATCTTTTTTAGTATCGTGATGTGATTAACGGCGGCGTCAGGCAGGTGCCATTCATGCAGTTTGTTGCCAATTGAATAAAAATGGAATATATGTGATTTTTCAATGGCGAAAATTTGTAGAAATTATAATTTTATTGTTATTTTGTCGAATATTTGAAGGCTGTTTTTGAATTTTGCCTTGTAAGTATGCTTAATTACAACTAAATAGGCCGTATTTAAGAATGAGCCGGGAATAAAAAAAGGTATGAATATCATTTATAATTGGAATATTTAAACGTAAGTCTATGAAAAAGATTTTTTTACTTGCATTACTTTGTACCCTTTTTATGGGTGCTGATGTAAAGGCGCAGGAGGTAACCTATGTGGAGGATCCTTCACAAGGATATACTTTCAATCGCTTCAAAGACAATTGGTTTATCACCGGTGAAATCGGTGTGGGCGGATTGGCAAGTACCTATGACAGCGAACTCAAATTTGGCAAGCGCATTATGCCATCTTTCAATATCGGTGTGGGCAAGTGGTTCTCTCCGCTCATCGGGGTTAGGTTCAGTGCCGATTTCCGCAAAATGAAAGGTGCGACATTGTTGGGTTCGGGTATCAACCCCGAGAATCCTCTTGATGGTGCCGAAGGCGCTTATTTGGTTAACCGCCATTGGTCGATAGGCCCTGCTGCCGATGTTTACTTGAATCTCACCAACTGGTGGTGTGGTTACCGCCCCGGTCGCGTGTATAACGCGTCGCTGTATGGTGGTGTTGCCGCTCATGCGCAAATGGTGAAGGAAATGGACGGAAACAGTGCAAAGTGGAAATACATGAGCATGTCGATTGGCCTGCGTGCCGGCTTGCTGAACACGTTTGCCGTGTCTGATCATGTGGACATATTGCTCGACTTGCGTATCGATGCCGACCAATGCAACTATATGGACTATACGCGCCAAGTCAACTTGTATGGTACCATAATGGCCGGTGTTGCTTATAAGTTCAACAAGACAGGGTGGAACGCTCCTGTGGTTCCGGTTTGCCCCGAATACAAGTATACCGATGCCGAGGGTGATGCCTTGGTTGAACGTTTGAAGGCAGCCGATGCCAAGATTGCCGATCTCGAACGCCAGTTGCGCGAGTGTATGAATCGTCCTGTTCCCGAACCGCAAGAACCTGCAAAGGAAGCTCCCATTGCCACGATTTACTTCCCCATTGGCAGCTCTCGTGTTCAAGGTATCCAGACCAAAGTCGTTGCAGCTGTGGCAAAGGCAATGGTTAATACCGACGATGAATATGTTGTAACCGGTTGGGCTGACAGTTATACCGGGTCGGCTGCGCGCAACCAACAATTGCGTGAACAACGTGCCGACAACGTTAAGAAACTTTTGGTGAAGAATGGAGTTGAAAGCGGCCGTATCGAAACAGCTACGGGCGACAGCAACCTCACAACTTACGGAGAAGGTTCGGCCGATCTTGACCGTGCAGCAACGATTGATATAAAGAAGTAAAGCATTTCCTTTGAGGAAAATAATAAACACAGGAAGTCTGTCAAAGTTAAGCGTTGGCAGGCTTCCTGTTGTTTTGTTTGTATACATGAGACTCAAGCCACTATGTGCCAAATATGTGAGGCATCAAAATAAACCCCAAAAAACGGGTATCAGGTTTGGGTTCAGGGTATATCAAAATTATCATTTCAATGTGGCAGTAGAGACGCAAAATTTTGCGTCTCTACAATCTGGTTGATTAATTTATTGATATTGAATATTTTATGTGTTGTTGCGGACATCGAGACGCGGCAATGCCACGTCTCTACAATATCAATGCCGGTATTTTGATACACCCCGCCATTGTGCTCGTCTTGCACTATCTTTTGATAGATAGGCTGCGGCTCGGCAATGGCAAATTTGGGCCTGCTCAATTTGCTAATGCGCTCGCCTTTCACTATATTTGTTTATAAATTCCATTGAGTATGTCACAATATGCCGAGGTAATACTTCCGTTGCCATTATATAACACATATACTTATGCCGTGCCTCCAACCATGGAAGGGCTGGTGAAAATAGGATGCAGGGTGCTTGTGCAATTTGGCCGCAAAAAGTATTATACGGCTTTGGTGCGTATGTTGCATAATGTACCACCCGAGGGGTATGAAGTGAAAGAGCTGATGTCGGTTCTTGACGATGAGCCGTTATTGCGTCACCCGCAAATGAAACTGTGGGAATGGATTTCGGAATATTATTTGTGTCCCGTAGGAGATGTATACAAGGCTGCTGTCCCTTCGGGGCTGAAAATCGAGAGTGAGACATACGTCAGTGTCAACCCCGACTTTGAAGAGGCCGAAGGCTGCAAGTTAAATGAACGAGAACGGGTTATATACGACCTTGTGTCGTGCCGCGACCGTGTGCAACTGGGAGAGATAACACGTTCCACAGGTTTCCGCAATGTGGAAGCCGCAGTTAGCAAAATGCTTGAAAAGGAGGCTGTTTTCGTGGCCGAGAAAGTGGTTGATACTTATCGTCCCAAAACCGAGACTTTTGTCACGTTGCCTGTGGAGCATGGAGATAACGATGCTTTGCATCGGTTGTTTGACATTGCCGGACGGTCGAAAAAACAAGAGCAATTGTTGCTTGCATTCATTGATTTGTCCCACTGGTTACAGCGGCCTGAGCGCCTTGCCGAAGTTGGCAAAGCGGCACTGCTTGCACGTGCCGATGTTTCACAAGCCGTGTTTGCAGCTGCGATAAAGAAAGGCTTGTTCAAGGTGTATAAAAAAGAGATTAACCGATATGCCTTTTCTTCGGAAACGAAGGCCGAGTTGCCTGAATTGACGGCCGAGCAGGGTAGGGCGTTGCGTGAAACACTCGAACAGTTCAGGACTAAATCCACGGTGTTGCTGCATGGCGTGACATCGAGCGGAAAGACCACTGTGTATATGCACCTTATCGACCGAATGCTCGGGATGAAAAAACAGGTGCTTTACTTGGTGCCCGAGATTGCCCTCACCACACAGCTCACGCAGCGCATGCACCGGGTGTTTGGTGACCGGATGCTTGTGTACCATTCCAAGTTTTCGGACAACGAGCGGGTCGATGCTTGGAAGAAGCTGCTGCACAGCAGTGAGCCATGCCTTATTATCGGTGTCCGCTCGTCGGTGTTTCTGCCGTTTTCAAACTTGGGATTGGTGATTGTCGACGAGGAGCATGACTCGAGCTACAAGCAGCAGGAGCCTGCGCCGCGATACAACGGGCGCAACGTTGCCATGATGCTTGCCATGATGCATGGGGCCAAGAGCCTGCTCGGGTCGGCAACGCCATCGGTCGAGACATATTACAAGGCCGTGACGGGCAAATTCGGGCTGGTGGAAATGCCGGTGAGGTATGAGGGGCTGAAGATGCCCGAGGTTGAGATAATCGACATGAAAGACGCACGTCGCAAGCATGAGGTAAATGGATTTTTCTCAAATGCGTTGCTCACCGTGTGCCGCGAGTCGCTGAAGGCCGGCGAGCAGGTGATACTGTTCCAGAATCGCCGGGGATATGCGCCCATGGTGACATGCCGGCAGTGTGGATGGGTGCCCAAGTGCGAGAATTGCGACGTGTCGCTCACTTACCACAAGCATGTGGGTACTCTCAGTTGCCATTATTGCGGCTATTCGATGTCGCTGCCGACGGTGTGTCCTGCCTGTGGGCAGCCAACCATTGAAATCGTCGGCTTCGGTACTGAGCGAGTGGAGGACAATATAACGGAACTGTTTCCCGACAGTCGCATAGCGCGGATGGATCTCGATACCACGCGAAATAAGAACAGTTATGAAAAAATCATAGAAGACTTTTCTGCCCGCAAGTCGGATATATTGGTAGGTACGCAGATGGTTACCAAGGGGCTTGACTTTGCCGGGGTGAGCACCGTGGGCATATTGAATGCCGACACGATGATTAATTTCCCCGACTTCCTTTCGCACGAACGGGCATTCAACATGATGGAGCAGGTGGCAGGCCGTGCCGGACGCAAAGGCAAGCAGGGACGTGTGCTCATACAGACGTACAATCCCGACAACCCGGTGATTCGTTTTGTCGTCGGGCATGATTACAAGGGCTTTTATGCCGACGAAATAGGTGAGCGCGAACGTTATTGCTATCCACCGTTTTCCAAAATCATCAACATATACCTCAAGCACCGCGACGATGCTGTGGTGGGGGAGATGGCCGTGCGCATGAGCAACATGATGCGGCAGGTGTTCAAGCACCGTGTGCTCGGACCTGAAGCTCCGGCAGTGCGGCGCATACAGAACTTGTATATCCGCCAAATCGTGCTGAAAATGGAAAACACGGCCTCGATGAGCAAGGTGAAGCAGATATTGCGATTGATTTATGAAAACATGCTCAAGGTCGACAGCCGCATGAAGTCGGTTTTCCTATATTTCGATGTCGACCCGGTGTAGCGCCGGTTCACATTTGTCGGCAACATTGTGACAACGTTTGCTTGGCCGGCAATAAAAATCAGCGACCGCGTGCAAACTTCATAACCGTGTGGCATGGCGCACGTTAATTCATTGTTAATAAGTTTCGGTAAAAAGAATTTTTCAAACTATGCTTAATTACTAATTTTACCAACGCAAATTCTAAATTCAAGCAAGAAATCTATGCAACCGTTTGTACACCTTCATGTGCACTCGCAATATTCAGTGCTCGACGGACAAGCCTCGATAAAAGCTCTCGTTGACAAGGCCATTGCCAACGGGATGAAAGGCATTGCACTCACCGATCACGGAAACATGTTTGGGATAAAAGAGTTTTTCAATTATTGCAACTCGATAAATTCAGGCACAAACAAGGAAATAAAAGCCTTGAAAAAACAATTGTCTGAGGCCGAGAATGCCGAAACGCCCGATGGTGCGGGAATCGAGGAACTCAAAGCGCAAATATCCGAGGCACAAGGCAAGCTGTTCAAACCCATTTTTGGCTGCGAAATGTATGTGGCCGAAAAAACATTGTATGACCGCACGTCGAAGCACGACACCGGTCGCCATCTCATAGTGCTTGCAAAGAACTTGAAAGGGTATCACAACCTTGTGAAATTAGTGTCGAAGGCTTGGACCGACGGCTTCTATTCACACCCGCGTACCGACAAGGAAAATCTTGAAAAGTACCATGAGGGGCTCATGGTGTGCTCGGCCTGCCTTGGTGGAGAAATTCCCAAACTCATACTCAACGGGCAAATCGATGAAGCCCGGGAAACGGCCAAATGGTTTAAGAGCATATTCGGTGACGACTATTACCTTGAACTGCAACGCCACAAGGCTACAGTAGCGCGCGCCAACCATGACACATTCAGGTTGCAAGAGGAAGTAAACGGCGTGCTAAAGCAGTTTTCCGAAGAACTCGGGATAAAGCTCATTTGTTCCAATGACGTCCATTTCGTAAATGAAAATGATGCCGAAGCCCACGACCGCTTGATATGCGTTTCTACGGGCAAGGCTCTTAACGACCCCAAGCGCATGCTTTATTCAAAACAGGAATGGATGAAGACGCAGGAAGAAATGAACGAAATATTCAGTGATGTTCCAGAAGCATTGAGCAACACGCTTGAACTTCTTGACAAGACCGAGTTCTACTCAATCGATCATGATCCCATCTTGCCCAACTTCCCCTTGCCCGACGGGTTCACCGACAACAACGACTATCTGCGCCACCTTGTGTATGAAGGTGCCGGGAGGCTGTGGGGAAAGGACCTTGACGACGAGCACCGCGAGCGCATCGACTTCGAGCTTGAAACCATAAAGAACATGGGATTCCCGGGCTACTTCCTTATCGTGCAGGATTTCATAAAAGCTGCACGTGATATGGGCGTGTCGGTAGGACCCGGTCGTGGCTCGGCTGCCGGTTCGGCCGTGGCTTACTGCCTTGGAATAACGCAAATCGACCCTATAAAGTATGATTTGCTGTTTGAACGTTTTCTTAATCCCGACCGTATTTCTCTGCCCGATATTGATATTGACTTTGACGATGACGGCCGTGCAAAGGTACTTAAATATGTTACCGAAAAATATGGGGCCGAGAAAGTCGCACACATAATTACTTACGGCACCATGGCCGCCAAAATGGCCATAAAGGATGTGGCACGGGTTGAAGAATTGCCGCTGCCCGAAAGTGACCGGCTTGCCAAGTTTATACCGAGCAAGCCCAACGACATGCCCGAGGACGACAAAGGGAAAAAGTACAAAGTGACAATCAAGAATTGCCTGAAGTGCTTCCCCGAGTTCCAAGCCGAGCTTAACAGTCCCAATGCCACCATCGTGGAAACCATAAAATACGCCGAAGCTCTCGAAGGCAACGTGCGCAACACCGGCGTGCACGCCTGCGGCGTAATCATCGGGCGCGACGACATTACCGACTGGGTGCCAGTGAGCACCGCCCCCGACAAGGACGGCAACAAGATGCTCGTCACCCAATATGAAGGGAGCGTGATAGAGTCCACCGGACTGATAAAGATGGACTTCCTTGGGCTGAAAACGTTGTCGATAATTAAAGAAGCCGTGGCCAACATAAAGGAAACCCGCGGTATCGACATCGATGTGGACAATATCGACATCAACGACCCCAAGACCTACAAACTCTACTGCGAAGGCCGCACGACGGGAACATTCCAGTTTGAATCGGCAGGAATGCAAAAGTACCTGATTGAATTGCAGCCGAGCACATTCGAGGACTTGATTGCGATGAATGCCCTCTACCGCCCGGGCCCGATGGAATACATACCCGACTTCATCAAGCGCAAGAAGGGTGAAATGCCCATCGTCTATGACATCCCTGTCATGGAAAAATACTTGAAGGACACTTACGGCATCACCGTCTACCAAGAGCAGGTGATGTTGCTGTCGCGCCTGCTTGCCGGGTTCACCCGCGGCGAGTCGGACGTGCTGCGCAAGGCTATGGGTAAGAAACAGTTAGACAAGTTGGCTTCGCTCAAGCCCAAGTTCCTTGACGGCGGCGCCGAACGCGGATATGACAAGGAGGTGCTTGAAAAAATCTGGAAGGACTGGGAGAAATTTGCCTCTTACGCATTCAATAAGAGCCACGCCACATGTTACAGTTGGGTGGCATTCCAGACTGCCTACCTCAAAGCCAACTACCCGTCGGAGTACATGGCTGCCGTCTTGAGTCGCAACTTGAACGATATTGACAAGCTCACCAAGTTCATGGACGAGTGCAAGTCGATGCGCATCGAAGTCAAGGGTCCTGACATTAACGAAAGTTACATTTCGTTCAGCGCCAACAAGAAAGGAGACATCCGCTTTGGCCTTGCAGGTATAAAAAGCGTTGGAATAAATGCCGTGAATGCCATCATCGATGAACGAAAGGCTAACGGCCCTTACCAATCTATATTCGACTTCGTGGAGCGTGTCAACCTGTCGAGCTGTAACCGCAAGACGCTCGAAGCACTGGCTTTGTCGGGAGCATTCGATTGTTTCGGGGAGATTGCGCGCGAAGATTTCTTCGAGAAAAACGCCAAGGAAGAGACATTCTCGGAAGTGTTGATGCGTTACGGGCAAAAATTCCAAGCCGACAAGCAATCGCAAGCATCATCACTTTTTGGTGATGATGAGATTGTGGAAACCATGCGTCCCAACATTCCCAAAGGGAAAGAATGGCCAAACATCATCAAACTCGAAAAAGAGCGAGAACTCGTCGGCATGTACTTGTCGGCCCACCCGCTCGACCCGTTCTACGTGGAAATAGAATACGGTTGCAATACCCGCATCAAGGATTTGAAAGACAAGTCCGACATGCTCGACAAGGAGCTTTCGTTTGGCGGAATCGTTGTCGGCTATGATGTGAAACCGTCGAAACGGGGTACGAACTATGGTATCCTTAAAATTGAAGATTATTCTGGCACTGCCGAATTTTTCCTGTTCGGGAACAATTTCATCAATTTCGGCAAATATGGTGTGGTGGGTACGCCCATCATCGTCCGTGGCGCTTACCAGAAAAGCAAATACAACGGTCGGGTGGACTTCAACATCACATCAATCGACCTGCTTGAAAACGTAAAAGGCAGGTTATTGAAAAGTATTACGGTGAAACTGCCAGAGAAGTTAATCAACAATTCGTTGGTAGAAATGATGAAATCATTCCTCACGCAGTCGACCGAAAATCGCAGCGACTTGTATTTCGACATTTTCGATGAAAAGAATCGCCGCAACGTGCAACTTATTTCACGTTTCAAGATACCCATAACCCGGAAGTTAATCGACCGGCTTAATTCCGAAGATATACAATTTTCTATTAATTAATAATTATCAGTACAAATCTTTAAAAAGAAGAACTATGGCTTTTGTTTTCACCGACGACAACGCTGCCCAAGAAATACAATCGGGCAAGCCTGTTGTAATTGATTTTTGGGCTACTTGGTGCATGCCCTGCAAGCGCATTGCTCCCATCATCGACGAATTAGCCGCCGAATATGAAGGCAAAGTGCTTATCGGGAAGTATAATGTGGAAGATGGCAACGACCTTACATCGGAATATGGGATACGCAACATTCCCACTCTGCTGTTCTTCAAAGATGGCAAGCAGGTAGGCGAACGCATGGTGGGCGCACAGCCTAAAGCCGAAATTGAAGCCCGCATCAAGGAATTGCTCTGACACTACGCATTACAGTCAAAGGCAGAAAACATTGCCGGGGCGCAACTCACATTAATTGTTGCGTCCCGGCAATGCGTTTGCAGCATCGACCATGCCGATAAAAGCACGTAATTGTTTCTCGTTGGCAAATGTGTCGAGAGGAATGGCAATGAACCGGTAGCGCACGGCTCGCAACACCAGCACCATGCAACCGGCATCGGTGCGCCTGCGCTCCACCTCGTTCCATGCAAAGTCGATTACAGGATTCTTCAGCCCGTATTCGTCATCGATAATCAGCCGTATGCCGTCGCTGGCATTGGCTATGAGCCTTTTATGCAGCACATTGTAACGGTTAACCGCATCAAATCCGTAATTTATGTATACGAAGAACAAGGCCATCGGTGCCATTATGAATACCATCATCAATGCCACAAGCAAAAAACGAATGTCGGCAAACGATACCCCGGCGCATAATGTCACCGGACAAGCATATGCCCACCACATCTTACGCAAATGCCAAGACATAAGCATACGTGCAAATTGCCCACCGGTAATGCTGAATGGACCGGTTTCAATGCAAAGTGTTTCCATCGTGTAGCAGTTTGCGTTTTCGGGCAATTGCTTCATATCCCTTGCGGTATGCTTCCCTGTTTAGTGGGGCAAGTATCTGGCAATATCCTGTTCCCGACCGGTTATACAACTTGGCGAGGTTGGCGCGTTTCTCTTTCAAGAACACATTTCGCTTGCGATCCAAGGCGGCATCGCACAAAGGCGCATGCCCGCGAGCACCCGTTCCACGCAGTTCGGCGGGCACTTCGTTTTCATCAATCCACACGGCCCGTATCTCGGCGCATGGCGGATACCCAAGCCCGACCCACATAGTTGTCAACAAAGGGCTTTCACCATTCACCACCCCCTCGATAACCACTGTGGCAGTTGAGGTGTATCGCGGAATAAATTCCTGATTTGTAACGACCGTTTCTTCGCTAAAGGAGATGTCCTTGCCCCGCCGACTGCTATAAAACCGTTTCGACAGTACTTCGGTGAGCAACTCTGCCGAGATGTCTCCGGCTGCGGCGTGAGAGCTGAGTTGGCAAATGGCATTCTTCTCTCTCTCGTAGCCCATGCCTTCTCCTTCGCGTCCGCTGTGCGCATAGTTGGTCCGCACCATCACACCGTCGGCATCATCGTCAAGGTCAAACTTGGTATATCCATAATTGCCGGTCTCGAAGTATGCCCCGTTCCCACAAGCGTCTATGACACCGAAATTAGCTTCAACCCCGAGCGGCTTGGGCAACCGTTGCAGCAAATCCTCGAAATCATCGACAGTAGTGCAATGTTTCAGTGCTTCCGACATTAACAGACCCTCGCGGTCCATCACCGAAACCGTGTCGTCCTTTAAGTTGTACACGGCAGTATTCATCACGGCAAATCCCCGCGAATTGTATCCGACCCAAGCCTCGCGGCAACAGGAGTCACCGGCATTGAAAAGTGCAACGTATTCAAATGTCGAGTCGGTGGCGGCGATGCGTTCCACCTTGTTGTCGCTGCGGCTTGTGTCGCGGTGCTTCCACAGCAGCGGTCTGCCGTTTGCCGTCACCCTCCCCGAAATAACGGCCGATGTACACGCGTCTGCGCTCCCCGACAAAATGATATATGCAATGATTATGGTAATAAATCTATATACAGCCATACATTAATTTCTATCTAAAAGCTAAAGCAAACCGAGTGCATAATCGCCAAGGATTATGCCAAGGTGCAACTTATCTTATTATGCAAAGGTAGCACAATCCCGACTCAAACACAAATTGCGCTACCGCCCCCATTCATTCATAAAACAACAAAAGATTGCTCCCCCTGTTAGTTTGGTTGACGAAAAAATTGTTTTAGTGTATTAATGATGTAACCCCTAAAACAGTGGGGAGGTGAGTGGTTTCATCTTCCGGCTGTTTTAGGGGTTGCTGTGTGTCTCCCCCTCTTGGGGGAGTGTGGGGGTTATGCGTCTATGTTAGCGTATGTGGCGTTGGTTTCGATAAACTCGCGGCGCGGAGCTACGTCTTCGCCCATCAGCATCGAGAAGATGCGGTCGGCTTCGGCTGCATCGCTGATGCATACTTGCTTCAGTATCCGGTTGGCCGGGTCCATTGTGGTTTCCCGCAATTGCTCGGGGTTCATTTCTCCAAGACCTTTGTAGCGTTGCAATTTTATCTGTCGTTCGTCGCCACCGGCATACCGGTCGATAAACTGGCGCACCTGTTGGTCGGTCCAGCAATATTCGGTGTTGTTGCCTTTGGTGCATTTATATAGCGGCGGTGTGGCGATATACAGGTAGCCGTTTTCGATGATCGAGCGCATGCGGCGGAAGAAGAATGTCATGAGCAGCGTTGCGATGTGGGCA
Organism: uncultured Muribaculaceae bacterium; assembly: GCA_944321865.1. Taxonomy (GTDB): domain Bacteria; phylum Bacteroidota; class Bacteroidia; order Bacteroidales; family Muribaculaceae; genus Avimuribaculum. The sequence goes on from CALUMZ010000024.1 coordinate 26,143, forward strand.
CCATCGACATCGGCATCGGTCATGATTATTATCTTGTGGTAACGCAGCTTCGACAGGTTAGCCTCCTTGGGGTCTTCTTCGGTGCCTATTGTCACTCCGAGGGCCTTGAAGATGTTTACAATTTCGTCGCTGTCGAATATCTTGTGTTCCATAGCCTTTTCCACGTTGAGGATTTTACCTCGTAGCGGCAATATGGCTTGGTACATGCGGTCGCGTCCCGACTTTGCCGAACCGCCTGCCGAGTCACCCTCGACGAGGAACAGTTCGCACTCTTCGGGGCTGCGCGACGAGCAGTCGGCGAGCTTGCCCGGCAGTCCGCCTCCGCCGAGAGGGCTTTTGCGTTGCACCTTCAGCCGTGCGTTTTGTGCCGCATGGCGTGCGGTTGCGGCAAGTATCACTTTTTCGACGATGGCTTTGGCTTGTGCCGGGTGTTCTTCGAGGTAATTGCCGAGAGCTTCGCGCACGGCCGATTCTACCGCGCCGATGGCTTCGTTGTTGCCAAGCTTGGTCTTCGTCTGTCCTTCAAATTGCGGTTCGAGCACTTTCACCGATATTACGGCGGTGAGGCCTTCGCGGAAGTCGTCTTTGTTGATTTCCACTTTGACTTTTTCAAGCAGCTTGGAGTCTTCGGCATATTTCTTCAGCGTTGCACCCAGCCCGCGACGGAATCCGGTGAGATGTGTACCGCCCTCGATGGTGTTGATGTTGTTTACAAACGAGTATATGTTTTCGTTGAACGATGTGTTATATGTCATTGCCACTTCCACCGGAATGCCTTGTTTCTCGGTGCTGATGTGGATAATGTCGTTTATGAGGTGCTCTTTGTTGGAGTCGATGTAGCGCACAAATTCATCAAGGCCCGTTTCGGAGTAGAATTGCTCGCTCTTGGGGTTCCCTTCTTCATCGACTTGGCGGAAGTCGGTGAGGGTCATTTTCACTCCGGCGTTCAGGAAAGCGAGGTCGCGCAAGCGAGTGGCAAGCACGTCGTAGCTGTATACCGTTTCGGAGAATATAGTGGGGTCGGGGTGGAAGAATATGGTCGTGCCGTGGTCGTCGAGGGTGGTTTCCCCGATGACACTTACCGGGGCTTTGGGGTGCCCGCAACTGTATTCCTGCATGTAGATTTTGCCGCCGCGGCGCACTTCGGCGCGCAGGTATGTGGATAGTGCGTTGACGCACGACACGCCCACGCCATGCAGACCGCCCGAGACTTTGTAGGAGCCTTTGTCGAATTTACCGCCGGCATGGAGCACTGTCAGGACGACCTCGAGGGCCGACTTATGCAGTTTCTCGTGCATGTCGACCGGGATTCCGCGCCCGTTGTCGACTACTTTGATTGAATTGTCTTCGGTGATGGTTACTTCAATGTGAGTGGCGTATCCGGCCATTGCTTCGTCAATGGAGTTGTCGACCACTTCATATACAAGATGGTGCAAGCCTTTGCTGCTCGTGTCGCCGATATACATCGAGGGACGTTTTCTTACGGCTTCGAGGCCTTCAAGAACTTGTATGTTACTTGCTGAATACTTTTGTTCTGCTATTTCTTCTGATGACATAGTTAATTATTTTCCCTTTGTATCTTTTTTGCCAGCTATCATTCCTGTTGCGTGTAATAGTTGGAAATCAAGCGTAAAGCTATGCTATTTCAATGTTTCTTTGAACAAGCAAAGATACAAAAAATCAGCGAAACAGGCAAGTGCAGTGAGGCCGGAGGCTGCGTTGCGGCTCTAAAAAATTGTAATTTTTTGCCCGGCTTTAGTGTATCAGGGTATTACGGTTCCGAGGAAATAATCGGTGGCGGCGAGGAGGTCGTCAAGGTTGTTTTTCACTACATCGAAAACTATGTCGCCATCGATGTCGAAGTAACCATGTGCTATGTGATTCCGCATTCCTATAACGTCGGTCCACGGAATTTTAGGGTACATTTCTGTCAACAATTTTGATTTACTAAGGTCGTCAATCTTTTTTTACGCCTTCGCCGATGGCCTCGATAAGCATGCAACTTGCGGCAAGTGTCTTCATGCCCTCCGGTGATTCGTAATAATCGTCGGGCGAGCCGATGTTGGCGTTCCATTCGCGCAGCTGCAAAATGGCAACCTTTATCTGCGTGAAAATACTGTGTATTTTGCTGTTATTGGATGACATAGATGCCGTCTTTTTCTATTTCTTCGAGCAAAAAAGGATTGATGTGACTGTGCAGCCTCACTACGTCTACAGGGCACTGCAACAGGCTCTCCAAGAAATGCCTTAGCCGTACCACTAAGTATGCTTTGGGCTCCATGTCGACGCACACGTCAACGTCGCTTTCGGAATGGTGTTCGCCGCGCGACACCGACCCGAACAACCGCATCGACTTTATGCCGAAGATTGTCCGCAGTTCATCGCTGTGTTCGCGTATCAGCGATATATATTCCTCCCTCGTTTTCATGCCATGCTGCAAAAACAATATTGTTGCAACAAAAATAATGAAAGTCAAGCGCAACGCAAAAAATATGCTCGCATATTTTTCGTATTGCCGAGGCGCATCCCATTTTATCCGCAGACGATGCGTCATGAGGTCGGAGACTGCGTTGCGGCTCTAAAAAATTTGCAATTTAACGCCAAACGACAGGCTGATGAGTTCGTGTAGCGGATATCCGCTGTTGCCCACGTGGCTCAGTATGTAATAGTCGCATGTGCTTATTTCATAGAATGCCGTAACGGACTTGGCAAAAAGACGCTTGTGTTGCGGAATTTTGAAAGTAATGCGTTGCCCGATATAAACGTTCGTGCGTATTCTTGTTGAAAACCAGTAATAGCCTTTGGGGTATCGGTCGGGTTGGCGTACCCAAAAGTCGTTGTGCAGCACTGTATTTATGTAAAGGCCGCAAGCGAGAGGTTCGATATGGAACGATTCGCTGAGGTGCCATTTCCATGGCATGAAGTTTTGTTTGAGTGTAAGTGTAGCTTTTGCTGCGTCTGAATCATATTTGGGCAGGAATCCCAATAACAGGTCGGTTTCCCATTGCCGATTGCGGCCGTATGACCACCCACCGCCTATCGATATGAGCCCCATGTTGCCGGCATATTGCACCTTGGTATACGACGGAATCAGGCGCTGCCAGCGTTCTTGCATGCGTGTTATGCGTTGGCGGTAGCGCAGCAGGCTCTTGAGGCTGTCGCTCGGGATGGTGTCGGCCGACATGCCGAGTGCCGTCATTATTATTGCCATAAGGCTAAAAAGTAACTTCTTCATAGTCGTATGTCCCGTTGTCGTTGAATGTGAATAGCAGGAAAATGCGGTCGTCGAGACTTGCTGTCTGATGGTAAATCACGCCATCGCCCATCAAGTCGTCGTGTCGCAGGGTGTGCCCATGCCCGTTGATGCAGCACATCAACCCCGGGAGTTGTGTCAGGTAGTAATGGAACACTCCTGCAACGTTGTTGTTGAATACATCGTCGCCCGGGCGGGCGTGCATCACGCCGACAGAATGGAGTGTGATGTTGTTTCCCACTTGCCCTGCCAAAAAGTTAAAGTCGGGAATTGGTTCGGAATAGTCATATTCAAGTGCGTTGGTATTGACGCAAACGAATTTTATATTGCCGGCAACGAACCCGAAGTTGGTCGGTCCGAACACGGCGTTGTAGGAGTCGCACCCTGTTCCAAGGCAGTCGTGGTTTCCTATCAGTGCCACGTATGGCACGTTCAACTTGTCGAGTATGTCGCGAGTCCACAAGAATTCTTTTGTGTAGCCATATTCACTTATGTCGCCATCGTGTATCACGAAGTCAATGTCGTTGCGATTGTTGATGTTTTTGACAAATATGCGCAATTCGTCATACCAACGATGACTGTCGCCGATGACTGCCACTCTTATTTGCCGTTTTCCTTTGCAGGCATTCTCTATGCGCGCGATATTGGTGGCGTTCACGTCGGTTGTTCCGGAAATGTGAACATCGTAGGGGTGGTAGTCGATTAATTCGCATGATGTTGAGAACAGCGCAAACAGCAGTAAGGGAAATAATTGCCGAAACTTTAACTTTTTCATTGATTGTGGTGAATGAATTATACGCAAAAGTAGCACAAACGGTAATACTGCCCGCCGGAGTATTACATTTAAGATAACTTTACGGAAAAAAAAGCCAATCAGGGGTTATGTGTCGGAACAGGATATTATTTTTAGTAATTTTGCATCATGGAAGAAGAGAGTTTGAAATTGAAAACGGCGAGAACGCTCAAGTGGAACACTGTAGACCGCTTGTCGTCGCAGGTTCTTTATGCCGTCACCGGCATTATCCTTGCCAACTTGCTCGCCCCCGAAGAGTTTGGGCTCGTTGGGGCTGTGCTGGTGTTTCAAGCGTTTGCTTCTCTGTTTGTCGATAGTGGCTTTTCCAATGCGTTGGTGCAGAAGAAGTCGCCAACCGAGGCCGATTATTGCACTGTGCTGTACTTCAATTTGTGCATGAGTGTCGTAATTTATGTGGTGCTGTGGTTTTGTGCGCCGCTAATCGACGGCTTGTTTAATGCCGGCGGCCGACTGGTCGACTTGGCGCGGGTGATGTTTCTGTCATTTGTGATTAATGCAACATCGATTGTGCAGGCCAACCGGCTCACAAAGCGCATGGACGTGAAGATGATAGCCGTGAGCAACACTGTGGGGCTTGCCGTGAGTGGTGCAGTGGGAATTTGGATGGCTTTTGCCGGAATGGGGGCATGGGCCATTGTGTGGCAAACTATTACGCTTGCCGCTGTCAAGTCGCTGCTGCTGTGGGCTACGTCGCACTGGTGGCCGCGCGAACGCTTCAGCATGGCATCGTTGCGCTCCATTTTTTCGGTAGGCGCGGGCATAATGACGAGTTCGTTCCTTAATATTTTGTTCCAAAACATATATTCGTTTATCATCGGGGCATATTACAATCTTTCAAAACTGGGCTATTACACGCAGGCCGACAAGTGGAGCAAGATGGGAGTAGCATCGCTGTCGCAGGTGGTGACGGCTTCGTTTCTGCCGATTCTCAGCGGCTGCCAAGACGACCCCGACCGCTTCAAGCGAATGATGTCGAAGACCAACAAGTTGACGGCCTACCTTGTATTCCCGGCGATGCTGTTGCTTGCAGCTGTGGCCGAGCCGCTGTTCCACGTGTTGTTCGGCACCAAGTGGGACGAGGCCGTGCCGTTGTTCCAAATGCTTGTGGTGCGCGGGATATTTGTTGTGCTCACGTCGCTTTACAACAATCATATAATAGCACTTGGCAAAGCGCGTCGCATGGTTGGTTCCGAGACGGTGAAGGATGTGCTTGCCGTCATTGCCATTGTGGCTACCATACCGTTTGGCATCGGTTGGCTGGTGGGCGGGCAGTTGATAGCATCGGTGGTGTATTTCGCTTATTCGGTATGGCTCACTTCGACGACCACAGGCTATGGAGTGGGGCAGATGCTGAAGGAGTTGCTGCCCTACACGGTGATTTCGGTGGCGGCATTGGTGCTTGCCATGTTGTTGCGGCAATGCTTGTCGCAGGCGTGGCTGCTACTTGTGTCGCAGTCGGTGCTTTTCATGGCAGTTTACGTTGCTGCCAACGGCATGTTGCACTCGCGCATTCAGCAAGAAGTGCTGGCATACGTGTTCAAGCGCAAGGTAAGCGAATAAGCCGTTCCCTGACAGATTTTTTTATACAAAAAAAGGACATACGTTTTCAGTGTTTTATACAATTTACAGTTTCCACCCCGAAATACTTTCTTGAATATTCCACAAATGGGCATAAAGCCCTTCCTTTCGGATAAGCTCATCGTGCGTGCCTTCTTCCTTTATCCGTCCATTGTCCAAGACGATTATCCGGTCGGCCTGACTTTGACAGCCTAAGATTCCAACAGTTGTAACATTCTTTAAATCAGCTGTTTCGTAAATTCTTTGCGGTGACTTGGGTGACGCAAGCCTAAAATGAGTATCTTTATGGCAT
>CALUMZ010000025.1 GCA_944321865.1 uncultured Muribaculaceae bacterium
AGGATGTACCATAGTTGCTGATTATTACGCCTAAGCGTAATACAAAGGTGCTACTTTTATTTGAAACCTGCAAATATATTGTGTTAAAAAACAGCCGCTCCACGATAATTTTCGCGGAGCAGCCAATCTATTACGCCTTTTTGTGGGATTTTATAGTTTAAGTTCGGCATCTCCGAAGCCGTTCTGCCGGGGAGGACAAATACCGCAGGTTAAGCAAAGTGGGGGTGTATCAAAATTATCATTCTAATGTGGCAGTAGAGGGTGTATCAAAATTATGAAAGATGCTAAAAAGGGCTGCGAAGCTGCCCAATCATGCTTAACACCGGGCGAGGCGTAACCGAACCCGGTGTAAGAATACTTCACCCACACAAAGCGTCCTCGCAGAGGGCGAACATATTTGTGTACAGGCAGTTATTCGCCCACCTACGGGGACGGCATTGTAATGATCTTGTCTACACCGGGTTCGGCTCCCTCATAGTCGCCTCGCCCGGCGTTAAGCATGATTGGGCAGCTTCGCAGCCCTTCTTTCTATTTTGATACACCCTCTACAACTGGGTTGGCAAACTATTGATATTAAGCATTTTATGAATCATTAATGTTGTCGAGACTCGGCACGCCACGTTTCTACCCCTGAAAAAATCGCATTTTGATACATCCTCTACACAGGGAAATAAGTACGTTTTGTCTTTCTGTCTAAAAATGCGGCGGTTACTTCAGTTGGCGGCCGGCGGAGAATGCGTCGGCTACTTTTTCACCGATTTTCAAGTAGGCGTTGTTGAACGGGTCGAATGTGATTGCACCCACCCGGGCCGGGTCGACGTTGCCTTGGGCATCGAGCACACGCTCGTCAACGGCTACGTTGACGATTTCGCCGCGCAGGATGCAGGTTTCGGGGTTGTAGTCGATGAGACGGCATTCAAGGGCCACCGAAAGCTCGTCGATGAGCGGGGCATCGACAAATTGCGACTTGGTGGCATGGAAGCCCGCGCGGGCAAACTTGTCGGGAGTGTTGTTGCCCGACACAATTCCCACATAGTCGCAAGCCACGACGTGGGCGGCTTCGCCCATGCTCACGGTGAACGCGCCGCGCCCCAGCAGGTTCTTGACAGTCTTGTGCCCTGCGCTGAGGCAGATGCTGATTTGGTTCATTTCGCTGATTCCGCCCCAAGCGGCGTTCATTGCGTCGGGTGTTCCGTCTTCATCGTAAGTGGCGATGATTAGCACCGGTTGCGGGTAGGATAATGGTTTTGCTCCAAAGTTTTTTCTCATGATTGGTCTCTCCTTTTTTATTATAATTGAGGGTGGTTGACCACCCGTTTAAAACTCTCGTAAAGTTACGTAAAATCGGACGAACAACCATTACCCGGATTACGGATTTATCGTGGAAATGTGCAATGCGATTTGGTATATTGGTAGTTTTTGCCGTTTAGTTGGAGCTTTTGTAGGAAATGTGCGGTTTTGATTTTTGCAGTACACCCGACTTTAGTTATCTTTGTTTGTATTTTGAGAAAGGTGAAAAGATTATTCCTGATAATTGTCTCGTTGCTGCTTGCCGCTATTGTGGCATGGGGTGGAGAGGTTGCCGTTTTGAATGGCGCGGTCGGTACAGGTGATTCGACTACCATCGGCCGCATGTTGCCCGTCGACAGTGCCGTCGTGGTTGCGTACGACACTGCCGAGATGGTGCCGCCGAAGAAGCGTAATATTATACATCGTTTCCTTGACTATTTTGGAAATGCCAATAAAGAACATCCCGAAAAGAAGTTTGACGTGAGTTTCATCGGGGGGCCGTTCTACAATTCGGCTCTTGGTGTGGGGATTGGCGTTGTCGGGTCGGGATTGTACCGCATAAAGGGGACGGCACGGGACTTGCAGCCGTCGAATGTGTCGCTCTTCGGCAGTGTCTCGACCACGGGATTCTACATGGTGGGAATCCGTGGAAACAACATATTTCCCGAAGAACGGTTCAGAATCAACTATACGCTGAATTTTTATTCCATGCCGTCGTATTACTGGGGTATAGGCTACGCGAACGGCGACAATGATGATAACCGCACGAAGATGGACCGTTGGCAGGCCGAAGTGAAAGGCGAGTTCATGGTTAAGGTGGCCCGCAACTTCTATGTGGGCGCGTTGCTGGCATGGGATTACATAAGGGGCGGGAATGTCGAGAAAAATGCTTACCTGTTTGAGGGGATGGACCTGATTACCCGCAATTATGGCGTTGGGCTGACTGTGCAATATGATTCCAGAGACTTGATAAACAATGCGAGCCGAGGTGTTTATGTGTGTGTAAACCAGATGTTTCGTCCGAGTAAACTGTGGAATGACTATGCATTCAGTTCCACCGAGGTGATAGCAAGCGCATACAAGCAGGTGTGGAAAGGAGGACTTATTGCGGGCGACCTGCGCGGCAAGTTCAACTTTGGCGACCCATCGTGGGCGATGATGTCGAAACTTGGCGGGACAACAGCCATGCGCGGCTACTACGAAGGGCGTTATCGCGACATGCACTACATGGCGGCGCAAGTGGAATTGCGGCAGCATGTGTGGCGACGCAACGGAGCCGTGGTGTGGGTCGGAGCCGGCAATGTGTTCCACGACAAGCGGTCGTTCAAGCACATATTGCCTAATTACGGGTTTGGGTATCGTTGGGAATTCAAGAAAAGAGTAAACGTGAGGTTTGACGTAGGATTTGGCAAACCGGGGCAATACAGCTTTATGTTTAATATCAACGAGGCCTTTTGAGTGCTTCAGTGCATGGTTTGAATGTACGTAAGAGTGAAATAGTGTTAAAAGAATGCTGCATTGCAGCCGAAAAACAGATTTTTATTAAATTTACTTTGTGAAAATGCATCTTGTGTGTCAATTCACCGGATGTGTTAATTTTGCTAATGCTTAAAAACATTGCTTGCCTGTACAAAGAAGAAATATGGAAAGGAAAAAACAGATAGTGATAGTAGACGATGCCGCGGTTATAGCAAAGGTGGTATCAATGTATCTCAAAGAGTATAACTGCGTGTACCATTCCAACCCGTTGCAGACGATTAAATGGTTGTCAAATAATGAATTGCCCGACTTGATTGTCACCGACTTGCGTATGCCCGAGATGTCGGGACGCGAGTTTCTCGCATACTTGAAGGGTAATGAATTTTATAAAAATATTCCGGTGATTATATTGTCGTCGGAAGACAGTACGTCGGATCGCATAAAGCTGCTTGAAGAAGGGGCGGTGGATTACATAGTGAAGCCGTTCAATCCGTTGGAATTGAAGACCCGCATAAGGAATGTATTGATGCGGCGTTGAGCATAAAATATTTTTTGGAATGATATACATCGGAAATTCTGATACAACATACAGCCATTTCAACGACTTGCTCGAAGGAAACTTGAGGCGCATGACTGTCGACTCTGTCACAGCCAAGGCGCTTACCCCACCGCCGGACGGGAGTGTTGACGCATCCCGGCGATGGGAATTGTTTTTTATTGAAGCAGAAGAAGCCGGTAATGTGCAACGAAGCATGGCCGTGATGAAGAAAGCGTGTCCGGGAGCATATTTTGTGTTGCTTCACCATGCGGGAGACGACGACAATGCAGCTCATTACGAGGCTATGGGCTTCAACGACATGATGCCCGACGATATATGCAAGGAAGAGTTTCGGCAACGCATATATGTGATAAATTTTGTCGCCAATAAGTTGCACGATGTCGATGTGTCGGGAACGGGAAAGCTGAAACTGTTTAAGTTGCCGTTGGGCATACGTGTTTTTGACATATTGTTTTCGCTCGGTGCGCTGTTGGTGTTGTCGCCGCTCATGATAGGTGTGGCTCTTGCAATAAGGCTGGAAAGCCGCGGCCCCATCATTTATAAGTCAAAGCGTGTGGGCAGCAATTACAAGGTGTTTGACTTCCTGAAGTTTCGTTCAATGTATGCCGATGCCGACAGGCGCATAAAGGAGTTGAGCAAATATAACCAGTATGCCGCAGCCGATGCCGGAAAAACCGCCGCCAAGACCGAAAAAATAGGAATCGACAGCAGCAACATTGAGAATGCCGACTTGTCGAACATGCTCATCGGCGATGACTACATAATTGAAGAAGACAAGTACCTCAACAGCATCGTCGAGGAGCAGAAGAATGCTTTCGTGAAATTCGAGAACGACCCGCGGATAACACGTGTGGGACGTTTCATACGCAAGTACAGCATCGACGAGTTGCCACAGTTGTTCAATGTGTTGCGTGGCGACATGTCGATAGTGGGCAACCGTCCGTTGCCGCTCTATGAAGCCGAATTGCTCACCAACGACGAAGACGCGCTGCGTTTCATGGCACCGGCCGGCCTCACCGGGTTGTGGCAAGTGGAGAAGCGCGGTGAGAATGGCAGGCTGTCGGCCGAGGAGCGTAAGCAGCTCGACATAAAATATGCCCGGACTTACAGCTTGTGGCTTAACATAAAAATAATATTCAAGACTTTTACCGCATTCGTCCAGAAAGGAGACGTGTGAGTGTGATAATGTGTCTTGGGAAGAACAGACTGTTATAGAACAATGAGAAAGGCAGTAATAATATTATTGTTGGCATTTGCCGGAGTGGTTGCGCATGGCAGCGGCAATGAAGAAACTGTTGCACGTTTTTATGGTGGGGTATCGGTCGATTCACTGCGGCAGGAGCTCGACAACTACGACAAGATAGAGTTGCCGCCATTGTCGGTATTTCTTGCCACGGCCGAGCAGCACCCGTCGATGAAGAGTTATGAAGCCGGCATAGCATCGGCTCGAGCCGACATGGCCATACTCGACCGTGACTGGCTTAACTACGTGAGATTTCAAGCCAACTACCAGTATGGTTATAACAGCGTATGGTCAAACGGATACTTGGTCGAAGGAATTACGTATGGCAGCAACAAAGAGGCATCGCACAGCTACGGCGTGGGGGTGTCGGTGAGCTTCCCTCTGAGCGAGTTTTTCACCCGCAAGTATAAACGGCAAAAGCAGCAGGCGGAAATCGACCAAATGAAGTATTCCTACGAGATAGGGCTTGAGAACCGACGTATGGAGATTGTGGAGGCTTATAATGCAGTAGTGGCACAATTGACAACCATACAGGTGAAAGCCGAAGCCGCAGCCTTGTATAACGCCCAAATGCGCATTACCGAGCAGGATTTCATAAACGGGAAGATTGACATAACCGAATTGTCGCTCGAACGCAGCCGCCGTTCACAAGCCATTTCGGACTACGAGCAGTCGAAGGTGTCGTTGCATAATTCCATAACGATTCTTGAGATGATGACCAACATTGCAATAATCAGGAAATAGCACCGAGCCACCCACCCAAACCGAGAAAGATAGTAATTTTATGGATATACCATTGTTTATATCGCGGTTCTTGTACCGTATTCGCTACAAATTGCTGTTTGGCAGTTTGGCAGTGACTCTGATAGTCGTATATTTCACGCAGTTTCTGCCCAAGACATATACGGTGAGGACCACCATATACACCGGCCTTGTTTCGGGGACTACCATTGACGGAACGCCGGGAAACCAATCGGTAGGTACCATTTTTGATAATCTTTTTAACTTGGTTAAAGCGCAAAGCACGCTCGAGAATGTGTCGTTGCGGCTTTTGGCGATGAACCTTATATATGGCAACCCCAATGCCGACAACACGTATATCACGGCCGAGCATTACCGCGCACTGGTGGCACTTGTCCCTCAAGACATATTGAAACTGGTGGATAAAAATTCGGTAGAAGTCACGGTAGAAAGGTTTAAGGAAGTTGCCAAGACTCCGGGAGAGAATTATATATATGGCATGCTTAACAGTGGCGACCCGCATTATAGTTATGCGGCATTGTCGGGGGTGGACGTGCGCAGGCTGCAAAATAGCGACATGGTGGAGATTGCCTATACCGGCGATGACCCCGGAATAACCACAAACACGGTGAAATTGTTCAATGAAGAGTTGTTGGCAAGTTACAATGAGTTGCGATATAATTCCACCAACGATGTCATAGAATATTTTGAAAACGAAGTGGCGAAGTTGAGGCAACAACTCACCGAGCAGGAGGATGAACTCACCGAGTATAACGTTGACAACAACATAATAAACTATAACGAGCAGACGAGTTCGCTCGCCCGGTCGTATGACGAGTACCGCAACCGCTACGAGGATGCATTGATGACTTACCAACGGTCGGTGTCGGTGATGGAGGAGATGGAGAGCCACATGACCGAGAACGAGAAACTGTATTATTCCAACCGCGACTTTCTCGACAACCTGAACCGCTTGACCGATATAAATACCAAGGTGGTTGAAACCGAGTTGTTCTCGTCGGATGCCGTCATGGCTCGTGACCGACGTCTGGGACGGTATAAGAAACAACTTTCCGACAGTGAAGCGATATTGCACGAATTGTCGGACAGCATCAACGCATACAAGTATAGCAAGGAGGGCTTGGCTTCAGAGGACTACGTGAACCAGTGGCTTAATGCAATGATAGACAAGACTAAAGCCGAGGCCGAACTTGCCGTGCTCGACAGTCGCCGTGGAGAATTTGAATCGATGTATCGTCAACTCTCCCCACTTGGTACCGAAATCAAGCGGCGCGAGCGAGAGATAGGCTTTACCGAAAATTCTTATATCGAGATGTTGCGCTCTCTTAACGAGGCATACGCACGCAAGAAGAACTTGCAATTGACTACATCAAACCTGAATACAGTCAACGAGCCGATATTCCCACTTGCCCCCAACAAGAGCAAGCGATTCTTGTTTGTTGTGGCAGCATTCGCCGGCAGTATCATTTTCATAATACTTTACCAGTTTGTTGTGGAATTGCTTGACCGCACATTGCGTGACGGCGACCGCACGCTACGGCTTACGGGAGTCAGCCCCGTGGGTGCACTGGTGGGGCGTGGCCCGATGCGGACACGCAAGTATGCCAATGCATGGAACCGATTGTCGGCTGCCAATATTTGCAGCAAGTTAAATCGCCATTTAAAGCCTAAGACGGTTAATTATGTAAATGTGGTGGGTATCGACCATGGCGAGGGAAAAACATTTGTCACGAGCTATCTTGCCAAGGAATGGGAACGTATAGGACTGCGAGTGAAATATGTCAATGTCGACATAGATCAAACCGAAACACAGGGATATGTTCTGTCGGAAGACTTTGGTTGCATAATCAATGAGAATGATGCCGTAAATTACAATGTGGTGATCATAGAGTATCCGTCGTTAACAATCAACAGTGTCCCACCGAAGTTGTTGCAGCAAGCGGCTATGAACATATTGGTAGCCAACGCCCGCAGGGTGTGGAAGAAGAGCGATACCGACACGTTGAAGAACTTGGAAGAAGAAGCCGGGAAGACTCCCGTGAAAATGATATTGAACAACGCTAACCGCTTTGACGTGGAGGATTACACCGGTTACTTGCCTCCGATGAAGTACCACCGTCGTGTTGCCACACGTTTCATGCACATAGGGTTAACGTCGAGGGGCAATGCAGTTGAAGGGTAACGGCATAAAAAATGAAAATTCCGGTATGGCATAAAGTGGCAGATGACACGCAAGGCATTGAAGTGAGCCGACAACGTTTTGTTGCGCTGTTGGGCGTACTGGGCCTTATAGGTATTGCCGTGTCGCTCGGGCAGGGCGATTTTGCACTGTTTGCAGTGATAATAGCCGTTCCGGTGGTGTTTATGGCACTGCTTGCCATGCTTTCAAGCCCGCTTGTAATGTTTTTTGCCGTTTTTGTGTTCAATTACTTCGTGATGGGATTCATGAGGTATGTCGACAGCGGCGGCATAAGCGTCTTGATGGACATATTCCTGTGGCTGCAACTGTTGCTGATTATCACTCACAAGGTCTTGAAGCGCGACCACGAGTGGGGCAGGGCGGTGAATTTGCTCACGGTGATGTCGCTTGTGTGGACGCTGTATTGCGTGCTTGAACTGGTGAACCCGTCGGCCGTGTTTGAGGCGTGGCTCATGTCGCGCAGGCTTATATATCAGGGTTTCATGATGGCATTGATAGTGTCGCTGCTGTTCACCTATTTCAAGCAGGTGCGATGGTTGGTGATACTGTACTCTGTGTTGACGCTGCTTGCCATAGCCAAGGTGCTGGTACAGTACAAATTCGGGTTTGACGATTATGAAATGGCATGGTTGATAAATTCAGAGTCGATAAAGACCCATATTCTGTATGGCGGCAGCGTGATACGCTATTTCTCATTCTTCACCGATGCCGGGAACTTCGGTTCCAACATGGGGTGTGCCGGCATCATTTTCATGATACTTGCATTGTATGAGAAAAAGCCGGGGTTGCGCATATATTATTGCATTGTGGGACTGCTCAGCATTTACGCAATGTTCCTCTCCGGAACTCGCGGAGCCATGATAGTGCCGTTGGCGGGATTGGCGTTATACACCGTCTTGTCGAAGAATTTCAAAGCAATGGCCGCCGGCGGGCTGCTGTTGGCCGGGTTGTATGTGTTTTTCGCTTTTACCTACATAGGGGAGGGGAACCCGCTCATACGGCGGATGCGCACGGCATTCCGTCCGTCGGAAGATGCCTCGTTCCAAGTGCGTATGCACAATCAGGCAGCTTTGCGCGAATACTTGAAAAGCAAGCCGTTTGGCGAGGGTGTGGGACTTGGCGGTGTGGAAAACCGCAAGTATGCCTACCGTGTGACAACAATGATACCTCACGACTCGTGGTATGTGAAAATATGGATGGAAACAGGCATCATCGGGCTTATCCTGTATGTGGGAATACTCGTTGCCGTGATGTTCAAGTGCTGTTACACAGTCATGTATAAAATCAAGCACCGGCTGCTTTGCGGTTATCTGATAGCGTTGCTTTGCGGCACGTTCGGGTTGCTGGTAAGCGCTTATGGGAATGCCTTTCTTGGGCAGTTCCCCACGATGCTGATTGTGTTCACATTTCTCGGCATAGCCATCAGGGGAAGCGAGATCGACAGTGCAACGCTTGCCGCAGACCCGTCGGCAGGCAAACCAAAAGTAATTGAACAATAGTATGGAAAACAGAGATTTCGTCATCACAAGCCTGCAACCGTGGGATATAGAGATAGGCAGCACGATAAAGAACACTGCAATGGAAATATCCCGCCACAACAGGGTGTTGTATATCAACACCCCGCTTGACATCACGGCATGGCGCAACCGCTCGGCGCGGATAAATGCACACCGCGTGGCGGCGATGCAGGGGCGCGAGCCGCGTGTGAGGCAGGTTAACGACAACATGTGGGTCGTAGACTGCCCGTTCATGGTGCTGCCGGTGAGCAAGTTGCCGTGGAACTGGCTGTTTGACATCGTTAACCGGTATAACAACCGTCGCATAGGCAAATATTTGCAAGGTGTCATAAAAGAGTTTGCGGTCAAAGATTTCATCCATCTCATAGATACCGACATATACCGCAGCCAATACCTGAAGATGTGGCTCAATCCGGCAGTGACGGTATATTATTGCCGTGACTTTGTGATTGGCGACAAGTATTGGCTCAGGCATGGCCGGCGCGAAGAGGACAAATTGGCGCGCAAGGCCGACGTGGTACTTGCCAACAGCACATATTTTGCAGAGCGTTTCAGGACGCTCAATGCCAATACGTATCCCATAGAGACGGGCGTCAACCTGTCGGTATACGATGCCTCGAAGCATTATGACGTTCCCGAAGATATAAAAGGGATAAAGCGGCCTGTCGTGGGATATATGGGTACGGTAAATTCCACCCGGCTTGATATTCCGCTGCTTGAACAGTTGGCTATGCGTTGCCCGCAGTGGAGCTTCGTGTTTGTCGGGCCGGAAGATGACGTTTTCAAGGCGAGCCGCCTGCACTCGATGGGCAACGTTCACTTCCTCGGGCGCAAGGAGACGGGCGAGGTGCCGGCCTACGTCGATGCATTCGACGTGTGCATCAACCCGCAGCTTGTGAACGACGTGACCATAGGTAACTACCCATTGAAGGCCGACGAGTACCTTGCCATGGGCAAGCCGATGGTGGCGACGGTGACGCACACCATGCGCGACGTGTTTGGCGACTACACGCATCTTGCCACCGGTTGCGACGAGTATGTGAGTGCCTTGGAGCAAGCCTTGGCCGAAGTCGGAGACGAACAGCTGCGCAGCCGCCGCATAGCATTTGCCCACACCCACAGTTGGGAGAACAGCGTGAAGAAGATATACAAGATTATTGAAAATTACGAAAGTAAAAGATGAATTACAGGACCATTGAAGATATGAACCAAGCGATACTGCGTCGCTTGTGGATATTCCCGCGTGACATAGACTTGATAGTGGGCATACCGCGCAGCGGCATGTTCCCGGCCAACCTGCTGGCATTATACCTCAATCGCCGTGTTACCGACCTCGGGTCGTTCCTGAACGGGCATATCTACCAGTCGGGCGAGCGCGGCCGGTTCATCGACGCCGGTGATTTCAAGAAGATACTTGTGGTAGACGACAGCATCGCGTCGGGGTCGGCAATGAACCGCTGCAAGGAGATGCTGAAGGGCTTGGAGGGGAAGTATGAGATACAGTATTGTGCCATATACGTGGTCCCTGAGAAGAAGCAGATGGTTGACTACTATGTGGAACTTGCTCCGCTGCCGCGCTATTTTCAATGGAACATAATGAACCACACGGTGCTAAAGAAGGCGTGCTTTGACATTGACGGGGTGCTGTGCGTCGACCCCACTGCCGAGGAGAACGACGACGGGCCGCGTTACAGGGAATTCCTGCTCAATGCCAAGCCGCTGTTCATTCCCGGGGCAGAGATTGGCACGCTTGTGACATCGAGGCTTGAAAAGTACCGTGCCGAAACCGAGCAGTGGCTTGCACGCAATGGGGTGAAGTATGACCGACTGGTGATGCTCGACCTGCCCGACATGGCAGCCCGCAAGCGTGCCAATTGCCACGCTTCGTTCAAGGCTGCGGAATACCGCAAGCAGCAATATGTGCTGTTCGTCGAGAGCAATCCCGCCCAAGCCGTCGAGATTAACCGCCTGACCAAGAAGCCGGTGCTGTGCACTGCCGACTTCAAGATGGTATTTGATTCAAAGTCGGTGATTTACAACATCAAGCAGGGCGAGTACCTGCCGTGGTTGAGGCGCGCGGCACTGAAGTTGCGCAACCGTCTGCGCCGGTGAGGAGGTCAATGCTTGCGCCTGTGCTTGATTTTCCACAGCCACATATATGTGTCGTGCAACGGCAGCATTATGCGGTAAAATCCCACGCACGACAAGTAGAAGAACATGTTGAATGGAAATTTGTGACGGCGGGCTTTGACGTCGTTGCGGAAGCGGTAAAATTCTTTTCGGAACCGGGCCGATGAGAGCCGTCGCGAGTGGAAAGCGCGCAGCACCATGATGTTTGCAATGCCGGTTCTTGCAGCCGCCTGCAATTCGGCATCCCGGGCAAAGAGTGCCACTGTCATGTCATAGAGCCGCCGGTCTTGTTCCATGTCGCCAAGGGTTGATGCCGTGGTGGTTATGGAATTGTTCTCGATTCTCACGTAGTGGTAAAAAGCTGCGGGCAGATAGGCCACTACGGGGTTGCAATTGAGCAGCCTGAGGCATACAAACAGGTCTTCAAGGCAATTTATTCCCTCGGGGAAACGTATTCCGTTATCGACATACAGATTGCGGGCAACCAACTTGTTGCAGCAGCTGCCGTGCAGCCGTCCCGACAGCAGGTCGGCTATCACTTGTCGGGGTGCTAACATCGTGGGTTGTTGCGAGTGGTATATGGTTTCGCCGCCGCGTTCTTCATAATAGTCACATATCACCATGCCGGCACCTGTCTCCACGGCTTTGTCGTGCAGGCGTTGCAGCATGTCGGGGTCAACGTAATCGTCGGCATCGGCATGAATGGTGTAGCGGCCTGTCGCAGCATCAGTTGCGCGTTGGCGCGACATGCTCACGCCTCGGTTGCTGTCGTTGTGCAGCACGATGATTCGCCGGTCGCGGGCGGCATATCGGCGGCACGTTTCGAGCGTGTCGTCGGTGCTGCAATCATCGACGATTATCAGTTCAAAGTCGCGGAACGTCTGTGCCAGCAAGCTGTCGATGCAGCGGGCTATGTACCGGCCTGCATTGTAGGCGCATATTATGACGGATATTTCAGGCATGGGACGAGGAGAGGCGTTGCTTGATTCGTAATTTCTTGTAATAGAGCCATTCGAGCGCAGTATAGAGCTTGTAGCCTTGCCGCAGTGGAAGCCGGTAGCTAAGTGTCGTCAATGCTTGTGGCAGGCAAAGCGGTGCCGACGGGAAGCGCAGTGAGCGCAGCAGCCGGTAGGCCTCGAAATTGTAGGCGGCATCGCCCGAACGCTTGTAAATCTTTTGGAAAAACCGGAATTTCTTTTTCTCGAAAACCGACATGGCATATTTGTCGTTTTGCAGCCGTGGGGTGTCGGCAATGTAGCGGTGCATGGCTTTCACCACGTTGACAAGCCCGTCAAGATTGCGGCGCGCCACGGTTGAGGTGACGGCTCCCGGGTGAAGCACATAGTGATATGTCACGGCATTGACGACGCCCATCGAGCGGGCACAGGTGGCTATGCGGTAAACCCACAGTTCGTCTTCATGTATCAGGCCGGGAGGGAACCTGAGACCGTTGTCGCGGATAAAGCCTGCCCGCAGGAGGCTGTTGCATGCCAGCACGTGCCATTTCTCGTGGTAGAACGAGCGCAAGATGGCATGGTTGCCGGTGAGCACACCATCGGGGAGTTTCAGCCGTTCGAGCATGGGGCGCAAGGCTCCTACTGTGTCGTAGTTGCCAATCACGAAGTCGACGCCGCCGTGTGCGATGGCGGGCTGTGACAGGCGGCTAAGCGCGTCGTGGGGCAGGTAGTCGTCGCCGTCGAGGAAGTAGAGGTAATCGCCCGTTGCGGCCTCGATGCCGGTGTTGCGTGCGGCCGACTGTCCTTGGTTATGGTCGTGTGAAATGATGCGTACACATGCGCCACGCAGGTGCTTGCCGATGATGTCGCGGGCAATCTCGACGGAGCTGTCGGGGGTGCAGTCGTCTACGATAATGACCTCCAAGTCGGGATAGTCTTGGTTGAGGACCGACTCGATACATGCCGAGATGTATGGCTCGACGTTGAAAACGGGTATTATGACTGAAATCTTCATCATCGGGGCAGTCGCAGTTTTGCTTTCAACATTAAGAATTTGTAGCGGCCCAATATGGCATATTTGTAGAACAGGAACCCCAAGCCGCGCGGCAGGTGGTAGTTGAAGCTCAGGATGCGTTCGGCGCGGTAGAGCCTTATGTCGCGCGGCGAGATGCGGTGGCTGCGTATGGCGTCGTACATGCTCAGTTGCTTTGCGCGGTCGTGCATGGCAAGGCAAATAATCCTCATGTATTGCGCCTTGAAGTGCTCGAACAGCGATACCACGGCATCGGTGTGTAGCGATGCGTCGCCGTCGATGTAGCGGTGCAGCAGTTCTATCACCCTGATGCGACATTGCAGGTGGCGGTCGGTCATCGTCCAAGTGGTGGCACCCGGGTGCAGCACATAGACGTAGGTATCTTCGTTCACGGCGGCCATTGTGCGGGCTTTTGTTGCCAATTTGAATGTCCACAGGTCGTCTTCGTGTATTATGCCGGGTTCAAAATAGAGGTTGTGCCGGCGTATGAAATCGGTCTTAATCAACTTGTTCCACACAGCAACATACCACTGCTCGCGGTAAAGTGCGTCGATGATGGCCGTGTTGCCCGAGACGATGCCGGTGGGCAGGTTGAGACGCGGCGGCTTGCGGTTGCCACCGGTGACGATGTAGTTGCCGGTTATGAAATCGGCATCACACCCTTTGGCTTCCTGCATGAGGCGGCTTATGGTGAAAGGGGGCAGATAGTCGTCGCTGTCGAGGAAATAGATGTAGTCGCCTGTGGCGGCGGCGATGCCTGCGTTGCGTGCGGCCGACTGCCCTTGGTTGTGGTCGAGAGTGATTATCTTGACATCGCATTTCCTGCGATTGCTGTTGATGCAACGGGTAGCGACGGCCATGGAATCGTCGGGCGAGCAGTCGTCGACAAGCACTATTTCCAAGGCTTCATACGTCTGCGCAAGGACCGACTCGATGCAGCGGGCTATGTATTGCCCGGCTTTGTAAACGGGGATTATTATCGACACCTTTTTCATAGCGTCACGCTTTTGCCTTTAACAAAAATTTCCCACCACACGGCAAGCGACAGCAGGCTGAAGTACTTGATGGCCTCGTTTTGGCGGAACCAGAACCACCGTGACGTGTCGCGGCACGTCGCGTCGTAGCGGTTGATGAATCTTTCCACACGGCTGCGGTCGGCAATCTCCCGGCACATCGACGACGACAGTATGAAGTCGGCAAGCAGGCGGCGACGGTTGTCATCGTCGAAGAATATCGGCATGGGGGCAAATCCGCCCTGCTTCTTCTTCGATGTTATCTCGGGCGGCAACAGCGGCTTGTAGCGGGCTTTTAGCAGGTATTTGGCCGTGCAGTTGCCCTTGGCAATCTCTTTGAGGCTCGCGCCGCGGCACAGCATCGACACCGGAACTCTGTCGAGCAACGAGAGCAAATTCAGGTCGGTGAACGGGAATGCCATGAAGTTGCCCATCATGTCGGCCATGCGCGAGGCTTTGAACAGGATTACTTGGTCGACCGTCCGTTCGATATCGACGTGTTGCCGGTGCAGCCTGTATAGAGTTTCCCAGTCCATGCTTGCAGGCTTTACCGGGCTGTGCTTCACTGTGGGGAGGCCGGGGAACATGTGTTTCAGTTCCCACGGGCCGAAACCAAACAGTTCGCCATCTAATGCGTCGCATATCGACATCAGGCGGAAGTATACTTTGTACAAAAAAGTATTGTTACCGGTGAAATCATGTTCGAGAGCCGACTTTGCAAGCCGCATCATCGGCAACAACCCATATCGCGACGATAGCGACATCAGTGCAAGTTCGCGCCCGGCAGTGCCGAAGTACTGGTCGCTGCCGTCGCCCCCGATGATTACCGGCAGACGGTCGGCAGCCGCAAGTCGCATGGCGGCATGGTTGACCATCAGTCCGCCTTCCACAAACGGGTCGCCAATGGCTCGGACAATCTCAGGCAGGTGCAATATTTCCTCGCCCGTTATTTCATATTCGGTGTGGACTGTGCCAAACCGTTGTGACATGATGCGGGCAAGTGGCAGCTCGGTCCAATTGTCGCCACGGAAGCCGATGGAGTAGGAGCGTATCTCGCCGGTGTGGCATTGCCGCAGTGCGGCAAGGTTGGAGCCTGAGTCGTAGCCTCCGCTCAGCAGGATTCCCACGGTGTGGCTGTCGCCGGTGCGCCGCTTGATGGCATCGGTGTGCAGGCGGCCGTATAGTTCGACTAATTGCCGCTCATCGCCGGGCATTTGCAGTGTGTCGCTTGCTGCGTGTGGCAACCGCTTTATAGCCTGCCTGCCGTCGCGGTCGATGACGAGCGCGCTCCCGGCCGGGAGCTTCGACACACCCCTGAATGCAGATCTCGGGGTGGGGATAATGCCTGTTGCAAGGAATGTGGCAATGGATTCGGCATCGGGAGTAAAGCCGCCTGCGGCTTGGCACAGCCTGTGCAGGTCGGTGGCAAAGTCACTTGCGGTATAATACAGCTGCGCATATATGCCATGCCTGTCGCGGACGATGGCTATGCCGTCGGGAGAGGTTATGATTATCAGGAACCGGCCGTCGATGCGGCTCAGAGCTTCAAGCCCGCCGTCGGCGTAAATGTTGAACACCGTTTGAGCTTCGTTTGTCGCCTTAAATGACTGCAATGCGTCGGTATTGTAAATCTGTCCCCAAAAGGATACCTCGGTATTGCCGCCGCGGAAGGTTGCTGTCGGGCGGTCGCCGTTTATCGTGCGTTCAAGTGTTTTGCCGTATATGTCGACCATGATTGTAACGTTATTTTATGCCGTGCGGGGTATGGATGAATGACTTGTTGGCATTGCGCAACTTGAAGATGTTGCCTGCGAAAAGCAGGAACAGATAAGGCAGTTTCAGCAACGACTTCATCAACTTGCCGGTGTAGAGCTTGCGTGGCGTGGCAAGCATCATCGACAGCAGCAGGGCAGCCAGCAGTGCCCACCACTTGACGGCGGCAGGGAGGCTGATGAATGATATGACAATGGCAATGATGGTGGTGGCACCGATTAGTATGAGCCGCGGAATCATCATGTTTTGGAACAACTTGTCGCAAAAGTCGATGTTCCCCTTGAACAGTTGCGGAAAGAAGTCGCGGGCAAAGGTGCTGAAGTAGTGGCACTGTGCCGACAGCCAGCGGCGGCGTTGGCGAGAGAATGTTTCGGACGACTGCACCTTCTCGTCGAGGACGATGGTGTCTTGCAAGTAAGCCACACGAATGCGGTGGTAGGTGAGCGTGAGGTCGAGGGCCTTGTCAAATCCGCCTACGGCATCGATGCCGCGCATGGCATCTTTAAATAGCTTGTAGGTGAATGCCATGCCCGAACCGATGAGTGCGGCCGACAGTCCTGCCACGGCATGCCCCTTGCGCAGCAGCGAGTTGTTTATCTCCTCGCTCAGCGCATCGAGTGTGGCAACGTCGGTGTTGGTATTCTTGGCGGTGCGGTGAGCCTGCACGGCATGATAGCCGGCATCGAATGCGGCATTGATTTCGGCAAGGAACCCGGGCTTGATTACGTTGTCGGCATCAAGGACAACGGCCACATCGTAGTCGTCGCCTATTTCGTGCATTGCCGTGTTGAGGGCTTTGGCCTTGGTGCTTTTGTCGAAGTTAACCACGATTAGTTTCAGCGGCAACCGGGCAAGCCGTTCATTTGTGGCATCGGTCATGCTGTCGGATATGACAACTACGTCAAACAGCCCTTTGGGGTATCGTTGGGAAAGTGCCGACCGGGCGCATTCAATAATCACTGAGTCTTCCTTATAGGCGGGAATGAGCACGGCGATTCTTCGGCTCGGCTTGGCAGCCGATGGCTTCGGTTGCTTAAGCCTGAGTAACGATAATGACGCAAACAAAAGCAGGTACAGGACGTTGATGGCAAAAATTATGAAGAACAGATAATCTATTATAGTCCAAATCATGAGTAAGAATAGTATTGTAATAACTTCGGCTTCGTGATGCAAATATACGATATTATCAATAGATATGCAATGTCAAAAATGCGGCGGGCGCGGGCCGGGTGGTTGGAGGTGCGGGGAAAATGATGTAATTTTACGGGCAACAATGTAATAGAATAGAAATATGAGCGAATGCCGAATTATAATGCTTGGAACAGGTGATGCGATGGTGACGCATTGCTACAACACTTGTTTTGTGCTTGAAACGCCTGCTGCAAGGCTGCTTGTCGATGCCGGTGGCGGCAACGGGATATTGGTGCAACTCGGGAAAGCCGGCGTGGACTTGAACGGCGTGGACGACATGTTTGTGACACATGCCCACACCGACCACGTGCTAGGTGCGGTGTGGGTGGTGAGGTCGGTGATTGCCGGTATGAAGAAGCACCGGCGTGGCGGGGAGTTCAGGATATACGGTCATGACCGTGTGTTGCATGTGCTCGAAAGTATATGCCGCATGACCTTGGCCAAGTCGTATACCGATTATCTTGGCACGGCTGTAAAGTTCTGCGAAGTGCGCGACGGGGACGAATTTGCCGCGGGTGACATGAGGATAACATGCTTCGACCGGTTTTCGACCAAGGAGAAGCAATTCGGCTTCAGCGCATTGCTGCCGGGCGGCAAGCGGCTTGTGTGCCTTGGAGACGAGCCTTACCGCGAGCAGAATCGCAAATATGCGGAGGGCGCCGACTGGCTGATGAGCGAGGCTTTTTGCCTGTATGCCGACAGGGAGCGGTTCAAGCCATACGAGAAGTCGCACAGCACGGCACGTGATGCCGGAATATGTGCCGGACGGCTGAATGTGAGAAACTTGGTGCTGTATCACACCGAAGATGAGACACTTTCAACGAGAAAGTGCCGCTATGCCGAGGAGGCCCGCGAGAATTTCACCGGGAATGTGTATGTGCCCGATGACTTGGATGTGATTGAAATAGTGTAGCATTGCCGGAGGCAAGTGCCCCGGCGGTTAGGGGGTTATTCGTCCTTAACGTTTTTTGAACGGGTTTCCTTTTTGGTCGACGTGCTAGTGTCCTTGTCCTCCTTCAGGTCGATTTCGTTCTTGTTGTGGTCAAGTACCTTGTATTGCAGGTATGCGAGCGACTGGTCGGGGAGAATGCGGAACTTCAGGCCGTATTCGATGCGCCAACGCCGGTATTCCGACAGCAGGCCTTTCTTGAGGTAGGCATCGACAAACGGGTGCACATACATGGTGAAATTAGTCACCTTCAACGAGTTGATGAGGTAATCAATCTTGTCCTTCAGCATGTCGGTAAACAGCAGAGACGGTTGTACCTCGCCTTTCCCGCCGCATGACGGACATGCCTCGGCCGTTGCAATGTCGAGAGCCGGGCGCACCCGTTGGCGAGTAATCTGCATCAGACCGAATTTGCTTAGCGGCAGAATGTTGTGCCGGGCACGGTCGTTGGCCATTACTTCCCTCATGTGGTCGTAAAGAGCCTGACGGTGGTCGGCTTGCGACATGTCGATGAAGTCGATTACGATGATGCCACCCATGTCGCGCAAGCGCAGTTGCCGAGCAATTTCGTCGGCAGCCCTGAGGTTCACATCCAGAGCGTTGCTCTCTTGGTTGGTGGAATTTTTGGAACGGTTTCCCGAGTTTACATCTATCACATGCAACGCTTCGGTACTCTCGATAATGATGTATGCCCCCGATTTAAACGACACAGTTTTGCCGAACGAAGTCTTGATTTGCTTTGTGATGTTGAAATGGTCAAAGATGGGAATGTCGTCGGCATATAGCTTGACGATATCCTTCTTGTCGGCGGCGATTAGAGTGACGTAATGCTGTATTTGGTCGAAAATCTCGGCATTATTGACATAAATGTTTTCAAACGACGGGCTGAATATGTCGCGAATCAGGCTTACGGCACGGCTTTCTTCTTCGTAAATCAGAGCCGGAGCGTCGGAGCGTTGCGCCTTGGCGATGCTGTCTTCCCAGCATTTTACGAGGGCTTTAAGCTCGTTGTTAAGTTCGGCCACGCGCTTGCCTTCGGCCGATGTGCGAATTATTATACCGAAATTTTTCGGGCGAATGCTTTCGATTAATTGCCTTAACCGCATTTTTTCTTCGGCCGACTTAATTTTTTGCGATACCGAAATTTTGTCGCTGAAAGGGATAAGCACGAGGAAACGGCCGGTAAAAGAGATTTCGGTCGTCAGTCGCGGGCCTTTTGAGGATATGGGCTCTTTGGCAATTTGTACGATTAATTCTTTCCCCACTTCGAGCACGTCGGTGATAGTGCCGTGCTTGTCGATGTCGGGAAGTTGCTTGATTTTAGAAATCTGCGGCACATGGCGTTTGTCTTCAAGGGCGGCGTTGAGAAACTGCACGTAGGTCTTGAATTGGGAGCCAAGGTCGAGATAATGCAGGAACGCATCTTTTTCAAATCCCACGTTGACAAAAGCGGCATTCAATCCCGGCATGAGTTTCTTAACCTTGGCGATATAAAGATTGCCGACGGCATACGATGCGTCCCTCGGCTCTTTTTGCAGGGACACCAATCGGCCGTCTTCGGTCAAGGCGGTTGAAATATTGTCGGGGCTTACGTCAACGATGAGGTCGCTCTTCATTAGCCAATTGTGATGGGTATAAAATCAGTGATTTGAAAAAGATGTTTTCTTTCCGGTGCTTTTTGTCGTCAAGAAGAAGTTGTGAAAGTTAATCCTTGATGAATCGAGGCGTCTTATAAAAACGTGGCTTTTTTGCAGTCGGTGTTGGCCTTGGTTACAGCGTAATGTGCATTTTTTACCATTTACCCGCCGTTTAGGGCTTAGGTATTGAAAGTCGGTTGCCCGCATCGTCGCGAGACATGTAAATGCAAGGCAAAATTATATTTACAAAGAACAAACGCAATGAAGCACAACCTCTTGGAGGCGTGTCATTTTGTTTGTTCTTTTGTAAGACTTGGTTTTAGAAACCGCAATCCACATTATAAGATTTGTTTATTTCTTCTTGTGACGGTTCTTTCTCAGTCTTTTTTTGCGTTTGTGAGTAGCCATCTTGTGGCCTTTTCTTTTCTTTCCGCTTGGCATAATTATTTTATTTTAAAAATGTTGTTGTATTTTTTAATAACCGGTTACTCGCTGATGATTTTGAAACGACATTGGCCGGTTATGGAGGTATCGATGGAGAGTGTAGCGTGAGACTACTTAACTTGTTCCATGAAAACCTTTGCAGGCTTGAATGCAGGTATCTTGTGCTCGGGAATGATGAGTGTCGTACCCTTTGAAATGTTGCGTGCAGTCTTTTGTGAGCGTGTTTTTACTATAAAGCTGCCAAATCCGCGCAAGTAAACATTTTCATTGTTTGCAAGAGAGTCCTTAACTGTTTCCATGAATTTCTCTACAGTTTCCAACACCGATGCTTTGTCGATGCCGGTAGATTTTGCAATCTCGTTTACGATGTCTGCTTTAGTCATTGTATTCGTAATTTTTTTGAATTATTTTTAAATTTCCCGTATTCACAGATATAATGGAAAATAGATAGCCGCCTGTGCATTTTTTTGACAAGAACCAATCTATTTTGCAGTGATTTTCGGATAAGCAAATCCACCCATTTGGATTTGTAGGTGCAAATATCGCACTTTTTTTTGAAATAAAAATAACGTAATGTTCTTTTTTCATAGAAAAATTTGTTTTTCACTTGTTTAGGTGTGCGGCATGATGGTGTGCGAGGCGGTATAAGGGGATTCTTTGGGTGGTGCGTGTGCATGGCCAGACCGATAATTTGTTAACTTTGCAAACGTTTTTACATGATAATATAATGAATAAGAGATTTACTGTACCTTTTTTGCTGCTTGCAGTGCTGTTCTGCATATTCCTTGTGGTGGCAAATCTGCTTGAAGTGAAAGTAGTGAAGTTGGGGCCGCTCTCGGCCACTGCCGGCTTGGTGGTGTTTCCGCTATCATACATAATAAACGACTGTATCGTCGAGGTGTATGGGTTCCAGCGAGCGCGGTTTGTGATTTGGCTCGGTTTCCTGATGAACTTGGTGGTGGTGCTGCTGGTGCAGCTTGCACTGGTGCTTCCTCCCGATCCGGTGTGGACAGGGCAACAGGCGATGGAGGCCGTGTATGGCAGCACGCCGCGCATATTGCTGGCCAGCTTTATGGCATTCGTGTGCGGTTCGATGGTGAATGCCTATGTGATGAGCCGCATGAAGGTGATGAGTCGTGGAAGGCATTTTTCGGCGCGTGCCATCTTGTCAACGCTGTTTGGCGAGTCGGTCGATTCGATAGTGTTTTTCCCTATTGCGTTCGGCGGAGTGTTGCCGTGGTCGACTGTCCTGACATTGGTGTGGAGTCAAGCTGTTATTAAGACCGGATATGAAGTGGTTGTGCTGCCTGTTACCTTGAAGGTGGTGGCTTATATTAAGCGGCGGGAACAAATCGACACATACGACGACGCATCGAGCGGGGTGGATTACCGTTGGTGGAGAATCGACAAGATTGATTGATGTGGCATATAAAAAATAGTGGATACGAGCAATAATGAGGATAGAAGGCATAAAAACGGTTTTTGTAGACCTTGACGATACAATATGGTGGTTTGGTGAAAATTCGCTGTTGTCGCTGCGGCATGTGTATGACTTGTACGGGCTTGCGGCCTATGCAAGTTATGAAGACTTTGACAAGCATTACCATGACATAAACGGCAAGTTATGGAGCCTTTATCATTATGGCAAGATAGCGCGGGACTTTCTTGTAGATGAGAGGTTTCGTTACACACTTGAAAAAATTGGTTACCCTTGTGATAGAATCGTGCCGGTGGGAAAGGAAATGAATGAAGAATACTTGCACTTCCTGTCGCTGCAACGCCTGCTTGTGCCGGGGGCAAAGGAGATGCTCGAATACTTGAGCCGTCGTTATGATGTGAATGTGCTCAGTAACGGGTTCAAGGGTGTGCAACAGCAAAAGTTGCGGTCGGGTGGCATAGATTGCTATATCAACGAAGTGGTGCTATCGGACGATTGCGGTGTGACAAAGCCGTTGCGCGGTATCTTTGATTATGCTCTGGAACGTTGCGGGGCGCAGGCTGAAACAACTGTGATGATAGGTGACAATTATGATACTGATGTGTGCGGGGCGCGGAATGCCGGTTGGCGGGCCGTGTTTTTCAACCACTCGGCCACGCTCGGCGATTACCCGATGGCTACGGCAGTCGTCACATCGCTTGCCGAAGTGTGTGATATTTTATGAAGAGAGTGGGGGCGTGTGCCTCTTGCCGGGCAGCATTGCCGGGCGTGGATTAATACCATGTAACACCGTTGGATGAACTGCTTCGCTTGTCATACTTGAGGTCGCTCAACAGTGACGACTTGACGGCGATGTGGAAGTTGTAGGACTTGTACGGGCCCACAGGCACGAAGCTGGCACTCATGGTGAAGCAGTGCAGGTCGCGCGATATGGTACAGTTCATGTAGGCGATTTTGCCGGTGTCGAAGTTGTAGCTTGCCGAGAAGTTGAAAGCCCAGTTTTTGGTCGGCCTCACGTTTCCCGAGAAACTCAGGTTTTGTGTTACCCGTCCGTTGTAGTCCATTTTTTCATAATTGAACGTACCATAGCTGTAGTTGATGGAGTAGTTCAGGGTAAGACTCCATGGGAATTCCCACTTGGCATATCCGTCGGGGTTAAGTTCGATGCCCGAGTCGGTCTTTCCGCCGCGGTTTTCGTCATCGTCTTTGCGCGAGGCATAGCGGTCGACGGCTTCCGGCGGGTTGTCCTGCTTGTTTTCTTTCTCTTTTTTGTCTTTTTTCTTGAATGTGTCGTTGTTGAGCGTGTAGGAGAACGAAGTTCCGGTGCTCGACAGTTTTGCAAATCCCTTGCCAGCTTGCAGGCGGGTGCGGTTGACGCGGGTGGGTGTGCCGTATTCGTTGAGCTGGTAGGTGTACACGTCCCACGTGGCCGACAGGTTAAGGTTGAAATTCTTCATGAGCCGCAACGACAGAGATGTGTTGATGTTACTCCACCGCAGCGAGTCGGCGGCAAAATTATAGGACTGGCTCACTGTGAAATTTTCTATAAGTGAAATCTTCTTGACACCGGTACTGTCGGCATCGCTCTTGACTTTCATCTCAACATTGTTGGCAAGCGACAGGCTGACTGCCCCTGTCTTGCCTTGTCCCACGCTGCCGAATATGCCGTGTGAGAAGTAGGAATATTTTGTATTCACGAGGCGCCCGGTATTGGGGTTGGTGTAGGCGTATGTGCCGTAATATCCCCAGAAAGGAGAGCTGAAGTCGGGCGCGCCGGTGAAAGTCACCGTGGGTGTCAGTACGTGGCGAATCATCTGCACCTTGTCGCCAAATATTTTCCAAGGTTTGAAGAATCCGTATATCTTGGTGTCGAGCGATATAGATGCGCTGAAGTCGAATATGTTGTAAAAGCTGTAGGTGGTGTCGCGCACCACGGCCGAAGCTGCCGGGTCCCATTGCTGGCGAATCTTGCTTGTGTACATGCGGTCGTTGATGTTCACGCTGGGGGTGATGTTGAAGTATTCAAACAGGTTGAACGTGGCCGAGATGGGTATTGTGTGCCTCATGCCGTTTCGCCAGTCCTTGATTAGGCTTTTCTTAAAAAATTCGTTTTGCCCGGCTGTCAGGGAGTTCTGGAAGATACCGGTATATGAAAGTTTGATTTTTTCATACCATTTCTCACTGCCCACGGCACTTTTGCGCTTGAACGGAGCGGTTTGTGACATGGTGAGAGTGACGTTGGGGAACGAGACGGTGAGCGTCGAGTCGGACGAGCGTTGCGAAATGTTGGCCGAGGTAGATATGCTCCATTTTGAATTAGGGAACCGGTAGGTCATGTTGACACTGCTACTGGTGGTGTTTTCGGTGAATGAACTGCTGTAGTAGTCGTCGAGGTTGTTGCGGCTGTAACCACTGGTTGCAAAGTTCACGCTTGCCGAGAATGTCATGTTAGGGTTTGCCTTTGAGTCTTGGGAGTGGTTCCAAGTAACCTTGAAGTTGTTTTGTTTTGAATAGTCGGGTTCCCCTTTTTCTCCGGTTATGGTAGTCAGGTAGCTTATGTGGAATCCGCCCGTGAACTTGTAACGCTTTTTGTAGGTCGACTGTGCGGCAAGCCCCCACGAGCCACGGGTGTATATTTCGCCGGTCAGGGCAAGGTCGATTTTGTCGTTTATGGCGAAGTAGTAGCCGCCGTCGCGCAGGTAGTAGCCTCGGTTGTAGTCATCGCCGAATGTGGGCATTATTATACCCGAGGAATAGTCTTCGCTGAAAGGGAAGAACCCGAATGGAATTGCAAGAGGCAATGGCACGTCGGCAAGCACCATGTAGGCCGGGCCCATCACTATGTCTTTCTTGGGGCGTACTTTGGCTTTTGTGAGTTGCAGGTAGAAGTGAGGGTGGTCGTGGTTGTCGCAGGTGGTGTAGCGTCCTTCTTTGATGAAGTATTCGTCGTTTTCCATCTTCTTGGTTTGCCCGCCCGTCAGGTATCCTTCACCCTGTTGCGTGACAACCTCGGTGATGTAGCCTTTCTTTGTCTTGAAGTTGTAGCGCATTGTCTTGGATTCGTATTCTCCACTGCCGTCCTTGAATACCGGCAGTCCTTGCAGCTCGCCGGTGCTGTCGGGGAGACCTATGGCATACACCTCGCTGCGGTCCATGTTCATGTCGATTTGCATCGACTTCAGGTTGATGTCGCCGTAGGTAACGTCTCCGTCGCCATACATCGAGGCATTATTGCGACCGTAGAATACGAGTGAGTCTTTGGCTGTGAAGTGTACTTGGTTGTCGAGATCGACCATTGTCATTATGAACCGCGACTTTGTGCCGGCGGTGTCGAGGCGTGTGGTGTCGGCCGATATCGAGTCGGCGGCAACAGAGTCGTTGTCAATTGTCAACGAGTCGGTATCGTGCTTGTTGCCGTGCAATTGGGCAATGATGCTGTCGGCTGCGGCACTTTTTACCGAGTCGGCAACAAATCGGGCAATCGAGTCGAGTGTATTCTCGTCGATTGAATCCCCCGACAACTCTTCGAGCATCGGTGGAGTTGCTTTTTCGGCCGATTGCTTGGCAACGTTGCAACTATGACATGCCAAAATGGCAATTATAGAAATTGCTATATATGAAAGAATACTTTTCAAACTTCAAAATTCGGAAAATATGTGCAAAATTAAGCAATATCATTCACACCTACGCAATAAAGTTAATAATTAATGTTACCGGCCGCGGCCGCCGGTTGTGTGTTAGGGTAGTTATGTGTTTGATAATGAGGGTTGAATCGGTGTCGCACACGTGGTGGCGCGGCGACAAAAAATCACCCGAAAGAGTGTGAAGCTCGTTCGGGTGCAAAAATATAAAATTATGAAACAAAGTTCGGTGTCACATGTGTGTGTGAGGTGCCGCTCACTTTCAATTGCGGTTGGCGCGCTTGCGCTCGTTCTCGTCGAGGATAATCTTGCGCAGGCGAATGTGGTGTGGCGTCACTTCCACATATTCGTCGGCCTTGATGTATTCGAGGGCTTCTTCCAAGCTGAACACTACCGGCGGAATGATGCGTGCTTTGTCGTCGGCACCCGAAGCGCGCATGTTGGTGAGCTTCTTCGACTTGGTGACGTTTACCACAATGTCGTTGTCCTTGGCGTTTTCGCCCACAACCTGCCCGGCATACACTTCCTCTTGTGGGAAGATGAAGAAGCGGCCGCGGTCTTGCAGCTTGTCAATGGCGTAGGCGTAGGCCGTTCCGCTCTCCATTGCGATGAGCGAGCCGTTGGTGCGGCGTTCGATGTCGCCTTTCCACGGTTGGTATTCAAGGAAGCGGTGCGACATGATGGCTTCGCCGGCCGATGCCGTGAGCACGTTGGTGCGCAGGCCGATGATGCCGCGCGAGGGTATGTTGAATTCCAATTGTATGCGGTCGTTCTGTGTGTTCATCGTCACCATTTCGCCCTTGCGGCGCGTAACCATGTCGATGATTTTGCTCGAGTATTCCTCGGGGACGTTAATCGACAGCAGTTCAACAGGTTCACACTTTTGCCCGTTGATTTCCTTCACGATTACCTGCGGCTGTCCCACTTGCAGCTCGTAGCCCTCGCGGCGCATGGTCTCGATGAGCACGGCAAGGTGCAGCACACCGCGGCCGAACACGGTCCACGCGTCATCGCTCTCGGTGCGTTGCACGCGCAGGGCGAGGTTGCGGTCAAGCTCCTTGGTCAGTCGTTCGGCGATGTGGCGCGAAGTGACGTATTTGCCGTCTTTGCCGAAGAAGGGCGAGTCGTTGATGGTGAATGTCATTGACATTGTAGGCTCATCGATTGCGATGCGTGGCAGCGGCTCGGGATTGTTGACGTCGGCAACCGTGTCGCCTATTTCAAAGCCGTCAAGTCCCACCAAGGCGCAAATGTCGCCCGACTTTACCGATTGCACCTTTTTGCGGCTCATGCCTTCAAACACGTGCAACTCCTTGATGCGCTGCTTGCTTACCGAGCCGTCGCGCTTGCACAGGGCAATATCCATGTTTTCGCGGATTTCGCCGCGGTGTACGCGCCCGATTGCGATGCGCCCGACGTATGACGAGAAGTCGAGCGAAGTGATTAGCATCTGTGCGTCGCCTTCGAGCATCTGCGGTTCCGGGATGTATTTGATTATCGCGTCGAGTACGGCGTTGATGTTGTCGGTGGGGGTGCGCCAGTCGTCGCTCATCCACCCTTGCTTTGCCGAGCCGTAGATGGTGGGAAAGTCAAGTTGGTCTTCGGTGGCGTTGAGGTTGCACATTAGGTCAAACACCATTTCCTGCACCTCGTCGGGGCGGCAGTTGGGCTTGTCGACCTTGTTGATGACGACGATGGGCTTGAGGCCTATTTCAAGTGCTTTTTGCAGCACAAACCGCGTTTGCGGCATAGGCCCTTCGAAGGCATCGACGAGCAACAGGCAACCGTCGGCCATGTTGAGCACACGCTCCACCTCGCCGCCGAAGTCGGAGTGTCCCGGCGTGTCGATTATGTTGATTTTGTAACCGTTGTAGTTGATTGAAACATTCTTTGACAGAATAGTGATGCCACGTTCGCGTTCAAGGTCGTTGTTGTCGAGGATAAGTTCTCCCGTGTTTTGGTTGTCGCGGAAAAGGTTTCCGGCGAGCAACATTTTGTCGACTAAAGTCGTCTTGCCGTGGTCGACGTGGGCAATAATAGCAATGTTTCTAATGTTCTGCATACTTGCTTTCCTGAATTTCGGGTGCAAAGATAGTGCAAGGCGAGCGCAAATGCAAATTGAGCTTGCTCAAATTTGAGATTTGCCGAGCCGCAGCCTGTCTTATGGAAAGATAGTGCAAGGCGAGCGCAAATGCAAATTGAGCTTGCTCAAATTTGAGATTTGCCGAGCCGCAGCCTGTCTTATGGAAAGATAGTGCAAGGCGAGCGCAAATGCAAATCATGCTTGCATGAATTTGCGGATTACCGAGCCGCCCGACATATCATGGCATCTCCATATTTTTTAGACAAAAAGACAAAAAACATACGTTTTTTAAGGACATATTCAGGATTTCAGGCAGCAAAAAGGTTACATATCATTTAGAGAGGAAATGCGTCTTTCCCTTTTTTATTCATACATTTGAGTTAAATGTGCTTTTTTAATACTAATTATGGTGTCAAAAATTGCAATTTATCGACAGAATCCTTTTCTTCGTGTAAATAGTAATATAATAGTTCTCTTTTTTACTAACCCTCTAATTACACACGCCATGATGAAATATATATCAACTTTAATTTGGGCAATTTTTGCAATTCTGCCGGTGGCGGCGCAGGGGGTTGCCGACACGTTGCGGACACGCCTCGAAGAGCAGTATTACGAATATCCGCAGGAAAAGGTGCACCTCACTACCGACCGCAACCACTACATGGGCGGCGACACGATATGGTTCCGCGGATTTGTGGTGAGTGCAGCCACGCACGAGCCGGTGAAGGTGAGCAAATATCTATACGTGGAGTTGCGTACACCCTACAATACCGTCGACCAGCGCATCAAGGTGATTGAGCGCGACGGGGTGTATGCCGGGTATGTGTCGCTCGACATGCGCGTGCCGGAGGGTGACTACACGATAGTGGCTTACACCAATTTCATGAACAGCGCCGGCGAAGCCTATTTTTTCAAGAAGCCGGTGGGCGTGCGCAATGCCTACTCGCTGCGCACCGACCTGTCGGCCGACTTTGAGTGGGAAGACGACGGCAACCGGCTTGTGTGCCGCATCGACTACCGCGACCGAACGACCGAGGAGGAACTGGAACGGGAATTTACCTACCGCACTGTCAAGGACCGAGACTGGAAGCCAAGTTGGCGGCGCAAGGGGACTGAAACCATAAAGCTCGACCGCGAAGAATACCTTGCCGGGTACCTGCTCGTGATGTGCGACGACTATGCCAAATACATACGCCTGCCGCGCAGCAGTGCCGGATATGATGTCACTTTCCACCCCGAAGGTGGCTACATGGTTCCGGGCGAGGAGTGCCGCGTGGCATTCAAGGCAATCGACAGCTACGGTCTTGGCATTCCTGTATCTGGCACTGTCACCGACAGCCTTGGCCGCGAGGTGGCACGCTTTGGCAGCCTGCACGCCGGCATGGGGAGTTTCAGCTTCACGCCCGCGGCGGGAATGCGATACCGCGCCGAGTGCAAGGCGTTGCGCACCGGCGAGGCCGGCACTTTTGAATTGCCTGCGGTAAACGCCGATGCAGCTGTGGTGTGTGCCGACATCATCGGCGACAGCATCATCGACATTGGCATCAAGGGGAACTGCCCGGGTGATGCTGTGGTGGCGGTGCAGGAGCGTGGATTGCTGGTATATGCAGGCAAGCCCGGCTCGCACCGGGAGTTGCGCGTGGAGTGCGACAGCCTGCCTGCCGGCGTGCTGCAAGTGCTGCTGCTCGACGGCGGGATGCGCCCCCTTAGCGAACGGTTGCTATTTGCAATGACCGGACGTGGCGACTCGGCTCGTATCACGCCGTCGCGCCCGTCATACGGCAACCGCGAAAAGATTACGCTCGACATCTCGCTCGGCGGCTACACGTCGCCTGCCGGCAGCGTGGCGGTGGCGGTGACCGACAACAAGTTTGGTGATGAGCGCGGAACGAGCAACATACTCACCAACCTGCTGCTGCAATCGGAATTGCGTGGCTACATAGAAAATCCCGCCTTCTACTTTGAACGCGACGACAGCCTGCGTCGCCATGCGCTCGATGCGCTGATGATGACGCAGGGGTGGCGGCGGTATGACATTCCGGCATCGTTGCGCGGCGAGTACCAATACCCCTCGGCAGCCATCGAGAAGAGCCAGCAGATAAGTGGCACGGTGAAAAGCCTGTGGCGCGGCAAGCCGTTGGCCGATGCCACGGTGAAGCTGCTGTCGAAGAAGATAGGCTTCGCCCGCTCGGTAAAGACCGACAGCGTGGGGCGATTCTGCTTCAACGGATTTGACAACCCCGGCGGAGTAACCTACGAATTGGAAGCCGTCAACAAGAACGGCGACACCGAAAGCAACGTGGAAATCGACCCCGAAACTTTCCCCGCTGTGGCCGCCATCGACGCAAAGACCGACTATGACCGACCTGCCGAATTTCAAGTGTCAACCCAATACGACACTGCCGAACGGATGCGCCTCTCTGCCTCGGGAACTTATAACATAATTCTCAATGAACTCGTGGTTGAAGGGCATAAATCCAATCTTGAAAACAAGGATATATCCGAAATGTTGGCATACCGCTCTTTCGATGAAGGTTACATGGAAGATAGAGGTTACACTACAATCGAAGAGGCAGTACGTTCAATAGCAGGATTGAGGATAACACCTGACGGCGATATGATTTACCGCAACAGGCCTGTCGGGGTGGTAGTAGACGGAGTGCCATTTGGTGTAGGTGGTATGATTGGCACCGGAGATCCGTCGGTGCTTCAAATGGAAGATAAAATTACTTCTATGCGACGCAAGAATGTTTTTGGAGATGTCGCCAAAGCTTCTCAGGCAGCTGTGCAAAGGGCTCTTTCATATAATGTTGGCAGCACATCTATGTCGGGAGGTGTACTGCATGAGTTAGACAATCTGTATCCTTTTCAAATGATAAAACGAATAGATTTCCTGCAATCCGGGGCAGCTCTTATTTATGGAAATTTCCCCGGGGGGGCGTTGGTTATCACTATGAAAGAGGGGTTTGTTGAAGAAGACCACAAACAATACGGAATAAAAAATTTGTCCCCACTTGGCTATCAACAATATGTTGAGTTTTATTCACCCAAATACATAACAGCATCAGGAAATATTACCGAAGGGAATGACATGCGCAACACTGTGTATTGGAATCCAAATATATCTATTAATGATAATGGGAAGACAGTCATAGAATTTTACGCCAACGACAATCCATCGACAACCTATAATGTGGTTATAGAGGGCATGACAAATAGCGGTAAATTTATTCATGCGTCTCAAAAATTAGATAAACGATGAAACCTGCTGCGGGTGTGGATTTTTTGTGGGGAATTTTTTGGGTAATGTTTTGTGGGTTTGGGAAAAATGCCTACCTTTGCAGACCGAAAACTTATTTATATACAAAAGTAATTTATCATGTATTTAGATTCTGAAAAGAAAAAAGAAATCTTTGGAACTTACGGAGCAAGTAATACTGATACCGGGTCGCCAGAGGCTCAGATTGCATTATTCTCAATCCGTATTTCCCATTTGACTGAACACTTGAAGTCAAATCACAAAGATTATAGCACAGAACGCGCATTGAAGAAGCTCGTAGGTAAGCGTCGCAAGATGCTCGATTACTTGATGCGCAAGGACATCAACCGCTACCGTGCAATCATTGCGCACAAGGAGCTTGGCATCCGCAAGTAAGGGTGGAGCTGCCGCTGCGTAGCGGGATTTGAATTTCCATTACGACCGTGGAAGGTGACTGTTGAAGTCGGCTTCCACGGTTTGTTGTTATTTTAGACATAAAGACAAAAAAACGGGGGTATATAATTTCTATGGTGCAATGTGGCAGTAGAGGGTGTATCAAAATTCCAACATTGATGTTGTAGATACGTGACGTGCCGCATTTCGATAACATTAATGATTCATAAGATGTTCAATATCAAATAGTTTGCCAGCCCGGTTGTAGAAAGTGTATCAAAATTCCGACATTGATGTTGTAGAGACGCGGCGCGCCACGTCTCTACGGGAGTAACAACACATAAAACATTAAATAGTAATAACTTATCAAACATAGTTGTAGAGGGTGTATCAAAATGAAAACGGAGGGCGGCGAAGCCGTCCAATGTGCATAACCGACGGTGCAGCGACCA
>CALUMZ010000026.1 GCA_944321865.1 uncultured Muribaculaceae bacterium
ATACATTATTACGAATATCGAGACGCGGCACGCCACGTCTCTACTCATGGCAAAATCGCATTTTGATACACCCTCTACAATCTGGTTATATAAACTATTGACATTTAATGTTTTATACATTATTCAGACATCGAGACGCGGCACGCCACGTCTCTACTCATGGCGAAATCGCATTTTGATACACCCTCTACAACAGAATACACAATCTATTTGTTATTTTTTTGGCATTTGCGAACATTCATAAAAAGCTATTTCATTGTACAAACATTATTGTAATTTGTTCGGCACAAGCATGGCATTGATGCCGAATATTTATGTTTTTTAATATAGCAATGGAATTATGGACTAATATTTCAACAAAAAGGTACAAAACAAACGAGCCATAATTGCTAATTTTGCAACAAAATTTGTTCGTAGCAATAATCTACACTCTATTTCCATGCAGGAATTAGAATAAAACGCATTATATAACAATAAAATTTAAATCAATTCATTATGACGAAAAAAGGGATGTTATTATCGCTCGTGAAGCCCTGCGCTTTCTTCGTTGCGATAACAGGATTTTTGACTTCTTGTGGCGGCGGCAGCCAACAACAAGGCGCAATGCCGACGCAAGTTGAAACTTTCACCGTTGCACGCGACAGCATGACACTGTATGAAAGCTATCCTGCCACAATAAAAGGGAAAACCGACATAGAAATTCGCCCGCAAGTAACAGGTTTCATCACAAAGGTGCATGTGGATGAAGGACAAGTGGTAAGCAAGGGACAATTGCTGTTCACCATCGACCAAGTACAATACGAAGCAGCCGTGCGCTCGGCCCAAGCAGCCGTTGCCGCAGCCGAAAGCCAAGTGGCAACCGCACGCCTCACCGAAGAGAACCAAAAGAAGCTGCATGACAAGAACATCATCAGCGACTATGAATATGAAACAGCCGTCTTGTCTCTCCGCTCAGCCGAGGCAAGCCTCAACCAAGCTCGCGCAAGCCTTGTAAACGCACAGCGCAACCTTGATTTCACCCAAGTGGTTGCACCGTCAAACGGTGTAGTAGGAACCATTCCCAACCGCGAAGGTTCGCTTGCAAGCCCCTCGTCGGCACAAGCCCTCACCACAGTTTCAGACATATCGGAAGTATATGCCTACTTCTCGCTAAACGAGAAAGACATCATCAAGATGAGCGACAATGGTGCACAGACTATCAACCAAGCCATCAAGGAGATGCCCGAAGTATACTTTGAAATGTCAAACGGCACCCGTTACCCGCTGCCGGGAAAAGTTTCGACCGTCTCGGGTGTGCTCGACAACTCAACAGGTACCGCATCGGTTCGCGCATTGTTCAAGAATACCAACAGCATGCTGCGCAGCGGACTCACCGGGCAGATACTCGTTCCGCAACCGTCTAACGACTTGTTAATCATTCCTCAAAAAGCAACCTACGAAATCCAAGACCGTATATACGTATACCTCGTGGGCGACTCAAGCAAAGCCGTTGCAACCAACATCACAGTTTCTCCTGTCAACGACGGACAATCCTATATCGTAACCTCCGGTCTTAAAGAAGGAGACGTGATTGTAACCGAAGGCGTAGGTACATCGGTACGTGCCGGAACGGTAATCACCCCGCGTAATGCGACAAATGCCCAACAGCAAGCAGCCCAAAAGTAATGCCTCACGTGTACATGGCAGTTTAACTTATTAATTATCGAGAAATGAATTTAAGTACATTTATAAAACGACCTGTTCTGTCCACCGTAATATCGGTATTTATCGTTATCCTCGGTGGCATCGGGCTTGCTGCCCTGCCAATAGAGCAGTACCCAAACATTGCACCACCGACAATCTCGGTGTCGACCTCGTACACGGGTGCCAATGCACAAACCGTGCTTAACTCGGTTATCGCGCCCCTTGAAGAGCAAATCAACGGTGCGCTCAACATGACCTACATGACATCTTCGGCAACCAACACCGGTAGCGCCACCATCACCATATACTTCAAGGAGGGTTACGACCCCGACATGGCCGCCGTCGATGTACAAAACCGCGTGGCACAAGCCCAGTCGCAGCTGCCTGCCGAAGTAACACGTGTGGGTGTAATCACGAGCAAGCGGCAAAGTTCAATGCTTGTGGGTGTCACACTGTCGGACCCAGAAGGGCGTTACAACCAAGAGTTTGTCGAGAACTACATGTCAATCAACGTCTTGCCCGAGATCAAGCGTATCGCCGGTGTGGGTGAAGCATTCGCCTTGTCGTCCGACTACTCTATGCGTAT
The DNA here is from genome assembly GCA_944321865.1 of uncultured Muribaculaceae bacterium. Lineage (GTDB taxonomy): Bacteria > Bacteroidota > Bacteroidia > Bacteroidales > Muribaculaceae > Avimuribaculum. The sequence continues at coordinate 2,270 of CALUMZ010000026.1, forward strand.
CTGGCTCAAACCCGACGTAATGGCTCAATACAACCTTGAACCAAGCGACATATCGGCCGTACTTGCCGAACAAAACATCGAAGCTGCCCCGGGGCAATTCGGTGAACGCGGAAACCAGAGTTTCCAGTATGTAATGCGGTACAAGGGTCGCCTTGCCACAGCCGAAGAGTTCGGCGACATAATAATACGAGCCGATGACAATGGCAACATCTTGTATCTGAAAGATGTGGCCGACCTTGAACTTGGCCGTCTCGACTATGGATTCTCCAACCGCGTGAATGGCGCACTGGGCGTGACATGTATCGTGTTCCAGTCGGCAGGCTCAAATGCGTCGGAAGTTATCAACAACGTACTTGGCGTAATCGATGATGCCGAACAAGACCTTCCCGAAGGCTTGCGCTTCGACGTGCCGATGAACACCAACGAGTTCCTTGATGCCTCGATCAACGAAGTTATAAAGACCCTCATCGAGGCATTCATCCTCGTGGCCATCGTGGTTTACATCTTCTTGCAAGACTTCCGCTCCACCCTCGTGCCCATCATCGCCATTCCCGTGGCACTTATCGGTTCGTTCTTCGTGATATACCTCATCGGGTTCTCGCTCAACCTGCTCACCCTCTCGGCTCTCGTTCTTGCAATTGCCATTGTGGTCGACGACGCCATTGTGGTGGTCGAAGCGGTCCATGCCAAACTCGACGAAGGCTACCAATCGGCACGCCAAGCATCAATCGATGCAATGGGTGAAATTGGTAGCGCCATCGTGTCAATCACACTTGTGATGATGCTTGTGTTCATCCCGGTATCGTTCATGCCCGGCACCTCGGGTGTATTCTACCGCCAATTCGGTTTGACCATGGCAGCCGCCATCGGTATCTCGGCAATCAACGCATTGACACTTTCACCGGCACTTTGTGCGCTGTTCCTGAAGCCACACAAGAAAGAAGGCAAGAAGATGTCGCTCATCGACCGCTTCCATGCAGGCTTCAATGCCGGTTATGATGTGGTACTCAAAAAGTATTCAAAGGCAGTACGTTTCTTCATCAAGAGCAAATGGTTATCGGGAGCAATCGTTGCCGCTTCAATCGGTGTGCTCGTATGGCTCATGAGCGTCACCCCCAACAGCCTTGTGCCCGATGAAGACACAGGTACCATCATGGGTGTAGTATCAATGCCCCCTGCGACTTCGCAAGAGCGCACACAAGAAGTGCTCGACAGCCTCGATGCCATCATTGCACAAATGCCCGGTATACAGATGCGTACCGTGATACAAGGTTACAACTTCATTGCCGGAGAGGGTAGCAGCTACGGTTCAGTCATCATCAAGATGAAAAACTGGGAGGAGCGTAGCGACGATGAAAGCGTTGCCAACACCATAAAGAAGCTATATGGCGCAACAGCCATGAAAATCAAGGACGGAACCATCATGTTCTTCGCTCCGCCTATGATTTCGGGTTACTCGGTATCGAGCGGTTTCGAGTTCCAGCTGCAAGACAAGACCGGTGGAGACTTGAACAAGTTCTTCAGCATACAACAACAATTCCTTGCCGCGTTGAACCAACGCCCCGAAATACAGATGGCATACTCGGCATTCAACCCGACCTATCCTCAGTATCTCGTCGATGTTGACGTAGCCAAGGCAAAACGCGCCGGCATATCGCCGTCAAATGTGCTTACCGTGCTGCAAGGCTACTATGGTAGTATGTACATAAGCAACTTCAACCGTTTCGGTAAGCTCTACCGCGTGATGATGCAGGCTTCGCCCGAGTCGCGTGTGTCGCCCGAGACACTGAAAAACGTGAAAGTACGCACTTCGTCGGGCATGGTGCCCATCAGCGACTTCATCACCCTGTCGCGCGTGTATGGACCAGACGTAATCAACCGTTTCAACATGTACACCTCAATGGCAGTGAACGGTACGCCCAATGCAGGCTACTCTTCGGGACAAGCCATCGAAGCAATCCGCGAAGTTGCAAGCCAAGTGCTGCCACAAGGTTACGACTACGAATTCTCGGGTCTTACCCGTGAAGAAGCAAGTACATCGAGTGCCGCTACGGCCATCATCTTCGTACTCTGCTTGGTATTCGTATACCTCATCTTGAGTGCACAGTATGAAAGCTACATATTGCCGCTGTCGGTAATCTTGTCAATACCTTTCGGTCTGTTCGGTACGTTCGTCTTTGCCCGCATGTTTGGCATCGACAACAACATCTACCTCAAGATTGCCCTCATCATGCTTATCGGTCTTCTTGCCAAGAACGCCATCCTTATTGTTCAATATGCACTCGAACGCCGCATGACCGGTATGTCAATCATCGGTTCGGCAGTATCCGGAGCATCGGCTCGTCTGCGTCCTATCTTAATGACCTCGTTGGCACTTATCATCGGTCTGTTGCCGTTGATGTTTGCCTCGGGCGTAGGTGCCAACGGTAACCGCGCGCTCGGTACCGGTGCAGTGGGCGGTATGTTAATCGGTATGATATTCCAGCTGCTCATCGTTCCCTGCTTGTTTGTGATGTGTCAGGCACTGCAAGAGAAGTTCTCGCCGATTAAGTGGAAAGACACCGACAACTCGGGCATGAAGAACGAACTTGAACAATTTTCAATCTAACAATTCACAATTGAATAATTTATGAACATCAAAAACATACGGTTGCTCCTCGTCACTGTGGTAATGGCCACAGTGATGGGCAGCTGCCACATCTACAAGAAATACGAGCTGCCCGAGGACAGTGCCCAATCGGCCAAGTACAAAGAGGCTTTGGAACAACCTGTCGACTCGACGGCATTAGGCAACTTGCAATGGGACGAGATATTCACCGACCCACAACTGCAAGCACTCATCACAATGGCACTCGAGAATAACGTCGACTTGCAGAATGCCAAGTTGAACGTTGACATCGCCCACGCTCAATTGCTCGGGGCACGTCTCTCCTACTTGCCTTCCCTCACATTTGCCCCCAATGGCTCAGGCTCCAAGATATTTAAAATCAACGATCTTGACTGGGGTTATCAGTTGCCGCTATCGGTAAGCTGGGAAATCGACATCTTCGGCCAAAAGCTCAACAGCAAGCGTCAGGCTCAAGTGAACCTGAAGCAAACCGAGGCCTACGAGCAAGCCACACGCTCGCAAATCATCGGTGCTGTGGCCAACTGCTACTATTCGCTCGTTTCCTACAACAAGCAACTTGTGCTCTACCGCGAGACAGCCGAATTGTGGAAACAAACCGTGCAAGTGATGCGCGACATGAAGGAGGCCGGCCGATACAACGAGGTAGCCATCGTGCAAAGCGAAGCAAACTATTACAGCGTCTTGTCGGCAATACCGCAAGTGGAAATGGCCATCAACGAGTTGAACAACACCATGTCGCTGTTGCTTAACGTAGAGCCGCAAGCATGGGAAATCAACACCGAGTCGATGGTTACGCTGCCGGCAGAACTTGAATATGGTGTGCCGATGAACTACCTTGCAGCACGTCCCGACGTGCGCGCAGCCGAATACCAGTTTGCCGCAGCATACTATGCAACCAACCTTGCCCGCACGTCATTCTATCCCAACATCACCCTGTCGGCAAGCGGCGGTTACGGTACTCTCGTGGGCAGTGCGATACTCGACCCTGCACGTTGGTTCATCAATCTGGCCGGACAGTTGGCACTGCCTCTGTTCAACAGCGGCCAAAGCATAGCCACACTGAAAGCCCAGAAAGCTGCACAGCAACAGGCATTGAACACATTCGAGAACACCGTGCTCAGCGCATCGGCCGAGGTGAGCAACGCACTTGTCACTATGGAAAAGTCGCAGGAAATGCGTCAAAACATAGCCTTGCAAGTTGAAAAGTTGCAAAAGGCCGTAGAGTACAACGAAGACCTGTTGAAACTCAGCACCACTACCTATCTCGAAGTATTGACAGCCCAACAATCGCTGCTCAACAGCCAAGTATCGCTGCTGAACACCGACCTGACCATCAACCAAGCTGCCATCAACTTGTACCAAGCATTAGGTGGAGGACGTTAACGCACACACATTCACAGATATTAATTTAAAATTTCATACACCATGATCAGTCCATTAGCACACGTCGATCCCGAAGCTAAATTAGGGAAAAACGTAACTATCCACCCATTCTCGTTTATAAGCAAGAATGTGGAAATCGGAGACAATTGCATCATATACCCCTTTGTGAGCATCCTTAACGGGACTCGCATTGGTAACAATTGCAAAATCTACAATGGAGCCATAATAGGTGCCGAACCGCAAGACTTGCGGTGGAAAGGCGAACCGTCGTTTGTCGTCATCGGTGATAATTGCCGCGTGCGCGAGCACACAATCATCAACCGCGGTATCTACAACGGCAGTGCCACCCGCATCGGCAGTAACGTGTTCATCATGGCCGAGTCGCACATCATGCACGATGCCGAAATCAACGACAACGTCATTCTTGGCAACGGCAGCAACATTGCCTACGAGAGCAAAGTCAACTCCAATGTCATACTTGGCTCGTCGGTGATGCTGCACCCGGGCAGCGAAGTCGGCGAATGGGCAATGGTGAAGAGCGGTTGCCGCGTCAACGGCAACGTGCCGCCATTCGTCATCATGGCTCACAACCCCATCAGCTACTATGGTGTTAATGCCTACATAATGCGCCACAAGGGTTTCAGCGACGAGACCATCGACGACGTTGCCAAGGCCTACCGCCACGTTTACCAATGCAACACATCGGTGTTCAACGCCTTGCGCCGTATCGAGACCGATGTAAAGCCGTCGCGTGAACGCGAAATGATTACCGATTTCATTCGCAATCATGAGTTACGCATTGTGGCTGTGCCAAGCCATGAAGATGTGCTTGATTAAATCCAAAACGGTCATTAGACCGCAAATATATTTTTCGGGACACTGATTTTTTATTGTTACGTATAAATGCAGAAGGGAAGTCTCGGGCGTGAGCCTAAGGCTTCCTTTGTTTATATACACTTCCGTACAAGCATAAACAATTATATACAAAGCAATACATACTGTACTGTAATTCAACAACATATTCCATACAAATCAAAAAAACATTTTATATATTTGCATATATATGCCATTTAACCCGAATCGGTCATTAGATTTTATGACGATTTTTAGAATTATGTCGAGTAGCTTGAAAAATCACCGGCAGAAACCTAATGACCATTTTGGATTTAAAAACAATCATTCTATGGATCTAAACATATCTCAAATTTGGGACATGCTGCAAGTGACATTGCACCCCGACGACGGAGGCAGCGTATCGATGAACTACGACCGCGAAACGCTCGCAGTCGGAGACAAGCTGCTGAGCGACAGACGCGTCTACGGAGTGTACCTTATGTGGCCCGAAGTGGAGGTTGTCGATTTTGATGATTTCCACATCAGCCTAAAACTCCTATACGGAAACGGCACTACCGAAGAGATAGAATTAAATGTGAACAGCCGGGCAGACATTCACAGAACTCGAATCGACTCTATTGGAATACGCGGCGTCATGATATTCTCGTTGCATACATTCTCGGTAAGAATCGACGAATACGACCCCATCGAAGATGTCACAAAACAATTATACATTGACGACAAAGACCTCTGCAACGCCTTGGAGGGAGATGCCGAAGCCGCACAAAGTGTCGCCGACTCTGTTGCCGAACAAGTGCCCGAATCGCTGGAAATAATTGCAAAATACATGGAACTTGCGGCCGAAAACGGCAGCAAGGATGCCGCCGACTGGTTATATGACTACTATCGTGGCGATGATGGCCGGTATGATGCTTACGTTTAAAACACAACAATTATATGGAACAAGAAATCGACATCAGAAAAGAACTTGAAAAAGCAAGGGAAAAAGCTTCAAAAATCACCAAGCTAACCGGTAACAGTGACGATATAGACGCATATTGGGAGGTAGTATGCGGCGATGTTCTGCTCGCCGAACAAAATTTGCGTGAACAAGACCACACATGGGAAAATGCCATGCTCACACGTGAACTTCTCCACTACGCAAAACAGCTCGAAAGCTATGACCACATGTTAAATTCACTGTACAGCGCAGTTTCGAGAATGTCGAAAAGCCTATACGAACATCCTCGGTTGAAAATTGAACTGCTCTCCCTCTTCCTTCTCATAGTCAATCGCATTGAATGCCTCAACGGGCACGAACTCGGGCTGTCGGAAGACTTGCCGATAGAAATCAGACGCTTGCAACGCAATATCGAATATGCCGAATCCGGAGAATTCGACCTGATAGAGGAAGAAGGGCATCTGAAACACGATCCCGTGGAATGGACCCAACGATGGGAAGAAGTAATCGACGAGGCCGACAAAATTGCATACGAACGTCTTGCCGACCACCCGCGCGGAATGGGATTCTGCCATGCCTACTGGCATGAACGTGCCCAAGTGCTTGAAGAAAATTTTGGTATAATATGGCGCAGCCCGTCGCTTATGAACCCGGGGGTAATATTCGACTGATTACGAAACCTATTTACTTGATATGAAACCTATTTACTTGATATTGTCCATGCCCTTCGACAGGGTAGAAACTTGCAGCTCACGCTTCTGGGGAAATCCCGACCTGCCACGAGGTTTTGACTATCCCATGTATATCGACAATGAAGGAGACCCTTTCCCTTACTTCTTCATTTGCCAAATAAATCTGGAAGAACTCGCACCGTTCGACACCGACAACCTGTTACCACATAAAGGACTGCTGTCGTTCTTTGCAAAAATCGACCATTACATGGGATATGCAGCCTACACCAACTGCATCGGAGGCGGAATATGCCCTCCCGAAGATGTGAAAGTGCTTTACTTTCCCGACTGTGACCCGGCAGAATTTGAAGAATTTGTAATACTCGACGATAACGACCAACCATCGTCACCACAAGAGATGCAAATCAACTTCGCTCACTCCATAGAGAGGTATGGCACCGAACATGCCCTGTTTGCCCCACCCGACCACCGTCCATGGGAAACTTGGGACCCACCATTTGAAGACTGGGAAATATTACTGCAAATCGACTCGTTTAACGGGATGGACTTCAACCTCAATTTCATGGATTGCGGAGTACTCGATTTCTTAATTTCTCCCGAAGACTTGAAACAACGAAAATTCGATAATGTACGAGCCCTTGTATTATCGACATAATAACACAGGCACCCGCACACATGCGCGCGCATTCAGCGCCCACCTAATATTTGCCTCATAACTTGCCGACAATCTGCACCACAAGGTCGATTGCCGCTTCCACATCGGTCATGTCACACACCTCCACAGGTGTGTGCATGTATCGGCAGGGAATCCCGAGCGAGAGCATCCTCACACCATCGCGCGACAACTGTATTCTTGCAGCATTGGTTCCTCCGGTAGGCATGGGGCATGCCGAAACTTGGAACGGGATACCACAATCCTTTGCCATGCGCACTATGTCGCTTGTCAGCCGTGAATCGGTGTCAAGGTTACGGCGAACTACAACACCCTTGCCTAACGCAATATCACCAAACTTCTGCTTGGAACAACACGGGACATCGGTGGCAAAATCCACATCTATGGATATTGCAATATCGGGAGCTACCTTGTAGCCACACACCACGGCACCACGGCAACCCACTTCCTCTTGTACCGAAGCCACACCCCACACATCTGCAGCAGTCCGTCTGTCGGCAATCGCAAGGCGTTTCATCACCTGTGATACCACAAACACCCCAATTTTGTCATCAAGCCCCTTGGACGCAATACGGTTATTGCCTATCATGACGGCGTTGGATTTCCATGCAACCACATCACCTATCGACACCCGCGCTTTCACTTCATCGGGAGCAAGCCCGGTGTCAATCCACAAGTTATCAAGTTCAATGGTCTTCTTCCGTTCCTCGGGTTGAACCAAGTGTATAGGCGTCTTCCCAATCACCCCGGTAATTTCCTCCCCCGCAGCCGTGTATATCACCACCTGCGAGCCGGGAATGCATTGCAAGTCCACGCCACCGTTGCGGCGAACGTAGACATATCCTGCATCGTTCACATATATAACTTGAAAACCTATTTCGTCGATATGAGCTTCTATCAAGAATTTCTTGTTATTCTCCCCGCCCGTTCCTTTCAGGTAAGCGTAGGCATTCCCCATCACATCGACTGAAGTCGCAGTCATGCCCGGCTGCAAATAATCAAGATACAGATTAGCTGCACCAGCCTCGAATCCCGACACACTTGGAGTGTCGAGCAACTTATTAAAAAATACTCTGTCCATCTCTTAGCAGTAGGTTTACTTTATCCTGTTGTTATACATAGCGTGGATTTTATTCCGCAACATTGCAGCCACGTCACAAAAGCGGGAGCACACTTCGTCAACCCGCCCGCCATTCTCGTTGTAATTATACACCATGCACATATCGCAGTAATTATGCAAGTTGCACTTCGAGCATTTCTTGAAATCCTTCACGCTGATTTTGCGCAATTCGTCAGCTTGTGGCGACACCCATATATCATGCAATGGCATCGTATGTACATTCCCAAGCACCATTCGCTGCCATGCCGGACACGGATACGCATCCCCGTTTACCGAAATGCAGATGTTGTTTTTCAACACGCTGCAACGGTTGAACCGCTGCGCAAATTCGATAGCATCCAGATTCTTTTCCGATTCGGCCATGCTTAACTTATCCATATATGCCGGATCGGCTGCAAGTATTTCATCAAGCAATTCGCTCGTTTGCGAAAGCGACAACCTTGTACACAAATTTGCATCACAAAAGTCATTTCTTGCAAGCAACACATAATCGGTATAGCAAAACAAGCGCAACGACCGCGCATAGTCCATCATGTCGCGATACCCTTTGTAATTCTGTTTCATTATCGGGCACGCTATAAGTGCCGGAATATTGTTGGCAACAAGTTTCTCCAAGTTTTCCTTGGTCTTCCTCCAAGAGCCTTTCAAGCGAGTTATCATATCGTGTGTGGCCTCGTCGGTCGAATAAAGCGACACTTGCACATTAAACACATTAAGCTCGCGCAAGAAGTGAATCATTTCATCGTCGACAAGCGTCAGGTTGCTTTGCAACAATATCATCAAGTCGCGCCGGCGGCAATAAGTAAGAATCTCAACCGTATCCTTGTGCATGAAAAATTCCCCACCCGACAAGATTATGCGCAACCCGCCCATGTCGGCAAACTCATCGATAATGGCCTTCACCCTATCCACCGGCATGGTCTCGCCACATTCCTTGACTTCGCCCGGAATATAGCAATGAATACACCGCTCATTGCAATATGATGTTATCTCAATCTGTAAAGAGCGCAGCCACGGTTCGCCATCGGCCTCGGCAGGCATCACCCCCTGCACGCCGGCAAAGCGGCGTTCCACATCGGCAACCGCATCATACGAAAATGGCACTTCCCGGACATCGAGTTCGGCCTCGCAGTCTCCCATGACGACAAACCACAAGTCGGCAAGATTCTTGGCCAATTCACCGGCAACAGAGATGTCAATACCGGCATTACCGGCCACACATTCCAAGTCCTGCGCCTTTCGCGAAAGACATGAAACGAATTTCATTTCATCGCCGGTGTAAGTCATGCTCACGTGGTTCGTTTGGTTTTCCACGTATGCATATCGGCTGAATATTCTTATAAATGCGTTCTTACTTTGTCTTATCAGCATAAGTTTCGTAATATTAACGACAAATCGGTTTGTTTGATTGCATTACGGGCCATGGCTGCTTGTGTTCTTCGTTCCACATCTTGCAAAAAACCATACCGGCAACCTTCGTGCAATTCACATCTGCCACACTCGGGACATGTGGGCAACGGGCAGGCATACAAGGCATCCTTCCTGTTGCGTAGGAATTGCATGGCCACCTTCGAGTCGGCGCTGTTTTCCACCGGTACACCGGCGAGCAAGTCACGAATGGCATAATAATACCTCTTCACACCTTTCCCCGCCTTTTCTTTTCCCGATATATATTGGTCGACATATTTCAATGCCGCCGCATCGTCGCCCAGTTTATATGAAGCGAGCATCAATATCAGCAGCCTGTTCACATCGTTATTCTTATTGCGGTTATGCGGGGCAAGAGATATGGCCTCCTTGTCGTTGCTTTCAAGCATCTTCACTGCCAACCGCAACTTCTCGTCGTCAAGCAACGGCAGCCGGCTCAGCGGGTTGATGTTATTCTCGGCTGCCTGCCGGTCGGCAATTCTTGCATTCAAGTTACAAAACGACTTGTCCATGTCCGACAATCCCGGGACACAAATATGGTAAGTGGGAAACCCGAGGAATGAATTATCCCTGATATATATGTCATTGTGGCGTCTCTTGAGCCACTCGACGATATTATGCAAGTCTTCACGGAAATCACCCCCTTCGGGTATGCGCTTTCCGGTATCGAAATCATACGAAGGCGTATCGCCGAAAAATTCGGCAGGCATTCTTCCCCTTCCATACACAAGACTGCGCTTAAACTCATTAAACAAGTCCAATGCCTCGCAGGCATTCATGTTATTGTCAAAGGGCAATGTGTCGGCAGTGTGGCCTTGAAACACCTCGGTGAAGCATCGTTCGAGCGCAACAGTGAGCGACAAGTCGGCACCGTAATGAGCTATATATTTTGATTTATCCCTGTTGTAAACAACCAACCCCACCACCGGGAAGCCCTCGCCAAGCGAGCAGTCTTTTATGCGGTAGTCCATGCCATGCTCATTGCGCATTCGCTCAAGGTGCTCAAAAATGGCAGTTCCGGCAAATATCTCTACAGGTATGTCGGGAGGAGTGAGGCGTCGCAAATACATTTCTTGCAACACATAACGCTCGAATATCTCATTAAAGCCCTGTATAAGTGCCTCTTCGGGAATATTCCCGGCACACATGCCATTAGAGCCATTGACCCACCGTATCAGTGAATACGGCAACATAGCTTCTTCTCCGGCATTCACATGATAAAAAGGCAGGAACACGCAATCGAAGTCGCAATCGTCAACACCCGACTCGGGAAACACCCTCGGTGTAAATTTCCGCGCCACCGCAGCCGTCTCGGCAGCATCGAGCCGCACCTTCGTTTCATCGGGAAAATACATGCACGCCGACTCAAGGTTTGCAGGATTGGGATATATCACGACACGGTTCTGGAAGCGCTCCATCATCTCGGCATACGCGCTCGCTTGTGCATATTGCGGCGTCATTCCCTTTCCGTTGGTGCCTATGGTGTAGTCTTCTTCACCATCTCGGGCAATAGACAACCGGTAAGAACAAAACAAGTCCCCGTCGCCATATACCACGTCTTTTACTGGAATCATGTTATCGGCAAGTATTCCACGTATTCGCTTGACAGTTTCTTCGGGTGTCGCCGCTTTATATTTCTTTATATTCATGAGCGTTCAATTTCTCTTCGACATATAATTTCATACGTTTCTCATAATTTGCTTTCCAGTCGGGGCATTGATGCTCCACACCGTGCTTTTTCGAGGCAAACAATGCATTATGCGGACACCCGCCGTTGCATAGCGGCAACAGCCTGCAATCCTTGCATTGACTGCTTTTAAACGGATTCCACGACAACCATCGTCCATACCACTCAGGCTCCTCTCGCACATTGTTTTCCCTGCATACGCTGCCTGCAACCCATTCCCTCTCGCCTATCGTATCGAGGCACTTATATGTTTCTCCGGCAGCACCTATCACAATGTCGCCACTACGCAGGCACCCGCCCAAGGGGCATGGGCGCGGAGTGGTGTAACGCAACAACCCTTTGTCGTGAGCATACCTGATAAACTCAATTTCCCGCTCGGCATACTCCTCATCGGTCATTATATGTACCTGTGCCGCCTGCGGAGTAGACGACAATCCGACAGTCTTGGCAAAAGCCAATCCTACCCGGCCGGTAACTTCACTTGCCGCAAGCATATCGATAAATTCAAAAACCCGATCGGCATTCTCCCTGTCGATTGTCATTCTGACGGTTACAAACGCCCCGGCATCGACAAGTGCAAGCACGTTCTTCCAAATGACATCGAATGTGCCACCACCGCCACGCAAACGGCGCCTGCGATTATGGACATCGCGAGTGCCATCTATCGTTATTATATATCGCTTGACATTGCATTCTTCAATAAGTGTATGGCACAATTGCGGAGTCAAGGCATACCCGTTTGTTGTCATGTCGGCCATATAGTCTATGTCATTTCTCGCACAATAATCCACAAAGAAAGTTGAAAGCCCTGTAATAGCCTTGACATTCAGCAACGGCTCGCCTCCGAACCATGTTACCCGCAATGTCTTCAAATTATCGCATCGTTCCACAAACTGCTCGATACGGCGCATTACGTCATCATCCAATATGCCTTCCCTGTTTCCTGTACCCTCGAAACAATAAACACAGCCCAACTGGCACTGCATGGTGGTTGCGATAGTCAAGTCGAGCGACGACATGTCGACCTTGGCCTTTTCATAACCGGCGAGCCAGTCGCTCGGCTCGTCGGCAGCAACAGGCACCAGTATCCCAAGTTTTAACAAACTTGGGTGCAACGAAACCGGCAACCGTCCTGCATGTTCATATTCCGATAGGACCACAACGGCCCCCGACAATGTATTGAAAACTATATAATCATTGCCAAATTGAATAGTATCGTTCCAATGCGACCACTTACAACTTGAGGGGGGAAAACCATCGGCACACGGCTGCTTCCACACACTATCCCTTATTACCTTCATGGCTGTTAATAGTATATTTCAACTGTTTCAAACGTTTATTCCAATATTCAAATCGCTCGGCAGGCATATTCCCGAAAAGCAACGGTGCAGCAAGCATTCCCAATATCGACCACCGGTGAATGTCGGTCAGTAACGGAGATATGGCCGCTTCATTGCTGTCGTAATCCACCGAGCCGGGAATCGGCGAAAACCTGTTTATGGCCAGTGAATCGGGACGTGTCCGCATTATCAATTCTTCGGTAGCCTGCAAATCATCTTCGGTTTCGCCAAAATAATTGATAATGTAACTTGAATAAAACGGTATTCCCAACCTGTGGCACATGTCGGCTACATTTATGCACTGCTCGACGGTTATTTTTTTATTCATTCGTTCAAGTATGCGGCTGCTACCCGATTCAAATCCGAAAAACAACTTTATGCAACCGGCTTTCTTCATCAGTGCAAGAAACTCTTCATCGGCTTGATTAACCCTTAAATTGGCCCACCAGCGGTAATTTGCACCCGAGTCGATCAACAAACGGCACACTTCGGCCCATTGTTGCTTGAAACTGCCCACCGAACTGTCTTGCACAATAAACGTCGACACTCCGCAACTGCGAGCCACATTGTCGAGCATCTCCACAAAATATTGCGGAGAATGGCAACGCGCCGACAGGAAACTATTGTGCGCACAAAAATTGCACCGATACCTGCACCCCCGGCCGAACGTCACCGGCATAACGCTGTGCAACTGCGTAGCCGAAATCTGATGCGACGGTTGGGAATAAAAATCCTTGTCGACCAGATTCCAGTCGGGAAACGGCAACCGGTCAAGGTCGTCAAGCACATCGGCCTGCTCAGGCTTATCTTGGCCCGGCAGGAACACGCCTTTAATTTCATGCAGCGGCCGACCATCGAGCAATTGCATCAATGATATTTCACCCTCGCCCACCATCAGTGCGTCAAAGTTGATATATTCGTATGTAACTTTCGGCAACAGCGTAGGGTGCACACCACCGGCAATAATCATCGGACGGCATTCGGCACCGGCATATAACGAATGAAGATAGCCGACTATGCGGGCTGCATATTCAAAACGCGCCGTAAAAAAAGAAAGCCCTATCACATCGGGGTTGAACAACCTGCATTGCTCCCCCAAGTGCGACAAGCATTCCTCGACATTACCTCGGCACAAAGCCAATTCACGAGTAAGGTCGGCAATTGCCACTCTCGCCCCTTGCGACTTCAAATAGGTTGCGAGGCTCACTACATTCTCGGGAGCCCGCTCCGGGGCATCGGCAAAATCGTAATCGGCGTTTCCGACAAGTCCCCATGTCCAAGGGATTACGAACAAAATGCTCTTCATGATTTTGATTTTGGAAATACTTCCGACAAGATTTTGACACTTTCCTCCTTTGACTTGCCGCGAAGCACATATAACGAAGCTCCCCGGTTTTCAAGCCATTTCACTATGTGGTCCCAATAAAGCATGTTGGATTTGCACCTGAATGGATACTTCACCATGAAACGCTCCCTTAGGCACCCACCGTAACATGTGGGCTCGTAACGGCACCCGTTGCATTGGGCAGGAATAGGTGCACGCTTGAATATGCTTGTACGTTTCTCGGAATGGAAAAATTCTTCGGGAGTCTGTTCCAAAAAATTCCCTATCACCGATTCAGGGACGTCAAATTCGGCACAGGGATATATATCTCCACCGGGACTGAGAGCCAAATAGCGATCTTGGCAATTACGTTCCCTCAGGCATATCGACGGCTTGCATAACAACAAGTCGCCCACGAGGCGCACTATGTCATTGTTAGGTGCGGGATGCTCATCGTTTACCCACAAATCGAAATAATTTATCATTGCTCCGGCAAACTCTTCGTCGGTTACATACATGGGGTTTGACACATCAAAATCTGCCGATATTGGGAACACCCTTGCAAGGCGCACGTCGATGTTACGAGCTTTATAAAACTCGTATATATCTTTGATTCTGTCTAAATTATGTCGTGTTATAAGGTTTATGACACCGCACCGCAGCCCTGCCGCCAATGCTGCATCTAATTTGCCGACAACAATATCGGTCGATACCCGTCCCGAACGAAACGTCCTGAAATCGCTGAACAAGTCGAGCGAAACGCCCACAAAGCCATTGAAATATTTTTTCAGAAGCGGATAGTAAGCCTCATCGAGCAAGATTCCGTTGGTCTGCGTCGAGAAATCGCATTTTATGCCTTTTCCCGAAAATGTCTCGTCGGCATATTGACACAAACTTTCCAATCTTTGCGGCGAAAAAAGCAAAGGTTCACCTCCATGCCAACACAGCGACACATAGTCAGCACCTACTATAGAGGCATACTCACTCACGAAACGCAATCCCGATTTTACCTGTTCGTCGTCCATCTCTTTATCGGGCGAGTGGTTATCCCTTCCGTAGCAATACTTGCATGCAAGATTGCAATTCAAAGTTGCCTTCAAGGTAACAAACAGGCTTTTACGAATAGGCATAGCAATAATTGTCAATTGTTAATTGACAATTGATAATTGACAATTGACAATTATTTGGTGATACCCGCTTAATTGTCAACTGTCAACCGTCAATTGTCAATTGTTTTAGTCAATGGGGTGACCTTGGCTGCAGTGATCGCACCAGTCGGCAATTTCTTCCGATACATCCAAACGTGTGATAACGTCTTCGTTAATCAAATTTTCTTGTAACATAGTTGTACGTATTATAAATTGCTCCTACTCTATTCACGGTTTTTCGGATTCCACCGTTTGCGTTATTTCAACTTCATGCAGATATTTAATAGCTGCATAAGCTTTATTTCCTTCATATTCTATTATGGCAAATTTGCCTGTTTTTCCCACTACATTCACCGTGTCGCCCCGGTAAATCACTCCCAACACGTCTGACCCGGTATCGGGCAAGCTGCGAATGTTGAGCGTGCCGGCCGTGCACACATATTGAACTGTTTCTTGCGCCGGAGCCGACTCGGGTGTGACGGCAACGCCATTTCCGCCGCCCGATCCCACTGCCGACAATATATTAAGCACGGTAACAAGGATTACGGTAATAAGGAAAGTCCATCCATTGAAGAATATATACCTCACTACCCCAAGGGCAATATTCCCTGCCCACATCAATATACCGGCCATGGCCATGAGCGCGTAAAATACAAGACCTCCGAGTACGATTGCGGCAATGATTCCCCAGAAAAGTCCCAAAGAGAAAAGCCATACCACAAACAACACGCCTCCGCCTACGGCACACAACGTTGCAATGACCGAAGTTATACTCTCGGAATGGTCGGCAATCCAATCACCTATCCGGCCGATAAAATCACTGTAACGTCTCCATAACGACCTGTGCTGTGGATATGATGATATTCCCGACGACACATGCGGGTTGCGATTCATCGGCACGGGACCGGGACCGAGAGGAGTTCTTATCTCCCCCTGCTCAAGGTCGAGTGTCACACCACTTGGTAACTTTATAATCCGAGCCATTACACCGCTGCCAAGCAAATATTAAAAATCGCGGCATTCGTGGCAGTCGCAACTCTTTGCGAACTTCACCCCGTACCATTGCAATATAGTCGGTTTCTTCCGTCCGGGATTATGATTAAACGGTGCCCAATTCACAAAGTACAATTCACGACGATTGGCCCACATGTAGAAATCATAATCAAGCTCATTGTCGAGCGAAGCTATGACGCATTCGGTGCCACGCGAAAGTTCCTGTATGGCGAGTTTGACAACCATCGTATTTATGGGTGCAATATCGGTCGACAACCCCACCTGCACCATTGCATTGGCATCTTCGGTCGACGTGTATGCCGGAATTACACCAGTTTCGCGCGCACGCCGCACATCGGTAATCTCTTCTTCTCCAACAAGCCATTGGCTTCCCTTCAGGCATGCATAACATGGCCCTCCGGGTCGCACTCGCAACACATCGCCACCCTCGGCACGTGTTACGGCACGTCCGAACAATCCGACTTTTTTATATTTTATTATAAGCGAATTGAGCATGTAACGACTTGCAAGGCTATCGGTTGCAGCAATCACAAGGTCGGTCTCGGCAACAAGGCGTTCGGTAAGTTCCGCCTCCTGCATCATGTCGACCGGATAAGTGTCTACTTGCGCATACGGGTTCTTGCCCAATATGGCATCACGCACAATATTGGTTTTCAAGCGTCCGAGTTCGTTAACTCCTGCTATGTGACGAGATATGTTATGCAATTCCAGACGGTCGAAGTCAACCAGCGAAAAATGGCCCACACCGGCCTTGGCAAGTTCCACGGCTATCGACGCACCGCCGCTGCCAAGCCCGACGATAAGAACACGTTTTTTCTCCAATGCGCCGACCTCTATAAGCCCCTTGCTGCGAGTGTACAGATTGCTCTTGTCGGGAACATATTCCACCCGGTACCTCTTGCCGGGAGAATCCATGTCCACCGCACACTTCGACACAACGCCCCCGGCCACATGGAAAATTATGGCAATCTTGGCTTGCCTCAATGCCGGCGACATCGCCACACAAGAGTCGACCACCCGGGAAGGATTGTCAAATTCTTCCTTGCTGCGAGCTTTCAAAAATGCACAAGCCACGGCAAATCCCGAAGGTGCTACACGTGGATATTCAAGGTAGGCATGAAACACATCTTCACCCTTCCACTCATAAGCCACGCCCATCGTGCAAGCCGACGAATCGTTGAAAAACTTTTGCAGTTGATATTGATATAAGTAAACTATGCCGTCCATTTCTATGCGTCGGGGGGAATGAAAGGTTACATGTAATAGTCCTTCTTGGCAATTTCGGTAGCCTTTATGCCATCTACACTGTCGACTTGAGATGACGGCACAGCCACCATTTCACCGTCTTCATTCATTATAAGTTCTACTCCACGGTTCCCGTCGTGCTGGTTCTTAATGACTTCACTCACTTCGGTGCAATCATTGGCCTGTTGGTTTTTCTTCCAGAAACTCATATTGCTTAATTTTTTTATTTGTCAGTTTGATACACTTAAATATGTTTCAGCCCTCTGCTGTTGTCAGATAGCGGTCAAGCGGATACCCGGTTTTGAGATGCGTCTCATAAACTTCGAGCCACACCCTCACTTTCACGGCCACTTGGTAAAGGTATACCCCCGGATGCCATTGCGTATAGCCATAATGGCATATCCGCGTCCACCCGTTTTTGCCGGTGAGAGTATGCATCGGATGACTCGCCTCAAGCATCGGCTTGCCCGTATAGTCAGTCAACGGCTTGGGGTCGGTAACATACACTTCGGGAACATTATATGGGTGGTTTACCAATTCCATCCTTACGGTATATATGCGCTTGGAATTGGTCTGCAACGCTATTGTCAGCGTGCTGCTTGTCAGTCTGAACTGTTTTGGAGAGAATGCCTGTGACAAAGCATAAAACTCATCTTTCATACGTTCCTCGGTCATATCTCTATTGATTTTAAAAGATTGATAACTGCTTCTGATATTTTATTCCCGTTCACATTCCATTGAGGGAGTGGGGATAATTGGTCTTTCTTATTAACCGGGACAACTATCTTGGGTGCTTCGTGTGGGAATCCCTTGTCGAAACGTAATCTGCACCTGCTTGAAGGATCAGAAATCCTTAATTCCACACACGACCCGTTTTCCATAAAGATTGACACGCTGTCAAATCTCGACTTCAGGTACTTCACAATAGCTGCAAACTCTTTACGGTTGTTTGAATCAGACAACCAATAATCATTGTCAAACGTGACTACCTGCCCCGGCGAAGCCTGACGGTCGGCCGTGAGCCTGCACTCTTCGAGCGGCAGCAACTCGGCAATTCCCGATGGCTTGTATACCAATCCGGGATGCGTCCTATCATATACTTTCCGGTAAGGACTCTCACCCGGCAACACCACCCAGCGCAATTTAATTCGCTCTCCGCTACTGAAATATCTGAATGCATTTATTGCAGCCTTGCCATTGCGATAATTACCAATCATCAACACAAAACTTTGAAGCCCGCATTCGCGCATACCGTCGAGCGTGGACGCAGTGTCTCCACCACTGGGTTCGGCCAGTCCCAACGAATGATGCGAGTGCCATGTGCCTATGTGATGCAACGCGTGCTCTTCCACAAGTTTATCGGCATTTGCTTCAAGGAAACCTATATCTTGCCTGAACTGCGTGGCATGGCGGAATGCGTGCGGGCCGGGTCCCACCACATATTGTACCATCGGCAATCCGAATGGCGTCCACACTCCGAATATGTTACCGCCTGTTTCCAAGTATGGCGACTCCGTGATGCATTTCGACAAATATTCCAATTCCCCGGCATAAATGATTATTTTATCACTTGTGCCGGACGAAGTTGAATGTATTGCCCTATTTTTATCTCGCACCATTGATATTTTTCTTAATTCGGTTTATGTTTCTGCTGTTTTTTAGGCACATCAATGCACCACTCAAAATTATTTTCCGGGAATGATCCCATGTCCAAAATTAATAAAAATACACAAATACACCAATCAAAAGTTGTTTTTTATAAGCATTTTCGCATAGTTTCTGAAATTTGTGCATAATATATGTATATATTTGTCTATATCTGTCTATGCGCGTTTCTTAACATATCACACATTCCGACACTTCGCAATGCAGCAAGGCATGGCAAAGACGCAGGAGGAGATGCCGTCGGGCAATAGAGCGGCACAACTATTTATTGAAGTAACGCAAAAAAATTGTACATTTGTAAGTTTCAAACGTACACGCATATACATCAAACACAAATGGGGATAATCGACATTGTTATATTAGTAATAATAATCGCAGGATTTATTATAGGCTACACAAGTGGCATCATAAAACAAATAACTTCAATCTGCGCCATAGTGGTTGGCATAATTGCCTGCCACCTATTTGGCGACTGGGCGACCGGCGTGCTGGTGGAAATTGTACCCGAAACCGCCAATTGGCCTGCACCTGAATACACAACATGCGCAATAGCCAACATCATACTGTTCCTCATTATATTTTTAGGCATAAAAGTTGTTGGAGCCATGTTTAAGTCGGCTGTGTCGAAATTGCATCTCGGCCTGTTCGACCGTTTGGCAGGAGGCCTGTTCAGCGTGTTCAAGTACCTGCTCATAGCAAGCATAGTGCTCAATGTGGCATTTGTAATTGTCCCGGGCAGTTCAATGTTCACCCGAAGTCATTCGTCGGGAAACATATTGTCACGCATAACCATGAACCTTGCACCGGCACTGCTTGGAGTTGACAATTTGCCGCAACTGCTTAACGACTTAAACGACTCCCTTGAAGAGAAATAACGACTGAGAAATGGAAAAAGACACCGACAAAAACATCTTAAGCGAAGCCACAGGGGGCGAATACAAATATGGATTCGTCACCGATATAGACACTCACGTCATTCCCAAAGGGCTTGACGAGGGAGTCATAAGATACATCTCAAGCATAAAAGGCGAACCGGAATGGCTACTCCGGTTCAGGCTCAAAGCCTACGAACATTGGAAATCCCTGAAAGTGCCCGAATGGGCACATTTGAATATTCCGCCCATCGACTTTAACGACATCAGCTATTATGCAGCCCCTAAACAGAAAGAAGGACCCAAAAGCATGGACGAAGTGGACCCCGAACTGCGAAAGACGTTCGACAAGCTGGGCATATCGCTCGAAGAGCAAATGCGATTGTCGGGAGTCGCCGTCGATGCAGTAATGGACAGCGTGAGCGTGAAAACCACATACAAGGAACGCCTTGCCGAACTGGGCGTGATATTCTGCTCCATCAGCGAAGCCGTGCGCGACTACCCCGACCTTGTCAAAAAATACCTTGGCACGGTTGTCCCGTATACCGACAATTTCTATGCAGCCCTCAACTCG
Source organism: uncultured Muribaculaceae bacterium (assembly GCA_944321865.1). GTDB lineage: Bacteria > Bacteroidota > Bacteroidia > Bacteroidales > Muribaculaceae > Avimuribaculum. The sequence continues at coordinate 22,859 of CALUMZ010000026.1, forward strand.
GCCGTATTTTCCGACGGCTCGTTTGTCTACATTCCCAAGGGGGTGCGCTGCCCGATGGAATTGTCAACCTACTTCCGTATCAATGCCGCCGACACCGGACAATTCGAGCGCACGCTCATAGTTGCCGACGATGATGCCTACGTTTCATACCTTGAAGGATGTACTGCCCCCATGCGCGATGAAAACCAGTTGCACGCGGCCATTGTGGAAATTGTGGTCGAAGACCATGCAACGGTGAAATACTCAACCGTGCAGAACTGGTATCCCGGCGACAAGGATGGCAAAGGTGGCATCTACAACTTCGTGACCAAGCGCGGGTTGTGCCGTGGCGACTTCTCCAAGCTCTCGTGGACTCAGGTCGAGACCGGGTCGGCAATCACATGGAAATATCCGAGCTGTGTGCTTGCGGGCGACAACTCGGTGGGTGAATTCTACTCGGTGGCATTGACTAACAATTACCAACAAGCCGACACCGGCACCAAGATGATACACCTTGGCCGTGACACGCGCAGCACCATCGTGTCGAAAGGAATATCGGCCGGTCACAGCCAAAACAGTTACCGCGGATTGGTGCGCGTGGCTCCCAAAGCAGTCAACAGCCGCAACTACACCCAGTGCGACAGCCTGCTGCTGAGCGACACCAGCGGCGCACACACGTTCCCCTACATCGACGTGCGCAACGACAGCTCGGTGGTGGAACACGAAGCCACCACGTCGAAGATAAACGAGGAACAGATATTCTACTGCAACCAGCGCGGCATATCCACCGAAGACGCGATAGGCCTCATAGTCAACGGCTACGCAAAAGAAGTGCTGACAAAGCTGCCCATGGAATTTGCAGTCGAGGCGCAAAAGCTGCTGCAAGTCTCCCTCGAAGGCAGCATCGGCTAACCCGGAACGAAACTGCCTATATTAGTAAATAACATTACTTCTTCACAGGAAAACCCGACAATGAATGCAACAAATCTAAAAAGCTACATAGCAAGTGACAATGTTTCTCCGTTGTTTCTGCAAGGTGATTCATTGGCGATTCTGCAATCGTTCACCGATTGCTCGATAGATTGTTGCATCACAAGTCCACCTTATTGGCAAAAAAGGCAATACGAAAATGGCGGAATCGGCTTGGAAAAAACTCCGCAAGAATATATCGAGTGCCTACTTGACGTCATCAAGCAGGTCAAGAGAAAGCCCCGACAGGCTGTAGTCAAGAACGGGGCAGTCATATCGGCAACAGGAGTAAGCGGTATCAAATACCGCAGGCAAATAGAACTTTCTACAAGCCTGTCGCAAGACGAAAAGGGTAATGCTCTAAAACAATTGGAAAATGTATTAGACAGAATAAAGCAAGGAGAATTGGCTGATTTCAGAATGGTGATAAGGAACCAACAAAGAACGACACATTCCGATTCTGCAAAATTGTCGGGCAGGGCAAAAGAGCTTCAAGAAAAAGGTTTCTACTTCCTGTTCTACAATCCCAAAGGGACAATGCCTAACGATGTGTGGGACATTATACCCGAAGACAGTCAGCAAAGGAAACTTCATTTTGCGCCCTATCCCGAAGAATTGTGCATCATTCCAATAAAATCCACATGCCCCATGGATGGAATCGTGCTCGACCCTTTCAGCGGCACAGGAACGACAATGAAAGTGGCATTTGAACTTGGACGGAAATCAATCGGGATAGATATATCTAATGAGTACATTAAATTAGCAAAGAACAGAATATGTCAAAAGTCAGAGAATTGTTTACGTTTTCAGTAGAACACAATGACATAAAATGGAGTGAAGTCATCAGCTCACAATTGTGCCGATATTCACAAAAGGATACAGCACCGGCAGCGGCGGAATAACTCGCATGTTAGGCCTCAATGCTGATGCCAATTTGAAGTTTGAAGAAATTGCATTAACTTTAGAGGCTAAAATTTCAGATTCTACAATGTTCTCAATCTTTTGACAAGTTACACGCTCTTCAATCAGACAAGTCCATAAAATTTGAACATAAATCAATGTGGAACAATTTAATTAGCAAAATATGACTGCTATGCTTGAAATAAACGATTTACATGCCCGCATCGAGGGCAAAGAGATACTGAAAGGCATCAACCTGACAGTTAATGCAGGTGAAGTGCACGCAATAATGGGTCCTAACGGCTCGGGTAAAAGCACCTTGGCTTCGGTGTTGGCCGGCAACCCGGCTTTTACAGTCACCGGCGGCAGCGTTACGTTCAAGGGCAAGGACCTGCTCACCCTTTCGCCCGAAGACCGTTCACACGAGGGGCTGTTCCTCAGCTTCCAATACCCGGTGGAGATTCCCGGCGTGTCGATGGTTAACTTCATGCGCGCGGCAATCAACGAAAAGCGCAAATACTATGGGCAGGAACCGCTCGGCGCAAGCGACTTCCTGAAGTTGATGCGCGAAAAGCGTGCCGTGGTGGAATTAGACAACAAGCTCGCGTCACGCTCGGTCAACGAGGGTTTCTCGGGGGGTGAGAAGAAGCGGAACGAGATTTTCCAAATGGCCATGCTCGAACCATGCCTGTCGATACTCGACGAGACCGACAGCGGGCTCGACATCGATGCACTGCGCACGGTGGCCGGCGGCGTGAACAAGCTGAAGACCGACAACAACGCCACAATCGTAATAACGCACTACCAGCGGCTGCTCGACTATATAAAGCCCGACTTCGTGCACGTGCTTTACAAGGGTCGAATCGTGAAAACCGGAGGCCCCGAACTGGCATTGGTGCTCGAAGACAAAGGGTATGACTGGATTAAACAAGAGTTTGACGGCACTAAAGGCGAATAAGATATGTCATCAATCAATCAATACATCGACCTTTACAATCAATACAGGCATCGCATTGAAGCTGCCGCGCCGGCGGCTCTCAACGCATTGCGACCGGCGGCTATGGCAGCACTCGAAGGCAAGCGCATGCCTGCCAAAGGCGACGAAAACTATGAAATAAGCGACCTTGAGGCAATGTATGCACCCGACTACGGCATCAATATCGACCGCCTCAACGTAATTGCCGACACCGACGAACCTTTCCGTTGCGATGTTCCAAACTTGAGTACCAACTTGTATTATATCGTCAACGACATGCATCGCGGCAGCAATCAGGCAAAATTGCCCGATGGGGTTATTGTGACATCGTTACGTGATGCCGATGCTACCGGCATAATCAACAAGCATTACGGGAAAATCGCACCTATCGACAATCCACAAGTTGCACTAAACACATTGCTTGTACAAGACGGAACATTGGTTTACGTCCCGGCAGGCGTAATCGTCGACAAACCCATACAACTCGTAAACCTGTTGAGAGCCGAAGGGGCACTTATGACAAACCGAAGGGTGCTTATTGTCGTCGAAGCAGGCGCACAAGTTAAAATGCTCGTTTGCGACCACACACAGAGCATCGACACCGATTTTCTGAACACACAAGTTGTCGAAGCATACGTGGGAGAAGGTGCCACTTTCGACTTATATGACCTTGAAGAAGCAAGCGAGAAAACTTGCCGCATATCATCCACATGGATCCGACAAGAGGCCGGAAGCAATGTGCTGATAAACGGAATCACACTAACCAACGGAACCACGCGGAACGATTTCCATATCGACATAAACGGGCAACATGCCGAAACCCGTTTGTCGGGAATGGCGATAGCCAGCGGCCGCCAGTTGGTCGACAACCACACATTCATTGGCCACAACGCCAGCTATTGCCACAGCAACGAAATGTTCAAGTATGTCCTTGACGACGAGGCTGTGGGAGCATTCACCGGCAAGATACTCGTGTCTCCCGATTGCCCGCGCACCGAAGCATACCAAAGCAACCGCAACATCTGTGCGTCGCCACGCGCCAAGATGTATACCAAGCCGCAATTGGAGATATACACCGACGACGTAAAATGCGGGCACGGCGCAACCGTGGGACAACTCGACCAAGATGCAATGTTCTACATGCAGACGCGCGGCATATCGTGCCAAGAAGCCCGTACACTGCTCATGCAGGCTTTCATGAGCGACATTATCGACAGCGTGCGACTCGAAGCATTGCGCGACCGCCTGCGCCACCTCGTCGAAAAGCGCTTTGCAGGTACACTCGCGCAATGCCGCAGTTGCTCGGTTGCCCAATCATGCCACACAAAAATCAAAAAGAAGTAAACCTCATAATACATTATGTCAATCGACATTGATAAAATAAGGGAAGAATATCCCATACTCAACCGTTCGGTCGAAGGTGCCCCACTTGTATACCTCGACAATGCAGCCACGTCGCAAACACCGCGATGCGTGGTAGATAGCATCTGCCAAATGTATTACGAGCACAAGGCCAACGTTCACCGCGGTGTGCATACGCTCTCACAAGAGGCCACCGACCGTGTGGAAGAAGCACGCAGCAAAGTCAAAGAATTCATCAATGCCGGCTCTACCGACGAAATAATTTTCACGCGCGGCACTACCGAGGGTATAAACTTGGTGGCATCATCATTCGGCGATTCGCTCTGCAATGGCGATGAAATAATAGTCACCGTAATGGAACACCATTCCAACATAGTGCCATGGCAACTGCTGCAAAGAAACCGCCGCGTGGTATTGCGGGTGGTGCCGATAGATGCCAATGGCGATGTCATGCTCGATGCCTACGAAGACCTGTTTACCGACAATACACGATTCGTAGCATTGACGCATGTGTCAAACGTACTCGGGACCGTGAACCCGGTAAAAGAAATGATAGCCATTGCCCACCGCCACGGAGTTCCTGTGCTAATCGACGGAGCCCAAGCTGTTGCCCATCGCCGGGTAGACGTAACCGACCTTGACGCCGATTTCTACGCATTCTCGGCCCACAAGATGTATGGCCCTGTGGGAGTAGGCATACTATATGGCAAACGCCGATTGCTCGAAAACCTGCCACCATACCAAGGCGGCGGGGAGATGATAGGACATGTGTCGTTTGAAAAAACAACGTTTGCCGACCTCCCGTTCAAGTTCGAGGCCGGCACCCCCGACTTTGTTGGCATGGCGGCAATGACGGCGGCCATCGACTACATCGGCAGCGTAGGATTCGACAACATTGCCGCTCATGAACAAGAACTGCTCATTGCTGCGACAGCCGGACTTATGGAAATACCGGGCATGAAAATATACGGAACTTCGGCCGACAAAGAGGGCGTAATATCGTTTCTTGTGGACGGCATACACCATTATGACATGGGAATGCTCCTCGACAAGATGGGAATAGCCGTGCGCACAGGGCATCATTGCGCCCAGCCACTCATGGCCTCGCTCGGAATCGAAGGCACAGTGAGAGCCTCATTTGCAATATACAACACTATTGACGAAGTGCACCGCTTTGTGGCTGCCGTAAAGCGCGCAACTGCCATGTTCCGCAAGGCATAAACCATTTCACACACCTCACTGCGAGCCGCAGGATCAGGAGCAACAATGCCACCACACCCTTCCATTGGCAAACTCCGAATCCTGCGGCTCGGCACGTAAAAGCACAATTGTCACACATGTCCGGAAAAATTCACCACACACGATGCCACATTTTTGGTTTATTTTGCACGATGGAAATTTTGAACAATTTTTATGGACAACGAAATATTGATTAATAACACAATCAAGCAGCACAACGACAAGCTCATAGTGTACGGAGACAACCAAATAGTACTGATAGAAGACCTTAACAATGATGCTGCCAATCTGCCGATGCGCATCGACATGGTAATCGGAATCCTTTGCCTGAAAGGCAACGCCACGTGCAACATCAATGGAAACACGATAACCATCAACGCCGGAGACATGCTTGTACAACACCCGAATGCCATCTTCTCAAACAGCCGACACAGCGACGACATCGAATTTCGCGGCATTTGCCTGTCGCGCGACTACGTTAAACAACTGGCTACAATGCCGCGCAACATTTGGGACATCATACTGCACATCGAGGAATCACCCATCGTGCACCTGCAAGAAGCCGAAATGCACATCTTCTTGCAATATTACAACCTGCTAAAAGCAAAATTGCTAAGCAAGCCGGGGATTAACCATAAAGAAATAATCAACTCGCTCACGCAAGCCGTCATCTGCGAAATACAAGATGTCTTTGTCCCTCACATGGAAACAGACCAACTAAAATACACGTCATCCAACATGCTGTTTTCACGCTTCTTGGAATTATTGTCATCGTCGGCACCTCGTGAACGCGAAGTTTCCTATTATGCCAACCATCTGTTTGTATCACCCAAATACCTGTCGGCAGTTTGCAAGGAAATATCAGGCAAGACCGCATCCGAAATAATCAGTTCCTACACCGTCAAGGAAATTACACGGCTGCTGAAGATGAACACCATGAGCATCAAGGAGATTGCCTACTGCCTCAACTTTTCAAGCATATCATTCTTCGGCAAATACGTGCGCAAACACCTTGGAATGTCGCCCAAGCATTACCGCGAATATCTCATCCGCAACGACAATTGACCACGCACGCGTTACCTAAAGTCCTCATGACACATGGGCGCACTTTTGTTAATGACTTCACAACTTAAGGCTAATGTCAAAACTGTTTAGTAATTTTGCCTGACCTAATTGACTACATGCTAAAATGGATTTTGACAAGCAACTTTTCGACGACACTATATGCGCCATATCCACCGCTCCCGGACGAGGAGGAATTGCCATAATACGGGTTAGCGGACCCGATGCCGCCGGCATAGTCTCACGATGCTGGCATGGGAGCGACATAGCTCAAATGGCAAGCCACACCGTCCACCTCGGACATATCATTGACAGTGACGGCTCGATTCTCGACGAGGTGCTGCTGACATTGTTCAAAGCCCCGCGCACGTTTACCGGAGAAGACGTGATCGAAATCTCATGCCACGGCTCGATGTGGATTCAGCAACAGTTGCTGCGCGTGCTCACCGACTGCGGCTGCCGGCTCGCAACAGCCGGCGAGTTCACCCGGCGCGCATTCGCCAACGGACGCATCGACCTGTCACAAGCCGAAGCCGTCGCCGACGTGATAGCATCGTCGTCGCGGGCAAGCCACCGCATAGCCATGAGCCAGATGCGCGGCTCGTTCAGCCGCCAAATAAGCGAACTGCGCGACAGCCTGCTCGAATTTGTCTCGCTGATGGAACTCGAACTCGACTTCAGCGAAGAAGAAGTGGAATTTGCCGACCGCTCACACCTGCTCGGGCTGGCAACAGGCATCCGCCGAACCATCGACCGGCTCGCCAACTCGTTTGCCGTCGGCAACGCCATCAAAAACGGCATTCCCGTGGCCATCGTGGGCGAGACCAACGCAGGCAAGTCGACACTGCTCAACCTGCTGCTCGGCGACGAACGCGCCATAGTGAGCGACATACACGGCACCACACGCGACGTTATCGAAGACACCATCACAATCGACGGCGTGCTGTACCGCTTCATCGACACCGCCGGAATACGCGACACCACCGACAGCATCGAGACGCTCGGCATCGAACGCACCTTCCGCAAGCTCGACGATGCCGCCATCGTGTTGTGGGTAATCGACGGCACCGCACCTGTCGGCGGCATCAGTGCCACCGCCGCCAAGATAATGGGACACTGCACCGGCAAGTCGCTCATTGCCGTAATCAACAAAGACGACATCATCGATGCCGCGCAACGATCGGCCATAAGCTCGCTGCTGGAAAGCATCTTGCCGGCAGGCACACCACACACCTACATATCGGCGCGCAACCACAGCAACACCGACTCACTGTTGCACCTCATAGCCCAAGCCGCAGCCCTGCCCGAGAACGACGGCGGCGAAGTGATTGTGACCAACGCCCGCCATTACGAAGCCCTGCGCAAAGCCTCCGCGGCACTCACCCGCGCCATCGACGGCCTTGGCCAAGGCATCAGCGGCGACTTCGTCAGTCAAGACATACGCGAATGCATGCACTACCTCGGCGAAATCACCGGCACCATCACCACCACCGACATCCTCACTCAAATCTTCTCACACTTCTGCATCGGCAAGTAACTATCTGATTACCAGTGAGTTAAATTGATTACAATCGATTGATATGGCGCTCTTTACGGGGCGCCTTTTTTGTTGCTCAAGTATCGTTGATAATCGTTGCTAAGCCTTTTTACGCCAT
>CALUMZ010000027.1 GCA_944321865.1 uncultured Muribaculaceae bacterium
ACATGCGGTTAAGCCGAGTATGGCAGCTCCGCAGCCACCACTATATTTGTTCGCAACCGTATTTTCGGACTGCCCCCAAAAATCCACATGCCCATAAAAAAATATCCTGCCGAAGATTCCACACTTCGCAGGATATTTTTCTTAGGAATAACGAGCCTCTGTTGAGTTGTTATTGCAATGTCCCTTGATTGGCCGCATTAATCATAGCTTCGTTTGCCGTAATATATATTTCCACACGGCGGTTTTGGGCACGTCCGGCCTCGGTCGAGTTGTCGGCTATCGGGAAATCATACGCAAGCCCGTTGATGGTCATTCTGTTGCTTGCCACACCCGACCCTATCAGATAATTAGCCACGGCCTGTGCACGCTCTTTCGACAAGCGGTCGTTTACCGCACGAGTGCCGGTGTTGTCGGTATGCCCGTTTATAACTATATCGGTCTGCGGATTATTCATTAATGAAACCGCAAATTCGCTTAACGACTGCTTTGCCGTTCCGCTCAAGTCACTCTTGTTTGTAGCAAACAATATTCCACCATTAAATGTAACTTTTATTGCCTGCAAGTTATTCTGGTCAACAACTTCTTCCACTTGAGCACCTTCTATTTGTTCAAGTTCTTGTTGTTGTTTGTCCATCTTACGTCCAATCAATGTTCCTGCAGTAGCTCCGACTGCAGTACCGATTACCGCACCAATGGCAGCCCCTTTTCCGCCACCGGCCAAAGCCCCTACTCCAGCTCCAAGAGCTGCACCGCCACCGGTACCAATCAATGCGCCTTTAGTGGTATTATTCATCGTAAAAGAAGAACACCCTGTCGTGCCGACAAGCAACGTTGCCGACAACATAATACATAATAATTTCTTTATATCCATATCAAATTTTATTTATCTGTCGCTACAATTAATATCACAAATGTACTAAATTATTACAATAAAAATCACACCCGGAGGCTATTTACAATAATAAATATCGATTTTCTTCCAATCGCCGATATAAAACGGGATTTTTTCACTAAGTTTGTGTCAATATTTTATCACATAAATTTATATGAAAAAATCATTCATAGCATCACTCATAGTAGCTGCAATATTAGTGGCTCCGGTAGCACATTGCCGAGCTGAATTCACCTTGAAAGACGCCGTGCTCCAGCAAAAAAATCCAAACGGCATTAACGCCATGATTCCGGCTGCCGATGGAAATTTTTACTATGAGCTCATCGACGGCGGCAGCAAAATAGTAAAACGTGAATACAAAACCGGCAAAATTGCCGAAGACATATTCGACTCGTCTACTGCACGAGATTGCGATATAACAAAATGGGATGGTTTTCAATTCTCGCCAAATGAACAAAAAATACTACTTTACACCAATGTGGTTCCCATTTACCGGAATTCATTTAAGGCCGATTATTACATATTTGAAATAAGGCATAACAAACTCACAAAATTATCTGACGAAGGTGGTGAAGAAATTGCCACATTCTCGCCCAATGGTCGAATGGTGGCATACGTGAAAGACAACAACGCGTATGTTGCAAAACTCGATTATGGGACAAACATCGCAATAACTTCCGACGGAGAAAAGAACAAAATCATCAATGCCGTACCCGACTGGGTGTATCAAGAAGAATTTGGCCTGATAAATTCATTTTCTTGGTCTCCCGACAACCTCATGCTTGCTTTTATCAGATGGGACGAAACTAAAGTCCCCCTATACTCCATGCAACTCTATGAAACCGACAATAACGGCTATTGTCTGTTTCCGGGCGAATTTGAATACAAATATCCAATGGCCGGGCAAAACAACGCCACAACAAGCGTACTAAGCTATGACGTGGAAACTCGGGTCCTGAAAACAATCCAACTCCCAAATGCTGCCGAAGATTCATATATACCTTCGATTAGTTTTACCTCCGACCCTTCAAGATTAATGGTTTCTGTCTTAAACAGGACACAAAACCGCTTTCAATTATTCGCCGCAAATCCCCGATCAACTATCTCAAAATTAATATATCAAGAAGAAGCTAAATGCTGGATTGACTATAGTTTAATGTCAAAAATGAGATTCTATGACGATTTCATTATCATACCAAGTGAAAAGGATGGTTATGCCCATCTTTATAAACACTCGGCAAGCGGTGCTTTCATAAAGCAACTAACATCAGGCAGCTGGAATGCGACAGAATACTACGGATACGACCCGGTTAATAAATTACATTACATCCAAACTACACAAGAGGGTCCTTTAAACCGAGTTATTGCCACAGTAGACGATAAGACAGGCAAAGTTACTGTCATTTCAGAATGTAATGGCACTCACAATGCCCAATTCAACAGCGACTTCACCTATTTTGTCGAGCATTACAGCAGTTACGATACCCCCGACCAATATCTAATCTGCAACAATCGTGGCAAATCGATACGAGAACTTGAAATGAACAAGCCTTATGCCAACAAGTACGCATCTGGCAATGTCCCATCCAAAGAGTTCTTCACAATTCAAAGCGATGGAAACACTTTAAATGGATACATCATCAAACCTGTCGACTTCGACCAAAATAAGAAATATCCGGTAATCATGTCGCAATACAGCGGTCCCGGTTCGCAGCAAGTTTTAAACGAATGGAAAATGGATTGGGAGCAATATTTTGCAACACAAGGTTATATTGTAGTTTGCGTCGATGGCAGAGGCACAGGGGGGCGAAGCCGTGAGTTTCGCGACATCGTATATATGAACCTTGGGAAATATGAATCGATCGACCAGATTGCAGCTGCACGACACATGGCATCCCTACCTTATGTAGATGCTTCAAGCATAGGTATATGGGGGTGGAGCTATGGCGGATATGAAACTTTAATGGCAATGTCCCAGCCCAACAGCATTTATGCCGCCGGTGTAGCAATTGCTCCGGTAACCGATTGGCGATTTTACGATACCATATATGCCGAACGCTATATGCGCACACCTCAAGAGAATGAAAACGGATATATCTCCGGCTCTCCTCTTGAACGTGCGGCAAGTCTTAAAGGCCGCCTGATGATTATCGCAGGCACTGCCGATGATAATGTACACATAACCAACACATTAAACTACATTGCCCGATTACAACAACATGACAAGTTGTTTAACATGATGGTCTTCCCCAACAAGAATCACTCAATCAACGGCAACGATACTCGATATGTACTGTACAGGCAAGTTCTTGATTTCTTTGACACTTATTTGAAGAAATAACACATGCTCCTCATGAACTCAAGCATATTGTATGTAATTACAGGACCTACCGCTTCGGGGAAAACCTCCAAAGCGGTAGCTTTGGCTAAAGCCATAAACGCTGAAATCATAAGTGCCGATTCTCGCCAAATATATCGCGGCATGGATATTGGCACCGGCAAAGACTTGGAAGAATATGGCGATGTACCCTATCACTTAATTGACATCTGTAATGCCGGATACAGATATAACTTGTTTGAATACATTCGTGATTACAAATCGGCATACGACAACATCAAAGCACGAGGGAAAAACATAATACTTTGCGGAGGGACAGGATTATACATCGAGAGTATATTAAAAGGGATAGAATTGCCTCTTGTTCCCGAAAATACTGAATTGCGCAAAGAACTTGCCAATAAGTCACTAACGGAACTGACCGAGATTTTGCGGCAAATGAAAACTTTGCACAATGTTACCGATGTCGACAATTGCAAACGTGCCATTCGTGCAATCGAAATCCAACAATACTATCAAGATAATCCCGAAATACAAATAAAAACCACTCCTCACCCACTAAAAAATGCATTAGTAATAGGTATCGAAATCGACCGTGAGAACCGCAGGAACAAGATTTCGCAACGATTACGACAACGATTGGATAGCGGAATGGTTGAAGAGATCAGAAGCCTTATTGACAATGGCATATCTCCCGACGACCTTATTTATTATGGATTAGAATATAAATATGTCACACAATACGTAATAGGGCAAATATCATACGATGAAATGTTCTCCCTGCTTGAGATTGCCATTCACCAATTTGCCAAACGGCAAATGACATGGTTTCGCGGCATGGAACGCCGAGGCACCACAATTCATTGGCTTCCATACGACATCAGCGATGACGAATTCATAGCTTCAGTTCGCAAACTCGCGGCGGGCGCTGTCGATCTTGAGCAAAATAAATAGCTGCGTTGTAAATGCCAGCAAAGCCGACCCTCCATAACTAAACAACGGCAACGGAATCCCTATCACCGGGCTTAATCCCACTACCATGCCTATGTTAATCCCGAGATGGAAAATCAGGTATGACGCAACACAATATGCGTATACCCTCCCAAATGCCGTGCGCTGTCGCTCTGCTATATGAATTATGCGAAGTATCAATGCAAGGTATAATATAAGCACAACCGATGTGCCTACAAATCCTTGTTCTTCTCCGATTGTACAAAAGATAAAATCGGTGTGTTGCTCCGGAACGTATTTTAATTTTGTCTGCGTGCCGTTCAAGAATCCTTTTCCTGTTATCCCTCCGGAACCTATTGCTATTTTTGACTGATTTACATTGTACCCCGCACCACGCAAGTCCTCTTCAAGCCCTAGTGCAACTTTTATACGCATTTGCTGATAAGGCTCAAGTGCATTATTAAATGCATAGTTGACCACAAACATATATCCGACAGAAACGCCGACAAAAAGCAATACAACCACAGCCTTACGCACTTTTTCGATAAACATGGCAATCAGTACATATATAACAGCTGCAACCAATACTACCGAAAAGAAAACAAATCCATTTATATTTATACCGGCAAACGTCAACCCGTATGCTATCAACCCTGCTGCAGCAAACCCCATGCCTACATTTTTTGCCAATTTATAAGATTTGCAATATAAGGCAAGCATCCCGACCATTATAGCCATTATAATTATAAATGCAACAAATTCTCCGAGAGGCATTCCCATCAATAGCGATTCCGAGAACTTTATTACTACTACAAATAACGTAATTGCGCACAATCCGGCAAAAAGCACAAAACCGCTCATGCCTTCTCGGTAAAGGACAAAAACAAGCGATGTGTAAACCAATGCCGATCCGGTTTCACGTTGCAGGAAAATCAGGATAATAGGCACCACTATTATGGCTAAGGCTCGTAAATAATTCTTATAACTGCGGTTCAATACAAAATTATACTCGCTGAACAATTTGGCCAACGCCAATGCGGTTGCAAATTTACCAAATTCGGCCGATTGAAAACTCACCGGTCCCAAGACAATCCACGACCTTGAGCCTTTTATGTCTGTTGCCACAAATATTGTCAATATCATCAACAAGACCGCAACTCCATATATCGGATAAGCGTATGCCTCGAAGAAACGCCGGTCTATGATAAGTATGCAAAATCCCACAACAAGGGAGATTCCTATCCATAAGAATTGTTTCCCCGAAAATTCTGCCAGAGAAAACATGCTTGCATGATCATAATCATAACTTGCTGCATATATGCTCACTGCACCGCACACCATCAATATGGCATATAATGCCATTAATACCCAATCGACCGAACGAAAAGCCGACCGCGTCTCATATTTAGTGTTTCTTAACTCCACTGTACAATATTGTATTTGATTCGAGCATTCTCTGTTCCAGATATTTCCGTTCGGGAGAAATCTCTCCCGTCAAGTATTTTTCCATCATCAAGCCTCCTATCGGTACTCCGTATGTGGCCCCGAAACCTGCATTTTCCACATACACACATATAGCGATTTTTGGATTATTCATCGGAGCAAATCCCATAAATGCCGAATGGTCGCGACCATGAGGATTTTGTGCCGTGCCGGTTTTCCCGCACACCTCAACATCGCCAAAAGCCGCATTCCTACATGTTCCGCCGACAACAGCCATTCTCATCCCATCCACTATATCGTCATAATACTTCCTGTCGATTGTAGGATACCTTCTTTCTTTATACAGGCTTGAAATCGTATCACCTTCCACCTCCTTAACCACGTGAGGTGTTATAAAAAAGCCCCTGTTTGCAATCGTTGCACATAAATTGGCTATCTGCAATGGCGTTGCCAATATTTCTCCTTGGCCTATCGCTATAGAGATTATAGTATTTGCGCTCCACCTTCCATCTCCATATATTTTGCTATAAAATTCACTGTTAGGAATAAAGCCACGACTCTCACCCGGCAAGTCTATACCAAGTTTATAACCATATCCCATCGACACCATGTGATTCTTCCATATTTCAAAGGCCTTTGCAGGAGTGCCATACTTAGAACGGCGGTCTATCATACTTTTCAAGCCCCAACAAAAATAAGCGTTACATGATGTACGTATTGCCGGTTTTAATGTTATTGGCGACTCGTGTCCATGGCACCCTACACGCAAACCACCGTTGATATAACCGCGATGGCAAGGAAATGCAGTAGACAAGTCTACTATGCCCTCCTGCTCCAGTATAAGCCCCTGAGTAGGTTTAAATGTGGAACCGGGCGGATAGGCAGCCATTATGGAACGGTCATACAATGGCTTATACGGATTTCTTACGAGTTCGCGGTAATTCTTACCTCGCTCCCGCCCTATCAACGTTGTCGGGTCATACGTCGGACTCGACACCATGGCAAGAATTTCACCGGTCGAAGGTTCTATGGCGACTATGGCTCCGATTTTATTTTTCATCAATTGCTCTCCATACTCTTGCAATTCTATATCTATGCCAAGCGTGAGTTTCTTGCCCGAAATTGCTTTTACATCTTGCTTTCCGTCGTCATAGCGGCCTTGTATTTTCCCGTATGCATCTCGTATGAGAATTTCTACACCCTTTACACCTCGCAATTGCTGCTCGTAGCTTTTCTCGATACCCAAATCGCCAGTGTAATCACCCGGCCGATAATAGCTGTCTCGTTCTATATCCCGGCTGTTTACTTCCCTTATATTTCCAAGTATATTGGCACCGGCAATATGGTTGTATTGCCGTAGAATCCTCTTTTGAATAAAAAAACCGGGATAACGATATAACTTTTCCTGCAACCGCCCATAGTCTTTTGCCGACAAGTGCGACATGAATGTTTGCTGCGAATAGGATGAATAACTCGGGCTTTCGCGTAGTTCCTTCATTCGATAATCAAACTCTTCGCGCGTAATCTGTAACGTCTTGCAAAAATCAATCGTGTCGAAAGGTTGCACATCACGAGGTATCATCATCACATCGTATGCCGGCTGATTATACACTATCAATTCCCCGTTACGGTCATATATCAAGCCTCTTGACGGATATACGGTTTTACGCAAAAAAGCATTTGAATCGGCATTCTCTTTATACCGGTTGTCTACAACCTGTAATTCAAAAAGCCGAATCAAGAAAATAAGCACAAGGGCGACTACAAAACCGCCGACGACATATTTACGCTTTTCGAGTCTATAATCTTTTCTCACTTCTTCTTGTTGTAGCTATACTATCAATGCCTAATAACACAAAGAACGTAAGTATCGTACTTGACACTATCCTAAGCAACGTAATTTCAAAATGGCGCAGCGTAAATGCCTGTATAAGAAATACAGCCATGCAATACAATAGAACCGCAGTAACCATGTACTTTGCATATACGACCGGTCCCAATGAACGTATCGACGGCACGGGGTTGGTCATGTCGTCTTCACGTGGGAAATAAAGTGAAAACACCCACCGCCGACTGCCTGCAAGTATCGTAGATGCAAGGGCATTCATGCCTTGCGTATTACCAAATATGTCGACACTTAATCCCAATAAAAACGACAAAAACATCACCCAATTGGCCGACATGTTCATCGGCAATCTAATAATGAAATAAATGAACACAATAGGAACAGCTACACCAAACAAACAAATGCGGTTGCATATTATCTGAGCAAGCAGCATTCCTAAAAATAACATTGCAAATTGCAGGACCGATTTACTCATTTCCGGGAGCCTCCTTTCTTGGCTTTTTCATAATCAGATTGCTTCAACGCATCCAATTCATCTTTCATACTGTTCTTTATGGCTCTCACAGTGCTCAATCGGGAAAAATCGGTAGTCAATTTGATTTTCAATGTATAGAAATTATCATCGTTGGTCGGCATTTTATCTTCAATAGTCCCAACAATCAACCCTTCCGGGAAGACTGCCGAATAGCCACTGGTAATTATTGTATCTCCTGTCTCAAATTCTACATGCCGCGGCAATTCTTCAAGCACGGCATATTGCGGGCTTCTGCAATCCCATACAAGGCTACCGAAGAAGTCGCTGTTTTTCAATTTGCACGACAGGCGTAAATTTGGATTCAAGAGTGATATAATGCGGGCCGAGTGCCTTCCCACTACATTAACTATGCCTACGACACCGTTTTGATCCACCACTCCCATTTCCGGCTCTATGCCGTCGTCCGAGCCACGGTTTATCGTAATGTAATTATACGGTTGCGAAATACTGTTGCTTATGACATGGGCTATCACATAATCAAAGTCTTGATATCCATCAGAAGGAACTGCATTTGTATCCGGAATCAGCATTTTATAATCATTGATTTGACTGCGCAAACCCACCAACTCATTTTCAAGCATGGCATTTCGTTCTTGCAAGTCCTCATTTATTCCCTTTAAATGGAAATATGAAGTTACGTTGTTAAACAATCCGTATACCGCACTGCTCACCGAGTTGGCCGAAGTGAAATAAATAGAATGTTGGTAAGGATTGCTTTGGAAAAGCAGTATGCAACTCATGACGGCCAAAAGCAAAAACACG
This sequence comes from uncultured Muribaculaceae bacterium, assembly GCA_944321865.1. GTDB lineage: Bacteria > Bacteroidota > Bacteroidia > Bacteroidales > Muribaculaceae > Avimuribaculum. The sequence goes on from CALUMZ010000027.1 coordinate 8,768, forward strand.
AACCACGAGCTGTGCCTTATAACGAAATCAAGTAAATTTTTCACTTCTTGCTATTTTTCTATTTTTCAAATGCAATCACTTCGTTCTTCTATATGGGAATAGTCGGGAAATAAACTCATTTGTTCCTCCCGACATATCCCACTTTTCATCAATGACGTAATTCTTATTCGCCGCCGATGCAACCTATCTTATCAAGAAATTAAAGCGGTTAATATTCTTCAAAGCCACTCCGGTTCCTTTGGCAACTGCATGAAGCGGATCCTCTGCGATATGGAACGGAATGCCGATTTTGTCGGTAAGACGCTTGTCAAGCCCGCGTAACAAAGCCCCGCCACCGGCAAGGTATATACCGTTTGCAACAATATCGGCATACAATTCGGGGGGAGTTTGCTCCAATGCGCTCAACACGGCAGCCTCGATTTTCGATATCGACTTTTCTATGCAATGGCATATCTCTTGGTACGATACCGGTATCTCCATTGGCAAAGCAGTCATCTGGTTTGGCCCGTGGACAATGTAATCCTCCGGCGGGTTTTCGAGTTCGGTTAGTGCCGAGCCCACATTTATCTTAATCAATTCGGCAGTGCGCTCTCCCACTTTCACATTGTGTGCGCGGCGCATATGTTCTTGAATATCGTCAGTGAGGTCATCACCTGCGATGCGTATGCTCTTGTTGCTCACGATGCCGCCAAGCGAGATAACGGCAATCTCGGTGCTTCCGCCGCCTATGTCAACTATCATGTTCCCTTCCGGTGCTTCCACATCAAGGCCTATGCCGAGTGCGGCCGCCATCGGTTCATATATCATGTACACGTCTCGCCCACCGGCATGTTCCGACGAGTCGCGCACGGCACGTATTTCCACTTCAGTACTACCCGACGGAATACATACCACCATGCGCAACGAAGGCGATGCAAACCAATGGTTCTTTGAACTTACCATCTTCACCATTCCTCGAATCATCAATTCTGCCGCGTTGAAATCGGCAATCACGCCATCGCTCAGGGGGCGTATGGTGCGTATGTTTTCCGGGGTTTTACCGTGCATCTGTTGTGCACGTTCACCCACAGCAATCAACTTGCCGGTGCGGTTGTCGAGTGCAACCACCGAAGGCTCGTCAACGACAATCTTGTCGTTGTGTATAATGATAGTGTTGGCCGTACCAAGGTCAACGGCTATTTCCTGTGTAAAAGAAAACAGTCCCATACTTAGTAAAATCTTTGAGACAAAAATTAATTAATGCTTAAAGTGGCGTATGCCTGTCATCACCATGGCTACGCCATTATTATTGCAGTATTCTATCGATTCGTTGTCGCGTATCGAACCACCGGGTTGTATCACAGCAGTTACACCGGCCTTGTGTGCAATTTCCACGCAGTCGCCGAATGGGAAGAACGCATCCGAGGCCATTACGGCACCATTCAAGTCGAAGTTGAAGCTGTGTGCCTTCTCTATAGCCTGTTTCAACGCGTCTACACGCGAAGTTTGTCCTATTCCGCTTGCACACAACTGCTTGTTCTTTGCAAGCACAATGGCGTTGCTCTTGCTGTGCTTAACAATCTTGTTGGCAAACAGCAGGTCTTCGATTTGGCTTGCGTCAATTGCTTTTGTGGTTACCTGTTTCAACTCTTCAGGAGTCTCGACATGGCTGTCGCGTTCTTGCCCCAATGCGCCATTCAGTATCGTGCGGTATTGCATTGTCGGGCGTGCAAACGGCTTTTGCACCAGTATTATGCGGTTCTTCTTCTGCTCCAATATTTTCAACGCATCTTCGCTGTAAGACGGAGCTATGCACACTTCAAAGAAAATCTTGTGCATCTCCTCGGCGGTTGCGGCATCTACCTCGGCATTGGTAATCAACACACCCCCGAATGCCGAAACGGGATCACCGGCCAGCGCGTCTTTCCATGCCTCAAGCACGGTTGCGCGCGATGCAAATCCGCAGGCATTGTTATGCTTCAGTATTCCGAACGAAATCTCGGTAAAGTCGGCCATGAGATTTACGGCGGCATCTATGTCGAGCAGGTTGTTATATGAAATCTCCTTGCCGTGCAATTGTGTGAACATTTCTTCAAAATTGCCGAAGAAGTAACCCTTCTGGTGCGGGTTTTCGCCATAGCGCATCGGTTTGGCTCCGTCTACGGCAAAGCGCAATGCCGACGGCTCGTCTTTGTCGAAATAATTGAAAATGTGTGAATCGTATGCGCTTGAAACGGCAAACGCTTCCTTGGCAAACCACAGGCGGTCGGCCTCGGTTGTACTTGCTGCGCCGTATTCCACAAACTTTTCATATAAAGGTTCATATTGGGCTTTCGATGCCACTATCACCACGTCCTTGTAATTTTTGGCCGCAGCACGTATCAGCGAAATACCGCCTATATCGATTTTCTCAATTATGTCGGCATGAGAAGCTCCCGATGCCACCGTATCTTCAAACGGGTACAAGTCTACAATCACGAGGTCAACTTCGGGAATATCATATTTTGCGATTTGCTCCTTGTCTCCGGCATTGTCACGGCGGTTAAGTATGCCACCAAACACTTTCGGGTGCAATGTCTTTACTCGGCCTCCCAATATAGAAGGATAGCCTGTAAGATCTTCCACTGCATCGCATTTGTAACCTTGCTCTTGGATAAATGCTTGTGTACCGCCTGTCGATAACAAACGTACCCCATTGTCGTTCAATATTTTCAAAATTCGGTCTAATCCGTCTTTATGATAAACAGAGATAAGCGCTGTCTTGATTTGTTTGTTCTCAGCCATTTTTTATTTAGTATTTACTTCTTTAATTATTTGGGTGCAAAAATACTAAATTAGCGGCATTATTCATTACAAAAAAATAAATTAAATTGGTCGTATTAATCATTTATATTGACTGACAACAATTTAGCACACATTTGCAGATTAAGTTGAAGCGGAATTTGCCGCCATTGCGTTTTGTCTGTATTTTTGCATCTTGAATAACAAGAAAAGAACAAATTTACATCGTGTACGAACCATTAGCCGAACGAATGCGACCAAAGTCGCTTGACCAATACATCGGGCAAAAGCACCTCGTGGGGCCCGGCGCGGTATTGCGCAAAATGATTGAATCGGGCAACATCTCGTCTTTCATCCTTTGGGGGCCTCCGGGCGTGGGGAAAACCACGCTCGCCAAGATTATTGCCGCGCAGACGCAAGTGCCGTTCTATACCTTGTCGGCCGTGACGTCGGGTGTGAAAGATGTTCGCGACATTCTCGACCGTTGCAAGCAAGATGCCATAAGCGTTTTCTCAAAAGGCCGTCCCATTTTGTTTATCGACGAAATACACCGGTTCAATAAGTCGCAACAAGACTCGTTGCTCGGAGCCGTGGAACAAGGCATAGTCACTCTTATTGGGGCAACTACCGAGAATCCGTCGTTTGAGGTGATACGGCCACTGCTATCAAGGGCACAGGTTTATGTGTTGCAGCCGCTCGGCAAGGACGACCTGCTGCAACTGCTCGACCGCGCCATCTCAACCGACAAGATGTTCCAAGGACGCGAAGTACACATCGAAAGCACCGAGGCCTTGTTGCGCTACTCGGGTGGCGATGCACGCAAGCTGCTGAACATCCTCGACCTGATAATGCAATCGCTCAGTGCCAATGAACCGTTTGTCATAAACGACGACATCGTGACCGACCGCCTGCAACAAAACCCAATGGCATTCGACAAAAACGGGGAAATGCACTACGACATAATTTCGGCTTTCATCAAGTCGGTGCGCGGCAGCGACCCCGATGCGGCTGTATACTGGCTGGCACGGCTGATTGCCGGCGGCGAAGACCCCAAGTTCATTGCGCGCCGGCTCGTGATTCTCGCCTCCGAAGACATCGGCCTTGCCAATCCCAACGCACTGCTGCTGGCCAATGCCACATTCGACGCACTGACAAAAATCGGTTGGCCGGAGGGACGCATAATCTTGTCGGAATGCGCCATATACCTTGCCACTTCGCCCAAAAGCAACTCGGCTTACATGGCCATCAATTCGGCCTTGCAATACGTGCAACAAACGGGCAACCTGCCTGTTCCGCTGCACTTGCGCAACGCGCCTACCAAGCTCATGGAAGAACTTGGTTATGCCAAAGACTACAAATATGCCCACGACTACCCGGGCAACTTCGTCCGCCAAGAATTCATGCCGGCCGAAAGCAATCACCCCTCGTTCTACAATCCGGGGCAAAATCCCGCCGAGTACAAAACCAAGGAACGCATGGATGCCCTTTGGGGACGCAAGCAGCCAGAAAAATAGCCCTGCACCTGCATTTTACAACCTGTAACGCACCAATTTAGGGATATTTTTCATTAATCCGACTTGTCAAATAGCTTAATTTGTGTAACTTTGTAAAGTTGAACAGACTCATGTTTTACAACTTTTGAGCCATTACATAACACAGCTGATTATCAAATAATTATTTTTTATCTAATATATATTTTATGAGTTTGAATATTGTTGTCTTGGCAAAACAAGTGCCCGACACTCGTAATGTAGGCAAAGATGCAATGAAAGAAGATGGCACCATCAATCGTGCCGCACTTCCCGCAATCTTCAACCCCGAAGACCTCAATGCATTGGAACAAGCCCTGCAACTTAAAGAACAAAATCCCGGTTCTACAATCACTATTTTGACAATGGGACCTCCGCGTGCCGCCGAAATCATTCGCGAAGCAATGTATCGCGGAGCCGACACCGGCATTGTGCTTACCGACCGTGCTTTTGCAGGTGCCGACACTCTTGCCACTTCTTACGCACTGTCAGTGGCAATACGGCACATTGGCAAATACGACATCATCATCGGCGGACGCCAAGCTATCGACGGCGACACGGCACAAGTGGGACCGCAAGTGGCCGAAAAACTTGGTTTGCCTCAAGTAACATACGCCGAAGAAGTCAATGTTGCCAATGGCAAAGCCACCATCAAGCGCCGTCTCGAACATGGTGTTGAAACCGTTGAATGCCCGCTGCCATTGGTTGTTACCGTCAACGGCTCGGCAACTCCCTGCCGTCCGCGCAATGCACGTCTCGTTCAAAGATACAAATATGCCGTAACTCCGAGCGAGAAAGCACAACTCAGCGACGAGTTAAAGAATCTCGTGGAATCACGCCCCTATCTCAACCTGTATGAATGGAGCGCAGCCGAGGTCAACGCCGACCCGTCGCAAATAGGTCTTGCCGGTTCTCCGACAAAGGTTAAAGGCATCGTTAACGTCGTGTTCCAAGCCAAGGAAAGCAAGACTCTCGAAGGCAAGGACGATGCCGCCATCGAAGAACTCATCAAGGATCTCATTGCAAACCACACGATAGGCTAACTTTTCCACCACCAAACACATTTGTTTAAACACATTTAAAACACTATGGCAGATATTAATAATTTAATAGTATATTGCGAATTTGAAGATGGTAAAGTGGCCGACATCAGTTTGGAACTTCTCACCAAAGGTCGCACACTTGCCACTCAATTGGGCGTTAAACTCGAAGCTCTCGTAATCGGCGACAAACTTGCCGGTATCGAAAATCAGTTATACCCTTACGGCGTTGACACCGTTTACAAGGTTGAAGACCCGCGTCTGTATCCCTACACGTCGCAACCGCACGCCTCGGTGCTGATAAACCTGTTCAAGGAAATCAAGCCGCAAGTGTGCTTCATGGGCGCATCGAGCATCGGACGCGACCTTGGTCCGCGCGTTTCATCGTCGCTCCACAGCGGTCTGACGGCCGACTGTACTTCGCTTGAAATCGGCGATCACACCGATGCCAAGACAGGCAAGGAATACCACAACCTGCTTTACCAGATTCGCCCCGCTTTCGGCGGAAACATCGTGGCTACAATCGTCAACCCCGAATGCCGCCCACAGATGGCCACCGTGCGCGAAGGCGTGATGAAAAAGGAAATCTTCGATGCCAATTATAAAGGTACCGTGGTTGACCTCGATGCCAAGAAATATGTGAGCGACACCGATTTTGTTGTCAGCATCATCGACCGCCACATCGAGAAATCGAAAATCAACATCAAGAATGCCTCAATCATCGTTGCCGGCGGTTATGGCGTGGGTAGCAAGGAAAACTTCCAAATGCTGTTCCAACTTGCCGAAACGCTTGGCGCAGAAGTGGGCGCATCACGTGCCGCCGTTGACGCCGGGTTCACCGAACACGAGCGCCAGATCGGGCAAACCGGCGTTACCGTACACCCCAAGCTCTACATCGCCTGCGGTATATCGGGCCAAATCCAGCACATTGCCGGTATGCAAGACAGCTCTATCATAATCTCGATTAACAACGACCCCAAGGCTCCTATCAACACCATCGCCGACTATGTGATTACCGGCGACATCGAGGAAGTTGTTCCGAAACTCATCAAGTATTACAAAAAGAACTCTAAGTAAACCCCACTCCGAAAAGATGGCTAATTTTTATAACGACAATAAAGACCTGAAGCACCATTTGCACCACCCGCTGATGCAAAAAATCGTTGCTTTGAAAGAACGCAACTACACCGATTGCGAAAAATTCGACTACGCTCCTCTCAACTACGAGGACGCTATGGACTCTTACGAGAAAGTGCTTGAAATCGCAGGCGAGATAGCAGGCGAAATCGTTGCACCCAATGCCGAAAGCGTTGACCACGAGGGTCCGCACTTGGTTGACGGACATGTGGAATATGCCGAAGGCACCAAGCAAAACCTCGACGCACTCGTAAAAGCCGGCTTGATGGGTATTTCACTCCCCCGCCGCTATAACGGGCTTAACTTCTCGCTCGTGCCTTATATCATGGCTGCCGACATGGTGAGCCGCGCCGATGCCAGCTTCGTTAACATCTGGGGCTTGCAAGACTGCGCCGAAACCATCTACGAGTTTGCCAGTGAAGACCAGCGTATGCGCTTCTTGCCGCGCGTTTGCGCAGGCGAAACCATGGCTATGGACCTAACCGAGCCCGATGCAGGTAGCGACTTGCAGGCTGTGATGCTCAAGGCTACTGAAGCCGAAGACGGCACTTGGCGGTTGAACGGCGTGAAGCGGTTCATCACCAACGGCGACGGACACATCGGCCTCGTACTGGCTCGTTCCGAAGCCGGCTCACACGACGGCCGCGGATTGTCGATGTTCATCTTCGACCACAAGAACGAACCGGGTCTGACAGTGCGCCGCATCGAAAACAAGATGGGTATCAAGGGCTCGCCCACTTGCGAACTCGTTTTCAAGAACGTCAAAGCCGAGCTGTGCGGTTCGCGCCGCATGGGGCTTATCAAGTATGTGATGGCCCTGATGAACGGTGCCCGCCTCGGCATCGCAGCCCAGTCGGTGGGCGTGAGCGAAGCCGCTTATCGCGAAGCCTACAACTATGCCCTCGACCGTCGCCAGTTTGGCAAAGCCATCATCGAGTTCCCGGCAGTTGCCGAGATGCTTGCCGTGATGAAGGCCAAGCTCGATGCAAGCCGCTCGTTGCTCTACGAGACAACTCGCTGCGTCGATATGTACAAGACCTACGAGGACATTGCCCGCGAGCGCACCCTCACACCCGAGGAACGCACCGAAATGAAGTACTACTCAAAGATTGCCGATGCCTTCACTCCGTTGGCAAAGGGTATGGGCAGCGAGTTCTGCAACCAGAATGCCTACGACAGCATTCAGGTACACGGCGGCTCGGGCTTCATGAAAGATTATGCTTGCGAACGCATCTACCGTGACGCCCGCATCACTTCGATATATGAAGGTACAACGCAGTTGCAAGTGGTTGCCGCAATTCGTCACGTCACCACCGGCACTTACCTCAACAAGATTAATGAGTATGCAGCCGAGGCCTACGCACCCGAGTTGAAGCCGCTGCAAGACCGTCTTGCCAAGATGACCGAACTCTATGCCGATGCCGTAGCTCGCGTGACCGCGTTGAAAGACACCGAGTACACCGACTTCCAAGCCCGCCGCATGGTGGAAATGGCAGGACACATCATCATGGGTTACCTGCTGCTTGGCGATTCAACCCGTTGCGCCGACTTCACCAAATCGGCCAACGTGTATGTACGTTTCGGCGAGGCTGAGGTTAACCGCCACTACAAGTTCATCACCGAATTTGCTCCCGAAAACTACGCCGCCTTCTACAAGCACGAAGCGTAAACATATCACAATTCACACAGAGTGGAGGTGTGCCTCATAAGGCGCACCTCCACTCTGCATTATCCCCTCCTCATACCATGGCGGCTTCTCATGTTTTTAGACAAAAAGACAAAAAAACAAACGTTTTTTAAAGACATATTCCGAGGCTGTCAAAATAAGGACAACTGGCGGCAAAGCCGTCCCGCCATTTTGATCCCTCCTACACAATTGAACCCTAAATTTGTCTTTTCAAAAAACCACATGTTTTTTTGTCTTTCTGTCTAAAAATTAAAAAAACGTATGTCTGTTTGTCTAAAAATGTCCTCCCTACTTGTTGCCTGAAAGGATGCCGGTGTCAGTGTCGCTGTTGTTGATGCGCTTGCCGGCGGCATTGCGCTGTCGGCCAAAGTCGAGGTTAACCGACACATTCACCATCACCATGCGCTTGAAATCATCGGAATATGCCACTTGGCTGTATGGTGCAAGCCGGGAGCGGTTTTCCACACTCTGCTCGTAACGTTTCGTGAAAGGGTTCATCAACATCATCTGTACGCCCCACTTCTCGGTGTTATACCCGACGGCTATCGAGTGCAATTTCTCCTCTTTCTGCAACGTTTCGCCCCACAGTGTGTGGTAACTTGTGTTCATTTCAATCATCATCGACCAGTTTTTATACATGCCCATTATGCTTCCGCGAAAGCCGGGATTTGAATGAGTGTGGGTGTAACCGTTGCCGAGGCTTATATAGCGGTTGAAAAACGGTGTCAGCCTTATCGCTATATATTCCTTGAACGGCATCACCTGCACCGTTGCCTGAAGGTTCAAGCGGTGAAATCCGCGTTGGTTGGCCGTAGCACGGACAAACATCCCGTCTTCATATAGCGTTTCTTCCATCATGGGATTATCGTCATAGCTGTAACGCCCAAACAGTTCCACATTCACATAGCGGCTGCGCCAACTTGCCATAAGGCTTTGGGTGTAATATGTGACGCTGTGCAATGCAGGATTGCCGCGGCGCACCTGATACAAGTCCATCGCCTGCGACACATCGCTCAAATCTGCCAACGACGGCGCGTAACCCGACATTTCGGCACTGTACCGCAAGAACACCTTGTCGTTGAAATTATATGACAGCGACAAAGTCGGGCGGAAAATATATTTCTCTTGCGACGCGCCACCTTGCTCATAATAAGTGCGCATGGCACCAATGCCAATCCTGTAATTCAGCTTCTTGATGCTTGACTGAAATTCGGCAAACACGTATGTCTCGGCTTGGTTCATGTCGACCTTGCTGCTTAGGTTGCCGTCATACACATTGTTCATCGACGACTGCGAGTGCCTGCCTCCTGCCGTCAGGGTTCCGTTGTCAAATTGTTTTTCATAAATCGCCTCACCTATTATGGAATAACGCTCACCGTCAACCACCGAGACTATTTCATCGGCAGCGGCCTCGGCCTGCGACATCGAATAGTAACGGTCGCTGCTGCTTTTGAGATAAGTGCCTACTACATCGACATACAAATTCTGCCGGTTCTTCATGCTGCGCTGGTAATACACGTCGAGCGAAGGTATATAAGAATCCTCTTTTTGCTTGTTTGTGATATTATAGGCAGTCCCGTCTTGATACAGCACGCTGTTGCGATCATAGAATGAATTTGGCGTGTTGTTGTATATGTTCCTGAATGCCACGTTCAGCATATTCTTGTCGTCGGCATAATTATAATTCAAATTCAGGTTCATGCGGTCATACTTTATCTTCGTGGGGCTGCCGATTTCTCGGTTTTCGACCGTTCGATCGGGATAAACGAAAGTTTCATAATTTTCCCTCGTCCATTCAAGGTCCCTGCGCTCCCACGAGAAAACGGCGCTGACCACCGACTTATTCCGGTTATATCGTGCCGACACGTTATAATCGCCCACTCCGACAGGATAAATGCCGTTAGTCAAGTCGGCAGCCACGTTTCCACCGGTCTCTTTCCTTTTTACTATGTAGTCGACCACGGCTGCTGCATCGCCATATTTCAGTCCGGGGTTGTCGTGATACTCAATCCTGACAATATCGGCCGGATGCAATGCCATGACATCGTTCTTGTCTGATACCACCCCGTTTATGCGTAACTGCACCTCATCTCCTAAATTTGTCTTAATGCTCTTGTCAAGTGGGTTTATCACCAACGATGCCACTTGCAGATGCTGCAAGAGTGAGATGCCGTTGGTCGAAGCCTTGCGTTGCGCCGATGTTGGCAATATAATCTGCCGGTCTATTTTGTTTATGACGGCACTCCCCTCCACCACTACCTCGCCAAGGGCGGTGGCCGTCGGCACAAGCCGAATCTCCCCCATATAAATGTCGCCATCCAAATTGGCCAAAGAAACCGATTGAGGCTCATAGCCCAAACAGGAAAAACGCAACACATACGAACCGTCATCGACATCCTTGATTTCAAAATGCCCTGTGCCGTCAGTCACCGAGACGAAAAGCACTTTTGATGTATCCGCCTGCAACACCACATTTGCCCCTGTCAATGCCGAGTTGTCGTTGTCGTCGAGCAATCTCCCCGAGATTCTATTTCCGGCAATCGCAGCAACTTGCACCGCCAGCATCACTGCGAAAATCAAAAACTTTTTCATAATCTGCTATCGTGTTTTTTTTTCACAAAATTATACCCTTACAGGCGATTTTTGCGTTTATATTGACTACTATTTTAGCTGCAAGCCGTTTTATATTTATTTAATTTTCAGCAATATACGCAACTCATCTTTGGAAAAAGTTTATATCGTCCCCATGCCGGCATTATATTTCTGTATATATGCTCGATTTTAAGTACTTTTGCGCATATTAAAACACACTTTCGTTTCACATGAAATACACCATATTACTTTTAATAATTGCGATACTTTCCGGTTGCAACACCGACAAGTCGGGCGAAACGATTAACCGTGCCGAAGAACTCCTCAATAAGGGCAAAATAGACAGCGCACTCACCGTGCTAAATGACATATATGAGCCGCAAAAGCTCAACGCCCCGCAACAGGCACGATATGCCTTGGTATCTGCAACTTGTCACCTATATAAAGGCTTGGCACTCACCGAAGACAGCCTGTTGCCATCGGCACTCGACTATTACCGTAACGCTACCCCTTGCGATTCGTCACGCCTGATGCAGGCAACAATTCTCGCGTCACGGTACCATTGGTGGAAAGGCGATACAATCAAGGCATACGCCATGCTTGAAGACTATGCCGGCAAATGCGGCAAGTCAAACCGAACCAAGATGCTCTTTACAATTGCCGCACTTGCGTCCGACGACTATGATTACGACAAAATGTACCGCACCTTGTCGCAACTGCTCCGGCTTTATGAACCAAACGACGACCGAACATACATAACACGCTATAATTACGGACTGGCATCGTTCTACATGGGGAACGAAACTGAAACCAAAGAGATTTTAAACGACATTGACCGGTACATAAAGACCCAAAACGACTCCATTCATTACCGCAAGGAGGGGCTTAGGACTGTTGCCGATATTTTTGCCGACTATGGCGAACTGCACCGTGCCATTGAATTGCAAAACAAGGCTCTACGGAACTACGCCCCGGGCGACAGTACAGGGAAATCGCTATCATACGCCTCCCTATCGCGCTACAGCCTACAACTTGGCAACACAGCCGAAGCCAAAAGGTATATGCAACTCGCCGACAATTATGCCACCCGTGAAATAAGGGAAGACTTATCGTTTGTCGGGCTGTACAAAATAATGCACATTCTGCTCGATTACACCGACAACCGAAAAATTGATTTGATAAATTGGGCCGATTTCGTAAACAAATTGCAAGACAACGAAAAACATAATCAAAGCATCGCCTCGGCAAAAAACGAAGCCAACAACCGGCTCGCAGAGCAGAATTACAAGATTACCATCACGTCGCAACGCCACCAAATCATGACCTTGTACGTAATACTCTCACTCGTAGTATTGATAATCCTGCTCGCCGCATACACATGGCGCAAAAGGAAAATTGCAGCCGAGAAAGACGACGAATTGGAAACCCTGAGGCAGATGGTCGCGGCATCGCAATCTCAATCGAGCGAAGAAGACGACCGCTTTTTCAAGAAAATATTGTTACAGCAATTAGGCATAATCAGAATGGCCGCCGCCAACCCCACTGCCGCTAATCAAGAATTGCTGAAGCGCATGCAACAGATTGCTGACAAGGAGGTTGCCGTCGATTCCATGCTCAACTGGGACGACCTGTACAAAACCATCGACCTTACCTATAACGGCTACCACTCACGCCTCACGGCCAAATACGGGAACATTCTGAACGAAAAGGAGATACAACTCTGTTGCCTGCTGCGCGCCAACTTCTCAACTAAAGAGATAAGCATCGTCACGCAGCAAAGTGTGCGCACAGTATATCAGCGCAAAACCGTCATTCGCCAAAAATTGGGGCTTGAAGAAGGAGGAGACATCGCCGCCGTATAGCGCGAGCAATGCCTCCTCCACGTTAACCCATGTATATTCAGTAATGTCAGCACCGCATTATGGCATTGGAAATGCCGCACCCACAGCATACTTTTGCAATTTAATAACCGGTTTGAGTTAAAGGCAATATACGCTGCTCAATGTGACTGAATATCAATTTATACGCTTGACACAAGAAAGTTTTCGACTTAAAATCCTTTTTATTTAAGAACCCGTCATGAAGGCAACCACCATGACATAATCCGTAATATTTGCATTTCGAGCATTCACCGTTTTCGATATATTTGCTGCGCGCATATATTTCAGTATTTTTTATACCGTCCACGATAGATTCAAGACTCTCACGTGTTATATTCCCATAGGAATATTGGGTACTTGTTTCACAAAACCGCCCGCATGGAAAAACATCACCCGATGGCGATACGGCCATAAAAGAATCCTGACAATTGGCAGCAAACATGCAACGCCGGCTTTTCCGTGTCTTGCTTACGAAATAACTTGCAATATCAACAAATGCACTCTCATTTAATCTGTTACGCTTATCGTTATACCACAAGTCGAATAATTCAATCGCCATTTCTGCATATTCTTTGGGAGATATGGCTATCGCATCACCGGCATTGACAGCCTCTCCGGCAATGAATAAAGGATTAAATGTAAAGTTCAACTCGTTTGCACATAAAAAATCATATACCTCCTTGATGCGACCTCTGAAATTCTTACTACCGACAAGAATACAGCCAACATGAAGCCCCGAGGCTTTGCACATGGCCACCTTGTTCATTATAATATCAAATGTGCCTTTACCATCCACAGTCAGCCTTTGCTTGTCATTTATATCTTTAGTACCATCTAACGAAAATCCAACCCTGACTTTATGATTTTTAAACAGCTGAATGTAATCGGCATCTATAAGAGAAAGGTTGGTTTGCACACATTGCTTAATGTTCACCCCATCGCTATGGCTCTCGACGAATTCAAAGATACGCCTGTAGTTCTCAATCCCCCATAGCAGTGGCTCTCCGCCATGCCATATTATGGTTAAATATTTTTTACCTTTCTTGCGATTCATTTGAATCGCTTGATATATAAGGTTTTCGGCCAACTCATATTTCATCATACTGCTATCCGACTTCGTGATGTTGGTCAAATAACAATATACACACCTAAAATTGCAACCGTAAGTAGGTTTTATAATTATTGTCACCCGTCTGATGTTTTATTATTGGTTTTAACACTCATCTGCCCATCTATGAACTCACCTTCTTTCACATACTTGTCCAAATCTTTTTGCGTATATCTTTTGGATACAACCCGCAGCGCAGAACCACTTATGCTGTCTACAGCCATCACGATAAATTCGACAATGGTATCTTCCTTTCTGAAATCGTTCAAGTCCAACACTCCGGCAGCATGTCTCCGTTTTAGTTCCGGCTTGTTATATCCTTCGATTTTTGAAAGCCTTATGTCCGTAAGCCTGAAAGGCAGTGTCCTATGATGCTCGTATGTTTCTGAACCTTCTTTGTCAAACAATTTTGATATCCTTGACTTCCGCCTCTTTAAGTATGGGAGATATGGCAGCTCTATGGTTGCGTAATGGTTGTCGTAGCGTATACGGAAAAATGTTCTTATGTCAAATGCGCTTCTTGTAGAGACATTTGCCAATTTTATTCTATACACTGAAGCCTTGTAACATACCATTACGGCATTCCCATTTTTGTCTTTGACAACTCTTCCATGCGCATCAATTTGTTTGCGCTCTTCCTGTACTTTCTCTACGGCTATATCACGGCTCAATATCAGGTGCGGAGCCATCAACCGGGAGGATATAAACCACGAAGCGAAAGTAACCGCGATACTTGACACACCTCCGGTAATCAATCCAAGGAGAAAATCAGAACTACCGACGACATCATTCAGCATCGTAATAATCTCCATGACAATCGTTATAGTCGTCATAGCTTTCATAATATTCGTTCCAATGATCCTGAAATTCAGTGACATTTCTGTCTTTTTGTGCAGCAGCCTCCAATATAAGCTGCTGCGCATAAGTCGCTTCGTTCTCCATAGTTATAACTCGTTAAGTATATATATTTCTCGTATATTGTATTTGAGATTATCAATTGAATATGCTACGGTGGAAGTATACCCATCAGAATGTATAAATTTGTAGTGGTAAAGCATATGATCAATAAACCATTCTGACTCTGTATAACATACCAAATAGGGAAAAGATAAAGTATCTCCACCGAAAATTGTAAATGCTTTATCTAAAGAATCTTTATATTTAGGTAATATGCTTAGTCTGATCAGAACGGTGCCATAAAAGCGAGTATTTACCGTGTTTTTCATTGAAACTATATATGTGGTTCCGTCATCTATCACGCAGACACCTCGTTTCTCGTATGTATTTTGTTCACGCTCGCTCATCAATTCCCAACTGTCTTGCGTAATATAAATTATTTTTCCGTCTTTTGATGCACACAACGACATGTGTCGAGGCTCTTCGGATATTTCATACAATGCCCCGAACAGCAAACCATTTGCAACCTTTGTTGAAAGAGTTATAAGTTGGTCAAGACTTTCAGCCTGAGAGTTTTCATCAAAAGCTGCTTCCACAAGCCCCGTTTCGACATTTATCAACCGGGAAGTCACAAACAGTTCGTCAAAAATCTCGCTTATGTCGGCAACGACTACATATTTAACGCCAAATCGCTGTCCCAATCGGGCTATCTGACTGTCGCGCACTTCGCCCGACATTTGGTAATCCTGCTCGCTCGAAAGGGCTGCGAGGAAATCGGCAGTCCGTTCCACTGCCGCATATCCTTTGGTTGCCGTTATCGCGCTCACCAATTTTGCGCCCATCACTTTTTTATACGATTCCTCCACATCACCGGTCATGTAAACTGCAACCTTCTGCTTGACGCTTTGAGCCGACACACCGGGGACAACCATCGCAAAAATGATTGCCACAAATAATATATAACGTCTCATGACTTGATACGATTATTTAGATTTCTTGTTTAATAGCCTGTAAGCAACATTGTTGGCCAAAGCCGTGAGAGTTCCCGTATCGACATATTTGCGATTAAGGTTTACTGTTTTTATGATTTCACCGGTTTCCAATTCTATTAGCTTTGCAGCCACGTGGCACATACCGTCATCTTCATTGACAATCACATTCACAGCCAACACATAATCCACACCAAGGCGTTCGCCGACTTTACGAATTTCTTTCTCGGGAACTTCACCTGAGAGCTGGTAATCCTGTTCTTCGTATAGGGCATTTATGAATGCTTCGTTGCGCTCAAAAGCAACATAATCCTTGTTTCCCGACATGCGGGCCAACACCGCCGAACTGACAATCGACTTGTCGTCATTACTAATGTCACCTTCCACATATACGGCTACTTTCTTGGCAGCAAATGCACTTTCGGCAAACACCATACACGATAATAGCAAAAAAATAAACACTGCAATCTTTTTCATTGGTACAAATTTTTCACTCCTCACCGGCACTCCTAACAAGGATATTCTTAAAATAAAAAAAGCGTGAGAGCCTGTATCACTGTTACCCGTCCCACGATTCAAGGCTCTCGCATTGCCCATCGGAGTTGAACGAGCAACGCAGAAGCCTCACGCCGTATGATACGACACACATCGTGCCACGCGGCACGAAATGCGTGTACATTAATCACACCTAAGGCATCTATCGTTTACTCATTCCCGACTCCGATTTTTGAACTTGCGAGATTCTGAATCGTCCGGAACAAGCGTCTGATAAACGCTTTTTATATGTATTCCCTGTCCGCATTCCCAATATCGGGCTTCTGCGAACGATATTTCACCCCAAAAATAATATAATTATTTCTTATACACAAATTTGTATTAATTTGTATTAACGCCGTCCCAAATCGTCATTCGCCAAAAGTTGGGGCTTGAAGAAGGAGGAGACATTGCCGCTGCCGTGTAACCGGTCTGCAATGCCTCCTCCCGCAAAATATTAGTAGGTTGATTACAACCCCAATTTCCTTTTCACAAACTCCTTGATGAAATCCTTGGTGCCTTCCATGCCGAGTATGCTTGAATTGATACACAGATCATACGAGGCACTGTGTCCCCATACCTTGCCGGTATAGTAATTGTAATATGACGCGCGTCCGGCCTCCTTTGTCTCAATAATCTTCCGGGCCTCCTTTTCATCGCAATTGTGACGGCGGCATACGTTGCGGACACGCTCTTCGAGGTCGGCAGTGATGAACACGCTCACCGTGTTTGGGAAATCGCGCAGCACATAGTCGGCACACCGGCCGACAAACACGCAATTCTCCGTTTCGGCCGCCTTGCGAATGGCATCGCTCTGAAACTGGAACAGGCTCTCCTGCGACAACTTGTTGGTATAAAAATTATTGTCGCCCACAAACGGCGCATGTTGGTGAAAAAGCGACCTGAAAAAGCCTTTGCGCTCGTCGCTCTGTTCAAACAGCTTTTCACTGAACCCGCTCTCCTTGGCGGCAATGTTGAGCAATTCCTTGTCATACAACTTGCAACCAAAATCTTCGGCAAGCATCTTGGCCACAATCAGGCCGCCGCTGCCCAATTGACGGCCTACGTTTATAATGATTCGTTTATTGTTGGATTCCATTTTCTGCTATGTTGCGTTTAAATTTTTTCATATACTTTGCCATCATCACAAATGCCACTATCGAAGCCACGGCGTCCGACACCGGCATGGCCGTCCACACGCCGTCAAGCTCCATCATGGGCGGCAAAATTATCAATAGCGGTATCAAGAATAGCATCTGCCGCGAAAGCGACAGGAATATGCTTATCTTGGCCTTGCCTATACACTGGAAAAAGTTGGTTATCACCATTTGGCAACCCACTATCGGGAATGCCAGCATGTGAATTCTTATACCCTCAATAGCCATGTCGATCAATGTGGCATCGGTGGTAAACAACCGTGCGCACTGGTAAGGGAGGATTTCGGCAATCAAGAAACCGGTGGTGGTTATTATCGTGGCGGTAATCATGGCAAGTTTCAACACCTTCATCAGGCGGTCATACCGCTGCGCGCCATAGTTGTAACCGGCAATGGGAAGCATCCCTTGGTTCAACCCTATTGTCACCATCACAAATATGAACGACACCTTGCTGGCAATGCCATACGCGCCCACGGCAAGGTCGCCGCCGTAATGCGAAAGCCCCATGTTGATGAATATCACCACCACGCAAGCACATGTGTTCATGGCAAAAGGCGACATGCCTATGCTGACTATATTCTTCACTATGTCGCGCTTCAACTTATATATGCCGCGGCGGAAATGGAGAATCTCATCGTCGTTGCTGAACAGCTTTATCTGCCACGCCAAAGCCACGGCTTGCGACAATATTGTAGCAACCGCTGCCCCCTGTATACCCATCTTCAGCGGCCAGATGAAAATCGGAGCAAGCACTATGTTAAGTATCACGGTGAGTATCGTCGCCGCCATCGCCTGCCGGGGCTTGCTCGCCGCCCTAAGCACGGCATTCATGCCGAGGAACGTCTGCGAAACCACGTTGCCGGCCAGTATCACAAGCATGTAGTCGCGGGCATACGGTATGGTGTTTTCACTCGCCCCGAAGAAGTACAGAATCGGGTCGAGAAACAATATGGCTATCAGTCCGAAAAGCACGCCGACCACCAAGTTCAACGTAAAACTGTTGCCGAATATATGCTCGGCCATTGCATAATCCTTTTGCCCCAGTTTAACCGATATACAGGTGGACGAACCGATACCCACGGCGGCACCGAAAGCCGCCGAGAGGTTCATCAACGGGAATGTGATGGCCAAGCCCGAAATGGCAAGCGGCCCCACACCCTGCCCTATGAAAATGCTGTCAATCATATTGTACAACGACGAGGCCGTCATTGCCACAATGGCAGGCAAGGCATATTGTGCCAACAACTTGCCCACCGGCTTCGTTCCAAGTTCAAGTGTTGCTTGTTTATTATCCATCTATGAAATTTTAAACCTAAAAAATATTATCTTTTTTATGTTGTAACTACCTTCATTTCGCAATTTTTGCAATCAAATTCAAGTGCAAGCGTCGTTTCGCCATGCCGCAGGAAGAGCTTTCCGGCCTGTTTCCGTCCGGCATCGGTCTTCAGGCATATTCCCAATTCGCGGCGCAGGCAGTATCGCGTGTGCATGACGGTGACACCCTTGCCCGACTTACCCGGCGCAACCTCCATTGCAGGTTCCATCTCTTGCACACCATGTTCGGCATACAGTCGCCGCGCCTGCGCATTGGCCACATTGTCGGCATAAGTCAACTTCACTGCCGGACATGTCGCATCGCGGTTCTCTTCCCGCCGGTAGCCATACCGGTAATTAGCCTTCTGCGCCACATCGAGAGCGGCAAGTGCCTGACGGCGCAATTGTGTCAACAACGATTGCGGCACAAACTTGCCACCGATAACCGATACCTGCCTGCAAGCATATATGGTATTGCCTGTTTTCGCCAATGTTTCCCTTTGGCGCACCTCCTGCCCCGTCTCGGCATCGCTCAATTGCGCCGGCACGCAGCACGACGCGCCATTGCCGCGCTCATCACTTGCATCGAGCATAAGCAAGCCGTTTCCATGCCGCAGACAGAAATCCACACTCACCTTTCTGACGGTTTTCGACGCGCCGAGCATGTCGTCAAATTTCTTGTTATACGTCCTGTACAGCACAGTCCCGGGCTGCACATCTAAATGCCGCGGCAACACAAGCGTGTTTCCATCTACCCTGTTGATGCGGAACCCCGTGTACTGCCCGTTGCGGTCGAAATAGCTCACGCCGTCGCCATTGTTGAACTGCACCGACGACGCAACCACAACGTTCTTGCCCGATACCCTGACCACTTTGCCGGTTTTTTCGCCCATAGCCTTGGGCGTGTCGATCGATGCCATTGTTGCCCCGTTGCCGGGATTGCGCGAGTCGAAAAAGTAATGGGTGAAACGCCTGTTAAATCCCTTTTCAAGCTCCGGCACGAAGTCGAGCCTTGCATCTCCGCACGAGGTATGCTCATACTGTCCGGGATTGTTGGCAATGATTTTGTCTATCTCACGTCGGTAATAAGCCACGGCATTACGCACATAATTTGCATCTTTCAGCCGCCCCTCGATTTTAAAAGAGTCGACACCGGCGGCAATTAATTCGGGCAGCCGGTCGCTAAGGTTGAAATCCCGCAACGACAGCAAATGCTTGTTACGCGCAATAGTGTTTCCTGCCCCGTCAACCAAGTCAAACGACAGGCGGCACACCTGCGCACATTCGCCGCGGTTGGCACTGCGCCCCTTCAACGCTTGGCTCACTTGGCATCGCCCACTGTAACTCACGCACAACGCCCCGTGGACGAATGCTTCGAGACTTACCGACGTTCTCTGCCTTATTTCGGCAATCTCGGCACGGTTCAATTCGCGTGCCAAGACAATCTGCGAAAAGCCAAGTGCTTCAAGGAATGCGGCTTTCTCGGGTGTTCGCACGTCACACTGCGTGCTGGCATGGAGTTCTATCGGCGGAATATCCATCCGCAATATCCCCATGTCCTGAATTATCAAGGCATCAACGCCTGCCCGGTACAACTGCCGTATCATCGCCTCGACACTGGCAAGCTCATCGTCGTATATCAATGTGTTAAGCGTCACATACACCTTAACATTGAACTGATGCGCATACTCCACCACCCGGGCAACGTCGGCCACGCTGTTGCTCGCCGCACTTCGTGCTCCGAATCCTTCGGCACCCATGTATATGGCATCGGCACCGCAATTGATTGCAGCTATCGCCACATCATAATCCTTGGCCGGTGCCAGCAGTTCCAAGCGTCTCCTTGTCATTTTATCTTCCGTATGTCGTATGGGGTTTCTTGATATACAAAGTAATTCAGCCAGTTGGTGAACAGCAGGTTGGCATGTGAACGCCACCTCACAATAGGCTTTTTCGCCGGGTCGTCGTCCGTGTAATAATTCTCTGGTATGTGGGGAGCCAGCCCTTTCTCCAAATCCCTGTGATACTCAAAATCGAGTGTCCCGGGCGAATACTCCGAGTGTCCGGTTATATAAAATTCCCTGCCGCCGCGCCCCATCACCATATACACGCCGCTCTCGTTGCTCTCGGAAATTATCTTCAAGTCGGCGATAGGCTCAATGTCCTCCCGGTGCACCTCGCTGTAACGGCTGTGCGGCACATAAAACTCGTCGTCGAATCCCCGGAATATGGGATTTCGCGGGTCGTCGATGTGATGCTTGAAAACGCCTGAAATTTTCCTGTCGAGCACATACTTTTTCACGCCGTAATGGTAATAAAGCCCGGCAAGCGCGGCCCAACAGATGTATAACGTCGATGTGACATGCGTCCGTGCCCACGCGAATATCTCGGTCAACTGCTGCCAATAATCCACCTCCTCGAAGTCCACCTTTTCAACCGGCGCACCGGTAATGATGAACCCGTCGTAATTCTCCCCTTTTATGTCGTCGAATTTCTTGTAAAACGCCTCGATATGCTCGCGCGGCGTATTCTTGCACACATGCCCGTCAGGCTCGATGAGGTCAATTTCAATCTGCAACGGTGTGTTCGACAGCAACCGCAACAAGTCGGTTTCCGTCATTATCTTCAGCGGCATAAGATTCAAAATCGCTATCTTCAGCGGCCTTATGTCTTGCGACGAGGCACGTTGCTCGTCAATTACAAATATATTCTCGTTCCTCAACGCCTCCACGGCAGGCAACGACGATGGTACTCTAACCGGCATAATCTTTTTTCCCTGTTTTAAATCAAGTGCAAAATTACTCAATAAAACCCACAATCCACGCCGCACCGCCATAAAAATACCCGGTGTGATTGTGCCGGTGTATCAAAATAACCGCAAAGGACAGCAATAGGAAGAGGGTGAGCCAAAATAGAGAAAAGGGCAGCAAATCTTACTTATGATTTATAACTGAATTAGGGTAGCTTGATGGTGTATCAAAATCGATTTTATCCCCCGGTAGAGACGTGGCGCGCCGCGCCTCGATGACAACAGCACATAAAACACTAAATATCAACAACTTATTCAGCCAGATTGTAGAGGATGTATCAAAATTGTGTGCGGGCGGCAGAGCCGTCCAATGTGCATAACCGCTGCGTGAGGCGTAGCCG
>CALUMZ010000028.1 GCA_944321865.1 uncultured Muribaculaceae bacterium
TCGTAGCACCTCAGTTCTGTCAACGCCGGGTTACCGGTCACGTCCAATTCCGTCAAGTTGTTGAAGTCGCAATCCAATTCCTGTAAATTGGTAAAATATTCAACCCCTCGCAAAGATTTCAATTCACTATTTGATACATCAAGCTCGGTTATGTCGGCGACATCTTCGGGGGTAATGTTGGCAGCCGATTCTATGTAGCCTCGGCGTTCAAGTTCCTTGGCAAACAGCGGGTCGAAAAGCGAGGAAAGGTCAACGGCATCAGATGGCAGGGAAGGATCGTCATCGCCACAACCCGACAATAGCAGTAACGACGGCACTGCGACGGCTAAAAGCAGATTCTTGTTCATAGCGTTAAATATGTTAGTTTTTAGGTTTATATTATGCACTCAATCCCTCTCTTGCGCAGGAGACGGAGCAACTGCGGCAAAAATATGAATAAATATTGACACACAGAAATTTATATAGAATTATTTATCTCGGTTGTGAGTGCAGCCTATTGATGTAGCGCATTAAAATGTGTATGATGGTATGGGCTATTAGCCTTATTAACAATATCTTATGAAGATTACTCCGTCTCCTGCGCAGGAGACGGATTTTTAATTTCTTGACATGCAACAAGATGTGGCAACGCTCCACCCTCTGCTGCCACATTGCCTCTAAAGGAACCTCCGCGACAAATGCGTCACCGGGATTGCCGAGCAAACAAACGCCTGCCCCACAAGCAAGCCACTGCAACCGTCAGGCACAGGCTCACGGCGGCCGTCACCGGGAAAGCACCTTGCGACGGCACTCCAACGGTATCAAGTTGAGCCATGCCGGGATAATGCAACGCAATATACCCCGACACTATGGCAAGCGTGTTGTTCAAAGCATGAGCTATCACCGGCAGCCACAACGACCGCCCTTTCCACGCAAGATAGCCAAAGAAAGCCCCCAACAGCAACCGCGGAATGAAGCCATAGAACTGGAAGTGCAATGCACTGAATATTACCGCCGTCAGCCACACGGCTACATGCCCGTTGATGCCGCGGTTCAAGAATATGCCCTGCTGCGCGCCCCTGAAGAATAGTTCTTCGCCAAATCCGGTAAGTCCCCCTGCTATCAATATCGACAACAACAATGCACCCGGCGACCCTGCGCCAAGCAGCACATCGGTCACGGCACGTGCCGCAGCCTCGGTATTGCGGAGCCATGTTTCTATCGCCGAATCGGGCAGGTCGATGCTCTCGTTAAGGTGAATTATGTAGTTGAGCGCAGGCATCGAAACAATCATCATCGTTACGACAAACGCCACCTCCTCCAACCTCGGCACCGACTTCAAGCCAAGGAACGCAGGCCATTGCGGAGTGATGTAATACACCGTCAGCAAGGCCGGCAAGATGAACACGCACACGTTCTGAATCGCCGACGAGACGAATATCAACGTCAACCGGTCGCCGACAAGACTTCCGAGCCACGCCGTGATGATGGTCACAAAAAGCAGACACACTATAAATGCGCCCCACAACAGCAATATTCGCTTATAATACGGTAAATACTCCTTCCGATATTGCAAATTTTCCATTTTTGCCAAAACTTTCCACAAAAATAGCAAATTTTGCATAAAAGCCGGTTGCTGTAAAAAATTATTATCTAATTTTGGTATCAACAATATAAACACGCGATAATTATGAAAAACATGATGAGAATTTTAATTTTAATAATTCTGGCGGCTACCGTCGCCCCTCTTGTCCCGGCACAAGAACTTACACAGATTACCAATATCCCCGAAAACGAAACAAAAGAGGAACGCAAAGCCCGCGAAAAACGGCTCGAAGCACTACGCGACTCCATCGCTTTCCTCGAAGCAAACATGGCCATCGATTCGAGCTACTTCGTAATCACTGCCGAACGCATAAGCCTCGACAACAAAATAAATATAATGGCGCCCGAGCAGAGTACCAACTTCGTCCTCGTGCAAGGCAACAAAGCCATTGTGCAACTTGCTTTCAACAACGGATTTTCGGGATTAAACGGACTGGGCGGAATCACAGTGGAAGGGACTGTCAACAACCGCAAAAAGAAAATCGCAAAAAATGGAGACATCAGCTATGACTTCAGCGTTACCGGCACGGCAATTTCAGCTCAAATATATATCACGGTTTACAAAAACAGTAACCAAACCATGGTATACATAAATCCCAACTTCAACTCCAACACCATGACCGTTTACGGCCCGCTTATCCCCTACGACCAAGAGGGTGACCGCTATGGCAACAAGGTTTTCCAAGGTCGCTCAATCCCCTGATTGCCCACATTAAAAACATCCATCCGAAAATATCAAAAACTACAACATTGATATTGTAGCGGGTATGTCAAAATAAATATGTGGGGCGGCGGAGCCGTCCAATCATGCTTAACACCGGGCGAGGCGACCATGAGGGAGCCGAACCCGGTGGAGACAAGAACATTACAATGCCGTCCCCGTAGGTGGGCGAATAACTGCCTGTATACACATATGTTCGCCCTCTGCGAGGACGTTTTGTGTGGGTGAATTATCCTTACACCGGGTTCGGCTACGCCTCGCCCGGCGTTAAGCATAATTGGGCAGCTACGCAGCCCTTCTTAGCATCTTTCATAATTTTGGCACGCCACGTCGCTACGGTAACAGAATCCCATCTTGATACACCTCCATGAGAAACCCGAAATATGTCTTTAAAAAACATATGTTTTTTGTCTTTCTGTCTAAAAAATGTTTACAGCAGCTTGACACCGATGCCGGGGCGGTCGGCAGGCACGGTGACACGGCCGTCCACAATTTTCACCCCATCGAAACGGTCATTTGAAATAAGCAAGTTACCGTCAAGGTCGGCCCAATCGACAAGCGGAGCCAGTTGCGCCGCGGCCGACACTGCACATGACGTTTCGGTCATGCACCCTATCATAACTTTCATGCCCAGAGCCCGTGCAAGCACAATCATCTTGTAAGCCTCGTGCATTCCGGTACTTTTCATCAACTTGATATTTATGCCATCATAATATTGGCTCAACTTGGGAATATCGGGAAGCCTCTGGAACACTTCATCGGCAATAATTGGCAACCGGCTGCGCTCCCTCAGCCATGCGGTTTCTTCAAGCATCTCCTTAGGCATCGGCTGCTCCACAAACAGACAATTCCGCTCGCTCAACCACTCTATCATTTCAAGGGCATAATTCTTGTCGCTCCACCCCTGATTAGCATCAACGCAGATGGGAACGTCGGTCATGCTGCGTATCACTCGCACGAGTTCCTTGTCATTGTCAAGCCCCATTTTCACTTTTATCACCTTGTAGGGCTTGGCTTCTTCCATCTTCTGCCGCACCACATCTTCGGTGTCTATGCCGATGGTGAAACTTGTATTTGGTGATTTCTCGGGCGACAATCCCCATATTTTATACCATGGCTGCCCCATTATCTTTCCGAGCAAGTCGTGCAACGCAATGTCGACCGAAGCTTTTGCAGCACGATTCCCTTCGGCAATGGAATCTACATACTCGAGTATTTCTTCCAATCTGAACGGGTCGCTGAACCGGCTCAAATCGACCTTCGACAAAAATGCGCACACGCTATCCACACTTTCTCCCAGATACGGAGGCATTGAAGCCTCGCCATAACCAACCAAGCCGTCATACTCTATCTCCACTTGAACGTCGGGGGTCGTTGTACGGCTCGACTTGGCAAGATTGAACGAATGCTTCAACTTCAATTCATACGGCATATAGGACAAATTCAACCTGCCCGGCTTACCGCTCAAGCGACGTGTCGCACTGCCGATTGCCGAAATAGAAACCGGTGACGATGCAGCCAACAGGCCCAAGCCGGCACTTAATATAAATTTTCTTCGGTCCATTTAAATTCTCCTCTGCAAAAAAGTTATTGATTAAAATACCATTTATGGTATCTTACCGCCGTAATTCCCGGTGTTCCCACATTGCCGTCGATACGGCTTATCGACAAAAACGGCGTTTTCAGGAACAGCGCATTACTCGGGTCAAGATTATTATATTTTACCATTCCCGAACAATGTATGTATTGCCCTTCGCCTATATACAGGCCGACATGCGTAACACGTCCCGACTTTGTCCCCCAAAAGAGCAAATCCCCCTTACGGGCTTGTTCTTTCCAGTCTTTGGCCGCTATGCGCCTGCCTGTCGTGGCCTGCTGCGAGGCATCGCGTTGCAATATTATGGCATTGGCAAAATAACACACCTTTGTCAATCCCGAGCAATCTGTCATCTTCGTGGACGTTCCACCCCACAAATACCCGGAACCAAGCATACGGCGCGCCGTGCTTATCACAACATCGGCATCAAAATCCTGTTTCGACCATTCGTCAAAATCGGCCACGTCGTCCATGTGCACATACCCGGTGCGGCCGTCGGGAACAGACGCTTTTATCCAGTCGCCTTGAATGCCCTTGTATTCGAGTATGTTGCCAAGTACTAAATCGCTTACCGGCAAGGCATCGGCCGAAGGAGAAAGGGCAAGCATCGCTTGTTGCGACACGACAATCACCCTGCGCGACTTCCTCCACGCCGCCATTTGAGCCGTCGATTTAATTGCAATCAGCGACGACGGGATATATGCTATGTAATTATCGGGAGTTTGTACCCTGTACCATTCACCCGCCTTTTCCAGCACTTTCACCGGAGTACCCATCACGGCCTGTGTAGCAATCTCAGCTGCATGCCTGCCCTGAGTGCGCATTGTGGCAACAGCCACTTTCACGATAGCCCACCCACCGTCGTCGAGTACTGTGATTTTGTCCTCGTAAGTAATTCCACGCTTTTCGAGTTCTCCGAGCAACGCTTGCTTGTAGCCGGCATTGTCGACTTTGCCCTGCAAAATCCATTTGCCATTTTTCTCAGATGCTTCTACTTCCCACACGGCAACCCGTTTATCGGGAGCCAAACGTCCGCGCAGAGAGTTGGATATTTCATTCACATTCTGCCCTAAAGCCGCCGGCATTGAGACGGCAACCAGAGCCACGATAAAAAACAGTCTTGCTATAATTCTCATCACTACTTTTTGTTATTGTAAGTCCCCACACGCTTAAATTTATTGACTTTCAGATTAGAGGTCCATGCCGAATGCGGCACGTTCCCCCCTTTCCATTCCACCTCACCTTCTTGAAAATCCACGGTTTCGGTACGCAAAAATCTTTTCTTGGGGCTCAATGTGCCATTATTGCACTCATTCGTGGCAAGACGGTAAACATCTATCCCCGTTTTGTAATAGTCTCCTATGACTTCGTTTCGCACCGTGCTTCCCATCGATACATCGCACGGCACCCAACCGACTCCCTCAAAATACACTTCACACCAATCGTGCATACCCACACGCCCCGGGTGCAGCATCCACCCACTCTCCCAACGTGCCGGAATCCCTATCGACCGTAACAATGTTATATACAGCAATGTTACTTGCCCGCAGTCGCCATGTCCCTGTTCGAGCACATATTCCGGGATATTGGGAATAGTGCTGTAATCACGCGCACCGGCCCACGGGAAATTATCCACTATCCAGTCATAAACCACACTTGCCTGCTCCAATGGTGTGCCACCGGCGGCAGTGATGCTGTCGGCGATATGCCGCATACGTTCATTGCATATAATGTGTGGATATTCGCTGCCCGTATATTTTTTATATTCCTTTCGGCCTTTATCATACGGTTCTATCATCTGTGCAATCACATCGGCGCTATACGATTGTGCCCCCACTTCATATTCATACGTTACCTCAAAATGAGTCGGTTTCCCGGCCTCGGCCACGGCTTCCATGCTAACGGTATGATGCTTGCTGCCTCTCGATTTCTTCACTTTGTGACTCGAGCCTAAAAGTTTTATGTTACGTTGACGGTCGTTCTCGAATGGAAACGGCAGCCACACTCTTATTTTCTCGCCGTCGGGGACAGCATCGGCATCGACATCGAGCGTATAAACAATTTCGGCCTTATGCCAATTTCTAACATTCCTCTCGTCGGGCCTTGACGACATAGATTCAATATAATATTTATACAACTCATTATACTCCTTCTTGCGGTCTGCTTCATTTTGCATGCCGAAATTCTCATAGTCCAAAAGCCACAAATTGCGCACGGCTTTCCTGAACCACCATTCCTTGCCATCGATATTCATGGTCTCGATGCACTTGCGCTGTTTCCAGTCTTCAACCATGCCGGGAGTGAGATTAGCCACACGCCGGGATATTTCTTCATACCCTTCCTCGGGAGTGACATTGAAATCATTACGTATACGCTGCATGATTTGGCGTATCGAATCTATTTCAAATGCGTATTTGTCACTTTCCTTTTCATCCATCGATGCCAATATGGAATCGGCCTTGGCAAACATGCCGGTGTGAACACATTCAATCGCATCTTGCTTCCATTGCAAGCCTTCGGCATTGCAGACTATTGCAAATGCAAGCAGCACAACTGTGAAAAAACTTATTCTTTTCATACAATGAATATTCATTAAATCCCCCACGCAGTTCTCGCATAAGGAAAGGATGTGTTATCTCGCACAAAGATAGTGCAAACCGAGAGCAAATAGGCAAATTAAATCTTAATTATAGTCTTTTTCACGGAAAATTCGTAATTTCGTGGTCTAAAACAACTACAAAACCAATATGGGAAAACATTTACTCATAGCTGCCATAGCGGCCTTGTGCACATCATTTTTTGCAAATGCCGCATCACAACAATGGATGAAATTCCATTGCAGTAACGACACAACCAAAATAAACCAGCTGCTGAAACAGGGTTATGACAGCAAAATATCTTCCCCCAACGAACTAATTGTGTTTTACGGCAACCTCCTGCTTGGCACTCCATACGTTGCCAACACGCTTGAAGGCGACAATGAATTACTTACCGTCAATATCGACCAACTCGATTGCACAACGTTCATCGAAACCTTATATGCCCTTACCCGTACCACCCTTAACGGGCGATACTCTTGGCGCGACTTCACAAACAACCTTGAAGCAATCAGATACCGGAACGGGAGAATGGACGGGTATGAAAGCCGACTACACTATATTTGCGACTGGATTGTCGACAACGCCCACCGTGGCAACATCACCGAAGTTACTGCATCGCTGCCAAATGTGAGGTACAAAGTCAAAACCATAGATTACATGACTACCCACCGCGACCTCTACCCCGCCCTTGCCGACAGTGCCACTTTTGCTTCGCTGAAATCGTTTGAAATTGCCTACCGCATGCACCGTTTCCCATATATTCGCAAAAGCGACGTTAACTCCAAATCAATAAAAGAGCGCTTGAAAAGCGGTGACATCATCGCATTAGTGACTAAAATCGACGGGCTCGATGTGTCGCACATGGCAATAATCGTAGCAGACAAAGACGGTAAATTCCACATGATGCATGCATCGTCCGACAAAAAGAAGGTTATACTGGAAACCGACGACTTAAAAGAGACATTGCGCCGTAACCGCAATTGCGAAGGTATACGCATAATAAGAATAAAGCACTAAAAAACTTGATGGTTATGAGAATTTGTGGATGCCTTTTCGACCTCGACGGGGTTATAATCGACAGCGAATCGCAATATTCGGCATTTTGGGATGAGATAGAAAAAATATACCCGACCGGCATAGCCGATTATTCGATGAAAATAAAAGGTTCCAACTTGTCGACAATCATGCAAAAATACTACCACGACGAAAATGCAAAAAGCGACATCTTGAACCGCCTTGAGGCTTTTGAAGACACAATGCCACTCGGCATATTCACGGGAGCCGAAGATTTTCTTAAAGAATTGCAAGCCGCCGCAATTCCATGCGTGATAGTCACAAGCAGCACATGCGCCAAAATGGAACGGTTGCTGAAAATACATCCCGAGTTGGGAAATTATTTTGCGGGAATAATCAACGGCGACATGGTAACACGCCCCAAACCCGACCCCGAATGCTACATAAAAGGCGCTTCCCTGATTGGCGCAAATCCTGCCGATTGCATCGTGTTTGAAGATTCAATCAACGGGCTTAAAGCCGGTAAATTATCGGGAGCATACGTAGTGGCCCTATCAACCACATTACCTGCCGAAAGGCTAAAAACAATGGAACCCGACATGATTATACCATCTTTTGCCGGATTCCATATTGATATGTTGCCTCCCCTTGGACAATAGGCCAAAGGTTTATAATTCGCTTCAATTCTTCAGCAGGCCTTGAAACTCATGTCGAGTCCTTTCACCGAGTGTGTCAATGCTCCCACCGAGATATAATCCACACCACACTCTCCGTATTGGCGCAAAGTGGCAAACGTTATACCTCCCGACGACTCGGTTTCATATCTGCCTCCGACCATTTCCACGGCCTTCTTTGTCAATTCGGGCGAGAAATTATCAAACATTATGCGGTCTACTCCGCCCAAGTCGAGAACCTGCTGCAATTCATCAAGATTGCGCACTTCTATTTCTATTTTCAAATCTTTGTTATTGCGCTTCAAGTATTCATGCGCATTGTTGATGGCATTGGCTATGCCTCCGGCAAAATCCACATGATTGTCTTTCAACAATATCATGTCAAACAAGCCTATGCGATGATTTGTTCCTCCGCCTATCTTCACTGCCTCCTTCTCAAGCATACGCATGCCCGGAGTAGTCTTGCGTGTATCGAGGACTTTGGTTTTCAGCCCCTTCAATTCTTCCATATACTTGTGTGTGACAGTGGCGATGCCGCTCATGCGCTGCATTATGTTCAACATCAACCGTTCGGTTTGCAACAACGACCTTACCCGGCCTTCAACCTCAAATGCTATATCGCCCGGTTTCACATGTGCGCCATCATTAATGAAGACTGTCATTTTCAAGTCTTTGTCAAAACGTTCAAACACCATGCGGGCAATCTCCACCCCGGCCAATATGCCTTCTTCCTTAACAAGCAAATGCGACTTGCCCATCTCATCGGCAGGAATACAACATAACGTGGTGTGGTCGCCGTCGCCAATGTCCTCGGCAAATGCCAAGTCGAGCAATTCATCTATCAATTCTTCTCTCGTTTTCATAATCAATTGTCTCTTTGTCTTTCTTTGTGACGCACAAAGTTAATGCAACCCGTGTAGTCGGCAAAACAAAACACCCTCCTTTTTTCCCAATTGTATGCAAAATTCATTTCTTGCACACTTCATGTCGTTATATTAGAGAGGTGGCCGGGGCAGACAAGCTCCCCACCGCCTGTTACACCGTCAGCACTATGTCATTCTCTTCCACCAACCGACGCAAGTTAAGTATGGCATACCTCATTCGTCCCAACGCCGTGTTGATGCTGACATTGGTAATGTCGGCAATTTCCTTGAAACTCATATCCTTGTAATACCTAAGCAGCAACACGTCTTGCTGACTCTTGGGCAAAGACTTGATTAGTTTTCTTATATCAGAATGTATCTGATTGCGAATTATGCCATCTTCGATAGTTTCGTCACACAATTCCTTGCGATTGAGTACATCGTAATCTTCGCAATCACACGACTGCAAATTCTCGGATTTCTCCTGTCTGTAATAATCTATTATCAAGTTATGGGCTATGCGAGTTATCCATGCGGCAAACTTTCCGTATGCCGTATACCGTCCACTCTTGATAGTGGTTATGGCTTTAATGAATGCTTCTTGAAAAATGTCATTGGCCAATTCGGCATCTTTAACGATATGATAAACATAAGAGTACAACTTCTCTTGATATTTATCGATTAACACATCAAAAGCACGATTGTTTCCTTCCACATACAGTCCCACCAATTCATCGTCGGTGAGAGAAAACAGTTTATTCATTACTAATTTGGTTGAAGTTAATAAGTAATGATATTTCTATAGGCACAACGAATTAAATTGTTAAACAATGAAACTTATATGGCTGCAAATATAATAAAAAAATCAATAAACAAAAAAAACAACAAAAAGAATCAAATAGAATAAGCGCACATGCCATATTGCATTTTTTCAGCGGTAGGTCTTTAACGGGGCATAAAAGGCATCTTCAATATGCTCGATGTCAAACCCACTGCCATTCCGATTCAATGTTATAACATCGAATTGCACTTCATGCGGCAAATTAAATAATTTGACATACACATTGGCTGCTTTCACCAAGTTCAATATCTTTTTCCGGGTAATGGCTTCCAACGGGTCGACATAATGGCTCGTGCGCGTTTTCACTTCCACCACCACCAACCTGCCGTTATGCTCACACACCATGTCGAGTTCGCACTTTTGCCATCGCCAGTTAACGTCTCTTATCGTATAACCCTTTTTTATCAAAAATTCCATGGCAAGCTCCTCACCACGTTTGCCGGTATCATTATGTTCTGCCATTATTCCACTTTTTTTACTTGATATTTTGCAAATATAAAAAAAACACCTAACTTTGCAGCGCAATTAAGCAAAAAGGTGATTTAGTGTAGTGGCCTAGCACGCCACCCTCTCACGGTGGAAACCCGGGTTCGATTCCCGGATTCACTACAACGAAAGAAGCATTGCTCCGAAACAGCGGCGTGATGCTTCTTTCGTCTTTTTTCGTTTCCCGGCAAACCAATTCATGCCTGCATCATTTGCATTTGCCACGACCTTGCTGTATCTTTGCGCACGTAAACAATGACCATTTACATCATATTTTTATATGGAAGAAGCATTGAAGAAAAAACTTGCAAAGGATCCTAACGGATTAATGACTTACGAGTACATAGCAAACAATATCGACCACATCGACCCTATCCTGCCCGAACTGGTTGACAACATCATTGCCGTAGACCAGATGGGCCAGTTCATAGCAAGCGCAGCAAGGTATCTTCACGCCATTGACCCCGAAAAATATGCGTCCGCTATAGATTCGCTAATAAAAGCCACCATCAACAAAGACCGCGAACATCGCTACTTGGGCGACCTGATTGCCGGAATTTGGGGCGACGATTACCGCGAACGCGCCAAGGAGCTATGCGAAAAAGATGACAACTTCAGGCGCATATATAAGCGGCTGTACCCAACATCAATAATCTGACATCCCCTGCGCAAAATGAAACTACCACACTTGAACATAGCGATTTCGATTCTGGCATTTGCTTTGACTTGCATCGCTTGCAATGCCAACAGTTCAAATAGCAATAACACCTCTAAAATGGAACAAGACAACACCACTGCTACAACTGCCGACAATGGCCGCACCAAAGTGGAATTTAAGACCACCATGGGAGATTTTACCGTCGAACTTTACAACGAGACACCCAAGCACCGCGACAACTTCATTAAATTGGTAACTGACAGTTTTTATAACGGTGTCCTGTTCCACCGCGTGATACGCAATTTTATGATACAAACGGGCGACCCTGACTCAAAAAACGCCGCCCCCGATGCCATGCTCGGGACCGGAGGCCCGGGATACAACATCGAAGCCGAAATAGTATACCCTCAATTTTTCCATAAGAAAGGCGCACTTGCCGCCGCACGGCAAGCCGATGAGGTGAATCCCGAACGGGAATCTTCAGGCTCGCAATTCTATATCGTCACAGGGCGTAAATATTCGCAAGCACAACTAAATCAGATGCAAGCGCAAATCTCCAATATGAGAATCCAGCAAATCCTCGATTCGCTTGTCGCTCCATATCGGAAAGAAATAATGAAACTGCGAATGGCAAAAGACACTGCGGCTCTCGACAAGTTAAGCAACGAATTAATCACAAAAGCCAAAGCCGAATATGAGAAAGAGCCTTTCAGTTTCTCTGACAACCAAGCCAAAACTTACACAACAATCGGCGGGGCTCCGCACCTCGACGGGCAATACACCGTGTTTGGAGAAATTATCGACGGAATGGCTACTGTCGAAGCAATTGAAAATTCTCCCACAGGACGAGCCGACAGGCCGACCGAGGACATAAAAATCATTTCGGCAAACATCGTAAAATAAAAAACGGGGGATCGCCCTTACACTTCGACAAAGAATATAATGATAGAAGTCAAGTCATTGCGTCTTCCCAACGGATTGCTCCTGTTGCACCATCACGACAAGTCGACGCAGATGGTCGCCGTCAATATTCTGTATGACGTTGGTGCAAGAGATGAACAACCCATGCGTACAGGCATGGCGCACCTGTTTGAGCACCTTATGTTTGGCGGCACTGCCAATATCCCAAATTTCGACACACCGCTACAAAAAGCAGGAGGAGAAAGCAATGCGTGGACCTCGAGCGACCTCACCAACTTTTACGACATTCTTCCCGCACAAAACATCGAAACCGCGTTCTGGCTCGAAAGCGACCGCATGTCCAACATGACTTTCTCCCGGCAATCGCTCGATGTGCAGAAAGGTGTCGTGGTTGAAGAATTCAAGCAACGATGCGTCAATGTCCCATACGGCGACCTCGACCACATACTGCGCGACACGGCTTTCACCACACACCCTTACAAATGGCCGGTTATCGGGCGGAATTTCAACGACATAGAGAATGTAACTCTTGACGAAGTGCAAGACTTCTTCCACAACCATTACACTCCGGGCAACGCCATCTTGTGTGTCTCGGGGAACATCACCTTTGAACAGGCCGCCCAATTAACCATTAAATGGTTTGGCAACATCGCACATGGGACAACCGTGAAACGCAACATTCCTGCCGAGCCGGCACAACAGTCACCCCGGCGCAGGCAAATATGTCGCAGCGACGTGCCTCAGAACATTATTGTGAAAGCCTTTCACATGTGTGGACGCAACGATGACGCCTTCCCCGTATGCGACATAATCAGTGACTTGTTGGCCAACGGCAACTCTGCCCGGTTCTTTAAGAACGTTCTTTTAAAAACCGACCTTTTTTCCGACCTTGATGCAGCCGTATGGGGATCGATAGATCCCGGATTATTCGTAATAAAAGGGAAACTTGCCCCGGGTGCCGACACAGACAAAGCCGAAACACTCATAAATACAGAAATAAAGAAACTAACCGATGGCGATGTTTCTCAATATGAAATCGACAAATTCGCCAACAAAGTCGAATCACGAGAATGTTTTGAAAACATAAGTTATGCCGAAAAAGCATCCAAACTATGTTACCAGCAACTTGTAACGGGCAATGCCGGCGACATCAACCACGAAATACAGAAATACCGCTCGATAACTACCGAACAAGTAGTTTCCGAAGCGAAAAAACTATTTGACACAACCAACGAAACCACTTTGCTATACGGTCCCGATTTCTAATCGGCAAATAATACCGCCACACACTCCAAAAAAATAGTTAAAGAGTGGTTGCAATCTTGAAAATTTGCGTATATTTGAGGCTAAATGTAACAAGCCCCCATTTATACATGTGGGATATATTAAAAATGGAATATTATGGAATTGCGTGAAATGTCTGAATCTTGTGAAAACCAAGAAAAAGATGTAACCTTGAACAACAACGGCGCAACAGATGCCGCCGAAACCACAAAAAATGAGAATATTTCCGGAGAAGCAACTACCGAAACTCCGACAGTAGATAATATACAAGCAACCGAAGCCGACGATGCCGCACCGGCTGCATCGGCCGACTATTCAACACTCGACAAGCCGGGACTTGTGGCTGCCCTCGAAGAGCAACTGCAAAAACCCATCGAATCGATACGCGACGACGTGAACCTGATAAAAATCGCATTCTACTCCCTGCGCAATGCCGAGATTGCCGCAGAGAAAGAAGATTTCCTTGCAAAAGGTAACGAAGAAGCCGCTTTCGCGCCCAAAGAAGATGCCGATGAAGCCAAATTCAAGGCTCTACTTAACACTATCAAGGAAAAACGAGCCGAATACAATGCACGGCAAGAAGCCGAAAAAGAAGAAAACTTAAAAAAGAAACAGGCCATAATCGACGAAATAAAAAGTATCGTCAGCGACCCCGACAACATAAACAAGCAATACAACCGCATCCAGCAGTTGCAACAAGAATTCAAGGCCATCGGAGAAGTACCCGCCGCCCACGTCACCGATACGTGGAAAAATTACCAAAAAGTCACCGAGAACTTCTACGACTTGCTTAAGATGAACAAGGAGTTGCGTGATTACGACTTCAAAAAGAACCTTGAAGCAAAACAGCAACTTTGTTCCGAAGCCGAAATGCTCGACAACGTAGACGACGTGGTTATTGCATTCCGCAAGCTGCAAGACCTGCACAACCAGTGGCGTGAAATAGGTCCTGTCGCAAAAGAAGTACGCGAAGAATTGTGGGCCCGGTTCAAAGAAGCATCGGCCAAAATAAACAAAAAATACCAAGCTTTCTTTGAAAACCGCAAAGAAAAAGAAAAAGAAAACGAAACGGCCAAAATCGCCTTGTGCGAAAAAATCGAAGCAATCGACATTGATGCTCTCAAGTCTTTTGCAAAGTGGGACGATGCTACAAAAACAATCATCGCCATTCAAGAAGAGTGGAAAAAGTTAGGATTCGCATCCAGAAAAGTCAATGCCGAATTGTTTGCCCGATTCCGCCAAACTTGCGACAAGTTCTTTGCCCGGAAAGCTGAATTCTTCAAAACCATGAAAGAAGAATTTGCAGCCAACCTCGAAAAGAAAACCGCCCTGTGCGAACAAGCCGAAGCGCTAAAAGACTCGACCGACTGGAAGAAGACTGCCGACAAGCTCGTTGCATTACAGAAAGAATGGAAAACCATAGGCCCCGTTGTCAAAAAACATAGCGATGCCGTGTGGAAACGTTTCATTTCCGCTTGTGATTATTTCTTTGAGCAAAAGAACAAGCAAACATCTTCGGTACACCAAGCCGAACACGCCAACCTCACGGCAAAACGTGAAATCATCGATGCCATCAACGCAATAATTGCCGATGAGAACGAAACCGAAGGCGCTAAAAAAGTGCGCGAACTGATGAAGAAATGGCAAGAAATAGGTCATGTGCCTTTCAAGGAAAAAGACAAGGTATATGCCGATTACAAAGCTGCCATCGACAAAGCATTCGATAAATTCGACATGAAAGAAATTCGTGCCGGGCTGAGCAACTTTGAATCGTCCCTAAGCGGCACAAGCCAAGACAAAATATATCGTGAACGCGAACGTTTGGTGCGCTCGTATGAACAAAAATGCAACGAATTGAAAACCTACGAAAACAACCTTGGCTTCTTCAATGCTCAGTCGAAAGGTGGCAATTCAATGCTTAAAGAAGTGGAACGAAAAATACAAAAAATCAAAGACGAACTTTCTTTGCTTGAACAAAAAATCAAGCTCGTTGACGAAAAGCTATAACCGCCGCGACACATATTTCGCGTCCTACATATAGCATTACAAGAGACGACAAGTGGCAGCCATGGGGAAAGGCTTTGGGCTGCCATTTGTTTTTAACAGGTTGTAACAATATATCTACTACTATTTTCGTTGTCTCAATAGATAAACCTTCAAATGTAGCGGCTACTGCAATGTGCCCCTTATGGTGGCAATCATGAATAAAAAACATGTGCCCCACTCATAACGACACACACTGCCTGTGCCATATATGCGCAAGGTGTATTTTCTATTCATTTATCCGACTTATGGAAAAAAAAGGCAGATACGGGCAATTTATCAGAAGTCTGTTTACGACTGTCGACTTCCTGATTCTGAACCTGACATACGTGGTTTTATACCTGCTCAATGGCAACACGCCCGACGATGACTTCTTCTCCCGTCAAGTGTGGTTCATGATGAATATATCATTTGCTGCCGAATGCTTAATCTTCTCAAACATCCATAGCCGCAGAGTTGTATTTGCCGACCGTGTAGTACTGACTGCGACCAAAGCTGTTATGCTTTTCGCAATCTTGTTCTTTGCCTTCCTGTTATTCCTTAATTTAGACAATATCCATGTACTCACATTCGTAAAGTTCTTCTTGATTTTCTTTCCATCGCTATCATGCTGGTGGCTATTGTCAAGGCGCATGCTCAAAATTTACCGCAGCAAGGGGGGAAACTACAAGCGAATCATAATCATTGGAGGCGACATTGTGGGAATGAGACTGCTTGACGAGATGCTTGAAAACAATGAATACGGGTACCGCATAATGGGACTTTTTGACGACAACCAAAGCACTCATGCCAACGCATATTACAAAGGCAAATTCGACGACATCGACCAATTCATAAAAGACAATTTCATCGATGAAATGTATTGCACCCTACCCGATGGGAAAGAGGGACTTGTGCAAAAGATGATACGCATTGCCGACAGTAATGCCGTCGATTTTTATTATGTGCCTCAATTCGGCCGAACCATTAAACGCAACTTCGACTTGCAGTCGATAGGCAATGTTCCCATACTTGCAATTCGCCCGAATCCGCTGAGCAATCCCATCAACCGCATCATAAAGCGCATTTTCGACTTCGTTTTCTCTTCATGCGCACTGATTGTTTCTCCACTTATCCTCATTCCGGTGGCTATCGGCATTAAACTCACGTCTCCCGGACCCATCTTTTTCAAGCAGAAACGCACCGGATACCGAGGCAAGGAATTTGTATGCTACAAGTTCCGAACAATGAAAGTCAACAACCTGAGCGACAGCCTTCAAGCGTCAAAAAACGACCCGCGCAAGACCCGCTTCGGTGATTTCCTGCGCCGCTCAAGCATCGACGAGCTGCCCCAATTTTTCAACGTGTGGCGTGGCGACATGTCGATAGTCGGGCCCCGTCCTCACATGTTGAAGCACACGAAAGACTATAGCGCACTCATCGACAAGTATATGGTGCGGCACACCATCAAACCCGGCATCACCGGTTGGGCGCAAGTCAACGGGTACCGTGGCGAAACACGCGAATTGTGGCAAATGGAAAAACGTGTGGAATATGATGTATGGTATGCCGAAAACTGGAACTTCATGCTCGACCTGAAGATAATATACCTCACTGTGTGGAACGCTATAAGAGGTGAAAAAAACGCATTCTAAATCCCCCTCACATAAATCGGAAGCATGGACGGCGACTTGAAATCACGCGCACTTGGCGTACTGAACCGATTCTATGGTTACAACTCTTTTTACCCCTTGCAATTCGAGGCTATACAATGTGTTATGCAAGGGAATGATGCCGTGGTACTGATGCCTACCGGCGGAGGCAAGTCGCTATGCTTCCAGATTCCGGCATTGCTGTCCGACGGATGCACAATTGTCATATCTCCACTGCTTGCTCTAATGAAAGATCAGGTCGACGCCTTGCAGGGAATGGGAATACCGGCAGCATCGGTCAACAGTTCGCAATCCGAAGCGTTCAATCGCGAAGTCATAGAACAAGTATATGCCGGACGCATAAAATTGCTATATATCTCCCCCGAACGCCTGCTCGCCGAAATAGACCAATGGTCGGAATTCATAAAAATAAGCCTCTTTGCCATCGATGAAGCACATTGCATTTCCCAATGGGGGCACGACTTTCGTCCCGAATACATACAACTTGCCACTCTGCGCCAACGTTTCCCGAATGTTCCGATTATGGCATTGACGGCAACTGCCGACCGACTGACACGCAACGACATTGCCCGGCAACTCAACATACCCGATGCCCGGTTGTTCATGACATCGTTTGACCGTGCCAATATCACACTTAACGTGGCAAGCAACGTCAGTGGCAATGACAAGATGAAAATGATAACACGTTTCATCGATGCTCATCGGGGTGAAAGCGGAATAATATACAGCCTGCGCCGGAAAGATACCGAGAAGATGGCTGCTCGCCTGCGCGCACTCGGTTACAATGCCGCACCATTCCATGCCGGAATGCCTGCCGACGAAAAAGACCGTGTGCAGACGGCATTCCTCAACGACGACACTCCCATAGTGTGTGCCACAATAGCATTTGGCATGGGAATAAACAAGAGCAATGTGCGTTGGGTTATACATAGCAACATGCCCAAAAGCATAGAATGCTATTACCAAGAAATAGGACGCGCGGGCCGTGATGGGATGCCTGCAACGGCACTTATGTTCTACTCGTTTGCCGATGTTATCACACTTAAAAGTTTCGCACAAGACTCGGGGCAAAAAGAGATTAACATGACAAAGCTGAGCAGAATGCAACAATATGCCGAAAGCGATGTGTGCCGCCGACGCACATTGCTTAGCTACTTCAATGAACGATACGACCACGATTGCGGCAATTGCGACGTGTGCCTCAACCCTCCCGAACGGTTCGATGCCACAATACTGTGCCAGATGGCCCTGAGTGCAATAGTGAGAACTCATGAAAAAGAAGGGGTGACTGCCATAATCGACATCCTGCGAGGCTCGGGCAAAACCGATATAATAGCCAAAGGATATGACAAGCTGCGCACCTACGGCGTTGGACGTGACACTACATTTGCCGCGTGGAATTCATATTTGTTGCAGATGTTGCAACTCGGCATTATCGATGTTGCCTACGACGACCACTATCATTTGCGAGTAACCGACTACGGTTGGGAAATTCTGCGTGGCATGAAACAAGTAAAATTTTCAAAATTCACATACAAGAGCCGCACAACCGAGGCCAAAAGCCGCGAATCCCGGCAAGGCACACTGCAAAATATGCCGCCCGCCGATAGCGAACTTTTCGAGTTGCTCAAGAAAACACGCCTTGCACTGGCCCGTGCCCGACATGTTGCCCCATACATCATCTTCAGCGACAAGGTACTTGATGTTATTGCCCGCAACAAGCCCACCACACGCGAAGAATTTGCCACACTATACGGCATTGGCGAGAAAAAGACCGAAATGTTCTGGCTTCAATTCACCACCGCCGTCAAGGAATACCTCGCCTCCCACCCGCAGTGATTCCCGCTACCTGTCGATGCCTGACCACGCACACAGCGGCATAAAAAGCACTCTCAAAACAATTTTTTGCGGTCTAATGACCGTCTTGGGTCTAATGCACCATCTGCTCAAATTTTCGGAATTTCGATAATAATATATACATTTGCAGTGATTTTCAAGAACTAAATAATAAGACGTTGCGCTCGACACGAACACACAGGGCAATGACAAATGAAAACATTTAAATACTTATCAATTTTCATCGTGATGCTTGCCGCCTGCATGGGCTTCGCATCATGCAGCGACGACGACAACGACGAGCCTGATCCCAAACCCGAAAAAATCGAAGGCTGCGACCCTGCCCTCATCGGCACTTGGAGGACAAGCGACTTCACCTACACCGAGCAATTCACGTTCTACGACGACGGCACGTTCGTATTCAAACACACTTTCGGCGGAACATCAATGGGCGACCCTTACGTATCAACCTACTACGGTGATTACGCCGCCCAAAACGGGACAATCGAGGTGACTTTCACAAGCCGGCGCTACACCCAAACCGGCTCGACGCAAACCACCGACTACGACAGCGACCCGGTGCGCGGCACCTATTCCATTCAAAACGGGATTCTGCTAATAAAAGGTTTTTCTGTGCCCAACAACAATTCCATCCCCATGTTTGACACCTTTGCCCAACAATAAACCCCAATCGGTCATATTCCACCAATAAACGACAGCCCCGGGAGAAATGTGACATTCTCCCGGGGCTGTTCCCGTTATATCTCCACACTCTCCACGCCCTACTTGCGGCGCAGCTCGTAGAGGTCAAGGCGACGGTCGCGCAAGTTGCGAACGCTACCGTAGGTGTGCAGCTCGCTGAGCAAGTCAAGGTCAACGTCGCTCACAAGTATCATCTCGGTATTGGGCGTTGCCTCGGCACGACGTCCGTCGGTGGGGAAAGCAAAGTCGCAAGGAGTGAACACCGCCGACTGTGCATACTGTATATCCATGTTGTGAACACGCGGCAAGTTGCCCACCGACCCGGCAATTGCCACAAAGCACTCATTCTCTATGGCACGTGCCTGTGCGCACACTTTCACCCGCGAATAGGCATTCTGGGTATCGGTGAGGAACGGCACAAACAGTATCTGCATCCCTTCTTCGGCAAGCAACCGCGATAATTCGGGGAACTCCACGTCATAGCATATCAGCACACCTATCTTGGCACAATCGGTGTCGAATGTCTTTACCATCTTCCCGCCGGTCAAGCCCCAACTCTTTGCCTCGTCGGGAGTGATGTGCACCTTGCCGTAGGTCTCGTAGGTACCGTCGCGGCGGCACAGGAAGCCCACGTTGAGCAACTTGTTGTCGGCGGTCAAGTAAGGCATGCTACCCGTGATGATATTGATGTTGTAGCTGATGGCAAGTTTCACAAACCGTTCGCGTATCTCGTCGGTGTACTTGGCAAGTTTCCTTATCGATTGCGCCTCGCCAAGGTTGTTATACTTAGCCATTAGCGGCGCGTTGAAGTATTCGGGGAACAAGATGAAATCGCTCTTGTAGTCAGAAACCGCATCGACAAAGAATTCCACCTGCTCAAACACATCGTCGATGTTTTTGTAGGGACGCATCTGCCATTGCACCAACCCCACGCGTATCATCGTCTTCCGCTCTATCACTTCGGGCTTGGGCTGGTAATATATGTTATCCCATTGCAATAACGTTGCAAAATG
The DNA here is from genome assembly GCA_944321865.1 of uncultured Muribaculaceae bacterium. Classification (GTDB taxonomy): domain Bacteria; phylum Bacteroidota; class Bacteroidia; order Bacteroidales; family Muribaculaceae; genus Avimuribaculum. The sequence continues at coordinate 20,490 of CALUMZ010000028.1, forward strand.
CTTCGACTCCTCATCGTTGGGCAAGTAATTGGTCATCACCTTGCGCACGTGGAAATCGTTGGACAATTGGAACGTAAGCACAGGATCATAAATTTCACGCAGGCGCACTTTGTTGATATATTCGCGAGGGCGCATACGGTCGGCATACTTATAATAATTGGGTATGCGTCCGCCAAACATAATCGCTTTCAAATTAAGCGTCTCGCACAAGTCTTTGCGATATTCATACATGCGCCGCGCAAGCCTCAACCCCCGATAATCGGGGTGAATGAACACCTCTATTCCATAAAGTATGTTACCATGCGGATTATGCGTGTTAAACGTTTCATTCCCCGTTACTTGTGCGTATGTGTGGTCACCTTTTACAAGATTGTAATCGACAATTATTGCCAATGCACATCCCACTATTTTCCCATCGACCACAGTAACTACCTGTCCTTCGGGAAATATTTCGGTAAGCTTCTTTATCTGGTCGTAAGTCCAGAACACATCCTTGTCGGCATATACACGCTTGAACGATTGCGCAAGCTCGGCATAATCGTCAAGTCGCAACTGCCGCACCTCCACTTTGTTGATGTCTCTTTTGTCGCTGTTATCCATAAAGAAAAAGACTGAAATGTAAGAAACACCGAGACAGCTACCATGCCGCCCCGGTGTCTTTAGTGTATTAATTAAGATTATTATACGTATCCCTTGATGATGCCCCGCTTTGAGTTACGCACGAAAAGTATGATTTCGTCCCGCTCCTTCGTTGCAGGCAACTCTGCCTCGATGCGCTCGATGGCATCGGAATTATTCATCCCCGACAGATAGAGATACCTGAATATCTCCTGTATGTCGCGTATCTGCTCGTTGGTGAACCCGCGCCGGCGCAATCCTATCGAGTTGATGCCGGCGTATGAAATAGGATTCCGCCCTGCTTTTACGTATGGGGGAATATCCTTGTTGACAAGTGCTCCGCCTTGCAACATCACATGCTGCCCTATATGCGAGAACTGGTGAATGAGTGCACCGCCGCCTATCACGGCATGGTTATCAATCACTACTTCCCCGGCCACTTGCACGGCATTCGACATTATCACATTGTCGCCTATCACGCAGTCATGAGCCACGTGGCAATAAGCCATTATCAGGCAGTTGCTGCCTATCACTGTTTTGCCCTTCGATGCTGTTCCACGGTTCACGGTTGCGCACTCCCTTATGGTAGTATTATCGCCAATTATGGCAACAGTTTCCTCACCACGGAACTTCAGGTCTTGGGGAATACCTGATATGACCGCACCTGAACATATAGTGCAATTCTTGCCTATACGGGCTCCTTCGAGAATAGTAACGTTGCTTCCGATGCGTGTACCCTCACCTATCTCCACATTCTGGTCGATAGTGACAAACGGGTCGATTACCACACTGCTGGCAATCTTTGCAGCCGGATGAACGTAGGCTAACGGTTGTTTCATATTATTGTTTATGAGTGATTATTTGTTCTTGATGATTTGAGCCATGAACTCGGCTTCGCTAACGATTTTCTCGCCCACAAATGCATACCCTTTCATAACGGCGCAACCGCGGCGAATCTCGGTTAATAGCGACAAATGGAAAATCAATGTATCGCCGGGAACAACTTTCTGGCGGAACTTAACATTATCCATTTTCATGAAATAAGTGGAATACTTCTCGGGATTCTCAACCTTGTTCAATACAAGCAGGCCGCCCACTTGTGCCATGGCTTCGACCTGAAGCACCCCGGGCATCACAGGCTCTTGCGGGAAGTGGCCTTGGAAGAAGGGTTCGTTTCCCGACACATTCTTCACTCCCACTATATAATTTGTCCCTATTTCTATAATCTTGTCGACAAGCAAGAACGGGTAGCGGTGCGGAAGCAATTGGCGGATGCGGTTTATGTCCATCACCGGTGCCACATTGGGGTTGTAGACCGGTGCCTGCAGCTCTTGGTGCTTTATTTCACGGCGCACGCGCTTCGAGAATTGCGTGTTGATGGAATGCCCGGGCTTGGTGGCTATCACATATCCCTTGAGCGGCCGTCCTATCAAGGCAAGGTCGCCAAGCACATCCATCAATTTGTGGCGTGCAGGCTCATTCTCGTATGCCAACGGAATGTTGCTTATGTAACCCAGTTCGCTGACATGCTTATGCGGAACTCCCATCAAGTCGGCAAGTTTGTCAAGGTCGGTCTGTTCCATCGGTTGGTCATATATAACCAAAGCGTTATCAAGGTCGCCGCCTTTTATGAGGTTAGCCTTTACAAGCGGTTCCACTTCACGCACGAAAACGAATGTGCGGCTTGCGGCTATTTCGTCTTTGAAACGCGACAGGCTGTTGAGCGATGCAAATTGATTGGGAATGATAGGCGACTTGAACTCTATCATTGCATCGATGCGGAAACTGTCGAATGGCAGCACCACGATTGATGCTCCGCTCTCCTCGTCTACAACTTCAAGCTTTTCTTTAACGATATAGAAATCCTTGTCTTCATTCTGCTCCTCTATGCCCACTCTTTCGATGTTTGTGGCATATTCAATGGCACTGCCGTCAAGTATCGGCATTTCGGGCGCATTTACTTCAATGAGGCAGTTATCGATTCCGGCAGCATAAAGTGCGGCAAGCGCATGTTCCACAGTGCTGACTCGTGCATCACCCCGCCCAATCACCGTGCCACGAGTGGTTTCAGTCACATTCTCGGCAAGGGCATCTATAATCGGACAACCTTCAAGATCCATACGTTGGAATTTATACCCATGATTAGTCGGTGCCGGCTTGAAAGTGGCTTGTATCGACATGCCGGTGTGAAGTCCTTTACCGCTAACAGAGAATGATTCCTTTAATGTACATTGTTTCATAAATATGGTATATTTTTCTTTGTTATTATTTTTATACTTGTGTGCTTACTGCTGTTTCCTATCGGCAAGCTCTTTCTTAAGAGCCGATACATCTTTAAATAAATCGCCAAGCCGCTTCATGTAGACCGTCTGACGCGCAAAATCCATTGCGCTCACCACCGGGCTGCCCAATACCGAATTATTGTCTCCAATACTATTTGGCACTCCCGATTGGGCTCCAAACTTATTGTTATTGCCTACCTTGATATGCCCGGCAAAACCCACTTGGCCGCCAACCATGTTGTGCGAGCCGATTTTTGCCGAACCGGCCACTCCCACTTGGGCAGCCATCACCGTGTGCTCGCCTATTTCGACGTTATGGGCAATCTGTATCAGGTTGTCAAGTTTCACGCCCTTGTGTATCACAGTGCTGCCCATTGTGGCACGGTCGATAGTGGTGTTTGCGCCTATTTCCACATCATCGCATACGACCACGTTCCCTATTTGGGCAATCTTCATGTATTCGCCGTTTTCGGGAGCAAAGCCAAAGCCATCTCCACCTATAACCACCCCTGCATGCAATATGCAATTATTGCCTATCACACAATTATGGTAAATTTTCACCCCGGGGTAAACAATGCAATTGTCCCCTATCGAAACATTGTCGCCAATGTAACTTTGCGGGTATATGCACACATTCTTGCCTATTTTGACATCCTTGCCTATGTATGCAAATGCACCCACATACACATCATCGGGCAACGTCACACCTTCGGCAATAAAGCAGGGTTGTTCTATGCCATGTTTCCTCACTTGTTGGTTTGAAACATAATTCAACAACATGGCAAGAGTGGCGTATGGATCATCCACGCGCACAAGAGTTGCACTTATCGGATGCTCGGCCACGAAATCACGTTTCACAAGCACCACAGAAGCTTCGGTGGTATATATATAATGAGTGTATAACGGATTTGCCAAGAATGTCAGGCACCCTTTCTTTGCTTCTTCTATTTTGGCAAAATTGTTTACGATGGCATTGGCATCTCCATCGACAGTTCCATTAACCAACTCTGCCAATTTACCTGCGGTTATTTCCATATAAGGTACTAATCTATATTGAAACTTTAAATTAATGTGCAAAGTTGCAAAAAATAGACCGCACTGCCAAGTAATTAAGGATAAATTTCTTTATTCCCACCACGGCAATGGTACAAACCGACATGTATTACCACTTTCCCTGCTTCCCGTTTGCTGCGCCTGTCACATAATAGTTACTACAAAAAAACAATTATTTGAGCAATATTAGTTAACTTTGCAAGAAATACAGTAATTATTCTTGCCGATTAAAATGTGGGCAAGGAATCAACTGCACAATACAGCACTTTAAAAAATTTTTTTTTAGAAACCTCCACAATCATGAACAATAATCTCAACCGCGAGACCCTGTGCGTACAAGCCGGCTGGAAGCCACGCAACGGCGAGCCACGCATATTGCCCATATACCAAAGCACCACATTCAAATACGACACCAGCGAAGAAATGGCACGACTGTTCGACCTCGAAGAATCGGGCTACTTTTACAGCCGCTTGCAAAATCCCACTTGCGATGCCGTAGCTGCAAAGATTTGCGCGCTCGAAGGCGGATTGGCTGGAATGCTCACATCTTCGGGACAGGCTGCCAATTTCTATGCCATATTAAACATCTGCGAGGCCGGCGACCACTTCGTATGCGCCTCTACCATATACGGTGGCACCTACAACCTGTTTAACGTGACTATGCGCAAGCAGGGCATTGACGTGACATTTGTCGATGCCGATGCCGAAGATGCCGAAATCGAAAAGGCTTTCAAGCCAAATACCAAAGCGCTATTCGGAGAGACCATTGCCAACCCGGGCATGAACATACTCGACATCGAAAAATTTGCACGCATTGCCCACAAGCACGGAGTGCCGCTCATCATCGATAATACTTTCGCAACCCCCATTAACTGCCGACCCATTGAATGGGGTGCCGATATTGTAACACATTCCACCACAAAATACATGGACGGGCACGCCATGACCATCGGCGGTGCCATAATCGACAGTGGTAACTTCGACTGGGAACAATACCCCGAACGGTTTGCCTGCCTCACCGCTCCCGATGAATCATATCACGGATTGTCATATACAAAAAAATTCGGACGACAGGCCTACATTGTCAAAGCCAACGCACAACTCATGCGCGACTTGGGTGCAGCCCAATCGCCCCAAAACGCTTTCTTGATAAACATCGGGCTCGAAACGTTGCACTTGCGCGTGCCACGGCACTGTGAAAACGCCTTAAAAGTCGCAAAGTTCCTTAACTCACACCCTCGCATAAACTGGGTACACTATGGCGACCTTGAAGGCGACAAATATCATGACCTTGCACGCAAATACCTGCCCGGCGGTACTTGCGGAGTATTGACGTTCGGAATAAAAGGGTCACGCGAAGATGCCATACAATTCATGGATCGCCTGAAATTCATTTGCATTGTCACCCATGTTGCCGATGCTCGTTCTTGCGTCCTGCACCCTGCAAGCCACACCCACCGCCAACTTTCCGACGAGCAACTCATCGAAGCAGGAGTGGCACCCGACCTTATCAGGCTGTCGGTGGGCATTGAAAATGCCGACGACATTATAGAAGATTTGCGGCAAGCCCTTGATGCTTGATACGTCTTTACATAATTTTACCCTAACAAAAAAACTTCATTTTTCATCATGAAAATAAAATTGTTGTTATTAGTTGCCATTATTTGCTCGACTATACATAGTGCCGAAGCACAACTTCCCCTGCCCACGAGAACTATCGGCGGCACTCAATTCTACTACCATGAAGTAAAAAAGGAAGAAACGGTATACAGCATAGCCAAGAAGCTGGGAATTTCCGAGGCTTCTATCACAAAATACAATCCCGGGGCGGCCATGGACCTTAAGTCGGGACAATACTTGTTTTTCCCCGTCGCCGACTTTGCCAACGGGAACAACAAGGTTGCACAACAAACTGCAAATAGCGGCAGCACAGCAGCGACCGGCATGGAAACAACGTCGACCCATACCGTTGAGAAGGGAGAAACATTATATGGAATCGCAAAGACCTACGACATTGCCATAGACGACATTATAAAACTAAATCCCGAAGCCAACGGCGGAATAAAAGAAGGGCAAACATTGAAAATACCACAAAACAAGAAAGTTCCCGAAGTGTCCGACGACACTAAAATCAGCCGGGAATCGGAAGTTGCCAACGACACAACTGTCATTTACGTAACAATACGTCCGGGCGACACCCTGTTCAGCACAGCCAAGCGTTACAACACCTCCATCGACAAATTGATGGAACTCAATCCCGGCATTTCTCCTCAAAACTTCAAAAGCGGAGAAGTGATACGTATCCGTCCTAATTATTACACAACTTTCAAGGCCGAAAAAGAGACCACCGAATTCCACACCTATAAAATTCAGCGTGGCGACACTTACTTCTCTATTGCGCGCAAATTCAATGTCAACGTCGAAGACCTCAAAGCGGCAAATCCCGACATGAAGAAGCCCAAACGCGGCAAAACTCTGTATGTACCCATCAAGAGGACGGCAACCGTACTCGTCGACCCGGCATCGAGCAACGTATTGAAAGAGCAACTGTCGGACAATGATTCACCAATAATACAAGAAATATATGACTCGGTGCATGTGTTCAACAACGACAGCAACATAAATGTGGCCCTTCTGCTGCCTTTCATGCTTGACCGCGAGCGGCAGTCAAAACAGGCCAAATTATTCACTGAATTTTACAAAGGGTTCTTGCTCGCCGTCGACACTGTGAGGCAAATGCATGGCAACAAAAGCATAAATGTCTTTGCCTATGATACTCGCGATTCAAAAAGTTGCGTCGATTCCATTCTCAGCCTGCCGGCTCTTGCCAAAATGGACATCATCTTCACTCCCGATGATAGCGAACAGATAGAACTCATAGCAAAATACGGGACCGAGAAAAAAATTGCCGTCATCAACTCATTCTCGCTAAAGAACGATGAATATAACGACTTCACAACTCTGTTCCAAGTTAATACGCCTCAAATTTATCTGCAGGCGAAAATGCTTGACTTCTTTGACAGCACATTCCGCGACCACGAAGTGATATTCATCAACATGCCCTCGGAACCCGAAAAAGAAATGGTTGGCGAGTTAAAGGCTCACTTGTCGGCAAAAGATATAAAATATTCTACTATCGACATAGCCAATACGCTAAATGCCGACTCACTGAGCAACCGCCTTGTATCGGGACGTCGCTATGTGCTTATCCCGACTTCGAGCAGCCGGTCGATTCTGCACCGATCGATAAATGCCATAAAGAGCGTTAAACTTAACCGATACGACGTAAACTTGTGCATGTTTGGATATCCCGAATGGACTACCTACATCGCCGAATTCGGCAATGACTTCAACCAAGTGGATACATACATGTATTCTCGTTTCTTTGCCCAACATGATAATAAATCAATCCACGACTTCGACAACAAGTTCCACCGTTGGTATGGCGAATATATGATATACGCAGCACCCAAGTTCGGTTTATTGGGGTATGATACAGGCTGCTATTTCCTCAAGTTGTTCATGCGCGACAAGGATTATAACAAGAATTTCAAGTTCAACGGATTGCAGAACAGCTTCGACTTCGACCGCGTAAGCAATTGGAGCGGATTCATCAATAAGACGGTATACTTTATCCACTTCACGGTGTTCAACAATATCGAAACATATACTAAATGAGACATATCCTTCTGCTGCCACTGTTATCTGTGATGTTGTTGCTTTCGGCTGTGGCATTCAAAGCCGGAGCGCAAACCCACTATGAGGCCAACATTGCCATTGGAGCCAAAGCGGGTACCACATTTTCATCGGTTTCCATGTCTCCATCGGTACCTCAATCCATGCTTATGGGTACTACAATGGGACTCACATTCCGCTATATCGAAGAACGGCATTTCGGCTTCATCGTGGAGCTGAACATGATGCAACGCGGTTGGAAGGAATCGTTTGAGAAAGATCCCGGGCTGGCCTACCAACGGCGGCTCACTTACCTGCACCTGCCGTTCCTCACCCACATATATTTCGGCAGCCACAAGTTCAGGGGTTTCTTCAACGCCGGACCGGAACTGTGCTGGATGATAGGCGACAGCCACACCGAGAACTTCGATATCGGCAACATTCCGGTATTTAACGATGAATTTCGCGAAACCGAGCAATTCGACATGCCGATACAATCTAAATTTGACTACGGTATCTCGGCCGGGTTAGGAATGGAATTTATATTGAAAAACAAGCACTCCATAATTCTTGAAGGCCGCTACTACTTCGGCATCGGCAACATCTTCGGCAGCAGCAAAGCCGACCATTTTGGCAAGTCCAACGGCATGGCCATAACCGCCACACTCGGCTACATGTTCCGCCTGAAATAACCCATCCGGTGTTTTACTGTTTTTCATACATAAAGACAAAATATATATACACATTTTTCATTCAACCGCCTACGTAGCGGCGTGGCGTGCCGAGTCTCCATATCCACAACAGCATATAAGACACTAAATACCAACAAATTACACAACCATATTATAGAGGGTGTATCAAAATGGGAAAAGGGGCTGCGGAGCTGCCCAATTATGCTTAACGCCGGGCGAGGCGACCTCAAGGGAGCCGAAC
>CALUMZ010000029.1 GCA_944321865.1 uncultured Muribaculaceae bacterium
AGAAGACGGCAAAATAGACCATATTCGTCATGTTTGTCCCTGAAAAACTGTACAACTGTGTTTTCGGACTGACCCTATAAAAATGCGATTTTGCCATGAGTAGAGACGTGGCGTGCCGCGTCTCGATGTCGGCAACAACATATAAAACATTCAATATCAATAGTTTATTCAACCAGATTGTAGAGACGCAAAATTTTGCGTCTCTACTGCCACATTGAAATGATAATTTTGATACACCCTCTACAATTGAGTTGGGTAAGCCGTTGGTATTAAACGCTTTATATATTGTTGCCGACATCAAGACGCTACACACCATGTATCTACAACAACAACGTTATTATTTTGATACACCCTCGGAATGCAGACACTCATAAAAGTAATATGGCAAGGTGGGTAAGAGCCTGAACGGATATGTCGCTGCACACTACCGGTCGTTGTCAATGGCAATCAGCGAGTCGGCAGGGAAGTCGGCGATTGCGCGTGTGCCTATGACGCTGTCCCACAGCATGGGCGATATGCCGTTGCCGGGCCGCTTGACGGTTATGTTGCGGTCGGTGAGCAGGTCGCCCTTTTTTATGTCGGTGGCGGCGACTATGCTTTTCCGTGCCACAATCTTGTTGGGCTCTTCGCTTGCAGTCACATGCTTACGGCCATCGCCGAGAGCTTGCTCGATGTGGCGTATGGCCCGCACCATCTCGGCAAGTTCGCCGGGCATGAGCGATGCCTTGTGGTCGGGGCCCGGCAGGTTGCGGTCGAGCGTGAAATGCTTTTCTATCACTGTTGCGCCGAGGGCTGTTGCGGCAATAGGCACTTCGATTCCCACCGTGTGGTCGCTGTACCCGACTTTGGTCCCGAACCGTTGTCCGATTTCGTTCATGGCAAGCAGGTTGACGTCGGCAAACGGCGTGGGGTATTGCGTGTTGCAGTGCAGCAGGGTTATGTCATCAAGTGTCAGTCCGCCGGCAAGCAGCACGTCGAGAGCCGCGCCTATTTCGTCCGGTTCACACATTCCGGTCGACATTATCACCCGCCGGTGCTTCGATGCGATTTTGCGCAGGTAGGGGAGGTTGGTTATTTCTCCCGAGGGAATTTTGTAATAGTCCATGTCGAGGGGTTCGAGCGTGTCGATCGAAACGAGGTCGAACGGTGTGCTCATGAACCCTATTCCTGCCTCGTCGCAAACCTGTTTCAACGGGGCATAGTCGGACAGTGGCAGGTGGATTGCGCGGCACATGTCGAGTTGGCTTTGCCCGCTTCCGGTGGTCTCTTTCTGGTACTCCGCTTTGGGGGCGATAGACGAGATGACCAGTTCGGGCACGGCCGTCTGGAATTTTACATAATCGGCGCCGGCAGCCTTAGCCTCATGCACCATCTTCACCGCGAGGTCATAGTTGCCGTTGTGGTTGACCCCGGCTTCGGCGATTATAATCACGTGATTGTCAGTCATAATATTTCTCCGTTGTAAAACACCACTTCTTTCATGTATCGTGTCATCAGCACCCCTTCGTGCCATATCTTTGCAGGAATTGCGTTGAAGCCGATGCTTTCTTCAAGTATCATCTTGGCAATGTTGGCTCCTGCATAAATCGAGCATATCACACCGCCGCCAAGCCGCGGATTCACTTCCATGAGCAAGAACCGGCCTGTTTCAAGGTCGCGGATAAATTGCAGGGTGACAGCTCCTTGCAGTTTCAGCAGTTTGAGTGTGCGCCAAGCCATTTCTTCAAGCACGGGCAGATGGCGCGTTTCGGTCTTTGTCACCTCGCCGCCGGCAGTGGCGATGCGCCGGCGTGGAATGGCGCACTTCACTTCGCCGTCCTGTGTGCCCACGTAGCAGTCGACGGTGTATTCTTCGCGGTCGGCCACGTAGCGTTGTATCAGGTAGTCGTCGATGTGGGTCGAGGCTTGGCGCATGTCGTCGGGGCATTGTGCCACGATGATGCCCTTTGATGCCGACCCGCAACGCGGCTTCAATATCGCAGGGAAAGTTATGTTGTCGGGAGTGTAGGTCTCGGGAATGGGAATCCCTTTTGCCTCAAACTCACATGCCGCCATAACCTTGTCAAACATTATGCGCGAGGTCTTCACGTCGGAAACCGGCACGAACACTTCGGGATGGCGTTCCTTGCATCGTGCCGCGACCTCTATGGCCGGGTCGATGAAGGGCAACATTATGTGTATGTCGTTGTCGGTGATTGTTTTGTCTATTTCGGCATCTATGTCGGGTGATGTGTATTTGCTTCCTACGATAATTTTGCCTGCTGCTGCAATTGGTTCGCAATCGTTCAGTTCGTGGCTGAAGATTGCCACGTCTATGCCATATTCCTTCCCGGCCTTTTTCAGTTGCTCGGCAAGTGCCACACGTTTTGCTCCTCCAAGGAACAATACGTTTAAGTTGCGGCGGCGGTAAAAGTATTCACTCATGTTTCCCCCTTGATAATAGCAAGTGTTTGTTATTGATTGTAAATGTCTGATTTGTATTTTGCAAGATTCTCGCGGCAAGAAAACCAGTCAATGGTTTCCTTCAGGCCGTCTTTTAATGAATATGCCGGACGCCAGTCGGTGAGGCTTGTTATCTTGCTGTTGTCGCCGAGCAGTCGGAACACTTCGCTCTTGCCCGGGCGGATGCGTTGTTCGTCACGTACCCACTCGACGTCGGCACCCATCAAGTCGGCAATCATTTGCAACGTGTCGGCCATTGTGATCTCGGTGCCGGTACAGATGTTTATTTCTTCCCCCTCGATGCCTTCGGTACGAGCCAGTGCAAGGAATCCCCGGCAGGTGTCTTTCACGAAGTTGAAGTCGCGGGTAGGTGTCAAGTCTCCCACTTTGATTTCACGTGCGCCGTTGGCAATCTGGGTGATGATTGTGGGAATTATAGCCCGTGCGCTCTGCCGCGGGCCGTAGGTGTTGAACGGGCGCGCTATCACCACCGGCAGCGAGAATGCGTTATAGAAACTTTTGGCAATGGCGTCGGCTCCTATCTTGGTGGCCGAGTAGGGCGATTGCGGCTGCCGCGGGTGCTTCTCGTCGATGGGAACGTATTGTGCCGTCCCGTACACTTCGCTCGTCGATGTCACCACTATCCTTTTCACCCCCTCGTCGCGCGCCGCTTGGCACATGTTGAGTGTGCCGCGTATGTTGGTGTCGACATAGCTGTCGGGTGCCACGTAGCTGTAAGGAATGGCGATGAGGGCGGCAAGGTGCAGCACGGTGTCGCAGCCGCGAGTTATCTGCCGGCAAAAGGCCGGGTCGCGCACGTCGCCGCACACCACTTCAAGGCGGTCGCTGTGAATCTCTTCGAGCCACCCCCAGTAATTAAACGAATTGTATTGGCTGAGCGCCCTCACTTCATATCCCTCGGCGAGCAGCAGCTCCACCAAGTGCGAGCCAATGAAGCCATCGGCTCCTGTCACAAGAACTTTTTCCATAACAATTATTCCTTCCCGCAATTTGTTTCCTGCAAAGATAGTGAAAGTCGAGCGCAATGTGAAACACAGGCTTGCATGTTTTCTTGCATTGCCGAGACGCATCCTATCTTATGCAAAGTTTGTTGTATTTTTCGATATGTGGCTGAATGTGTTAAGGTTTCAATAGGTGGGTTATATGGTGCCGACAATTTTGCGGCAACTTTTTAATCTTTTAATTTCTGATAGTATGCGGAAAATTCGTCATACCTTTTATCTTGGTCTTTTGGAATTGAGAATGCCTCAAATTCAGATACCTTTTCTTTAATCTCGGACTCTGTTGCATATTCAACAATTTCATACCATTGTATAGTGCCACTATACCAATCTTCATAGTCGTATAGTTCAATTATTCCACCATCAGATGCGTCAAGCGCAAAACTGTAAAAATCGTTTGATAGTGATTGATAGAAAATAGCCGAATCAAAATGATTTATGTGATTGTTGAACCATGCAATGAAATCATCGCTGTCGGTGTGTACGCCATAGTAGTCTTCTAAATAAAGGATTTCCCATGGACCTGTATATTCTGTTGGTTCGTCATTCGACGATGAACACGCAGAAAGAAGTAAACATATTATGCTACAAAATATCCATTTCATATTTTACTTTTTTAGTTGGTTTTCGAGTTCTGTTATGCGTTTTGCCATTGTTGCGATAGTGTCTGATTTGGCGTTGATGGTGTCTTGAAGTGTGGCGATGGTATCTACCAGCTTGTTTATACGCTCCGACTCTTTATCAGCCTTAAACATAGAACCTGTTCCAAGCAGAAGCCATTCAGGAGAAATTTCGGGGAAAGCAGCCGCAATTCCAATTAGAGTGTTCGCACTTGGCTCTGCAAGTCCTTTTATATGCTTATCCAAAGTTTGCTGTTTCAACGAGCACTTAATAGCGAGAGCGCGAACAGAAAGATTTGAATATGCGAGGATTTTTTGTAAGCGTTCAACAATAGTCATTGTAATAATATAATTAAAAAGCGTTAAACTTACTCTTTTAAGAGTAATAATGCTTGCTTATTACTCTATTTGGAGTTAATTTTGCATCATCATAAATCAAACATCACAAATATAGTGATTTTGATTTGGATAAATGCAATGTAATCAATGAAAAAGGAACGGATATGGAACGAATAGAGAAGATACTCACAAGAACGCAATTCGTGTCTTGCGTGGCGGCTTATATGCTAATTGCCGCATGGTCGGCCGCCCATATCGTCATGGGCAACATTCACTCATTAGGTGGCTATGCAATGTGCTTGGCAATGGTGTTGGTGTTGCGCCGGGTGACAATGAAAGCGTATAACGAAATGGCGAAAGCAGAAAATTCAAAAAGCAACAAATAAACATATACCTCAAAATGAAGAAAACAATTTCATACCTCTACACTGCAAACGACAGGAACTCGTTCTGCACACTTGCCAAAGTTGTGCATGAATGTGGGACAACTGTTACTATCGATCCCAAGGCGATGTCTATTACTGTCACCGCCGAGGATAAACAAGTTGACGGCTCGGCATCGGACCCTATCCGCACCATCGGCGAGATAATCGACGACAGCAGCCTCAATTTCCGTATCACACCCATTGATACGGCATCAATGCAAGACACGATGGAAAAGGCTGTGGAACGCAACAAGGCTCTTGAAAATGACTTGAAACGCTCGGAAGATATGCGAAAGCATTACAGCGAGCTATGTCAGAAAGAGGCTACGGCCAACGCCCGCATACGCCGGCAAGTTGCCGCAATAGGCACCTTGGTTGAAGCGATATGCAAATAACCCTCTCCTAAAGTCAAACCAAAACATTACAACGGTGCCCGGGAGCGGGCAATGCCGAGGGGCAAGAGAGCCCCGGCCCCGAACGGGGTTTCAGCAAGGGAAAAAACGGCAATTGCAGGTTCGACTCCTGCATTTCCCACAACCAAAGGAGAGTTCCTTGACATGGTGACATTCCTCCGATACCTGCCATGCGGTGAGCGAGCCGCGCGGCGGTCGGAGATGAGCGGTAGCCGCAAAAGAAGCAGCCGACAAGCCCGGGAAAGCAGACGGCACTTTGAAACGGGCGGTACCGTGGTAAGAGTTTTCCCCCGTGCTTACGCCGAACGATGACGGGGGCGGGATGAGGCGCGTCCACCCGTGGCAAATGGACCGGTGATTAACATACAATTACCAAAACTCGCATACAATTCAGAGCGGTATAATTCAATGGCAGAACACATGAGATGCAGGTTCGAGTCCTGTTACCGCTCCAAATAGAAACACTATAAGAACAAATATGAAAGTGACTGTATCATTTGACTTCGGAGGCAAGGAACTTGTCTCACCATGCGACATCAAGGTGGCCGTGAACGGAGAAACGACACTCGGCGAGATATGGATGCTGCCCGATATTCGCAGCGTCATAGCCGACGGCATCGAGCCGGTGCTTGAGCATTTGGGAATGTCAAAACGCAGCATAGAATGGCAAAAGGAACGTATCATGTTGTCTGGGAAACTGATGGAGAGCGTCAAGTACCCATACAGGTACGACCCCGACAACCACGATATAACCGACTGTAGGAGCGGGGCAAAATATCCTGTCACTGATTTTTTAGAAGGGAGATTGCCTGACTAATCCAAAATGAGAGCCGGTTGAAATTGAACCCCTTTTGTGTGTAAAGTATTGTGGCGGCATTAGCCTCATCGGCAAGGCGGTGGCTTTGCTTTTCCGCCTCTACCATTTCGATGAACTCCAAGAAGTCCTCTTTTTTGATGTCGCCATAGCCTTTTACTCCAAATGCCGAGTTGGCAAGTTGATGGAGCTTGTCGGCCTTGTCGAACGAAATATCACAATATTCCGCTATGTCATGAGTGTCCCACATTTCACGTTGGCGCACTTCATCTCCAACCCGGTAACTTTCAATTATGCTCATACGTCATTGATTTTTGTTTTGGCATTACAAAGTTAATGACTTCGGGCGGATATTCCGTCAAGGCGGTGTAGCTCAGAGGGTCAGAGCGACCACGGCAGGTGATAGCAGCCGTGGAACGGTCGGCGGTTCGATTCCGCCCACCGCCCCAAATAACAATTCAAATTATTCAGAGCAATGGAGAAAACAATCACGATGATGGAAAAGCGGCCGATTGCCGGCACGCTGAGGAGCATGGCAGTCGGGGCGGTAGAATATTTCCCCCTAAGCCAATTCCCGGCAGTGAGAAACGCCCCGTATTACGGGATGCGCATGGAAAAAGCCCTTGGGTGGGAGTTCAAATATGAAGTCGAAGATGAGCATTTGAGGGTAAAAGTAACAAGAATAGCTTGACACTATGGGAAAGTTTCGTATAAACGAGTTGAACCCGGCTGCGATACAGCTTGAAAATATTTTCGCAGTGATGTCGAATGAATATTTCGGCAAGGATGTGTCAGCCAAGATTGTTGGAGGCGTGAAAAAATTGGAGGACTTGATTGCTGCCGGGAAGATAGAGGCGCACAAGCCCAACAACGTGCAAAACGGCAAATGGTTCTGCAACGCCGCGCAGGTGCTGCGCCATTGCCGCAACATGAGGGATAGACGAAAATAACCACATATATTCGTTCTGAGGCCCGTGAGGGTCGTTATTTCGTTAAACTTTGCGATGCCTCCGCAAGCCCGCGAGGGTGATGGCATCTCTTATCTTAAATCAAACAATCCCGATGGCCGGGCGGGCAATCCCGGCCAATTGGAGCAGAACGGTAAATATACACTTGTGTGTATGCAGGTTCGATTCCTGTCTGCTCCGCATCATCAACCAACACATCATCAACAATGGAAAAAGAACCGATATTCACCCAGAGCATCAGCGCAGGCACCCGTGTTTATTACATGGATGTACACAGCGACAAGAAAGGGCAACCGTACATCTCCATATCGGAGGTGCCGACACGCCGAAATCCCGGCAAGAAAGACAGGCGGCGCATATTTGTACACTTGGAAGATATTCCAAAGTTCGGCGAGGCATTTGCCGAAGTAGCCAAATACATAACAGACAACACAAAAGATGGTACGCTGGCTTTATGTAATTGACATCGGGCGCATAGTGCTGCTGCAAGTGCATCGGCAAGAATGCGGTATAGCCGAGCCGCAAACGTCAGTAAAAGTTAAGGCGTAAAAATGGCGGTCAATCTGTTTGTGTAACTACTTAATTATGATTAACTTTACTGTATATCAATACAAATGATATACATACAAGTCAAACCAATAATCCACTTAGTTATGGAAGAGAACAAGATTATTATCAATTCATTCATGAGTGCCGAAATCAATGAAATTTCGGCTGCGCTCTCCGAGTTTCAAGGGAGCATAGAGCAACCCAAACTCGAAAAAGAAGTAAATGTGACGATGAAAAGCGGCGGCAAATACTCGTTTAAGTACGCCGACTTGTCGGCTTGCTGCAAGGCTGCCGCTCCTGCACTCAAAGCCAACGGCCTTGCCGTTTCGCAGGTGATATGCGATGGCAAGCTCGTCACCATTCTTTCGCACAAGAGCGGCCAGTGGTTCAAAAGCGAATTGTACCTGCCGCAGCAGTTCAACGACTATCAGGCATACGGTTCGGCAATCACTTACCTTAAACGCTATTCGTATTGTGCCATTCTCGGCATAGTGGCCGACACCGACGACGATGCCAACATGGCTTGTGGGAACGAGGCGGAGATAAAAGACCGCAAGAACGGTTCCGCCGTCCAAGTGGCATTTACAGGCGAACAGCTTAAAGCCGCACTAACCGACCTTGACGCTTGCAAGACGCAAGCCGACATACAGGCGGTGTGGGATAAGTGGTGCAAGGCCGTGCCGTCGCTTTGCGCCAAAGGCACGGAGTTCTTCAACGCCGTAGGCAAGAAAAGTTTCTCAATCCAAAACACGGCAGGCAAATGAGCATCAAGTTGAAACAATCGCCTGTGACATTCCAAGAGGAGTGCCACAGGTATTACCTTGGCGAAAAACGGCTTGTAGGCATCACCGGCCTTATACATGAGGTGTTGCAACTCGGCGTATATCCCGATGCCAACGAGTTTGTCAGGAACACAGCCATTCCAAGGGCGGCGGAATATGGCTCCGCCGTACACAAGTCGATAGAGATGTATGACGAGATAGGCATCAAGCAAACAGTATATCCCAACAGTTTCGGCGATGAGCCATGGGATGTGAGCCTCGAACTCGAAAGCTACATCAAGCATCGCAAGGGCTTTGTCCCGGTAGCCAACGAGTACACCGTGAGCGACTGCGAGCAATGGGCGTCAAACATCGACAACGTGTGGCAGCGTGAAAGCACCGGCGGTATTTGGCTCGTAGATACGAAAACCAACAACCTCAACTACTATCCGCTCGACGGGTATGGGCAACCGAATTTTTTCCCCGACCATGCGGCGGGATTGAAAGAATACCTGTCGTGGCAACTGTCGGTATATGCCGAGCTATTCGAGGCACAAAACCCTGGCAACACGGTCGAGGGGCTTGCGGCCAACTGGCTGCGCAAAGGCGATGCCGCATTTTGGGTGATAGAGCGCAAACCGTCCAAATTGGTCAAGGAACTGCTAAAGGCGGTATGGTTTGAAGATGCGAATGGTCATGTTGTCTATACCCACCATGACCCTGCAATCCTGCACCCCAACCTTGGGTTGCCGGTTGCCACTGCAAATGCCACACCACTGCTTTTGCCCGAAGATGCGATAAAATTCATTTACGACAACTTGAAAGCGGCAAAGGAGGCCGAAGAACAGTTGGGAAAGATGAAAACATTGCTCCGTGAGGCAATGGAGCGGCATGGGGTAAAATCTTGGGATAGCGGATTGTTCAAAAGCACGATTGCAGCCGACTGCGAGAAGGAGACATTCGACACCAAGCGGTTCAAGGCTGACCATCCCAAACTTGCCGCGCAATACATAACCCGAAAGCCTCAAAAAGGAAGTTTCACAATCAAATTAAAAGACAATGATTAAATTGACAGCAACAGGTCCTATCCACAGCATCTCACCTGTGATAGAGATACCCTCCAAGACAGGCGGTACTCCGTTCCTAAAAAGGGAACTTGTCATAGACGACACTTGGGTTGACCATAACGGCAACGCACACCCAAATTTCGTGCTTATCGAGTTCACGGGCGACAACATGCAGCAGTTAGGCAATTTCGCCCCGGGCCATTATGTGACCGTCAACGCATACGTCAACGGTCGTGAACACAACGGCAGGGTGTTCAACACCATCAAGGGGCAAAGCGTGGCACCATACCAGCCGCAGCAGCAACCGACACAAGCTGCGCAATATGCCGCTCCACAGCCGCAGCACCCACAACAGCCGTATGCGCAAGGGACTGCATATCCGCAACAGGGGCAAGCATACCCACAGCAACCTGCATACTCGCAGCAGCCATATCCACAACAACCGACCTATCCACAGCAGCCGTCTTACCCCAACCAAGGCGGCTATGCGCCAAGCTACCCCCAACAACAAGCCCCTGCGCCCGTGCCCGTGGCACAGCAAGGCGGCAATCCGGGTGTGGATGACTTGCCATTCCGATAATGGCCGAGATTATCCTTACCAAGCGCAACGGTGAAGTGAGCATGGACAAATCGTTTGAATACCTTTGCTCACTTCTCCGAAATGGCGTTTACACGGTCAAGATAGTCCGCAAGACCGAGCCACGCACCATATCGCAGAACTCGCTGATGTGGATGTGGTACAAGTGCATGGAGGAACACACGGGCACTCCAAAGGAGGACTTCCACGACTATTACAAGGCAAAGTTCCTGAGCCGCGATGTGGCTGTGGGTAACAAGTGGTACAGGGTTGTCGGCAGCACGACGGAATTGAACACCCTGCAAATGACAAACTACCTCAACAAGGTACAAGCCGATGCAGCAACTGAGTTCGGCATCATGCTCCCGTTGCCTGCCGACAGGCATTATCAATCTTTCATAGACGAATACAGGACAAAGTAACTTTTGGGCGGCTCGTACATGGCCGCCCAATATATTTTAAACATAAAAGCGATATGGAAATCAAAATTAAGAAAGCCAAACTTACGAAAGGCGGCACAGTCGAGGCAACTTACATCGATGCCGATGGTAACGAGATGACAATAAAGGGCAAGAACATCGCCCATGCCGACTTAAAGAACCGCCTTGCGGCACTTATCCCTTATTTTGCCGAGCTTACCGAGCAGAAAGAGGCAGACAAATTTGATTGGGATAATCCCAACAAGGAAGAAAACTTTGATTTGCTGCGCCGCCTTGACGTGACAGGCGTGTCGATGGGCGGTGATGACAGTTGCCCCATTGCAACACTCTCGGGGCGGCGAACGCTGATGTCGTCGAAAGTGCTCAACCTCAACACGCCGCCAATCGACATCGAATCGGACGATATGGCATGGGAACGGGCCGAGGAGTTCCGTTTTGCCATAGATGCCTTTTTCTATGAAGTGGCGCAATACGTCACAGAACGCAAATGGGCGTTGAAACAAGCCGAGATAACCTTTGACAATGAAGATGACCCGTTTGCCAATGCCGACGCGCCATCCGATACTGTTCCAATCACATGCGAAAACGATTCGCCAACACCTCACGCGGGGCAAGTAGCTTAAACGATGAAACCTATATACGTCACCGAAACACCCGGCACGTTCAGGCTATCTTTTGAATATAACCCTACCCTTATCGACACTATAAAACGAGTCCCGAGCCGTCCAAGGTGGGACTCGACCGAAAGGGAATGGGTGATAACGAAAGATAGCCCGACATATCCGGCAGGGCGAGATGCACGGTGGTATGTAGAATCGTTCGCACAATGGGCAGTTCTGAAACATTTTTGCTCTTATGTTTCAAGGCGTAGCGAGGCACACGATATAACATATGAAATACCGCCTATGAAAGAATTTGTCGGTGAGCATTATATGTTGTTGTCGCCATACGCCTACCAATTGGAGGGTGTCCGTTATGCGCTCGACAACAAGCGGTGCATATTCGGAGACCAACCGGGATTGGGAAAGACACTACAAGCCATTTGTGCCGTTGTCAAGGCCCATCATGAGGCTATGGTATATGGCGAAACATTCCCCGTGCTTGTAATCTGCCCCGCCGCGCTCAAGGTGAATTGGAAACGTGAATTCAAAAAATTCGCAGGGATAGATGCCTTGATACTTGATGACAGCAACCGTGCAAGCTGGGAACGGTTCTGGGAACTTAAAAAGCCCAACGGCGAGGCTATATGCCCGGTGTTCATAACCAATTATGAGAGCCTTAAAAAGTTCTTTGTGTTGCGTGTCAAGAACACCACACGTTTCACTCTGTCGTCGATAGAGTTTGACGAGCGTATTAGGGTTTTCAAGTCGGTCATCATCGACGAAAGCCATAAATGCAAATCGTCTAAGACGCAGCAATCGAAGTTCGTGGAGGGCATCTGCCGTGGCAAGAAATGGATATTCGCGCTTACGGGTACGCCTGTCGTCAATAACAATACCGACCTCATTCAGCAGTTGAAGATACTCGGGAGGCTTGATGACTTTGGCGGCTACAAGCAATTTGTAGGCAGGTTCTGTGACGGGCCAAAACAATCTTCCAACATGAAAGAGCTTAATTACCGTCTGTGGTGTTGCTGCTTTTTCCGCCGGGAGAAACAAAAAGTGCTGACACAGTTGCCCGACAAGATGCGGCAATACATCACTTGCGAAATCACCAACCGCAAGGAGTACCAAGATGCCGAGGCCAATTTCCTCAGGTACTTGCGCCAATACAAGAATGCCGACGACGACAAGATAGCCCGGGCGATGCGCGGCGAAGTAATGGTGAGGATGGGCATATTGAAAGAGATTGCGGCCCGTGGCAAGGTCAAGGCGGTAGCCGAATTTATCCACGACGTGATAGACGGCGGCGAAAAGCTGATAATGTTTGCCTACCTCAAAGAGGTCGTGGCGGCGTTAAAGGACGAGTTCCCAGATGCCGTCACCGTAACAGGTTCGGACAATATAACCCAAAAGCAAAATGCAGTTGATAGGTTTCAGAACGACCCCGAATGCAAGCTCATTATTCTCAATTATAAGTCGGGCGGCACGGGTCTTACACTCACAGCTGCGAGTCGTGTTGGATTTATTGAGTTCCCATGGACTTACTCCGATTGTGAGCAAGCCGAAGACCGCGCACACCGCAATGGGCAAAAGAACGCCGTGAACTGCTACTATTTCCTCGGTGACAAAACCATTGACGAATATATGTACAAAGTGATACAAACCAAAAAAGACATCGCCAATGAGGTCACGGGAACTACCACGCAAATCGATGAGGATATTGTAAACAACGTGATGAGCTTGTTCGGCTCGCGATTATGACTAAAAAAATAAGACTTATGACTGAGCAGGAAATCATGACATTGGAACAGGGCTACACTGAATCAAAGATACAGCATATCTGTGTCTGTTGGTTTCGGCAGACGTTCCCCCATGTGGCCAATCTTTTATTCTCCATTCCCAATGGTGGATGGCGTGGCGCACGGGCCGGGGCGCAAATGGCCTACGAGGGGCAAGTGAAAGGCGTGAGCGACCTCATATTGCTGTACCCGTCGGGCGGCAAGGCGAGCCTTTGCGTCGAAATGAAAGTGCCTCGCCGCACGGGGAGCAGAGCAGGCCGCCAGTCGCCGGAGCAAAAGGCGTGGCAGGCACTTGTCGAGCGACATGGCAGCAAGTATGCCGTGTGTCATTATTCATTGGAGTTTATAACCGAGGTCTGCATATATTTGCGCATAAACCCCAAGCCTTACATTGAAAAGGCACTTAACCTTTATCCTACTTACCGATGACTTACATAGAACTTGTAAACCGTTTTTGGGAACTGAATCAGGTTAAGACATTCTCAAGCATAGAAGTAGCCGTTTACTTTTCATTGTTAAACGAGTGTAATATCAGAAGATGGCTTAACCCCTTTGAATTGCGGACGCGATATTTGGAATACTGCTTCGAGATTTCGCGCAAGTCGATTGGGGAGGCAAGAAATAGACTCAAACAACGGGACCTCATAGACTTCATCGAGGGCAAGGGAAAACGGCCATCGTTGTATTTGATTAAGGGCGCAAAAGTGACAAACAGGGAGCTTGTTGTTACCTTTAATGTTTCCACAGGAAACAACAAAAGTAACAACAAAAGTAACAACACAGGTAACAACTCAGTAACAACTGAGGTAACAACTCGGCAATTTTCACCTATTAATAATATTAAGACTAAGAAGAAAGATAAAGATAACTCTCCTACCTCTCGGGCAGGAGAGTGTGTGGGTGCGAATGCCGACGGTTCTCTTTTTTCGGGCAAGGATTTGGAAAAGCCAAAGGGGGTAAAGGCATCCCGGCTTGCAGGTTTTTCGCCACCCACGCCCGAAGAAGTGCGGGCATACTTTGCACTGCGTGGAGCCGACTTGCGGCTGCCCGGGTGGGAAACCGAGGCCGAGGCTTTTTTCTGCTACTTCGACAGCCAAGGCTGGGTAAAAAGCAACGGGCGCAAGGTGGCCAGTTGGGAAAGCCTCGCAAACGACTGGATTCTGCGAAAAAAACGAGAACTAAAACAACAAGAAAGCAATGAAAATTCCACAGCAAATAGGGGCGATACTCCCGATGGCAGGCTCGCTTGCGAGCAGTCGAAACTTGCCGGGCGCATCATGCAACGCTGCCGCACCCGAGGTGACGGCAGTGATACGGAGTTACCGTTCTGACGACGGTTTTCTCAAGACTTTCAACCCCGACAAGCAGGTTGCCTACACACGCGATGTGGCCCGGGCATTCCGCGGCACGGCTCCAAGCCTCGGACTTGTGGCACGGGCTTTTGGCTCCTACACCCGTGACAATTGGCTCGACGTGCAGCTTACCGACCTCGCAGTGTTCTCTGGCTGCAAGGACAAACTTTCGGAACGCCAAGTGCAGCAGCTTATCGACATCATCGCCGAGGAGTACGGCTACATGAAAGTCACCGAGCTAATGTACTTCTTCCGCCGGTTCAAGACAGGCGAGTATGGCAAGTTCTATGGCGCGGTTGACCCGATAACCATCACTTGTGCGTTGAAAGAGTTCGCCCGTGAACGGTTGGACATATTGAGGCGGCTCGAACAGGCAGAAAAGGAACGGAGGCAGAAAAGCGACCCCGGGCATCAACGGTATGTGCGGCGTTACGAGGCTTACCGCCGTATGTGTCGCTTTTACAGCTTGAATTTCCGTTCGCCCGACTTCACGCTTGGCGAGTTTCGGGAGATATGGTGGTTGTTCAACCTTGGTTACGAAAGGAGCGAGCATGGATACGAAGAATGAACCAAAGATTTTGATACATTGGCGCACTCGCGACAGGGAGGCCATCAAGCTGATAAGGCAGCGGTTCAATATCCCCACATACACCACCGTCAACGGTTGGACACCTGCCATATTGCCCAAGGGCAAAGACAAAGAGCTGTTTGACGAAACCGCACGGCGCGGATTTTTCGGCTATGTACATGCCCGGTGGTCAATGGTCAGTGGCGTGTGCAAATGGTGAAAAAATGGCGTTCATTCTGTTTGCATCTCTTGCCAATAATGGCTAATTTTACTATATAACAAATTAAAAGTCAAACCAATAATTAAATCATTATGGAATACAAAGAAATCCCATTGGGCATGGTGAAACCATCACCCATGAACCCACGCAAGACCTTTGACGACGAGGCGGTGAAAGAACTTGCCGCCAACATCGAGCGGCAAGGGTTGCTGCAACCAATTACCGTGCGCCCTTGTGAGTATGAAGATTTTGCCGATGAGAGTATCGGTGAAGTTGTCAGTATCCCTATCGGTTATGAAATCGTATGCGGTGAACGCCGTTACCGGGCATTCGCTTTGCTAAATGCAAAAGAGAGTGCCAACGGTAGCCAAGGCCGTTTTCAATCAATTCCAACATTCGTGAGGGAAATGAGCGACGAAGATGCTTTTGAGGCTATGATAACCGAAAACCTGCAACGCCAAGATGTCGATCCGATGGAAGAGGCATTTGCTTTCGGCCAACTTATCGGCAAAGGGAAAACCGCCGAGGAATTGGCTCTCAAATTCGGCAAGAGCATACGTTTTATCCAAGACCGATGTAAGCTCAACGCCTTAATCCCCGAATTGAAATTGGCCGTAAAGGACGGCAAGATGGGCATAGCGGCGGCAATGCTCATATCCAAGCTCGACGATGACACGCAAATGAAATATTATTCGGCATACAGCAACAACTACCAAGGCTTTAACCGCGACACCGCCGAGAGTTTCGTGAAGTCGTTGTTCATGTCTATCGACAATGCGCCTTGGTACCAGTCGGACAATCAAGCCGACGAGGATTTTGAGGGCGGTTGCGGCTGTCGTTGCTCGGAATGCAAGCTTAACACGGCCAACCACGGCTGCCTGTTTTGGGAAATGAAAACCGAGGATGCGGGCCGTTGCACCGACCGCAATAAATTCTACCAAAAGCATGTCGATTTCCTCTTGTCAATGCTCGAAAATTACAGCGACCGCTTAATTAAAGTTGGTTCGCCATTGGAAGCCGGCAAGATTGTCATTGTTGATAACGATGAGTATTGCACTGCAACCACCAAGGAACTCAAAAAAGTCACCTATGCTGCCATACGCGACAAAGGCTATGAGGTAATCAAGGCAAATGAGATATTCATTGGTAAATGTTATTATACCGATGAACGATTGGATCGCAAAAAAGAGCAAGGCAAGGTATATTGCTGCCTACGCCTGTTTTCCTACGACCGTGTGCAACTTTCCGAGGAATGGCGGTATTTCAAAGGTGTCATTAACGATGATGATGCTCCTACAAGTGACACCCCTGCGACTTTGTCACAATCTGCCGAAGCCATGAAGCTAATACAGAAACGCAACCGAGCAAAGGAAATAGCCATAGAGGAGATAACAGCCAAATCGAGGGAACTTGCCACAGACCTTGGCGAGGCCAAGCGTAAGGGCGAAATATCCGATGCGGAACAGCTTGCATTCGACATCATAATCTTCACCTTGTGCGGCAGCAAGATGTTGAAACGCTACGGGTATGATTCATACGGCAAACCAAGCGAACGGAAATATATCGACATCATCAGGCAGAACCAAGCCGACCGCCCGATGTGGATGCGTGAGTTTATCCGCAACATCATTTCGAGCGCAGATATAACCTACAACAGGCTTTACCAATTCTGCGCCGATGCCGTGCTGTCGGAATGGATGCCCAAGCAATACCAAGAAATGGTCCATGACATCAGCGTTAAGCTTGATAAGAAATTAGTCAAAATCGATGAGAGATTGAAAGAACTCGGATATGACAGCAACGGGAAATTGCTCCCGGGCAAATAATCCACATATCCACTACACACATCAATCATTCATGCGGCATGGCTCCATAAGTCGTGCCGCTTTTCATTCTTTTACAAGCTATGAACAAATTAGACGAATATTATAAATTCCTTGCCGAAAAACAAGCGACGGTACATGATTGCGGATTTGAAATAGATGAGCAAGACCTTAACCCTAAGTTGTTCCCATTCCAGCGGTATTGCGTCAAAAGAGCATTGTCAGCAGGGCGTTTCGCTATGTTCGAGGACTGCGGCCTCGGCAAGACATTCCAACAACTCGAATGGGCCTACCAAGTAATGCGGCACGTCAACCGTCCTGTATTGATACTCGCACCGCTCGGGGTAGTCGGCCAGACGGTACAGGAGGGCGCACATTTCGGGTATGAAGTCAAGGAACTCGGCTTGACGGCGTTTGACCAAGACCTTGCCCCGGGCATATACATAACCAACTACGACAACATGGACAGCATCGACGCATACCTTTTCGGCGGTGTCGTACTTGATGAAAGTTCTATACTAAAGGACTACACCGGCAAGATGCGCAACGACCTCATAAATGACTTCAAAGATACGCCATACAAGTTGTGCTGCACAGCTACTCCATCACCCAATGACACGACGGAACTCTGCAACCATGCCGAGTTTTTGAACGTAATGAGCCGCAACGAGATGCTTGCGATGTACTTCGTGCATGACGGTGCCAACACGACGCAATGGAGGCTGAAAGGCCACGGCGAGCAGTCATTTTGGGATTTCGTATCGACATGGGCCGTGATGTTGTCGCGGCCGAGCGACATCGGGTTTGACGATACGGGCTACGAATTGCCGCCTTTGAACGTGGTGGAAGAAATAGTGTTTGCCGACAAGCGCAACAACGGCAAGCTGTTCAACGATGTCGCGGTCAACGCCACCGACTACCACAAGGAACTGAGGGCTACATACAAGATACGCCTCGGGCGTGCCGCCGAAATCGTCAAAGCCTCGGACGAGAACTTTATAATCTGGGTCGAGCATGACGAGGAGGGGAAATACCTGCGTAGCCTTTTGCCTGATGCCGTGGAAGTGCGTGGAAGCGACAGTAAGCAATACAAGAAAGAGAAGTTGCTTGGGTTTGGGCGTGGCGAATTCCGCATACTCATTACGAAGCTGAAAATCGCATCATTCGGTTTGAACTACCAAAATTGCCACAATCAGATATTTGCCTCGCCCACGTTCAGCTTTGAATCGACTTACCAAGGCATACGCCGTTCCTACCGTTTCGGGCAAACCAAGAGTGTAAATATCCATATCATAACAGCCGACACAATGCAAAACGTAAAAGACGCTTTTCACGATAAACAGGCGGCATTCCTCAACATGCAGCATCAAATGACCGAGGCGATGAACCGCAACATCAAGCAAGAAGTGAAAATGAGCCATTCTTGCGAGTACCGAGAGTATAAAACCGAAAATTGCGACATTAGACTCGGGGATTGCGTCCAGCTTATCCAGTCGGTGCCCGATGAGAGCGTGGGGTTCTCGATATTCAGCCCGCCGTTTGCCGAACTGTACACATATTCCGACAAACTCGAAGACATGGGCAACAGCAAGGACTACAAGGAATTTTTCACCGCGTTCAAGTTCCTTGTTGCCGAACTGCACCGTGTGCTTTGGAGCGGTCGCAATATCGCCGTGCATTGCATGGACTTGCCCATACAAAAGGGCAAAGAGGGATATATCGGGCTACGCGACTTTTCGGGTATGATTTTGGCCGCTTTCCAAGAGGCGGGTTTCATCTATCATTCGAGGGTGACGATATGGAAGAACCCAGTGACGGAGATGCAACGCACCAAGGCACTCGGGCTGTTACACAAGCAGGTCTTGAAAGACAGCGCGATGAGCCGTGTGGGCTTGCCCGACTATCTGATGGTGTTCCGCAAGAGCGGAGAACACAAGCACCCCGTCCATTGTAACATATCGGTCGATACATGGCAGAAATTTGCATCGCCTGTGTGGATGGACATCGACTATTCAGATACTCTTAATGCCGCCAAAGGGCGTGGAGAGAAAGACGAAAAGCATATATGCCCATTGCAGTTGCCGACCATCGAGCGAGCCGTTGCCTTGTGGAGTAATCCCGGCGATACTGTACTCACTCCATTTCTTGGCATTGGCTCTGAGGTTTATCAGTCAATAAAGATGGGGCGCAAGGGCATCGGCTTTGAACTTAAAGAGAGCTACTTCAATGAAGCCGTGCGCAACTGTAAGGCCATCGAAACTGAAATGAAACAACCTTGTTTATTCTCATAACACTAACAAATTTGTTTTTATGGAAAAATCTGCTCAAATCGGAGTAGGCCTCAACGGTCTGCTCTTTATCACGTTCCTCGTGTTGAAACTTACACAAGTTATTGATTGGTCTTGGTGGTGGATTACAGCTCCGCTGTGGATACCGCTTGCATTAGGTATCATTGTGCTAATATTTTCAACCATCAGGCTCGTCAAGATTGCCAAGAGGAACAATAAGAAATATAACCGTTGACATCATGGCAATTATAAATAAATCCCCTCCCAAGTGATGGCAGGCGTAAACCATGAACCCTTTAACCAGTCATTCACCAAACCCGATATTAACCAATGGCAATACCTCTGAAAAAATTTGCGATGCAGTGCGAGGAGGTTGCAATAGCTCGTGGCAGCATTACACCGTTGTCATCTCCTACAGCCACATTGTATGAAATCTCCCGTAAGTGGAGGATGCTATGCAAAGCCACTATGTTCAAAAGCGAAACCCTTAAAGGGTGGAACGAGAAAGAAGAGTGTGCGGCCGAGGTGATAATTGCATCTTTGACCTATCTCCAGCGCATTGGTTGCAAAGACATTGAAAAACTGCTCCAAGACACTTTGGCGCAGCAAGGACGGACGACATTGTAGGTTTTGTCAATGACTATTTGTGATGTAGTTCTTTTGTGATGTAGAAAATAATAGCTATGACAGAAATAACAATATTGGAAACAAACCTCCTTGATTACAACAAGGGGCAATTGAAAGGGCTCCCTAAAAACCCGCGTTTCTTTCGCGATTACCGTTACGAGGCGATGAAGAAAAGTATAGAGGAATCGCCCGAGATGCTCGACTTGCGCGAACTTATCGTGTACCCTTACCTTGACGGCCGCTACATAGTGGTTTGCGGCAATTTGCGGCTGAGAGCTTGCAAGGAACTTGGTTATACGCAAGTGCCTTGCAAAATCCTCGCCGCCGGTACCCCTGTGAAGAAATTGAGGGAGTATGCCACAAAG
This sequence comes from uncultured Muribaculaceae bacterium, assembly GCA_944321865.1. GTDB lineage: Bacteria > Bacteroidota > Bacteroidia > Bacteroidales > Muribaculaceae > Avimuribaculum. Next base: position 20,082 of record CALUMZ010000029.1, read on the forward strand.
GACAATGTGAACTTTGGCGAGAACGACCTCGACATTATGTGCAATGAATGGGACAAGACGGAACTTTCGGACTGGGGTGTTGAGTTCGCCCCCGAAAAAAAACGCGACGAGTTCAAGGAGCGTTTCGATGCGATAACCGACGACACGGCCATTTATCCGTTGGTTCCCAAGTATGACGAAAAGCACGAGTTGTTCATTATCCAGTCTGGCAACGAAGTCGATAGCAACTGGCTCCGTGAGCGGCTGTGTATGCAACACATGAGGTCATACAAGACCGGCAAGATTGGCCGCAGCAATGTGATTGACATCAAGGACGTGCGTGCCGCGTTGGAGGGCGAGATGAAATGAGCTTGAAGATAGTTATCCCATCGCACCGCCGGCATGACAAGGTGCTTGCCAAGCGGCTCGTCATTGACCCGATTATTTGCGTCGCCGAGAGCCAAGCCGAAATCTATCGTCGCTACAATCCCGAGTGCGAGATAGTCACGCACCCCGATGATGTCGTCGGGCTGATACCAAAACGCAATTGGATGGCCCGGTATTTCGGTGAAATGATGATGCTCGACGATGATGTTCATGTCGTCAAGTCGCTTTTTTGCGAGAAAGGTGAAACGGGTGTAATTCGTGATCCTGTCAAGATAACCCATATAATCAATTCGCTCTACGAGTTGGCATGTATGCTCGATATACACCTGTTCGGGTTCACGTCGGCCATATCGCCTGTGATGTACAATGAGTGGGGATATTTTTCCCTGTCAAAGATGATTACAGGCTGCTCTTATGGGGTGAGGTACAACAAGAACGTATGGTGGAATGAAGAAATACGCCTAAAGGAGGATTTCTGGATTTCTTGTTACATGAAGTATAAGGAACGGAAAATCCTCACAGACTTGCGCTACAACTTCGCCCAAAAAGGCACGTTTGTCAATGCCGGTGGTCTGGCGGCATTCCGCAACCAAGATGAGGAACGCCGCTCGATACTGTTCATAAAAAAGCATTTTGGTGACAGTATCAATTTGAAAGGGCCAACCAACAACGGCAAGGACAAGACCAAGCAGCTTGTTGAGCATAACATATCCTGCAAGTTCAAATTTTAACTTGTAAAAATGGCAATAAAATGGTGTTTAATCTGATTGCAAAACCTGCTATTTTTAGCTAATTTTATTGATGTAAAATCAATTAAATTAACAAGTTATGGTAATAAGAACGATACATGGATATGACTTTTTCGAGGTCAGCTCGGCAATGCAAAAGGCCATTCGCCGTGCCGATGCCCGGGTTGCCGGATTTTTTGCCTTGGAGTTATGGCATAGCGGTTTTCGTGATTATGTTTGGAAACGCCTGTTTACCATCTCGGCAGAAGATTGTTATGGCCTTATTACAGGAGAAATTGAGGCTTTGTGGCAAGGGCATGAATTGGTCAACAAGGGAAAGCAAGAGGCTCGGGGGCGCATATTCGTGAGCAAGGCGGTGCTGCTGCTTTGCGAGTGCCGCAAGTGCCGTGATGCCGACCACCTGCAAAACCTCGTTTATGACCGTGCCGATGTCGATGTGGAGCGTTGGATAAACGATGTAAGGTCATACCCGATAGAAATACCACCTTACACATTTGACGTGCATACTCGCCGGGGCAAAAAATACGGCAGGACGAAAGCCGAATTTTTCCGTGAAGAATACGAGGCGTTGAGGCCGAGGGTACCCGGCCTGTTCGACGGCCTCGTGCCGAAACATTCAAATAATTTGTTCAGCGGCTCGGAAACGGAATCCGGGCCGCTTTAATTTTCCGAAAAGATGAAAAAATTACCGACAATCAATCCTGCACTCTTTTCTCAAAGGGGTGCAGGATATTCAAGCGCGGTTATTCCGATTGACACCGGCATCAAAATCCCTAACAGCAAGCCCGAATTACCGGCATCGCTTTCGTCCGACGAATGTGTAAAGATGTTCGGGGCAAGGGATGCCGTACTTATGAACTTTATTCCCCAAATGCTTACAGCCCTTGCACTTGAACAAGTGGAGGCGTACATCAGTTATTGCCGTGACAACAGGTTGGGTGAATATAAGCGTCATAACAGGGAAATGCGCGGCTGCATCGACGAATACAACCACGGCCTAAGGGCGAGTTACGGAAAAGCATGGGATGCTTACCTGCATTACCTCAGGCGGCTGCGCGACGCAGTGCAAGCCGACCTGTTCAAGTGTTGGTGCACGTTCACCAACGAGGCGGCACGGCAATATGTCGGGATTTCCCACACCGAGATACCTGCACGGGTGACATTTGCAAGAATGCTCCTTACATTCGTCGAGGACTTTGACAAGAACATGGATAAGGTGATTTCAGAAAAGATAAACGCGCCTTGCCATCGCAAGCAAGACCCTTATTGTTTCCTTGTTTCAGTCCTCTGCTTGGATATTGTGGAAACATTTGGCTGCAAGATGCAGATTACCGATACTATGGCCCTATGCGTGAAAGTCCTCGCCAACCGTTGCCATTACATAGTAGATGAAATATTGTCCGAAGAGGGGGTGTTGCCTTGACACATTTTGGCAAACGTTAAGGTGAAAACATGGTGTTCATTCTGATTGCATCTCTTGCCAATAATGGCTAATTTTACTGTATAACAAACTAAAAGTCAAACCAATAACAACGATGACAATCACCGAAACCATAAAACAAGCCCTTTCAATTCTTAACGCACATGATTTTTATTACATGATGGCCGACAGCAGTTATACTACCGCTGCCGAGAGGGCAAAAGCATCAATGCGCCAATTCGTGAAAGTTACTGACACGTTACCTGCCGATTTGCGCCAGATGCTCCGCGACCTTTGGGTTGCAACTTACGACTGGTGCGCTTGTTTCCGCCCAATGTGGACGGCCAGCGACCACAAAGAAAAAGAGGCAAGGATGAACGACCTCAAAACAACGGTCGAATCACTCATTGCCGCATAACAAAGTCAAACCAATAAACCATTTAATTATGAAATTACATCATTCTCCGATTTACCAAGTCACATACGGCGGAGGATATTTCAGCCACCAAACGGCAGAACTCAATTACTACCTGCACGACAACTGCCACGGCGCGCATTTCGACGGCGAAAGCATTGAAACTGCCGAACACGTCGAAATCCCTCGCGCCGAACTTGCCAACCTCATCGCCAAGATATGCTACAACCACCGTGAACATGAGCAGTGGCTCAAAGACAACGGCATCAACTGTACGCTCGATGAGATGATAGTCATCATTTCCCGGTGGATAGCCGAAAGCGACCAGCGCAATGATTATGTAGTCCTAACATGGTTCTGATTATGGAAAATAGCAAGGCGATTGCCGATTGGCTGAAAAGCCAAAAGAATATGCGGTTTGTCGGCAATCTTTCCTCAATCCGGGAAACAAGCAAAGAGATAAAGGTAGGCGACATGGTAATGTACACCAACCAATTCGGAGCCACATTCGGCCCATACGAGGTGATGGCGATAAGCAAGGACAACAGCCTATGGAAATATGGTCGTTGCGTTTATTTGAACAAGGAAAGCTACTGGTTCCCTTGCAAACCCGAAGAATTGACATTGTTACAGCATGGGCAAGTGGGGTGAAATCAATCAAATATGTGTGAAGATAACCATTTACAAAGGCTGTAACGACGGCGAGGTTATTTATTACCGGAACAAGTTGCCTATGTGGATTGTCGAGCAATGGCGATGGTATTTTGACTACCTCGCGGCTCTTGTCAAGGTGAACAACCCACGCAAGAAAATCGAGTTGACAATCTGTGCGCAGACCTTGAAGCAAGGACGTGAGTATATCGAAGAAAAGGCCAAAACGCTGCTCCGGGCAAAGAAATCAAAACTGAAGAAATTGCAAAATACCCCTGTAAATGACGATTTGTTTGGTGAAACAATGGTGGGGCATAATAGGAAAATTCAAGTCGTGCAAAACGAGATAGACGCTCTTGAACGAGGCGAATTTAACTACTATGTTCCGCCGACATATATCAACAAAATTAAGAAATGGATAAAATCAAATAGCGATGAGGATAATTAAATTTAGAGGGAAAAGACCTAACGGTTGGAATTATGGCCGGAATATCAGATTCAAAAACAGTGGTTCTGTTCTGATATTGGGTGCAGATGTAAATCCCGAAACAGTCGGGCAATTTGTAGGTTTGTATGACAAGAATGGAAAAGATGTGTATGAGCATGATTACATCTCGATTAATTACAAATATGAGCAACACACTATTAACGGGGCAATTCCCGACCAAGACTGCCTTTGCTATGGTGAAGTTGTTTTCATGGACGAATTTAGTTGCTTTGGCATACGTCTGCATGATGCTGAATATCCAATAAAGCAATCTTTAAATGAATGTCCGTATATGACAGTTCCGCTGCTCCAATTCGATTTAGATTGCGACAGCATTGAAGTTCTCGGCAACATATTCGACAACAAAGAATTATTGGAGGAAGTAAAATGAAAACGACTATCAAAAAAGACGCAAATGTTGATTTGAAATATTTGAAAGTCGATGCAGTTGTACGTTATTGGCAAGACTGCACTATAAACGGCAAGAGAGACAATGATTGTGAAGAAGAACCGAACGAACCGCAAATTCCCTTCGCAGAGTATGTGGGAGATGTAAACAGGATATTGAGGGCATATAACTGGCATTGGAAACCAACCATTGACATAGATAATGGACGCATACTTGATTGGCCGGAGGGAACATTAGCCTCGATCCATTACAAGGTATGCGACGAGTTCTGTTGTGAAATTCTTGATGATAACAACAATACCGTTTGCTCTTATGATGGCTATGTACCCCGTTGCATGTGCCCGAAGGAAAACGGATATGGAGATTATATCATTATGGACATTGATAGCAACGGATTTATTCAAGGATGGAATCCTGAGCATGTGTTAAGGATATTGGAACAAGAAGAATAATTAATGGATAGTCATAGAAAGGAAACGAAATGACAGAAGCAATAATTCTCACAGCCGTCAACCTGTTCTGGGGATGGGTGTGGTTCACTGTTGGAAGATGTATCGGAAGAAAGGAGGAAGCAAAATGATACGCGAAGTGACGATGTACCAAGCCGTGTGCGATGGGTGCGGAAGAAAAACTGGAAGATACAACTCAATGAAAAAACTAAATGCTAACGGTGACTTTTGGTTATGGGTTGAGATTAACGGCAAACTCTACTGCCCCGACTGCTACGAGTACGATAAAGAAACGAATGAGTATAAACCTAAAGTAAAGGAGGAAACGAAATGAAATACTCATTCAACGAGAAAGAACTGCTCGACCTGTTCGTCTCGAATGATGAATCTCGCCCGCTGTTCATGCACCCGTACATCAAAGATGGGTATGTTTGCGCAACGGACAACAGACAAATCATAAGAATAAAGGCCGACGCGCTCAACGGCGAATATGAACCTACTGACAGAATGAATTTGGAATGGCCGAACGAGAGCTGCGACTATATCATTACTGACAAGGATTTGGAGAAAGCACTGGCAAGCATACCGCAGGTGGAGGAAGAAATAGAAACTGGGGAAGATGTGAAATGCCCGGAGTGCGACGGCACAGGCACGGTCTATTGGGAATACGACGACCGAAATTTCAAATCATATGAGCGTGAATTTGATTGTCCCGTTTGCGACGGTTCGGGATATGTCGAGGAAGCTCAAGTGAAAAAGACAGGCAAGATGATTCCCGACCCGACTGCGGCTGTCGGAATCGCCAATAACGCATTGCGGATAGATAATATTCAAACCTTGCTTGAAGCAATGAAAATAATCGGCACTGCCGAGATACACCTTGTAGCGCAGGTTGATTATAAAAACCTATTCAAGATTGACGACAACATCTCAATCCTGATTGCGGATTATTTCAAAGATGCAGACTATATAATCAAAACCAAGGAGGAATAAGCTATGGAACGCAAGATAGGAGAAATATTTGAGTACAACGGTGAGTGGTATCAGTGCGTGAAGTCAGCAAACTGTAATGAATGTGCTTTTTTAAATAATAATTGCGCATATAACCCAAATTTTAAATGTAGTGCAGATGATAGAAAAGACAATTGTTCTGTTATCTTCAAGAAACTTGAAAAGGTCGGAGAGCCTTATAGACGATGGCTTTCACCGTTTAATAATATAATGGTTCAAAGATATAGGCTGTATGGCAGGAATGTAATAATGCCAGATGAACCAATTATGCTTTTAGAGCCAAATTATAAAAATTCTGTAGAAATAGAAATAAAACAAATCAAAGAAGATATGGAAGAAAAGAAATTGAACCTAAAGCCCTTCGATATTCAGAAGGCAAGAGAAGGCAAGCCCGTCTGCACAAGGGACGGGAAAAAGGCAAGGATTATTTGCTTTGATAGGAAATTCTATCATGATGGGTATAATTATCCTATTGTTGCGATGGTTAATGATAATGATAATGATAATGAACTTGTTCATGCCTATACGCAAGACGGGTTGCTTGTAGGAAATATGGAAAGAGAATTAGACCTTATGATGCTCCCCGAAAAGAAAGAGGGGTGGGTAAATATTTATCGCAGTCAAATATATAATACTCTTGAAAAGGCGAAAGAGGCCTATAAAAGAACCTATAATGATAATAATTATTTTAAAACAATCAAAATTGAATGGGAGGAATAAGGCCATGATAGAAGAAAGTTACGTCAGCTTCGACACAGCCCGGATGCTGAAAGAGGCTGGGTTTGAAGCAAACTTGAAAACAAGTTATGCCGAGGAAGAAAAGAAATTGAACTTGAAGTCGTTCGACCTCGAAGCGGCACGTAGTGGCAAGCCCGTTTGCACACGTGACGGGCGCAAAGCCCGCATAATTTGCTACGACCGCCAAAGCGACCATGGGTTCCCGATTGTGGCATTGGTGGAAAACACAGGCGCGGAAAAGGACGAGGACGTGCATTTCTACCGGGCTAATGGCACCGCAGCCACAGCCGAGCGCGCCCAAGACCTCATGATGCTCTCCGAAAAGAAAAAGGGGTGGGTGAATTTATATAAATCAGACAATAGTAATTTTGCCGCGATTCTTGGCTCTGCTTATGTTTGTAATACAAAAGAAGAAGCAATAAATAATGCCGACCCAGACACAACTATTGCCACCGTTAAAATTGAATGGGAGGAATAAGGCATGATAGAAGAAAGTTACGTCAGCTTCGACACGGCAAAGATGCTGAAAGAGGTGGAATTTGAAGCCGAATGCGGTTTCATTGTTGATGATGATGGAAGAAAACTTTATCGTCCCACGCAGGCGTTGGCGGCGAGGTGGCTCCGGGAAGTACATGGAATAGTAGTGGATGTTACTTTCATTCCACCACTATTTGACGGGGTTAATTGGCAATACTTCATTGGTAATATGGACGATATGGTTTGGGAAGGTGATTTTGAACCGTCCGACCAAAAATATGCAAGCTACGAAGCCGCGCTCGAAACAGGCTTGCAGGAAGCGATTAAACTGATTAAAAAGTAAGGATTATGAAGAAAATAACAACGATTCAATTACAAGCTGTCAAGGTATTAACTCCCAACGGTTTCTCCCACGGTCTCGTCACAAAACGTCCTGCAACCACAAGGGAAGTGCGTCATATCATGAAGAATATTCTTAGTATTGTCATTAACGAGCAGGATGACATGTATGACAAGGAGGAATATGAGGAATATAACAAGGAAATGACTCAGGCATTCAACGAATGGTTGAATGGGAATGGCGATGACCAATCAATCATGGGATATGCGGGAGATTGTTCCGAAGAACCGCTTGGTCTGTTCAATGCTTTCAAAATGGCAGAATATCTACAAAAGAGAGGTGTGATATGAAATCAAAACAATGCTTAGACGTGCAACAAATGCAGCACCTGCAAGAGCTGGGGATTAGAATGGAACTATATACAACCTTGTTTTGTTATGTTAAGTTTGAGGACACTGATTGGCTATTGAAGCCAATTTCTGATTTATCCACAATTGGAATAAGTTTCTATGCCATTCCCGCCTACACCTTGCAGGACATGCTAGACTTATTACCCAAACAAATAGGTGTTGAATACATCTATGATTTGTGCATATTCCCAGAGTCTATAAGCTATACGCAATTCATTGGAGGAGAAATCAATGATAATTTGTTTGAAGTCCCTATCAATGGGAGTATTATTGATGCTGCCTACTCCTTGTTGTGTTGGTGCATCGAAAACGGATATGTGGAAACGAACAAAACGAGCGAGTTATGATAAACAAGCAAGGTATTGAAACAATCATCGGCACGCACAACTCCATGAGCTACCTGCCGCCCCGCCGGTGGTGGCACAGGCTCATGCTCCCCTTCGCCCGGTGCCAAAACAA
>CALUMZ010000030.1 GCA_944321865.1 uncultured Muribaculaceae bacterium
ACATGCGGTTAAGCCGAGTATGGCAGCTCCGCAGCCACCACTATATTTGTTCGCAACCGTATTTTCGGACTGCCCCCTGTTTCATCTAATCGGGTTATTTTGTAATTTTGCGGATAAACTATTGTCAACACGGCACATTGCCGGTTCAAAGAATTACCGCTATGATTAGACTAAATGTTTTTATCCAAGTTCCCGACGAGAACATAGCCGCACTCACCGAAACGGCAAAGAAACTCGTTGCCGCCTCGCTTAACGACGAAGGCTGCGTGGCCTACGACCTTTTCACCAGCGCAACACGCCCCGGCGTGTTGATGATTTGCGAGACATGGGCATCGCCCGAAGCTCTGGCCAAGCATGAAAATACCGAACATTTCACCACGCTCGTCCCCGCAATGGAACGCCTTGGCTCGCTGAAATTAGAAAAATTCAACTTTTAACGACACTCACACACGATGACTCGAATAGGTACCGTTTTATCGCCCATAAGCCACAAGGCTCTACTATTAGGCAGCGGCGAACTGGGCAAGGAGGTTGCAATAGAACTAATGCGCCTCGGCATAGAAGTGATAGCATGCGACAAGTATCCCAACGCGCCGGCCATGCAAGTGGCACACCGCAGCCATGTATTTGACATGCTTGATGGAAAAAAGTTGCGCGAAATAATAGAGCTTGAAAAACCTCAACACATAATCCCCGAAATTGAGGCAATTGCCACACCGACACTCGTGGAACTTGAAAAAGAGGGCTACCATGTGACACCGACGGCACGTGCCGCATGGCTGACGATGAACCGCGAGGGAATACGCCGCCTTGCAGCCGAAGAGCTCGGCATCAAGACCTCGCCCTACCGCTTCGCATCGACCGAAGAAGAATTCCGTGAGGCTGTGGCAGCCATAGGTATGCCGTGCGTGGTGAAGCCAATCATGAGTTCGTCGGGACACGGGCAGAGCGTGATACGCACCACCGACGACATCCACCGCTCATGGCAGACTGCCCAAGAGGGCGGACGCGCCGGAGCCGGGCGCGTGATAGTGGAAGGATTTGTCGATTTTGACTCCGAAATAACGCTGTTGACAGTGCGCAGCATCAGCGGCACCACATTCTGCGAACCCATAGGGCACATACAGGTCGATGGCGACTACCGCTACTCGTGGCAGCCACAAGCAATGACCGACGCGGCCAAACAGCAGGCGCAAGAGATTGCCCGCCGCGTGACCGACGCACTCGGCGGTTACGGCATATTCGGCGTGGAAATGTTTGTCAAGGGTGATGAAGTGATATTCAGCGAGGTATCTCCCCGCCCGCACGACACGGGCATGGTGACAATGATTTCACAAGACATGAGCGAATTTGCGCTGCACGCCCGCGCCCTGCTCGGCCTGCCGGTGCCTGAAATCAAGTTCTACGGCCCATCGGCATCGCGCGCCGTGGTGGTCGAAGGCGACACCAACCGCATCGAAATGGAGGGCATCGAACAGGTACTTGCCGAACCCGGCACACAAATGCGCATCTTCGGCAAACCCGAAGTGAGCGGACACCGCCGCATGGCCGTCATCCTTGCAACAGCCGACACCGTGGAGGCCGCCAAGGAGAAAGCCGAACGCGCCTACGGCAAACTAAAAATCAGCATGATGCCGCGTGAATAACAAGCCGGAAGCATAACGACAAAAATCAAATATAGGAATAGCTTATAAATTATTAATGTCCGCTAAAACTTTTTATTCAAACTAAAAGTTTTAGCGGACATTAATATAAATAGTATATTAATTCTCCCTTCGTCCTCAATCTATGATTTCAAAACGCACCAGCATGGAATAGTTCTTCTTAATGGTACGGAAGCTATCGAATGAGGCTGCATCAGACGACAAGACATTGCTTTGCACAAATGGGGAAGCATTGCCACCATCTTTTTCCACAATGCGTATGACACCCCCCAATCGTTTACCCAACGCCTCAACCAGATAGGCAGCTTTCCTTTGGGCGGCTTTCAATGCTTCAATCTTGCCCTTTTGGTGATAGGCAAGCATATCATTGTTTTCCAATTCGCCGATGCGCATGGTGTAGACACCTTTCGTATCGATGCGTTTGACAATTTCATTTATCTGATTGAAGTCGGTCAAGGTAATGTCGAATTTTTTTGAAACCAAGAAGTCCTGTCCCTGTTGTCGCCAATAGTCGCCTACCTCCTGCGTGCGTATGGCATTCTGCGGAACGCCTGCACCACCGAGAACCTCCATCAGTCCCTGCTCTATCTCCGACAAAGGCACTTTGGTGCGATACTCTTCGGGCTTGGATTTTCCGTCAAATTCTTCCTCAAAGTATTCTCGAATTTCAATCAGGTAATGAATTTTGTCGGGTACGATTTCTATTTCCGACGTGCCGATTACTTCAATATAGCGTTCATTGGTCTGCGCCTGCATTGAAAGAACAGTCAATAGGCAGATTGCCGACAATAATAATCTATTCTTCATATTTCATTATTTTGCCCCGTCCAAGGCTATTCCGCTTTTGAACGGGATCATAGATAGTTTTTTTTTACTTCTTTTTCATCACTTCGGCGACCTTGGCTACCATCTCTTCTCCGCGCAGGTCGCGGGCAATGATTTTGCCGTCGGGTCCGAAAAGTATGATGTGGGGAATGCCGTTTATTTCGTAAAGGTCGGTCGGCACCGTACCGGCATTGGTGATTTGCTGCCATGGAATTTGCAAGTCTTCGATAGCTTTGCGGGTGTCTTCGGGCTTATCCCACACGGCGATGCCAAGCACCGTCAAGCCCTTGCCGTTATACTTGTCATATATCTTTTTGATATTGGGTATTTCGGCACGGCACGGGCCACACCAACTTGCCCAGAAGTCGGCCAACACATAATCACCCTTGCCGACGTAATCCGACAACTTTTGCACTTCGCCCTTTTCGTTGGTAATTGTGAAATCGGTGAACATCTGCCCTTCGGCGGTCTTGGCCTCGTTGCGCATCGCGTCGAGCAACTTGCCCACCTGCTTCGATGCCGACAATGCCGGCGCACCGGCCACCTCGGCTTCCATTTCAGCCAATTCCATCCCGGCATTTTGGGCGTAGTTCAAAAATGCCAACAATCCCACTGCATTGCCGCTGTTGTTTTTATATGTAGTCTTGAACACTTCAAGATAAGCCGTCTGAAGGATGTCCAAGGCATTTTGGCAGGCAACGGAGTCAATCTTGCCGGCAGAATAATCTGCCACGATATTTTGAGCCGTCGTGGTGATTCCCGTCAACGCATTCCCAAGCGAGTCGAGCACCTCGTTCAAGCGTGTACCCGAAGAACGTTCCTCAGTCACCATAATTTCTCCCGGCTCTACAACAAATATAGAACGCATGCGGCCAACCTCCACACTTCCAAGGAAATCCTTGTCGGTCTTACCTTCAAACGCCACAGTCGAACCGTCTACGACCGACATTGCCACAGTGTCTTCGGTGTCGAAATTGGTCAGATACACTGTGTCGCCCGAGAAACTGCCATCGGGCAATGTCATCGAAATCGAGTACTTATTGTTGCCGCCGCACGAAACCAGCAGTGCCGCAGCAACCGCAAAAAACAATATTTTCTTCATAACCATTTAAATATATGTGTATTATAATATATATCAGGCAACCCGGTCTGCCACTCCGCCTGCAAACGCATCGCTGCAACATGGGTGTCAGATCGTCGCAAAATTAAACCATTTAATCAATTTCTGCAAAAACCATGCTTGTTTTCAGGTACACGCCCCCACTGATATACTCATTGTGCCGGGAGTCTCACGACTGCCGGCACAACTATTAACCTTAAATCTAATACCATGAAAAACACAACGCAAATATAACATTTTCCACGGATCACACAAGAGCAGCGCAATAAAAATGCAGTAGATTAACATTATTTATATCACCTCAAAATCCACAGCCAATTGCACATGTCTTTTTTTATCCGTATCTTTATATTCTAATTAACTTCAAGCATTATGAGCAACATAGAAATTACCAACGACGACCGCCGCTTCATGAAAATGGCAAGCGACCTCGCCTTGGACAATGTCGACAAAGGAGGAGGCCCATTCGGAGCAGTGATAGTAAAAGAGGGTGAAATAATTTCCACCGGCACCAATACAGTAACCATCGACAATGACCCCACGGCTCATGCCGAAGTAAACGCAATAAGAAATGCTTGCCGAGCCAAAGGCAACTTCAAACTCGAAGGGTGCGACATATACACCTCGTGCGAGCCATGCCCCATGTGCCTGAGCGCGCTATACTGGGCCGGAGTGCGCCGCATATATTACGGCAACACACAACTGGATGCCCGTGCCATCAACTTCGACGATAATTTCATATACGAAGAAATAGCCAAGCCGCACACAGCCCGCGCCATTCCGTGCATCCACATCACCGGCACCGATGCCATAGAGGCATTCAAGAAGTGGGAATCGAAAACCGACAAAACAGAATATTGACATGTCGGTAAACAAGGTAATACTACTTGGCAACGTTGGCCGCGACCCCGAAGTGAGATACACCGGGCCGGGACAGGCCATTGCGGAGTTCCCCCTCGCCACAACCGAACGGGCCTACACCAATGCCGCCGGCATTCAAGTGCCCGAACGCACCGAGTGGCACCGCATTGTGATGAACGGACGCAACGCCGAGTTTGCCGAACGTTACATACGCAAAGGCACAAAACTATATATAGAGGGAAAACTGCGCACTCGCGTGTGGGAAGACCGCGCAAGCATAAAACACTATGTGACAGAAATATATGTCGATACATTCGATTTTCTCGGACGCAACACCGCCGCTTCGGGAAACGGACAACAGTAACCACCATGCACACAACGACGAGAGCAGCTTTCATTGCCTGCATAATATTGATTGCTTCGGCATTCAACGTTAGCGGCACAGGCAAACCGGCATTAGATGCCGCAATCGACACGGTAAAGCACATACTTGCGGGACGAGAACCACTCACCGAACTCGACTCGGCAAATGTGTACCTAATCACACGTGCCAATATCGACTATGCACAATATGAGCAGATATTCGGCGGCTACATGATACCGTTTGCACTCAAGCACCGCGACAAGATTCCCGATGCCGACCTTGCATGGCTGTACCGTAATTACTCGATAATATTCGGAATGCAAGAAAAAGACGAGCAGGAAATAGCCGCCATGGACTCGGCCGTACTCCTCATAGAAAATGTCAATAACGAGCCCGAAACCAAAGCTGCAATATATGCCAACGCCGGCGACGTACAAATAAAGCATGGCAGCATCTCGCGCGGGCATGAACTGTTTTTCAAGGCAATAGGCATATACGAGCAACTTGGCGGCAATGATGTAAAAATCTCAAACAACCTGTACCAACTTGCGGTGGGATACCTGCAAATGCTCGACTACAAGGGACTTGAATTCATTATAGGGAAAATGCAAGAACTCTGTTCCAATCCCAATGCCGACCCCAATTGCCTCTACGACCTGTACTCGGTAAAAACCACTTTATACGCTTCTCTGCATGACAAATCGCCCGGCAACAAGGACCTGAGCGATTCCACCCTGCTATATTCGCGCAAAGCAATCGACATAATAGAACGGCACGGCGGCGAATTGCGCCAACGCATTGTCCCGTCTTGGAACTATTACAACCATGCCCGCACCCTGTTCCATGCCCCCGGGAAGATACAATACGACAGCATTGAAGCGTACCTTGCCAAAGCGCAGGAATCAATACCCGGCAACCGTGCCAATATCGACAGGGAAGTGAGAATCAGCATCTATCTGCTTCAAGGGGAGATTGCAAGGCGGCAAGGCAATTATGTGCAAGCCGAGAAATATGCATCAGAAACCGACAAGTTGCTTGCCCAAGACATAGAAAGCAACACACTCGTGGTGGAAAAAGAGCACCTTTACCGACTTTATGCCGACATATACGAAGCAACCGGGCGTTATCGCGATGCAACAAAATACCGCCACCTTGTCGAGACAACAATGATGCAACGTTTCGACAACGAAAAAGTCGAAGCGCTAAAACGTCTTGAAGTCAAATACGAAGTAGAGAAAAAAGAAGCGGCAATAGCCTCCCTTGCCGAGCGCAACCGCGCCTCACGGCGCATGATGATGCTACTTGCCGCCATTATTGTCGTGCTTGCTGTGGCCATCGCCCTTATAGTGAGAGTGGCACGGCTGCGACGGCGCAATGTGGAGCAAAAGCTATACGAGGCAGCACTGCTCGCCGAGTTGCGGCAAGAAGAACTTGACAATGCCCGCGAGCAAATCAGGCAACAGACGGCAATCGAGCAGCCTCACGGCATCTTTGCTCCCATCATCGCAAAAATAGGGAACAACATCGACACATCTGCCCTCGAAGCGCAATCCAAAGACGACTACACCACCCGGCTGCGCTCGCTCGACCCGGCCAGGCTTGATGCCGACTTTGGAGACGTTGCCCCGCAAATGACACAAATGGATCTTAAATATGCCATCTGCTTCTACATCGAAATGGAAGTGAAGCACATAGCCGCCATGTTCAACGTGGAACCGGCCAGCGTCTACACCGTGCGTTACCGAATGCGCAAGAAATTCCGCCAGTCTCCCGCATTCCGCTTCTTGATGTGACACACACCCAAGTTATAGTATGTCAACCTACCGGTTTAAGGACTATTAGATCAAAATACATAAGTCTGGTATGTTTGTATTCTGGTTCCAAGTCCAGCTTCATGTATTCAATCTCATCCTCAATATTATCGAAAATAAACTTAAATCCGTTTCTTTTGTAAAACTTTATTACCTTATCATTATTTACAGCATCAACGATAATATAGCGGCATCCTGTTTTGTTTAACGGGTCAATAAACCAACTCTTTATGAAAGACAAAACTTCGTCGCCTATATGTTTGCCGGCAAAAGAATCAAAAACGGCTAATTGCCCTACCAATACAGCCGGATACTGCGAATTTCGTTTTGAATTTGGAATTTGACGGTTTATACGATTCTTTATACTCTTAGGGAAATTGACAACCGGAAGCATGGAGTTGGATACAGTAAACGCTGCCACTAACTCAAATGATGGTTTTGTTTTGACAAAGCCGTAAGACTTACCAAGCAATTGTTTCTCGTAATACTCGAAATCACGTTTAAAGAACTGTTCAATATCCTTATCGTGCTTGCATGAAAAATTGGAACAGCTCTCTATCAAAGGACTGCTCCATTCTACGAACTCGCAATTATCTTCTATAAATATACTCATTGTTTAAACCTGCGGATATTAGATCTTTCCAAAATCCGCCTTGTCATTTCCACTTCTTTGGAGAAGTCAACCGTACCTCGTTTTGCTTCGCTTTCCCGGGCGGCTTTCTCAAACTTCTCCGCCACTTTACCTGTCAACACAGGGATGGGTTTGATATAAACTGCCATATTCCAATGCTTTTTATGCCGCAAATATACAACTTATATTTCACAGTTTTATTTAGTTGCGCCGGAAACATACATAAAATTATATCCGCCAAAGCCCGGTATTACTGTGGTCGTACCTGATTCCCCCCGGATTTATTTATGACAATTCTATACACGGCAAGTAAATATGTGCTACATTAGGCATTTACACTTGCCTTAGACTAACTTAATCTATATTTGTCTATATTTTTTAAACGGCATTAAGCATAAATTTGCTAACGATAATAAACGTTAATTAGCAAATTATGACTGAGACCACCAACTCGCCATCCCGGTTATCCATCTCCATCATCGCAGGCAGCCTTGTCCGCGACATAAACTGTTCTTCTATCAGCGATGAAATGAGAGATTTATATGGGCGCAAACTTGCAAGCATTGTCGAAGATGACAGTGTGCTGGCCGCGTTATGCCTTTACAACGACAAAATAACCGTTACCGATATAAAATATCTGCTTTGTTTCTTTGTTGGTATGAGTGCCACCGACATAAGCATACTATTCAATATAGAAATCAACAGCGTATACACCGTGCGCTACCGCATACGCAAGAAATTGAAAGACAATCCACACTTCGCCATCATTCCGCTGTGACCATAAAAATATTAATATATTAAAAACTCACCATCATGAAACGTACTAAAATTATAATCTACACAGCCTGCATTGCAGCTTGCGCCACCGCACACATTGCGGCACAAGTGCAGCAGTTCAACGTTCCTTTGCCACAAGCAGTGGCATTCTACGACTTCACCGGCACAGGCGAGAAAGGATTTGTTTCATGCTTTGGCAACGAAAACACCTCAAACACTTCCACCCTGTATTTTCATGACGGCTATTCCGCCGGTTTTGCCCCCGGCGGCGGCACGTTTGCGCTCGACGAAAGTTACAGCCCGCATTATGCCTATATCACCGGCATCGACGACGTTAACGGCGACGGTGTGCCCGACGTGGGTATATTCGCATCCGAAAGGGGCAGCGGCAACCTGCAATGGGCGGCAATAAGCCGGGCCGGCGGCTACGATCAGCTGTCGATGGTACTGTTCAACAATTTCGACTTCGACCGCAACGGCCGTGCCGACCTCGCCGAAGAGAAACCGGGACAGTACGTCGTTTTGCACCGCTACATGCCCGACGGCTCGATGCAGTCGGCGCAGATGATGCCGGTAGCATACGAGCAGTACCAAGGCGAGTTTGATGCCGCATCGTGGATGGAGATGCAGCAGGCATCGGCGGTCAACAAGCCGCTCGGGCCAGACCCGTGGGCAATACTCACCGGTGCTGCGCTCGAACCATCTTCCGACCCCGTGCCGTCGTCATTGCCCGACATGGCAATCGACCTTAACGGCGACGGCTATGCCGACCTTGTGGAGGCTGCCACAGGCACCATCTACTATGGCACGCCCGAGGGGAAATATGTGGTATCGACAGTCGGAGGAGCAGTCAGTGTGCGCGACCTGAACAACGACGGCATTGCCGACTATGTGGTGTATGGCGGCGACCAAGGTGTGGTCAAAACGCTTATTTACCGCGGCGGAGGCGAATTTGAGACTACCGACCTCATGGATAACCTCGCCGCCGACTCGCCGGTGTGGTGCTACGACTTCGACCGTGACGGCGACGTTGACATCCTTGTCACCTTCAGTGCATATAACACCGACGGAACGACGAGCTACACGCTCTTCTACGAAAACGACGGCAAGGGCAATTTCACCTCACACGAGGACTATGTCGAAAAGAATTACATCTATTCCACCTGCCGCGACATCGACAATGACGGGTATTACGACTTGCTACTGCTTGAATATGTCAGCTCGCGGCAAGACGGGTGGAGAACGCTTTACAGCTACAACGTGTCGGTGCGCCGCGGCGGTGCAGGGTTCACGCTTGGCGATGCCGAAGTGCTGTACACTGTCGAAACACAATCGGACATCCTCCGCTTTCCCGACGACATAGAAAATTACACCGTCGAGGCTGAAGACTTGGACGGTGACGGTTGCATCGAGATATGGGTTTCGCACAAGCATATTTCCAATTTCTTCGACGGAGGGCAATCGGTGTACAAAGTCACCTCCGCCGTCAATGCCGCTCCGACGGCTCCGGCACGCCCGGCGGTGAACTACAATGCCGCCGACGGCAGCCTGAAGGTTTCATGGAGTGAAGCCTCCGACAAACTGTCGAGCAGCAAGGACCTGACCTACGCCGTGCGCATCGGCTCGACACCGGGCGGTTGCGACATGGTTGACGGCCATGCGCTGCCCGATGGCACCCGCCGCAACTTCATGGACGGCAACGCAGGCAGCAGCCTCGAAAAGAGCCTCGACTTGCGCTCATGGCCGGCAGGTACATACTATGTGAGCGTACAGGCCATCGACCCCAACCATGCCGGATCGGCATGGAGCGAGGAAGTGAGCTTCAATCATTCTTACATTCCCGTTGACTTTACCCCGGCGGCTACACAAACCTGCACCACCGGTACGCTCGATATTCACTACACCGCAAGCAACGGCATGACCCACTCGTGGCAGCTAGACGGCGGCTCGACTGTAAGCGACAACGGCAATGGGCTGCTGACCGTGAAATGGGACAAAGCGGGAGAAAAGACCATCGTCCACACCGTGACTGCCGCCGACGGCACACAAGCCACGGCGCGGCAGACGGTGAACGTGATGGATAACCATTTCGCGCGAATCACGGAACATGGCATATTCTACAACGAATATGACCACCAATTCTTCGACTACGACAACGACGGGCTGGTTGACTATGCCCTGCCCGGGCAATTTGAAGACAGCGGCCTGTACCACAACGACGGCAACGGCACATTCAGCAAGGCCAAAGGGATATTCAACCAAGGGCTCGATTTTGACAACTCGGTGTGGATTGACTGGAACATGGACGGGTTGGCCGACTTGCTGTATGGCAATTACGCAGGCGACGAATATGGAGTGCTGCTTAACAGCGGCAACGGCAGCTTCTCGAAAAAGTCGAATTTGGATGCCTTATGCGACAGCAACAAGCCAAACATTCAGATGAAAGCCGACATGAACAACGACGGCCTTGTGGATTTTGTCACTAACGGCATTTCAGGCGCCATATATACCAATAACGGCGACGGCACATTCACACGTATCGAAGACAAATCGCGATACATGCCGTGTGAAAACGTGTTTGACTGGGACGGTGACGGGTTGCTTGACATATACTATTTGACCAACGACGGCAGCGATTACAAAATGCTCCAAGTGTTCCGCAACATGGGGAACGTTGAATTTGAACTTATCGAAGTGCCGTTCGAGGCCCCGGTGGCAAAGACCGATATTGGAAATCCGGCAATCATCGACTTTGACAATGACGGCTACTACGACATCCTTTATTGTGCAGAAAACGGCGCAATGAAAGTACTGAAAAATGATGCCAACCAACGCTTTGTCGCCGGTTATACCATCGAAACGGGGCTTCCGTTCACCCAAAGCGGAGGATATGAGGGGGACTATTTCAATTATTCGCTTTACGACCTCGACAACAACGGGTATGAGGATATCCTCATAACCACCTACGATGCCTCGCGGCAGGACAAGAGGGCAATATATGCCGTCTACGTCGATTCACCCACGAGCTATCGGCAAGGCTTCATTTCCGAAACATGGGAAGTGGCCAGCTCCGGCGGGAAATATGCCATAGTTTTAAGAAATATCGAGTCGGGCAAGCCTCCAATTGCCTATGTAGATGTAAGTTACAGTACCAACGAAGACATTGCCGACAACCAGACCACTATCACCAACACCCGTCCTGCCGCGCCTGCGACAGTTGCCGCACGGCAGACCGAAACAGGGCTTCACATAGAGTGGAGTGCCGCCACCGATGCCGAAACGCCGACAAAGAAGCTGCGCTACAACCTGTCGGTAAAGCGTAAAGGTGCAACCGGTGACGACAGTTACATCATTTCTCCGCTCAACGGTGGCAACAACGCCACCGGGCCGTACTCGGGCGGCCAATATATGCCCAATAATTATGGCAACTGGAATTGCACGTACCACTTCCCGCGCGCAACGCAGTTTGACATTCCCATCGACCGACTGCCCGCAGGTGAATATGAGGTGCAGGTGCAAACCATTGACCTGTGGGGCGAAACGTCCGACTTCTCGGCACCTGTCACGGTAAAGGTGGAAACTGCACCGCGCATCAGTGCACCGGCAATGGTGACCGTGGGGCAAACGGCCATAATCGATTATGTTGGAACGCGCGACGAGGGTGCCGAGCCCGTGTGGGACTTCGATGGCGGCACCGTGTCGAGCGGCAGCTCGTGGGGACCCTACCATGTATCGTGGAACGAATTCGGCGACAAGACTGTCAGCGTTACCGTCGCCGGGGTGAAGTCTGAAATAGGCATTGGTGTCAACCGTTGGTGGGATGTGAATATCGACTTGCCCGACGAGGTGTATTTCAACTCTCCGTTTGAAATCACAATGCGCGAGATTCCCAAGAGTGCCACGCTGCGTTGGGAACTGGAGGGCGAAGTCAACCCGGGCGAAGACCTTGAAATAAACACCGTGGCAGGCGAGCCGACAGGCACAGCACGCATTATCGGACACCCCGAACTCACATCGCGCCGCCTCACACTATATGCCACCATCGACGGCAACACGCAGGAACGTTACATCGATCTGACCGTGCTGCCCGAAATCGAGGCTCCGTCAATAGTAATGGTCGAAAATGAGGGGAACCGCAACGTGGTTACATGGGATGCAACGGCATTGCCGGCAGCTTGCAACGAAGTGATTGTATACAAAGAAGGCTCGGTGCTCAACGACTTCATCGAGATAGGACGTGTGGCAAAGTCGGCGGGACGATTTGCCGACATGACATCGGACAACCGCGTGCGCAGCGAGCGTTACGCACTTGCAATGACGCTTGCCTCGGGCGAGACAAGCCCCATGAGCGACCCGCACCGGACGGTGCTGCTCACCATCAACCGCGGCATTGCCGAAGGTAGCTATAACCTGATATGGAATCCCTATGAGGGTCGCGACATTGAATCTTACCGCATCATGCGCGGACAGTCGCCCGACGCATTGCAGGAGATTGCAGTGCTTGCCGGTTCGGCGACGAGCTTCGTCGACATGGCACCCGGTTCGCTGCAATACTACGCGCTCGAATTGATACCGGCCGCTACTGCCTCAGCAAAATCGGCAAGACCGCTCGCCGAGCCGCAGGAAGCCGCGACGCGCAGCAATGTGGTATATGCCGGCAACGCGACAAGCATCGACTACGTTACCGACCTGCGCATAGTGTCGCTGCAAGGCAACACCACGCTCAACGAGGAAACTCCCGCCGCATACCTCTATGCCGAAGTGCTGCCCGTCTCGGCCGCCTATCAACGCGTGACATGGAGCATGGCCGACGGCGAACAACTTGCCACAGTTAACAGCTACGGAGTGGTGACCGCATTGCCCAACAACACCGGCGGATATGTCACTGTTAAAGCCGAAGCTACCGACGGAAGCGGCACAAGTGCCACCATACAATTGTACATCGAACCCATCGACAAGCCGAGCGGCATCGACGATGCCACAACAGCCGACATGTCACTGCGGGTATGGCCGCAACCGGTCGACGACGTACTTCACATGTCGGCATCGAGCGACATAGTGCAACTGTGGCTCTACGACTCGCGCGGCGCATTGGTGAGAGGAATCTCGCAACATGGAATCACGCAAATCGGCATCGGTTCACTCCCGGCAGGACTGTACATATTGCGCATAAAGACTACCGACGGCAACGAAGCCGTGGAGAAAGTCATCAAGAAGTAGTGTGTGCCGCCACCGGCGCACCACACACCATCACCATGCAGCCCGGCTCCCCCGCCGGGCTGCATATTTTTTGTTAAAATTAAAACCGCGCTATTTTATCTGACAGCTTCTTATTATAACTTTGTAAGTTAAATTTCATGTTCGATAATGCTTGAAACTGCTTTATACTTGATACCCGTACCATTAAGCGACGGCGATATTCATGATGTGCTGCCCGGGCGCAACATTGCCATAGTAAGCGGCATACGCCATTACATAGTGGAAAATGTGAGGTCGGCACGCCGTTTCTTGAAGAAGTGCGACAGTTCAATCGACATAGATTCACTCACATTCAGCACCCTTAACAGGCACACGCGCCCCGAGGAGGTGAGCGAAATGCTTGCGCCGCTGCGTCAAGGCGAGCCGATGGGCGTAATCTCTGAAGCAGGTTGCCCGGCAATAGCCGACCCGGGTGCCGACGTTGTTGCCGTGGCACAACGCGAAGGGCACAAAGTCATACCCCTCGTCGGGCCGTCGAGCATAATAATGTCGCTCATGGCTTCGGGATTCAACGGGCAGAGCTTTGCATTTGTGGGATACCTGCCCATCGAGCCGGGCGAACGGCAACGTAAGTTGCGCAGCATGGAACAAAGCATCGGCACACTCGACCAGACTCAAATATTCATAGAAACCCCTTACCGAAACAACAAGTTGCTGGCCGAGCTTATAAAGTCGTTGCCGCGCCGCTTGCGCTTGTGCGTTGCAAGCAATATCACAAGCGACAACGAAAGCATAATAACACGTACAATCGAGCAGTGGGGACGCTCGAAATATGATTACGACAAAGTTCCCACTATATTCTTGTTATATAAGTAAGAAATGTCTAAAAAATACATTAAAAACACCCGTCAGCAATCTATAATCTTCGACAGCGGGGATTTTGAAAGCGAATTAGAGGTATCGCCGGCAACCGACAACGACCCCGAATTCGTCACAAACCCTGACACCCCCTTGACAAGCAAGCCGACGCCGGCAACAACAACCGATGGAGCCTTGCGATTTATCAGTTTTGGCAGTGGCAGTAGTGGCAATTGCGCATACATAGGCTCGGAAACGGCAGGCATACTGATAGATGCCGGCGTTGACGCAAAAAAAGTGTTTGACACACTCGCCCTCAACGGAATATCGCCCGACATGGTAAAAGGGGTATGCCTCACTCACGACCACGGCGACCACGTGCGATATGTATACCAGATTTCACGCCGCTATCGGCACATACGCATATATTGCACACCACGCACCCTTAACGGCATACTGCGCCGCCATAATATCTCGCGCCGCATCAAAGACTACCACGAGGCCATTTTCAAGGAAATACCATTCACGCTGGCAGGCATGACACTGACGGCATTTGAAGTTTCCCACGACGGGAGCGACAATTCAGGTTTCTTAATCGAATATGCCGAAAACAAATTTGTTGTCGCTACCGACATGGGCTACATAACCGACCGCGCCGACTTCTACATGAAACAGGCCAATTACCTGATGATAGAGTCGAACTATGATGACACAATGCTCACCAACGGGCCATACAAAGAATACTTGAAAGCTCGTATACGCGACACAAAGGGGCATCTTGACAACAAGGTCGCCGCACAATTTGTCGCCGACAATTATACGCCCGAATTGAGATACGTTTTCCTGTGCCACCTGAGCCACGACAACAATACTCCCGACGTGGCTGTCGGTGAAATGCGCAATGCACTCGAGAATCGTGGGGTAACAGTCGGCAAAGGGGAAAACACACTGAGCGACCGGGCAAAAGACGTGCAAGTGGTGGCACTCCCCCGCTTCGACCCGTCGATGTGGTATGTACTACGCCGCCGCAACAGCATCTGACGCGCATTCAGGCAATGACGAAACCACAGACCACCTTGCAGGCAACATAACGATGCCTAACAAGGTGGTCTGTTTTTCCTCAATGCGCATAAATGTTCCGCATAGTCAGGCCATAAGCGTCTTTCGGCATCACGGCGAAACACATTTCAGCATACACAGCTGATGCTCAATATTTTAACATCCAAAAATCACACATACTCACAACATGGTTTATGCACACAATGCCATGTCGTTTAATATCCGTTTCATTAATTTACATATTTTTCGAGAGTAGTTTTTGGCTATAGAGTAAATATGTAGTAATTTTGGACAAGTTTTTTCATAGGATTAGATTTTTAAGGTTTTAAACGCACCGATGTTGGGAAACATTGGTGCGTTTATTATATTATACATTCGGAATTATGTGCCGGTCAAAAGCCCGGCTGACCCTCAAGGCATAGTAACGGCTTCGGAGATGTCGCACTATCCGGCCGTAATAGGCTCGTGTTCGGCATCTCCGAAGCCGTGCTTTGTAGGGGTGCTCTTATCCTCGGGTTACGCTCCCTATCGGTCGCTCCACCGCGAGGTTAAGCATAGTTCGGCAGCTCCGCAGCCGGAATTTGCCAAATTTACAGGTGCCTGCCATTTATTTCAGAATAGTGACATTTGCTGTTGGCGTGGCTCTTCTTTGGCAATATCTGCTTTTTCGGCATCATTCCCGGCTTCCCCGACATCAGGCAGTGTTTCCCCGGCGGCATCGGCAGGTTCGGTGGCGGCGGTAGGCATAAGCCATTCTATGTCATCGTCGAGTGCCGGAATATCGTTGCCCGAAGTCGCAAATGCAGTGTCGATGCTACCGTCATCGTTAAGCAAGTCATTGCCCGACGGAATCATTGGGTCGGCTGCCGGTTCCACAGGTCGCACCGTGTTGTCGATGGGCAATACTGCATCTTGCAGCCCGTCATTCGTCTCAGTAACGGCAACTTCATCCTCCATACCGGTCGTTTCCGAGCTATCTTCGGTTTCATTATCCTCGATTGCAGGTGAAAGTGCGGCATCGTGCAACTCAATTTTAAACACATGGTTCACCGCTTCTTCCAACTCGGGTTCGGGCTTTGCATATTCATCGTCGGCTACGGCCACGCTTTCTTCATCCTGCCCGGCAGGCAATGTGGTGGCCGCAACGTCTTCCTGCAGGCGTTCTTGCTCCGTGGCGGCATTCACGGCAGCCGCCGATTCAAGTTTGGCGGCGAGTTCATTGGCACGTGACCGCTCGTTTTCCACCTCGGCGGAAAGTTGTTTTATCTTCAACCGGCTTTCACTCTCCGAGACACGTGCAAACGAAATTTCACCCATCAAGCTGTTGATTTTCTCATTCAGCTGCTTTATCGTCTCGTCGCGACGCTCGATGAGCATGGCGGCAGCCTCAAGCTGCTTTTTCATGTCCTCCGAACGCTCTTCTCTTGCCTTCTCGGCAGCCGACGCTTGCGCTTGAACCGATTCGGCTTCTTTCTTCTGAGCCTCAATGCTATGACGCAGAATCTCATTCTCCTTTTCTGACTTCAGCAGATGTTCTTGCAATTCGGCAAGAGCCTCCTCCTTGTCCTTGTCGGCATTGGCCACGGCATCGCGCAACTTCTGAGCCTCGGTACGGAGCAAGTCGTATTTCAGTTTCAAGTCGAGGTTGGCATTGTTCACTTCATTATAGCTTTTTGCCGCCTCGGCCTCTTTCTTGTTCCACTGTTCGCGCATTTCGGTTATTTTGGCATCGCGAGCCTTTATTTGGTCGCTCAATTTGTCGACCTGCATCTGCACCTCGTTGGCTATATCAAGCGTGGCCAATGCCTCGTTAAGCTCCTCACGCACGGCAGCAAGCTCCGTGGCCGTTTCTTGTTCCTTCTTCGTCAAAGTGTCGATATCGGCATCTTTTGCAGCAATCTCCTGTTGCAACCGGGCCACTTCGTCGCTCCACCGCGATTCGGCTTCGGCATTAACTTCCGATGCAGATTTTTCTTTCAATTCGGCAATCTGTTTGCGCAAGTCTTCGGCCTCTTCCCGATAATGTGCGGCATCATCGGCATGGACCTGAGCCACTTTCACCTTGTTGATAAGGCTCTTGTTTTCAAGGTCGAATTGTTCCCGCTCGGCTTCAAGCTCAGCCACACGGTTTTCCAATGTCCGGCAACGCTCAGTCACTGCTTTGCGTTGCGCATCGGCCGACATCACCTTTGCCCTGTCTTGTTCGGCACGCTCGGCAGCCTCTTTGCCTGCCAACTCGGCCTGTTCCACCCGTGCCGACATCTCGGCACGTTCGCTGTCCCACTTGCGCTGTGCATTCTCTTCAATTTGCTTGCGAGCCTTCTCTATTGCACCTTTTATGTGCGGGCCCAATGCTTTTGCTATGGCACGCTTCTCGGCCTCCACATCAAGGCATTCCCTGACAAAAGTGGGAATTGTGGAATTTATTATCGATAATACGCCGTTATACATCTCTATCGGCAACTCGTCCACTCCATTTTTAACAACCGCGGCTCCGCTTGAAACGGCAATATCTTCTTCTCCTTGAGATTCCATAATTCTTTCTTCTTCCTCTTCTTTTTTAAAAGGGTTAATATAGGGCGTGCGATGTTGCGCCTCGTATGGCAAAAATTTCTCATTCAATTCTTCCTCGCTCTCGTCGTCACCAAACCCGAAAGCAGCCCTCAACTTTCTGAAAAAAGCCATATATATTATATTCTATTGTTGTTTCGTTTATTGATTCGTATCAAAAATATCATCGGCGCAAGCCACGTGCGCATCATCGGCATTGTCATCAATCTTCACTCCCGGCTTGAGTACAATCCCAAGGCTCTTGCGCCCGTTTATCGCCACCGTGAGATGTTCGTCGAAATGCAGCACCTTCACAAATCGGCTTTCCGATACCGGCACAAGAGAATCTATATAAGCCTTGTCCCACACACTTCCGTCGTCGGGAGCCCCGACGGTGAAATATCCCACCCCAAAGGAGGTCAAGTTCTGGAAAAAATGCGTGCCTTGGCTTGGCTCGATGCGATTTCCGGCCATCGAAGTTTCCACAA
Organism: uncultured Muribaculaceae bacterium; assembly: GCA_944321865.1. GTDB lineage: Bacteria > Bacteroidota > Bacteroidia > Bacteroidales > Muribaculaceae > Avimuribaculum. The sequence continues at coordinate 18,208 of CALUMZ010000030.1, forward strand.
TCAACTTTGCCGACGATATATGAGGCCATTTTACCGGTATACCCAGCGCAGGGTCGCTCGATCCCCATCGCCCGGGGCCAATGAGTATGTATCCCTCTCCACGCTCGGTAAAGCCACGGTTGATTTTCTCTATTTCACGAGCAATCAAGGAATTGTTGAACATGGAAAATTCTTCTTCCTTCACCACTACGATACTTGTTATATTATCGGTCATGCCATGCCCCAGTGCCGTGCGGCTCTTGAGTATGAGGTCGCCATCGGCAGCCTCGAGAATCTTCTCGTCGAGCATCTCCTTGCGGTCGACTATGGGACGAATCTGCAACCAGTATATCTGTCCTTTTTCTCCCGACATGGGGCTGCCATCATTGCCTATCATTCCGGCAAATTCTATTTCCACCGGGCGTCCCATGGCCTTCTGTCCCTCGGTAAGCATCAAGTCTATTGCCCGGGCAAGCGGAAAGGCATCATGTTGCAAAATGTTGGCAAACGTCACCACACGCCGTCCCGGTCCCGAATCATGGTCACGCAAGATGCCATCGTTTACGTCATACGTCGATACCATGTAACGCAACGCACCCGTGCCGGCCATGTCTTGAATGCGCATCTTCTTGATGTTGAACCCGTCGTCCACACTGAATACGCGCGTGGAGTCGCAATTCAGGTCAAGGGCATAAAAGCGCGTCTGTGTATCACGCAGAGCAAGATCGAGCATACTCGTCTGCAATACCTTGTCGGGATGCCGCGGGGAGAAACGCAATGACAGTCCGCCATCGACAATGTACTTGCCAAGACCTACGGCAACCTCTGCCACGCCGTCCTCGGGTTGCTCGTCGTTGATGGGATAATAGTTGAGAGAACGCCCCACGCCGGCAAACGACGGGAAATACACGTCGCCATATTGCTTGCCGACGACTTCCTGAATGATAACCGCCATCTTTTCTTGGTCGATGACATTGCGCGTGGCCGCCATGTAAGCACGACTGTCGGCATAGAACACCGACGCATAAACACTCTTTATTGCCGCAAGCAATTGGCGCATCATTTCGTCCTTGTCGTCGGAATGCGGAATCATATAAGTAGAGTAGATTCCCGCAAACGGTTGGTAATGGCTGTCTTCAAGCAGACTCGAGCTGCGTATGGCAAGCGGCTTGTCGACCACTTCAAACAGCGCGGTGAAATCATCTTTGAGCCACTGCGGCAACTTCGCGTCGACAAACGTCTTTAATATTTCATCGTCTGTCATCTCAGACAATGCGGCAGGGTCAAGATTATTATTCTCCATGAACTCGTCAAAAATGTCGGTACACAATACCACGGTCCTTGGAATCGACACTCCCACACCATCGAGATTATCGAATATACCGCTCTTTTTTATAATCGAGTCGATAAAAGCAAGTCCCCGGCCTTTACCGCCAAGCGACCCCTCGCCGATGCGCGCGAAATTAGAGTAATGGTCAAATCGTTCCTTGTGGAACACGGCAACCACGCCACGGTTTTTCATTCTGCGGTACTTGACTATAAGGTCGAAAAACAATTGCCGCACCGCCGGAGCCTCGCTAATGTCCTTGAAACGGTGCATCTTCACCACCTCGGCAATTGGGAACATGGCTCGGCTGTAAAGCCACCGCGAAATATCGTTGTAGCTGGCATGGTAAAGGAGCGACTCGTCGGGAATATCGAAAATGTGCTTTTGAAGATCTTTCAAGTCCTTTATGCGCAATATCTCCTTGCCCGTCTTGGGGTCGCGTATTATGAAGTCTCCGAAGCCGAAGTATTTGCGCAACGCATTGCCCAGTTCCGAGGGCAACTGCTTTGAGTTCTTGTTGATAAAGGCACAACCCATTTCCCGGGCCGCGGCTTCGTTGCTTATCTCACTCGATTCCATTATTATGGGCAGGAACGGGTCGCGCGACCTCAATTCCCGGGCAAACTCAAGACCTGCATTAGGATCCTTCACCCCGCCGTGCTTAAACGAAATATCCGAGACCACGCCAAGTATGTTCTTCTGATATTTTTCGTATATCTGCACGGCCTCCTCATAGTCGCGCGCAACCATAATCTTTGGCCGCCCGCGCATTCGCATCATCTGCTCGTGCTCGTTTAAAGCCTCGGTCGAAAATATCAATGATTGCCGCAACAGGAACTTATACAACGTTGGCAAAATAGTCGACAAGAATCTCACCGAGTCTTCCACAAGCAATATCATCTGCACCCCGACGACGTTCACGTCGTTGTCGGCATTAAGTTTGTCTTCGAGCAGCTTGATTATTGCAAGCAGCAAGTCGACATTGCCGAGCCAGCTGAACACGTAATCAACGCCGCTGAAGTCCTCGTTGGCAAGCCGCTGCGACACCTCGCGCGAAAACGGCGTCAGCACCACAAACGGCACATCGGGGTAAAGCCCCTTTATCACCTTTGCGTTGACAAACGTCTCGCTGATGTCGACATTCGGTATGGCTATAATCAAGTCGAAATGCTTCTCGGCCAGTTTTTCGATCGCGGCGGCATAATTGCGCACTTGCGTCACACGCGGCGGCGAACTAAGGTTAAGGGCGGCATATTCAAAAAACAATTGCTCCTCGACGCGGCCATCCTCTTCAATCATAAACGCATCGTAAGGCGAGGCAATGAGCAACACGTTGAACACGCGCTTCTGCATCAAGTTTTGGAATGCCGTGTCCTTAAGATATAATTGGCTCAAACTGGCTTCGTTCATCTCCTATTTCTGTTTTCTTTTATTACGCAAACCACATCCGTGGAGACGCGGCGCACCTCGTCTCCACATCGCGTAAATTTACATTTACAAAGATAGTGCAAATTATGTAGAGCCGACATATCATGGCGGCTCAAAAAACCGTGCTTGCATGTTTTTTCGCATTGCCGAGGTGCCGCTTGCCTTATCTAAAGATAGTGCAAATTAAGTAGAGGGTGTATCAAAGCGTCATTTTTGCGGCATTGAGACCGTAGAGGTGCAAAATTTTGCATCTTTACAACCTGATTATTGTATAATTTACTTGATATTCAATATTTTGCACAACGTTATTTGTAAGGGGTGTATCGAAATTCTACCATTGATGTTGTGAGACGTGGCGTACCGCGTCTCAATGCCGACAACAGCACATAAGATATTAAATATCAACAATTTGCCGACCCGGTTGTAGAGAATGTATCAAAATTGTGTGCGGGCGGCAGAGCCGTCCAATGTGCATAACCGCTGCGTGAGGCGTAGCCGAACCTGCGGACGTTGCATGTCTACCTACCCGACGGCCTCGTGAGAGGTCGAATAGGTTGTACGACAGTGAATTATTCGACCTCTCGCGAGGCCGATTTGTGTGGCTGCTCATTCCTCCGACGGTTTGCTCCCGATGGTCGCTGCACCGTCGGTTATGCACATTGGACGGCTTCGCCGCCCTCCGTTTTCATTTTGATACACCCTCTAATGCCACATTGAAATGATATTTTTTATACACCTCCTACGGGGCAAGTCCGCATTTTGACACACCCCTCGAGAAAATACCAAGGGATGCCACTTCAAAACGAACTTCCTAACAAACTTCCTAATAAACTTCCTAATAAACTTCCTAATAAATTGAAAGAACTTTATCCTGACCTCACCGGCACCGCATGGGAAATTCTTGCACATATAATTGAAAACCCGTATGCAACCGCAGCCGGAATAGCCAACCACATAGGGATTTCAGACAGAACGGTACGGAAGCACATCGCGCTGTTGCGCACACTGGGCATTATACGCCGACACGGAAGCAACAAATCCGGCTATTGGGAACTAACGGAAGACATATAGCCGCAACACAAGCAACGTGGGTGGGGCAATTGGTGGATTGAATTGCGTTTCGCCGCGGAATTTTGTAATTTTGCCCTTGGAAAACAATTAACGAGAAATCATGGCAAAGGTTAACGATATTGTGCGGTTCCTCAACTCCACGGGAGGGGGACGCATTTCAAGGATAGAGGGGAACGTGGCTTACGTGGAAGACGAGGACGGATTTGAACAACCCATCTTGCTGCGCGAATGCGTGGTGGTTGACGAGGCCAAAGCAAAAAAAACGGCTTACGACCGCCCTGTGATTCCGGCTCCGAGCAAGGAGGAGCCGAAACCCGCCCCCAAAGCCCCGGTAGTGGAAGAAACCGAAGGTGGCGACAAGCTGAACATCACATTGGCTTACGAGCCAAAAGAAATCAAGCACCTCAACACCACCACATTCTATGCCTACCTTGTGAACGACAGCAACTACTACCTGTATTACTCCTACATGACTCGCGGCGATGCCGACGGGGAGTGGACCACTTGGAGCCACGGCATTGTGGAACCCAACATACAGGTGCTGATAGAAGAATTTGACTCGGCACGGCTTGCAACGATGTCGCGTGTGGCCGTGCAGTATGTGGCATTCAAAGACGGGAAAACATTCAAGCTCAAAAATCCCGCTCTTGTGGAGCACCGCCTCGACACTACCAAGTTCTACAAGCTGCACTGCTTCCACGACAATGAATACTTCGACACGCCTGTCATAGCTCTCGACATTGTGCGCAACGACACTCCGGCACGAATGCCTGTCATAGACAGTGCCGACCTCGAACGCGCCATGCAAGAGAAGCGACGTGCCGACCGACCGACACGAAAACCGGTGCAGAAGCACGAAAAGGAGAAAAACGGCATAATAGAGTGCGACTTGCACATAGACGAACTGCTCGACACAACAGCCGGACTGTCAAACCGCGACATGCTCGAAGTGCAACTCGACCGCTTCCGCAAAGTGATGGACGAGAACATCGGCAAGCCGGGAGCAAGGGTGGTGTTCATTCACGGCAAGGGTGAAGGGGTGCTGCGCAAGGCTCTGCTCGACGAGCTGCGGCGCAAATATCCGCGATGCGAGGCTCAGGATGCAAGTTTCCGCGAATACGGTTTCGGTGCCACACTCGTGAAGTTGCATAAATAATCACACTCAGAGAGGAAATGATATACTGGTTTTCAGGTACCGGCAACAGCCTGTGGGCAGCCAAGGAGCTTGCCAACAGGCTTGGCGATCGTCTAATCGACATAGCCGACGCTCTTAGTCAAGGTAATTTCAGACACACCCTGACCGAGGGCGAAAGCATCGGTTGGGTATTCCCCACCTACTCTTGGGGCCCGCCACCGGTGGTGCTCGACTTCGTAAAGCGGTGGCACATCAATGGCTACGCGAAAGGCACCACCTACTGTTACATGGTTACAACATGCGGCGACGATGTGGGGCTGGCGGTCGATATTTTTTCCAAGGCTCTCGGATATATCGACCTCGTCGCCGCATTTTCGGTGCAAATGCCCAACAACTACATACTGCTGCCCGGCTTCGACACCGACCCTGCCACACTCGAGCACGACAAGTTGCAAAAGGCCACGCCGCGCATCGCCGAGATTGCCGGCATGTTGGCCGACAAACGTGCTGTGACAGATGTCGTTACAGGCCGTTACAAATGGCTGAAGTCGAGAGTGATTCGCCCGCTGTTCGTGCGGTTCATGATGAGCGACAAGCATTTCACGGCCGACGCATCGCTGTGCAATTCATGCGGTGCTTGCGTGGCGCAATGCCCCATGCACAACATCACGCTCGCGACGGCCGACGGCACGCCCCGCTGGCATGGCAATTGCGCAATGTGCCTCGGCTGCATACACCGTTGCCCCCGCCGCGCCATCCAATACGGCAAAATAACCCGACACAAAGGCCGCTACCATTTCACCCCGGCAAAGAAGTAACCGGCTTGAACGAGAATCATTAACAGCGAAATAATCATATGCACAAAGCTCTTTCTTTGGTCATTTTACAGGATGTATCTCTTGCTTTAAAAATTAAAAATGGACACATACAATTATGAAAATTAAGATTACACCTGAAAATGATCCGAGAGACTATATTGGATATGATTTGTTTGGGTTTCCTTTCAATCGCCGCTATCCGCCCGATAAAAAAACGTATAGTGAGACCTATTATGGATACCCGTCAAAGGGCGAGGGTGTATTGCTTTACGATTACGTCGTAATGGGGTATGATGTAAAGTTTACTTACAAAGGGGAAAAATATTACCTTCTCAATGAGGGGTATGGCATTTTAACCGATGAGAACTTTTCTTTGAGGAAGGAAGTATTTGAAAATCCAATGGAGCTTGTCGAGAACCTCAAAATCGATGGAATTCCGTTATTACAAATAGCACCTAAAATTGAAGATATAGAACCTGTTTAGTCATTAAGGCAATTTTTATTTTTTCCTGACTTCGTCAATGCGTACCCAAAAAATCATCTGAGAAAAGTGGAGCGATGCGTTGGTGGCGTTTCATGAGCATTGTCCGGTTGATTACTTGCTTGTTTTTTGGCAATGTTATCTGTATTGTTACGACGGTTTGCGTAAGAGCCAGCACCTTGTCGATGCTCATGTTGATTTTGGATTGTTTCTTTCCAGTTCCTTTTAAACTTTCAGTGCCACAAAGCAGATGCATACGTGTGCCTCTATCCTGCGGCGGGTGAAGTGGAACATGGGGCGTATCTCGATCTTCTATTTTGATATGCGGAAAGCTCTTTCCACGTGCCACAGGTTGTGGTATGCGGCACGCACCTCGCCGAACAGGTCCAAACGGGGCTACCGCCGCTTTTGTTCCCACTCTATCCATTCACGTGCCTCGGACATGAGACTGTCAATATCTTCGGGGCTCTTGGCTACGCCGATTGTTATAAGTTCCTTGTAATTTCCGGAACTTTTTTCTGCAACAACAATACTGGTCGTTCCTGAGCGATTCTTTTTCCGCTTGACATACATACAAAAAAAGCTTGCGTACCCCAAAATCGGGGTCAGTCCGAAAACACAGTTGTACAGTTTTTCAGGAACAAACATGACGAATATGGTCTATTTTGTCGTCTTCTATCATTCGCGTT
>CALUMZ010000031.1 GCA_944321865.1 uncultured Muribaculaceae bacterium
AAATATAGCGAAAGTCGAGCGCAATGCAAAAAAATGGGCTCGCACATTTTTACGCGGCACTTAACCTATCGCGGCATTGCGCTTTCACGCCTTTTGCCCCATATAAATGGTACAAGTACCAAAAGTCATGCGGCGGAACATACAATCGGCGAATCCCACGCGACGCATAATGGCACACATTTCATCGCCTTGCGGAACAGCCGCAATACTCTCGGGCAGATAGCTATAAGCCCGGCGGTCGTGCGAAACCATCCTGCCTGCAGCCGGCACCAATGTACGTGTATAGATGTCATAAAAAAACTTCGCAACCGGATTTACCGGCGTTGACAATTCCACCACACACAATACGCCGCCCGGGCGAAGCACCCTGTACATCTCGGCATACCCTTTTTCAAGATGCTCGAAATTGCGCACCCCGTATGCCACGGTAACGGCATCGAATGCTGCATCGGGGAATCCCAGTGCCAAGCAATCCCCAACCTCAAATTTTATGTCGTCCTGCAATCCCGCCTTCCGCACCTTCTGCACGGCGACATCGAGCATTGCCTGTGACAAGTCAATGCCCACAATTCCGCCTGCCGGGTGCAATTCTTTGCTCAACTTGATTGCAAGGTCGCCGGTTCCGGTCGCCACATCAAGAATGCGCGTCGGGGCATATTTCCCCAGCATTCTCACAGCCTGCCGCCGCCACCACTTGTCGATACCCATCGTCATTGCACGATTCATAAAATCGTATGCCGGCGCAATCGAATCAAACATTTGCCGCACCTGCCCCGTCTTACTTTCGGTATCGTTATATGGGTTGATTTTCTCTGCCTCGTAATCCATTCGGTATAAATAAAACAAAAGGTTTGGAGCTAACCAAATATCGGCTTCGTGCCATCAATCACGCTCCAAACCTTCTTTCCTTTACAAAAAATACTGTTTGTATTATATACGTTACACTTACCGTCACACACACATTTAGCGCGACAAATATTCAGTAACATTCTTTTCGATGCGAGTCATTATATCACCTTCCTCGGCCGGGACAAATTTCTTGCCCACTATGTGTTCATACAGCTCTATGTAACGAGCCGACACCGATTGGCAATACTCGTCGGTCATTTCCGGCACCACCTGTCCGGGCTTGCCCATGAAATCATGGTCGATGAGCCATTGGCGAACAAATTCTTTTGACAACTGCTTTTGCGGCTCGCCTTTTTCAAACCGCTCTTGGTAACCATCGCTGTAGAAATAACGAGACGAATCGGGCGTGTGAATCTCGTCTATAAGGATAACTTTACCATCGCGCTTGCCGAACTCATATTTCGTATCTACCAAAATAAGGCCCTTCTCGGCAGCCATCTGCGAACCACGTTCAAACAATGCGCGAGTATAACGCTCCATCTGTTCATAGTCTTCACGGCTCACCAAGCCCTGCGCAATTATTTCTTCTTTCGATATGTTTTCATCATGTCCGGCATCGGCCTTTGTCGTAGGCGTGATTATAGGTTCCGGGAATTTTTCGTTTTCACGCATTCCTTCCGGCAGTTTCACGCCACACAATTCCCTGCAACCGGCTGCATACTCACGCCATGCACTTCCGGTGAGATAGCCGCGTATAATCATTTCAACCCTGAAACCTTCGCACTTAAGCCCGACAGTCACCATTGGATCGGGGGTTGCAAGTTTCCAGTTCGGAACAATATCGGCCGTAGCATCAAGGAATGTTGCAGCAATCTGGTTAAGCACCTGGCCTTTGAACGGTATGCCTTTAGGCAGAATAACGTCGAATGCCGAAATGCGGTCGGTGGCAATCATCACCAACAAATCGTCATTGATATCATAAACGTCACGCACTTTCCCGTGGTAGACGCTCTTTTGCCCTTGAAAGTGAAAATCGGTGTGAGTTAAAGTCTTAGTCATGATTATAAATTATGATTATGTGATTCATTCTCTTGTTTAATATCTTCTCCTTCTTTTCGTGCAGCCACTGCAGCGGCACGACGCTCATCGTCAAAGTTTTGATAAGCCTCGACAATTCGCTGCACAAGTTTGTGCCTTACAATGTCCTTGCGGTCAAATTCCACACGCCCTATGCCCGGTATTCCTTTTAGGATGCCCAAGGCCTGTATAAGTCCCGATGTCACGGTGCGGGGCAAGTCGATCTGCGTAATATCACCGGTGATTATCATCTTCGACCCCAGCCCGAGCCGGGTCATGAACATTTTTATCTGGTGCGTCGTGGTATTTTGCGCCTCATCGAGCACTATCACGGCATCGCTCAACGTGCGTCCGCGCATAAATGCAAGCGGGGCAATCTGTATGACATTCGACTCCATGTATTCCTTTAGTTTTATGGCAGGAATCATGTCTTCGAGCGCATCATACAACGGCTGCAAATACGGGTCGATTTTCTCTTTCATATCGCCGGGCAGGAATCCGAGTTTCTCTCCGGCCTCCACTGCCGGACGCGACAATATTATCTTTTTCACCTGACGGCTCTTAAGCGCCCTGACGGCAAGTGCTATCGCCACATACGTCTTGCCCGTACCGGCCGGACCGAGGGCAAACGTAAGGTCGTTCTCTTCAAACGCACGCACGAGCCGCTGCTGATTGGGGGTGCGCCCGGTGATGGGCTTCCCGTTGACGCCATATATTATCACATCGTCGAGTTTCACTTCTTGCGGGGCTTCGCCGCGCACCATGTCGATAATTACCTCTTGAGGCAATTTATTATACTTGACACAATACTCTTCGAGTTTCTTTATTTTTTCTTCAAACATCGACGTCTCGGCATCGTCGCCTATCACTTTTATTATGCTCCCACGGGCAGCAATGCGCAGCTTTGGGAAAAGGTTGCGTATTAATTGTATATTGGCGTTATTAACCCCGTAGAATACCACAGGATCAACACTATCGACAATTATTATGCGTTCTATCATAAAACATTATAAAGGCACTTGCAAATTTACACAGAATAATCGAATTTCATAATACATACTATTGATTTTACCTGCGCCCAGGCCTCCAATATTCATTCCACGCATGGTGCAAGATACTTGTCGCCAATGCCGATACCAAACAAGGCAAAATCATATATAACAGGATCTTCGGGACGCATTTGCCGCAATATGCCCGTCAGTTCCTCCACCGTGCGACGGTCATTGGCTTTCCTTGCAACAAGCCCCAGAGCACGAGCCGTGTCTCCGACATGCACATCAAGCGGTATAAACAACTGCGACGGCCTGATGACATTCCACACGCCCATGTCCACAATACCATCGTCGCGCACAAGCCAACGCAAAGCCATGTTCACGCGTTTCAGTGCGGTATTGGCAAGTTTTGTCGGCAAGCACTGCGAGTCGGTATTGCCACCATTGGCTTCACAGAAGTGTTGCTGCATCATTTCCACAAGTTTCCACGACGGAGCTTCGCTCTCGGCCACGCCATAGTGCCTTGCAAAATCATGCAAAGAACCAAACTTGCCGAATATGGCACGGAATCCCCGTAACATATACTTGAAATTACGTGCGAAAAACGTGCGGTGAATATTCATCTCATCGGGCAACTGCTCGTATGCGCAATCCATAACGTAGTCCAAGGGATTATTATCCATCAATGCCAACATTTTTTCGCAATTATTGCAAATCATCTTACGGTTGCCCCATGCTATTGTGGCCGAAAGAAACGCTACCAGTTCCACATCTTGCAACCTTGCAAACCTGCGCGGGAACTGCACCGGGTCATTGGCAATAAACCCGACATTGTTAATACGCGCCGCCTCGGCATCGAGGAAGTCCCGTAAATTGTCAAACTCTTCACTATTTAGATTCATTGTTCATTCATGCTCTTAAAAGTTTTGTTCCTGCGCCACGAGGCAATTTGCACCTTCAGCCGACGATAACCGTCCACGCCCAGTATAGTCAGCCCGCCATATTGCGCGGTCTTGGCAAGCCCGAACAACACGACCCACAGCGCACTTTTCGCACCAATGCTGATTGGCAACAGAAACTGCACTGCCGACAACACATAGAACGGTATGCACATAGCCAGCACAATAACACCTGTGCGAAACGACAAGCCCGAAAGCCATTTCTTTATTTTTTTCATACGACAAATTTAATAAATAACCACGATTTATCTTAATTTTGCGACCGTTATGGATGAAAATACGAAATTACAAATCGAAGAAAAAATCGTGATGCTCCTAAAAACAGTATACGACCCCGAAATACCGGTCGACATATACAGTTTGGGGCTTATATACGGCATAGATGTGGAAGATGACGGCAACGTGAACATCGACATGACGTTGACCGCCCCGTCTTGCCCGGCCTCCGACTTCCTGATGGAAGATATTCGCACCAAGCTCGAAAGCATCGATGGTGTAAAGGGCGTGGACGTGCGCCTCGTCTTCGAGCCCGAATGGAACCAAGACATGATGACCGAAGAAGCCAAGCTCGAACTTGGGCTGCTGTAACCACCCACACACACGCAACACACACCATGCAGAAGAAAGCATACTTCATATCCGACCTGCATCTTGGCGCAAGCTATATTGCCGACACACACAAAGCCGAACGCCGCGTCATCGAATGGCTCGAATCGGTACGTGGCGACATGGGGGAATTATACTTGTTGGGCGACATTCTGGACTATTGGTATGAATACCGATACGTGGTGCCGCGGGGATATGTGAGATTCTTTGGCAAACTTGCAGAACTGAGTGATGCCGGTGTCAAGATACGCTGGTTCATCGGCAATCACGACATTTGGATATTCGACTACTTGCCTCACGAACTCGGCATTGAAGTCATTGACGGCAGTGCCACCTGCGAAATACTGGGGCAAAAATTCTTCCTCGCCCACGGTGATGGCGTGGGCAAGCACTCACGCACATTCCGCTTCTTGCGCGCCCTGTTCCGCAACAAGTTATGCCAGCGGCTGTATGCAGCCGTGCACCCACGGTGGACCATACCGTTTGCCCACGGGTGGTCGAGCCACAGCAGGCAGTCACACAAATGTAAAACCACAACAGAATCGCCCGATTGCAGCGGTATGATAAAATATGTCGAAGAATATTCGGTCACGCACCCCGAGGTAAGCTACTTCGTATTTGGGCACTTTCATATCGTTGAAAACAGGCAACTACGCAGCGGCAACGCACATTTAATAATACTTGGCGACTGGATCGACAAGTTCTCATACGCCACATTCGACGGGAATACCTTGGAAATAAAATATTTCAATCCCGAAAATCAATAATGAATAACCTCATAAATGGCTCCTATTTTACAAAAAATTGCATAAAATTCGCCATTTCACATCATCCATCGCACACTATTTAGATATTCTGTAATATTTTTTTGCTTAAATTTGTAACACGTTTTGATTGAAGTCGCGCAAAGCGCGGTATTTTTCAACCCAAAATCATGTAAAAATATAAAAATATTACGTTTTCACGATGTTTAACATAAATATATTTGCACCTTTCATACAACATAACTTGCTGTGTAATTGAAAATTATATATCTCAACACAACTATCGCTTAACATTTTTCGGTAAAACATAGTTGTAAAACATATAATTTTATTTGACACATTCAGAAATTAGAACGTACATTTGCAACATAAACCTAAAACAATCTTTTTTACCTTAAAAAATTATACCTATTGAAGACCTACGAAAGGGACTTTGTGGAAAAGTTCCTTTTTTTTATATACCCACTGTCCACGACGACCGACGGCATTTGCAAGAAATACCGTTTTTTATTTATTTTGCATTGCACAGGGGCCACCCCGGTAATTCTCACATCTTCGACAAAATGAACCGATACGCAATAATAGTAGCCGGAGGCTCGGGAAGCCGTTTCGGCTCGTCCGTTCCAAAACAATTCCTGCCTCTTGCAGGCACGCCGGTGCTGATGCACACCATACGCCGCTTTTTCAACGCCGGAGCTACGATTATACTCGTGCTGCCGCATTCCCAAGTCGATTATTGGAACTCCCTATGCCGGCAACACTCGTTTACCATTCCTGTTGTCATCGTGACAGGAGGCGACAGCCGTTTCCGGTCGGTAAAAAACGGCATTGACGCCATCGACGCGAGTCCCGGCGACATAATCGCAATCCACGATGGCGTGCGCCCTCTCGTTTCCCGGCTAATAATCGAAACGGCATTTAACGAGGCTGCACAATACGGCAGTGCCATACCCGTAGTGCCGGTAACCGACTCCATACGCCAACGAATGCCCGATGGCAATTCCGCATCGGTCGACCGCTCATGCCTTGTTGCCGTACAAACCCCTCAAGCATTCGACGCCATAAGATTAAAAGCCGCCTACTCCTCCGAATTTAACCGGTCGTTCACCGACGATGCCTCGGTAATGGAACATTCAGGACACCAAATGCACCTCATGGCAGGCGACCCCTACAACATAAAAATAACACACCCCGGCGACATAGAAATTGCCGAAATATTATTACGACGTGGAGAACCTCGCTAAACTCGACATAAAATTCCTGCATGGCGTAGGACCCAAACGCGCCGAAATTCTTGCACAAGAACTCGGCATACGCTCATACTATGACTTGCTGTATTATTTCCCATTCCGATACATCGACCGTAGCAAAATCCACAAAATAAACGAATTGCGCCAATTGGGAGAAAACGGCGAAATGCCCTACCTGCAACTAAAAGGGCAATTCGCAGCATTTGCCGTAAATGGCGAGGGGGTTAGGCGACGACTTAACGCGCTGTTCTATGACGGCACCGGCTCAATCGATGTCGTATGGTTCAACAAAGTCAAAATCATACAAGAGAGCCTGCGCACCGGCACCGAATACATCATATTCGGCAAACCGACAATATACAACTCGCGTTACAGCATAACCCACCCAGAAATTGACCCATACAAGCCCGAAATGGAGAACCAAGGTTTAAAAGGCGTATACACCATTACCGACAAAATGCGCAACCGCTCGTTCTCCACACGCACCATTCAACAACTCATACAAAACTTGCTCAACACCCTGAAAGGGAACAGAATCGACGACCCTCTGCCGACCGACATAATCGCAAAGTATCATTTCTTGCCATTGAACGAAGCATTGACCAACATACACACACCGGCTTCGGTTCAAATGCTTCAAAGAGCCCAATTCAGATTAAAATACGACGAATTGTTTTTCCTGCAACTCGACCTGCTGCGGCATTCCAAATTCCGTTCCATCAAAAACGGCGGGCACCGATTTACTCGCGTAGGGAAATATTTCAATGATTTCTACAACCACGTCCTTCCTTTCCCTCTGACAGGAGCGCAAAAAAAAGTCATAAAAGAAATTAGAGCCGACATGGGCAGCGGGCGGCAAATGAATCGGCTTCTGCAAGGCGATGTGGGCAGTGGGAAAACACTTGTGGCGCTAATGACCATGCTGCTTGCTATCGACAACGGGTTCCAAGCCTGCATAATGGCTCCTACCGAAATATTGGCCCGGCAACACTACGAAACCATCAGCCGCCTCGCATCGCAAGTGGGCGTGAAAGTGGCATTGCTCACCGGCTCAACCTCTAAAAAGAATCGCGACATCATACTCCCCGGCCTGTTAAATGGCGACATAGGCATCACAGTGGGAACGCACGCACTTATCGAAGACACGGTAGAATTTGCCCGACTCGGCATGGTTGTCATCGACGAACAGCACCGGTTTGGCGTGGCTCAACGTGCAAAATTGTGGGGGAAAAACACCATTCCACCTCACATCCTTGTCATGACAGCCACACCCATTCCGCGCACGCTGGCAATGACCGTATACGGCGACCTTGACGTGTCGATTATCGACGAACTGCCGCCGGGACGCAAACCGGTACAAACAATACTGCGATACGACAACCACCGGCACGAAGTGTACCGTTTTATCGGTTCCCAACTGAAAGCAGGAAGGCAGATATATATCGTGTACCCCCTTATACAAGAAAACGAAAAACTCGACTTACGCAATCTTGAAGAAGGCTACGAGATAATAAAGGAGACTTTTCCCGACTACCGTGTATGCTTTGTCCATGGGAAAATGAAACCAAGCGAGAAAGAATACCAAATGCAACTTTTCGTGACCGGAAAAGCCCAAATCATGGTGGCAACGACTGTCATTGAAGTTGGCGTAAATGTCCCTAACGCCACAGTCATGCTAATTGAAAATGCCGAACGCTTCGGACTGTCACAACTACACCAATTGCGCGGACGAGTGGGTCGCGGTGCCGACAGCTCCTACTGCATATTGATGTCGAACGTAAAAATATCGGGTCCCACAAGGCACAGGCTCGAAGTAATGACACAAACTTCCGACGGATTCGTAATAGCCGAGGAAGACATGCGACTGCGAGGCCCCGGCGACATGGAAGGAACACAACAAAGCGGGATTGCATTCAACTTGCACATCGCCGACATTGCCAAAGACGGCCAAATAATACAAGCCGCTCGCAATGACGCAATGCGCATAATCGACGATGACCCCTTGCTCACATCTCCACAGAATGCCCGGTTGGCACGCCAATTGCAATTCCTGTTCAAGCGCAAGCAAGACTGGAGCCGCATAAGCTGACATGCCACAAAGATTGCCCCGGCTTTAACCCAAATCATCCACAGCAACAAATCATTACAGAAGCAACACATGCATTTGTTAATTTTTTGAATATTAACAAACAAAAAGCAAAAAAATTTTGCTTTCCAAGAGCAAACTCGCAAAACCTGTTGTAAAACATATTTTACATTAATATCCACATCTGCAATTCATTACAACACATATATACTACCTTGTTCACCACCTTTAGAATATTTAACAGAAAGAAAAAACCGCCACGACAGAAAAAATGAGTAAATTTGGCTCACAAGATGGCAGAACTTATGTTCTGTTAACAAATCAAAGATAAAACAACCTTTACTTACAACCATTTAAATCGCATTAACGTGGAAGCTACATTGGTAATTCTGAAGCCCTCGGCCATAGGCAGGGCTATCGCGGGAGAAGTTATTTCCCGTTTTGAGAAAAAAGGTCTGATTATTGCAGGCATGAAAATGATAAAATTGTCAAGCGAAATCCTCGATGAACACTACGCACACCTCGTCGATAGACCTTTCTTCCCTCGCATAAAGGCTTCCATGATGGCGACACCGGTAGTAGTAATGTGCATCAAGGGAAAAGATGCCGTACAGGTAGTCAGGGCCATGACAGGCGTAACAAACGGGCGTAATGCAGCCCCCGGCACCATTCGCGGCGACTACAGCATGAGCGGACAAGAAAACATCGTACATGCATCCGACTCGGTAGAAAATGCCAAAATCGAACTTGACCGCTTCTTCAAGCCCGAAGAAATCTTTGATTACAAACCAACAACTTTCAACTACTTATATGCCTCCGACGAAATTTAACGTCCGGCGGCAAAATTGAAGACTTTATCACACACACGAGACAATAACAAGATGAAATTCAAAAGCGTTTTTGGTTATTTAAGTATTGCACTCGCTTTTACGGCGTTATCCTCAACGACAACATCAACAGCGCAAAACCTACAGGCAGCATCCAACTACTCGCAGGCACATGAAGACCTGCTTGCTTCACAATCTCACATACAAGACCAAATCAAGGTCGATGAAGTGGAAGAATTTGCAAGCAGGCTGTATGAAGACCTCGAACCCGAATCCGACATATTCTCGATATGCTGGATAAATGACGGAGTCGACCCTTATGCCGGCTCGGGCATACCCATTCCCGACAAGCAGGAAATCGACGTGTCGGACTACCACATGCCCTGCACAAGCAACCTGATTACAAGCAACTATGGCTACCGCCGACGTTTCGGCCGCATGCACAAGGGTGTTGACCTGCGTGCCCCCATCGGCGACACCGTCAGGGCCGCTTTTGACGGGAAAATACGCTTGACAAAGTATGAACGCCGCGGTTACGGCTATTACGTCATAATGCGCCATGAAAACGGGCTTGAAACCATATATGGCCACCTGTCACGTTTCCTCGTAAAACCCAACGATTATGTAAAAGCCGGCGACCCAATAGCTCTAAGTGGCAACACGGGACGAAGCACCGGACCGCACCTCCATTTTGAGACACGGTTCATGGGTTACGCAATCAACCCTAACGCCATCTTCGATTTCAAAAACGGGACTACGCACACCGACGTTTACACGTTCAACAAGAACTCTTACAAACGTTCGCGCAACTATGCTCCTGCAAGCTACTCATCTTCGGGCAAAAAATACCACAAAATACGGCGCGGAGATTCTTTGAGCAAAATTGCAGTGCGCTACCATACCACAGTGAGCAAGTTGTGCGCACTTAACGGCATTTCGCGCAATGCCACAATCCGTGCAGGACGCAGTTTGAGAGTACGGTAACCCGGGGCAAGCTACGGCACAGACCCAAAAACGCATATTAAAAACAGGGAAAAGTGTGGCTGTAAAATAAATTACGCCACACTTTCTTTTTGCCGCCTTCCACTTTCGGTGGCAAACCAAGGAAGCGGCTGCGGAGCTGCCATCGCTATATTTGCTCTACAACCATATTTTCAGACCAACCCGTTATTTTGACATATCCTCACTGACGGGCACTACTTATTGATTATAAATTTGTTATTTTAATCCCCCTAAAAAAGCAATCGCGCGAGTATGGGAAAAAGTTTGTAACTTTGCAACCTGTCTTTTATCAATATCAAGGAACAATGGCGAAGAGGATGAAATTAATGGCTATAATCAACCCCATAGCAGGCGCAGATAGCAAAGATTCCATACCCGACATAATAGGCCGCACAATCGACCACTCGCAATTCGATGTGGACATACGATTCACCCGCTATGCAGCCCATGCCACGGCCCTTGCCCGTGAAGCCGTTGAAAACGGCTACAATGCCATACTCGCCGTAGGCGGAGACGGGACAATCAACGAAATCGCATCGGCTCTGCGCGACACTCCTGTTGCCCTCGCCATCGTGCCGTGCGGTTCGGGAAACGGGTTGGCAAGGCACCTGAACATTCCATTATCCCCCGAAAAAGCCATAGCCGTGGCAAACGCACGACACATCGAAAGCCTCGACTACTGCACAGTCAACGACCGCCCGTTCTTCTGCACGTGCGGTGTGGGATTTGATGCCTTGGTGAGTGAAAAATTCGCCCAAGCCGGACGCCGGGGACCTATCACATACGTCCAAAAAGCATTAAGCGAATACTTGAAATACCGAAGCGAAGTATACAGCATAGAAACCGCCGACAGCACAGTAACAGAAAAGGCATTTATCATAGCGTGCGGCAATGCATCACAATATGGCAACAATGCCTTTATAACGCCACAGGCAAGCATGAAAGACGGGCTGATAGATGTCACTGTCATACTCCCCTTCACCCCCATCGACACCGCCATAATGGGGATACTGCTATTTACCAAACATCTCGACCAAGACACCAACATACAGTCGTTCAGGACTTCAGAACTCACCATACACCGCCCCGGCGCAGGCATAATGCACATCGACGGCGACCCCGTCATGATGCCTGCCGACCTGCACATACGTTGCCACAAAGGCGGCATAAAGATATTCCTGCCCGATGAAAGCACCAACAAAAAGAACCTGCTGACACCAATCGAAGACGGATTCTGGTCGTTCGTGAATGCCATTCGCAACGAACTCAACATTTAACCCCCCCAACAGACATTCGACCGCAAAAGAATGCAAAACGCACTGTAATAACATGTTTTGCAACATATTTACGCATAAAATTCACTTTTTATGCCAACAAACAGAAGTTTTTTTTTGCTATTTTACTACATACTTCGTAAATTCGTTGCTTAGAATATAACATTTAAATTTTACCATTATACAACCTAAAATCTCTTATTAATGAGCTATTTAAAGTTTGATAAGAACCTGATGATTAACCTTGAGCAATCCTTGCCGAAAGAAATGCTCCGCACTAATCAATCGGGTGCATATCATTGTACGACTATCGTCGGCTGCAACACGCGCAAACAGCATGGCTTATTGGTGATCCCCATTCCCGAAATGGACGACGACAACCACGTCCTTCTCTCTTCGCTGGACGAAACTGTTATCCAACATGGCGCACCGTTTAACCTCGGGCTGCACAAGTACAATGGTAACTGCTTCAGCCCAAACGGGCACAAGTACATTCGCGAATATGACTGCGAAACCGTTCCTCGCACCACCTACCGCGTGGGAGGCGTAATCCTGACAAAGGAGAAAATCTTCATCTCGCACGAAAACCGCATCCTCATCCGCTACACCCTTGTCGATGCGCATTCACAGACAATCTTGCAATTCCGCCCGTTCCTCGCTTTCCGCAATGCCAACGACTTGTGTGTTGAAAACGGCATGGCAAGCCGCGAATACCACGAAACGGTCAACGGCATTGCCACCTGCATGTACCCCGGCTACCCCACCCTGTTCATGCAGTTCAACAAAAAGCCGGAATTTGTTTTCAACCCCAACTGGTACAAAGGCATCGAATACCCCAAAGACCAAGAACGCGGCATTCCTTACCGCGAAGACTTGTATGTACCCGGCTATTTCCAACTTGAAATCAAGAAAGGCGAAAGCATTATATTCTCGGCCGGAACTTCCGAAGCCGAGCCCGAGGATTTCGCCGCAATGTATGAAAACGAAATAAAGTCACGTACACCACGCACAAGTTTCTATAATTGCCTTAAAAACTGCGCAAAACAATTTTATGTAACCAATGCTCACGGCCGCTACATACTTGCCGGTTATCCTTGGTTCAAAATACGTGCACGCGACGAAATGATTGCCCTGCCGGGATGTACCATATCGGTACACCACCGTCCCGACTTCGAGGGCATAATGGAAACTGCCGTAAAAGCCTATCGCCACTTCATGAAGACCGGCCAGCTCGACCGGGTGATGCAAGGCATAGACTTGCCCGACATTCCACTGTGGCAATTATGGGCCATACAACAATATTATAAAGAAGCAGGTGCCGAAGAAACCATAAAACGCTATGGCGACTTCATCAAAGAGGTACTTGAATACATTATAACAAACAGCCACCCGAATCTCGACCTGAACGAAGCCGGATTGCTGTCGTCGAACGGGAAAGCAAAACCCATTTCATGGATGGATGCTTCCTATCCCGGCGGCTCGCCCATTATCCCGCGCACGGGCTACTTAGTCGAGTTCAATGCCCTGTGGTACAACGACCTGATGTTTGCACAAGAGCTGTTTGCCAACACCCCGGCCGAAGCCGAGAATGTCAAGAAATGGGAGTCAATCACAACCCACCTCAAGGATTCGTTCATCGAAACATTCCTCAACGACTATGGTTACCTGTATGACTATGTTTCAGGACTGTTCACCGACCTGAGCGTGCGCCCGAACATGATAATAGCCGCAGGCCTTGACTACTCGCCCCTTGATCGCCGTCAACGTCGCTCGGTGCTCGATATCGTAACCCGTGAATTGCTCACCCCGAAAGGATTACGCACCCTCTCGCCAAAGAGCTTCGGTTACACACCATGCTACCTTGGCAGCCCCGAACAACGCGAATATGCCTATTACCAAGGTCCGGCACGCCCGTGGCTCATGGGATTCTATGCCGACGCCTACTTCAAGGTATTCGGCATGAGCGGCGTATCTTTCATCGAACGCATGATGATTGGCTTTGAAGATGAAATGACGCAAGGCTGCATCGGATCGCTCAGTGAATTATACGACGGCAACCCGCCATACACCGGACGCGGCGCAGTGAGCTTCGCTGCAAACGTTGGCGGCGTGTTGCGCGTGTTGCGACAACTGAAAAACCTGAATTTATAACCTCCATTACTCTTTTACAATATGAAAGCATTAATGTTTGGCTGGGAATTCCCCCCTCACATCCTTGGTGGGTTGGGTACTGCCAGCTACGGCCTCACTAAAGGTATGTGGGAAAACGGCGATATGGATATTACTTTCGTTATTCCCAAACCGTGGGGCGATGAAGACAGGCACTTCGCACATATATTGGGTGCCAACTCCACTCCTGTAGTGTGGAGGGACGTTAATTGGGACTATGTACAGAACCGCATCGGCAATGTCATGGATCCGCAGACCTATTACGACCTGCGCGACCACATATACGCCGATTTCAACTATATGCGCACCAACGACTTGGGTTGCATCGAATTTTCAGGCCGCTATCCCGACAACCTGCTTGAAGAAATCAACAACTACTCGATTGTCGCCGGTGTGATAGCACGCACCGTTCCTTGCGACGTGATTCACTCGCACGACTGGTTGACTTACCCTGCAGGTATCCATGCAAAACAAGTTACCGGGAAACCTCTGGTTATACACGTGCATGCAACCGACTTCGACCGCAGCCGCGGCAACGTCAACCCCACGGTATACGGCATCGAGCGTGACGGCATGAACAATGCCGACCACATCATCACCGTGAGTGAACTCACTCGCCGCACGGTAATAGAAAAATATGGGCAAGACCCGGCCAAGGTAACCACCGTTCACAATGCTGTGGAACCACTTAGCGATGAAATCCGCAACATAAAGATGCCGCGCGGGAAAGACAAGGTTATCACTTTCCTCGGCCGCATCACCATGCAAAAAGGCCCCGAATACTTCGTCGAAGCTGCTTCGATGGTATTGCACAAGACCCACAACGTGCGCTTCGTGATGGCCGGCAGCGGCGACATGATGGAAAAAATGATACGCCTCGCCGCCGACCGCGACATTGCCGACCGTTTCCACTTCACCGGCTTCTTGAAAGGACGACAAGTGTATGAAATGCTTGCCGACAGCGATGTATACGTCATGCCTTCGGTTTCCGAGCCGTTCGGTATCTCGCCCCTTGAAGCAATGCAGATGGGCGTTCCGTCAATCATCTCGAAACAATCGGGCTGCGCCGAAATTCTTGAGAACGTCATAAAGGTCGACTACTGGGACGTACACGCAATGGCCGATGCAATGTTTGCTCTCGTAAACTATCCGGCCTTGCACAATCACCTGCGCGATAACGGCCTTGCCGAAATCGACACCATACAATGGAAGAAAGCGGGTGCCAAGGTTATCAACATATACAACCAAGTGATAAACAACCGCAAATAATTTCCATCTTTTGCGACAAGTGATTTTATTCCAAATTTAAGAATTAAAAAACTACAGTATAATAATGAAAGCTATCTGTTTTTACTTTCAAATTCATCAACCGTTCCGCTTGAAGACCTACCGTTTCTTCAACATCGGTAATGACCACTATTACTATGACGACTTCGCCAACGACGAAATCATCACTCGCATCGCACAACGCTCATACTTGCCGGCCAACCAGACGCTGCTTGAGATGATTAATGCGTCAAACAAGCAATTCAAAGTGGCATTCTCTATCAGTGGCACAGCTCTCGAACAACTCGAACAATATGTGCCCGAATTCATCGAGTCGATGAAAGAATTGGTTGCAACCGGTTGTGTGGAATTCCTTTCCGAAACCTACGCACACTCGCTTGCGTCACTGAAGGAAACCGAGGAATTCATCGAACAGGTTAAACAACACGACGAAAAAATATTCCAACTCTTCGGACAACGCCCGACGGTGTTCCGCAACACCGAGCTCATCTACAGCGACGACATCTCGGCTGTTGTGGCAAGCATGGGATTCAAGGCTGCCATCACCGACGGGGCAAAGCATATCCTTGGTTGGAAATCTCCAAACTATGTTTACAGTTCTGCCGCTGCTCCTCAATTGAAGCTGTTGCTTAAAAACTCAAAGATGAGCGACGACATTTCTTTCAGGTTCAGCAACCCCGATTGGAGCGACTATCCTCTCACTGCCGACAAATATATCGACTGGATTGCCAACCTGCCACAAGAGGAACAAATCGTCAACCTGTTCATGAACTATGAAACTCTGGGCGAGTTGCAACCGCGCGAATCGGGCATCTTCGAGTTCATGAAAGCATTGCCGCGCTTCGCTGCCGAAAGGGGCATCGAATTCTGGACTCCGAGCGAAACTGTTGCCAAATTGAAATCGGTGGGTGAATTGTCGGTTCCCTACCCAATGTCTTGGGCCGACGAAGCTCGCGACACAAGCGCTTGGCTTGGTAACGACTTGCAAAACGAGGCTTTCAACAAGCTCTACTCCGTTGCCGAACGCGTGAGCTTGTGTACCGACCGCCGCTTGAAACAAGACTGGTACTACCTGCAAGCCTCCGACCACTTCTACTACATGAGCACTAAGCACTTGAGCGACGGTGCAGTACACTCGCACTACAGCCCCTACGAGTCGCCGTTCCAAGCATTCATGAACTACATGAACGTGCTTGCCGACTTCATAGTGCGCGTAGAAGAACAATACCCGCTGTCGATCGAGAACGAGGAACTCAATTCACTGTTGACTACGATACGCAACCAGTCGAAAGAAATCGAGCAGCTTAACAGGGAAATTTCTCTGCTGCGTACCAACATCATAAACAACGACGACGAGAAAACGGCCCAAACCGAAGACAAGCCGGCTGCAAAGAAACCGGCTGCAAAGAAACCGGCTGCTCGCAAGACTACGACCACAAAGGCCACAAAATAATAGCAACCAGACAACTGCAACCCGCCGGGACAAATTCCCGCAAGCAGCATGACACTATACACATTGAGACGCACACTGTGCAATTTTGCACGATGTGCGTCTCAATTTTTCTATGCCTATTCCCTGTTCACTTATACAGAGCAGCGGCCAAATCACTCAGCCCGGCTTCTCCGGGCAGCCCGGGAAAGGCTTGCTTCATGGCATCTACGAATGCCTGTGCCGTATCGTTGGACGCAAGCAATTCTTTCATCTTCTTGAGGTCAGCAATTTTGAACTCCACTGCATCGCGCGTGGCCGCACCGCCATGCCCACCGATGAACAACGTCGCACCCGAGGCAAGCGAATTTTCTGCCTCTGCAATTTCTGCATCGATGGCAGCCGGGGAAGACACTTGCAGATGACTGACGTGAGCCTTTGCCGGGGTCCAATGGGTATAATAAGCCTTGCCTCCTATCAGGATGCTGGCACCGGGAATTTGAAACACAATATATTCATGAATAGAACAACAATAGAAGATAGCGTATTTCCCGACTGTCCGATACGGAATATACTGTCAAAGCTATGCGACAAATGGTCGCTACTGGTAATATACACATTGAACAAAGCCGGCAAAGAAACCACCCGGTTCAAAGAACTGCAACGCGAAATCCCCGACATATCGCAAAAGATGCTTACCGTGACCCTGCGCACGCTGGAAAACGACGGCTACGTTACACGCACCGTGTACCCCGAAGTTCCTCCAAGGGTGGAATATGCACTCACGCCACGCACCCACTCCCTGCTCCCTCACATCGACGCACTCATTAAATGGGCGTTGGAAAACTCCGATGCCATCATGAGAGACCGAAAGAGAGCCAACTTGCAAATAACGACAAAAGCCCCAATCTGACATATTAACCGAAAAAAGTGCTTATTGAAGCTCCATTTTGTCATCGATTCGGACAAATTTACCATTCCCGTGCATTTACGGCCATTGGCACCCGGTTTGCTATTCCATAAGTGTATTTGAAATGATTCGCGCAATGATGCGGCATCGCTCTCAAATACACAACATAACAAGATAGTAAAACAAAAAATATAGGAGATTACAATTATGGCACTCATTAGAAGAAATCAAAACTGGTTACCAAGCGTGTTTAACGATTTGTTTGACAACAACGACTGGATTGAACGCACTCACGCCATCACATCACCGGCCATAAACGTCATTGAAAGGGAAAACGAGTATTGCGTTGAAATAGCCGCTCCGGGCATGACGAAGGACGATTTCAATGTACATCTTGACGAAGACGGCAATTTGGTCGTTTCCCTTGAAAAGAAAGAAGAGAACAACGAGGAGAAACAAAACGGCCACTATCTGCGTCGCGAATTTTCTTACTCGCAATTCCGCCAAGTGATGATACTGCCCGACGATGTTGACCACGACAAAATTTCAGCACACGTTGAAAACGGCGTTCTCACAGTTGAATTGATGAAGAAATCGCAAGAGGCTGCAAGGGAAGCCAAGAAGATTGAAATAAAGTAACAAACTATATACTCCTGCACCGGTGTATATAGAGTTTACCACATGTTTCTGAATACATAAAAAAAGTAACGGCTGCAAGTCACAACGCTTGCAGCCGTTACTTTTTTTATGCTCCGGGATTGTATCGCGGCAAGATGTAATATGTGTAGTGGCAATAACTCAACTTGTGAATCATGTTATAAAACACACATTGCACATATACGCCTATTGTTCAAAGATTTACAATCAACTACCATAATCCATAAAAAGACTGTTGTTGAGTTTTTTGTGAAGCCATCGGGTCGGCTGTATACATGAGCATAAACTAATTTTGCACTGCACCATTAATGAAAAAGTGCTTATTAAGGAGCACAAAAACTTTTTAATAACCCATTCTCATTTAAAACCAAAATTTTTTTAGACCAATGAAAATTATCAATTACTTTTTGGCTACTGCAGCACTGTTGTATGCAGCCTCGGCAACAGCCCAACAGTATGTATCTCCGGCCGGAAACGTAGCACTCGGCAAGAACGCTGTTGCCTCGACAGGCACAGCCGGACTCGCCTTCGACAATAATGAAGGTACTCGCTGGGAAAGCTCTCAAATCGACGGGCAATGGATTTATGTCGACCTCGAAGCCGATTATGCCCTCGACCAACTGCAGCTCGTATGGGAAGGTGCGTATGCCAAGCATTACAAGATTTTTGTAGCATCGGAACTTACGGCAGAAATGACCGACGAACTCGCCGACGATGACACAGCCAACGACTTCTCAAACACCGGTTGGACGTTGACCGCCGAAGTTAACGAACAACTTGAAGGCTTCCCCTATACTTATAATGTAGACCTCAATGCCGGCTCTCATGGCCGGTATGTGGCATTGCAGACCATCGAACGCGGCACTCCCTACGGAACCAGCCTGTACGAATTCAGGGTAAAATCGTTTGGCGAATACATTGCCGACGGTGCCGACGAAATCAGCAACATCTTCGTAACCGTCGCACCGACCGAAATATATGCCACCGAAACTGCTACCCTGTCGACAGCTGCCATCAATGGCAAGAACTTCCGTGTCGGCGATGCCGAAATCAACTACGCTTCTTCGCCCGAAGGCCTCGTGTTTGAGGGCAACACCGTGTCGGGCACCTCAGCGGGGACATATTCCATCACTGCCGCGTCGGGTGAAATAAGTGCAACCTGCGAGTTGACCATCCTCGACACTCCCACTCTCGCCGGCCTTGTTATAGATGTAGACAACGAGCAAGGCTCTACTGCCGAAACCTACGCTTTCACAGTCACAGCAACCAACCAGTTTGGCGACCCTTATACCGAAGAATTTGAAAAGGAATGGATAGTCGACGGTCCTGCCGAAGGCTCTTGGGACGGTAACAACCTCACCGTTACTTCGCGCGGCAAGTACAGCGTGCAACTGAAGTCGGGCGACATCACGAGCAACACCGTTACAATCGACGTCCTTGCCGACGGCCAGAACCTTGCCCTCAACAAGACGGTAGCATCGAGCACCGAAGGCTCCATCAACCCGCAAAACGCCATCGACGGCAACGAAGGCACACAGTGGGAATATGCCGAGCCGGCCGATGCGGTCGACCATACATACGATGCCGAGATTGTAATCGACCTTGGCGACAACTACGACATCAATTGCATTCATGCCGTGTGGGAGGGTGCGTCGGCCGCCGACTACACCGTCACTTTCTCGACCGACAACAGCCAATGGACCGAACCGACCCCGGCATTCACCGTGACAGGTGGAGCAGGCATGATTAACCCTCGCCACGACTGGCTGACGCAAGAGGAGAGTATCAATGCCCGCTACGTGAAATTGCACTCGACAAAGGCTGCCACGCAATATGGCATCAAACTTAAAGAGCTTGAAGTATATAGCAACGGAGAACTGGCTCCCGCCCAACTGAAAGCAATAGCCATCACAGCCGACAACACCGGGGCATTCATTGGCGACGACACCTCGGGCATCAATTTCACGCTCACTCTCACCGACCAATACGGAACTGCCTATACCCTCTCGCCCGAAGAATCGGCCGAAGCGCAATGGGTGCTTTCGGGCGGCACGATGAGCGAAACCAACCTGTTCAGTGCCGAAGCAGCCGGACGCTACACGGTGAAATATGCAGTGGGCGAACTTGAATCAAACGAAATTGCCATAACCTATGCTTACACCGACCAAAACATCGTGGCAATAGACGGCACGGTGGTTTCAAGCACCGAAGGCTCCACCAATCCTGAAAATGCCATCGACGGCAATGAAGGCACCCAGTGGGAAATGCCGCAACCGCAAGAAGCCGTCAACAACGGCGACGGCACTTACACCTACGATGCCGAAATCGTGGTTGACCTCGGCGCGGCATACGACATCAACTGCCTGCGCATAGTGTGGGAAGGTGCGGCAGCTGCCGACTACACGGCCACTTTCTCTACCGACAACAGCACTTGGAGCGAACCCACCGACGGTTTCACGCTGACAGACGGCACGGGAATGGCCACGCGATATGACTGGCTGTCGCAATCCGAAACCGTCAACGCTCAATACGTGAAAATACACGCTACCAAGGCAGCCACCGGCTATGGAATGAAAATCAAGGAAATAGAAGCATACTCATTTGACGACCTTGCCGGCACGCTAAACGAAATCAAGGTTTCGGCAGAAAAGTCAGTCGGCCATGTCAACGACGAATACCCGCTTACAGTGCAACTGCTCAACATATTCGGCAACGAATTTGTTCCCGCCGAGGGAAGCTCTGAAAGTGCAAGCTGGGTTGCCGATGGCGGCGAAATCACCGACGGCACCTTCCGCGCCACCGAAAAAGGCTCTTACGAGATTTACTACAAGTTTGGCGAAACTGTGTCAAACACCGTCACCATCGACATTGTGGCATCGGGCGAAAACATCGTACCGGCATGGGGCCGCATAATCTCGCAGACCGACGAAGCCACTCGCGGTGCCGAAAATGCCATCGATGGCAACACCGGTACCGACTGGTTCATCACCGGAGCCAATGGAGCGCAGGAATTTGAAGCCGAATTTGTATACCATTTCAACTTGCAGGTGGGCAATGCCGCCAAGGTTGATGCCCTGCATTTCAACTTCGAGGGGGCAAACTCTTGCAAATATGACGTTTACTACTCACTCACCGGTGAAGATGACGACTGGACGCTGTGGGCATCGTTTGAAGAAGAACCCAACGTGGCTGCACGCCAAGACTGGCTCTACCGTGACGAATTGGTTGAAATGAACTACGTCAAGTTTGTATCGCACAAGGTTGCAAACGGTGAATATGGTCTGCGACTGTTTGAAATGGAAGCCTACGGCGAAGACAACGACCTGTCGTCGGGCGTTGAAACCATCTCGGCCGGCACCGGCAGTATCTACATGGTCGGCGACGAAATAATCTTGCCCGCCGTAATGGACGAAGTGCTTGTTTACAACATTTCGGGCACATTGGCCGCAACAGCCGAGAACACCGACCGCATCGACGCATCGGCACTTGCCGACGGCATATACATCGTCAAGACAACCGATGCCGACGGCAACACCATCACCGCCAAGGTCATAAAGTAACGCGACACATTAATAGGTATATCATAACCCAAGGAGAGGGGGCGCGCCGCATTGCAGCACGTCCCCTTCTATTGCTTATCTATATTTACAAGTCTTGTCCGTCAGCCATATTATAACCATTATCATAATACATCTGGATCATATATACCCCATACTGTTCACCTATCTTAAACCAAACTGACCGTTTCGACAATAAATCAAACGAAATTCTTGAAACTAAAGCAACCCTTTCATCATCTGATAATTCTTTTAATTCATCCTGTGAATATTGCTCTGAAATTATATCAATTATTTCATTATAGAATGTAGTAGAATCTGTAGGCAATTGATAAAAAGACGCTTCATACCGCTTGTTATTAACAGTTATTTCGTACCCCACATCTTCACCATCAGGTATTGTGTAATCATCAAGACAAAGATATTTGCCATTTTCTTTAAATTGCCTGCATAGCCTGTTGAACCTTATGATTATATCCCCCTCACTTTGAGGTAAGGCATCCTGCACAAAAATTCTGTAGACCTTATTGTTATTTGTACCTACTCCGACATTAACGCTCACTCCGTTAAATTCTCCAGTTAAAATATCTTCGCGGTACGGGCTGGTTTCAAACCCTTTTGCTTTCAACTTGCGAATCATCTCCGACTTGCTTCCGTCAATGGGAATACCGAGAAAGCGGGTTACATCTTTCTGCGCATAAACCGATGCCGACAACACAAACAGCACCACCGCAAACAATACCTTTTTCATGATAAAATTATTTTTCACTTCTGCCCTCCAGTTCCCACAGAGCCAATAAAAAAACAGGAGCGTGGAACTGCTATGAACCACATCCTAAAGTGCAGGCCCTGAGAAAACCTAAATCAACAGATATGGTGATAGCACTCCCACGCTATAACGCGGGAACTGCCATGCCATCCATCTTGTTGATTTTTGTGACGTAGTTTCTCAGGCTTCGCACTTACAAGAGGCCGACATAACGCTCCTTTTTTAATCCAATATGTAATTGCAACACATAAAAAATGCACTGCTTAACAAAGATAAGCAAAAAAACGCCAATTCCCATTAATGCACAATTGTTTTTTTATACGGTTAAACATGCGGCACTTATTGTCTTTTGATAAGACAGGCTGCACCTCGGCATAGCAATTTCAAGCGTGGGCTTGATTGTTATGCTCTCGGTTTGCACTATCTTTTGATAAGACAGGCTGCACCTCGGCATAGCAATTTCAAGCGCAGGCTTGATTGTTATGCTCTCGGTTTGCACTATCTTTGCATGAAAATTACAGATACACTATGCACGACTATATATTTTCTCTCGAAATGCAGGTGCGCGACTACGAACTCGACAGCGAGGGAATCGTCAACAATGCCAATTACTTGCATTACCTCGAACACACTCGGCACGCATTCTGCCGGCATGCAGGCTTCTCATTCGGGCAGATGCAGCAACGCGGCATTATCCCGGTCTTGAACCGTGTGGAGATTGACTACAAGACTCCGTTGCGCAGCGGCGACACCATGGTGAGCAACCTGTGGATAGAGATGCAGGGGGTGAGATTCATTTTTCACCAAGATATTTTCAACAAGGCAACGGGCAAACAGGCCGTGGGCGCAGTGGTGAGCTGCGTGTGTCTTGAAAACGGAAAATTATCGCGCGGCGAAGCCATAGCCGAAGCGTTCAAAGAATACCTGTAAGCACACCGACCATGCCCGACGAAGCTCTGAAATATCGCATGGCATTTGCCGCCATACGCGGCATGGGGATAGACCTTGCACAAAAGTTGCTCGACGTGTTGCCCGACGAGGCGGCATTTTTTACTGCCTCGGGCGACGAATTGCAACGCTTGCTGCAATCGCGCAGCAAAATCTCCGACTCGGGCTATCGGCGCAAGCTGCTTGACATGGCCGAAGAGGAAATAAGATTTATCCGTGACAACGGCATAAACGTAACTTATTTCACCGCTCCCGATTTTCCTGCACGGTTGTTGAATGCCCCCGACGCACCCATACTGCTATACAGCAAAGGCCGGTGCGATCTTAATCGCAGCAAGGTGGTGAGCATCGTGGGAACACGCAATGCCTCACCCTACGGCACACGGCTGTGCGAAACCATTGTTGCCGACCTTGCCGCAGCATTCAAGGACGACTTGATTGTGGTGAGCGGACTGGCCTACGGCATTGACATTGCCGCGCACCGGGCAGCCTTGCACGAAGGGGTCGCAACAGTTGGTGTGCTTGCTCATGGGCTCAACACCCTTTACCCCGCCATGCACCGCAGCACTGCCAACGAAATGGTGAAAAGCGGTGGCGCGCTGCTCACCGATTACACTTCGCACGACCGTATCTGCCGCGCCAACTTCCTCGCCCGCAACCGCATAGTTGCCGCCCTCGCCGACTGCACCATCGTGGTGGAATCGGCCGAAAAGGGGGGTGCAATGGTAACGGCCGGGATTGCTTCGAGCTACAACCGCGATGTGTTTGCCCTGCCGGGACGCACCACCGACCAATATTCGGCCGGCTGCAACCGCCTGATAAACCGCAATGTGGCATCGTTGGTAACATCTGGCGACGACATCATCAAGGCTATGCAATGGGAACCTGCTCCCGATGCCGGCCGCACGGCACGCCAACGCGAACTCTTTCCCGAGCTGACCGACGATGAAGAACCCGTATACCAATTTTTGAAAAAGCACAACGGCGACCCTGTACACATCAATACCATATACACTACACTGCAAATACCCATGTCACAGCTGCTCGGACTGCTAATCGACCTTGAATTCAAGGGGCTTGTAACCGCCCTACCCGGCAATCGATATTCCACAATAAGCACTTGAAACAAATTACGGAAATTTTTCGTTATTTCCCTCATTTTTTCTTGTTCGGGATTTGGAAAATAAAAATAAATATGTTACATTTGCATTACAGAAAGATGACAAAAACCACATCAAAGTAGATTGGGAAACTCATCAAATTTTAATGAAATGCCGAGACAATCTTTCTATTCCAATGGCGGGCCGCGCCCCGCAAGGGGTTGCCAATTGAGGCACGGCGGATTACAAAGGACGGAAGACCTCAAACCCTGATTATCGGAGTTTCATCGCATCCTTTGATGTGGCTGATATACGGGGCTGCAAAGCGCAAGTTTTGCAGCCCTTTTTTTCATTACCCCTCTCTCGTAGAGGGTGTAGCAAATAGTTCCCCTCGCGCCCACGGCATCGCCGAGAAATCCCTAAAAATAGGTATTGACCGGCATTTCCAAGCCCCGTACCTTTGCAAAGGTTAAAACAGACATTGTTCGTTATAAATGCAAGTGCTGAAAGAGGACATAAGGGGTCGGATATTGACGATTGCCAGACAG
>CALUMZ010000032.1 GCA_944321865.1 uncultured Muribaculaceae bacterium
TATAGCTTTGTCTCGGCATAACCAAATTTGAAAACTTCGTTTTCATTTGTTTCTGCGCTCGACTTTCACTATATTTGAAGAAATTTTGAGATTGGATGGACTTGTCGGACTTACTTCCGTTGCTGATTATCGTCGGAGGGGCTTTGTTGAGCTTCGTGGGGAAGGCGGCGAAAGGTGCTTCCAAGGAGGATGTGCCGTCGCAGCGCCGCGCCGTGGAGGAGTGGCCGCCGTCGTTGCCCGATGAGAAGCAAACGCACTTGCCGGACGATGCCGATTGGGACGACTGGATTCCGAGGAATGAACCTCGGCAGTTGCCTGAAGTGCCGTGTAGACAGCCGTGGGAATCGGAGGGGCAGCGAGCCATAAACGATGTGGAAGAGTCAGCCGCTCTCCGGCAGTCGGCGACCACAAGACAGGTGGCGGAGGCTGATGCCAATTATGCGCCGGCCGACGACACCGAGGTTGCACCGGAAGATTGGCGCAAGGCCATCATTGCATACGAGATATTGAAAACCAAGTTTTAAAAATAATAAACATAAAGATTATGAGATACCCTATATTAACGGCAGAAGAGGCCGCCGAATATGTCGGCAATGGCATGAATGTGGCATTTTCGGGCTTTACGGCTTGCGGTACGCCGAAAGCTATCCCTGTGGCCATAGCCCAAAGAGCAAAAAAGGAGCACGAAGCCGGTAGAGAATTTAAGATAAATGTCTTTAGCGGTGCATCGACCAATGACTGCGTCGATGGCGAGTTGTCGCGGGCAAATGCCGTGAACAAGCGCACTCCCTACCAGTCGTGCCCCGATACGCGCAAATTGGTGAACTCGGGCGAAATCTGTTACTTCGACCTTCACTTGTCGGAGCTTGCGCAGAAGATGCGTTACAACACTTTCGGCCCGCTCGACGTGGCTGTGCTTGAGGTGCAGAGCATCGACGATGAGGGGAATGCCGTGCTTGGTACGGGAATAGGCGCGTCGCCGACGTTTGCGATGATGGCCGGGAAGGTGCTGCTTGAGGTGAACGAGGGTATCAATCCGAAGATTCGCGGCTTGCACGACATCTACGTGCCGCTCGACCCGCCTTACCGCCGGGAGATACCTATTTACAAGCCGAGCGACCGTGCCGGAACACCGACGCTGCATATCGACCCTGCCAAGATTGTCGGGGTGGTGAAGACCAACGTTCCGGAAGGCGGGCATCCGTTCTCGCCGAGCGATGAGACCACCATGATGATTGGCGAAAACGTGTGTGCATTCCTGCTCGGGGAGTTGAAGGCGGGACGCATACCGTCGTCGTTCCTGCCGTTGCAGTCGGGTGTGGGCAACATTGCCAATGCCGTGCTTGCGCGCCTTGACGCCAACGCCGACATTCCGCCATTTGAAATGTATACCGAGGTGATACAAGACTCGGTGCTCAACCTTATAAAGTCGGGCAAGTGCCGCTTTGCCAGCACATGCTCCATGACATTCTCGACCGAGGCAATGACCGAATTTTTCGACAACATCGACCGTTTCCACGACAAGGTGTTGATGCGTTCGGCCGAAATATCAAACAATCCCGAAGTTATTCGCCGCCTTGGTGTGATAACGATGAACACTGCCCTTGAGGCCGACATATTTGGCAATGTCAACTCGACCCATGTGGTAGGAACGAAGATGATGAACGGCATCGGCGGCTCGGGCGACTTCACGCGCAACGCATATATCTCTATTTTCAGTTGCCCGTCGGTGGCAAAGGGTGGCTTGATAAGTGCCATAGTGCCGATGGTGTCGCACCTCGACCACAGCGAGCACTCGGTGGACGTGTTGATTACCGAGCAGGGCATAGCCGACTTGCGCGGCAAGTCGCCAATACAGAAGGCCGAGACTATCATCGAGAATTGCGCCAACCCGAAGTACCGTCCGTTGCTGCGTGAATACTTGAAGATGTCGAAGGGAGGACATACGCCTCACACGCTGCGTGCCGCATTCGCATTCCATGAGACATTCATGGCCGAAGGCGACATGTCGAAGACCGACTTTGCGAAATTCTGATTCAATCAGATGCAATAATGTGGAGCGGTGTATGAAAATATGGCATTGTGGCAGTAGAGACGCAAAATTTTGCGTCTCTACTACATGGATGCTGATGCAATAGGTGCGAGTATCAGTGTATTATGCAATATGGCAGTTGTAGAGACGCGGCACGCCACGTCTCTACAACTGAAAAAAATCGCATTTTGATGCACCCCTCTACGTAGTTATAATGAAAACGATTGCCTGTGACATGATAACTTTCCCAAACGCAAAAATAAACCTCGGGTTGAACATCGTTGCCCGCCGACCGGACGGATACCACGACATTGAGACGGTGTTTTACCCAATCGGCCTGACCGACGTGCTCGAAGTGGTGCCCTCGCGAGATGGAGTGACGCGGTTGCACACGCTTGGCAACAAGGTGGATTGCGAGCCGGAAAAGAACCTTGTGATGAAGGCTTACCGCCTGATGGAGCAGCATCTGCCCAGCGGCCTGCCCGCAGCCGAAATATACCTGTATAAGCATATCCCCGACGGGGCAGGACTGGGCGGCGGCTCGGCCGATGCGTCGTTCATGTTGAAGATGCTCGACGAAATGTCGGGCGCAGGGCTTGCCGAGGATGAACTTGCGGCGTTGGCATCGCAGCTTGGTGCCGACTGTGCATTTTTTGTCCATAATACCCCGATGTATGCCACCGGCATTGGCAATAGGTTCAGCCCGGTAACGGTTGATTTGTCGGGCTATGTGTTGCTGCTTGTCAAGCCGCCTGTGTCGGTGTCTACGGCAGCGGCGTATGCCAAGGTGAAGCCGCATGCATCGGATCAATATATACCCGAAGTGTTGCAACGCCCCGTGGAAGAGTGGCGCGATGTGTTGAAAAACGACTTTGAGCCGAGCGTGTTTGCACAGTTTCCGCAACTTGCGGCAATCAAGCAAAGCATTTACGATTCAGGTGCCCTGTATGCATCGATGTCGGGGTCGGGAAGTTCGCTTTTCGGTATATATGATAATGACATTTTGGCAGAAAATGCAAGCCATGAGATAGCCGGCGGTATTAATTTTGTCATGAAGCTGTAAACCGAAGAAGGCTGTAATGCACCGTGAAATAATGCATTACAGCCTATATTGTGCCTGATTGTTTGCAGTCATGACATTTTGGCAATGTTTTTGATATAGCCACTATGTTGATAGAACAAATGCAGATTATGACAAACGAGGATAACATAAAACAAGAAGAGCAGGTCGACATGCACGATGCTGCGCATGATGAAGAGCAGGCTCAAAAAACGACCGATGAAGCGACCGATGAAGCCGAAGAACCGGTTGATGAGATGACGGAGTTGAAGAACAAAATCGAGTCGCTTGAAAAAGAACTTGAAAATTCAAAAAAAGAATATTTGTTCTTGATGGCTGAATTTGACAACTTCAGGAAACGCACGTTGAAGGAGAAGTCGGAAATAATAAAGAACGGTGCAGAAAACGCCATGCGCGAACTGTTGCCGGTAATCGACGACTTCGAGCGCGCAATCAAGGCAATCGACGACAACAATGAAATAGACAGCTTGAAAGAAGGCGTGGACCTCATCTACAAGAAATTCATGAAATATCTTGAAAAGAATGGAGTGAAGCCTATCGACAGCAACGACAAGGATTTTGACACCGAGTTGCACGAGGCTGTAACCACATTCCCTGCGGCCGACGAGTCGAAGAAAGGCAAGATAGTTGACACCATCCAGAAGGGGTACACGCTTAACGACAAGGTGTTGCGCCATGCAAAAGTGGTTGTCGGGCAATAATGAAGAGATAAAAAAGGTTCGGAACAACGATAATGGAAAAGAGAGATTATTATGAAGTGCTGGGCGTGTCGAAAGATGTGACACCCGAAGAACTGAAGAAAGCATACCGAAAAAAAGCAATACAATATCACCCCGACAGGCAGCAAGGCAAAAGCGAAGCCGAGAAGAAGGAAGCCGAGGAGAAATTCAAGGAGGCTGCCGAGGCTTACGACGTACTCAGCAATCCTGAAAAACGTGCGCGTTACGACCAGTTTGGCCATAACATGGGCAACATGGGCGGCGGCGGATTCAGTGGCGGCGGCATGTCGATGGAAGACATATTCTCGCAATTCGGCGACATATTCGGCGGATTCAGTGGTTTTGGCGGGTTCGGAGGCTTCGGCGGGTCGTCGGGTAGCGCGCCTCGCCAGAATCGTGGTACCGACCTGCGGGTGAAAGTGAAAGTCACGCTCAAGGATGTGGCACACGGTGTGGAAAAGAAACTCAAGATTCCGCACTACGTGGCTTGCTCGGCCTGCCACGGCACGGGAGCAAAGAACGGCACGGCATATACCACATGTTCTACCTGCCACGGCACCGGAGTCATCAGGCAAGTGAAACAGACCATTCTCGGCACCATGCAGACGCAAGGTGTGTGCCCCACTTGCGGCGGCGAGGGTCGCATAATACAAGAGAAGTGCGCGGCTTGCGGCGGTGAAGGCGTGGTGCGCCAAGACGATGTAGTGACCGTCAACATACCGGCAGGTGTGGCCGAAGGCATGACATTGAGCATGCGTGGCAAGGGAAACGCCGCACGCCACGGCGGTGTGCCGGGTGACTTGCTTATCGTAATCGAGGAGGAAAAAGATGCCGAATTGATGCGCGATGAAAACGACTTGATATACAACTTGATGCTTGATATTCCGACTGCCGTGTTTGGCGGCAAGGTCGAGGTTCCCACCGTCGACGGGAAGGCACGGTTGACCATCGAGCCGGGTACGCAGCCGGGGAAGATATTGCGCTTGCGCGGCAAGGGATTGCCTTCGCCAAACGGATATGGCAACGGCGACATGCTGGTGAATGTGATGGTGTACATTCCCGAGAAGCTCACCGACACCGAGCGCGAGGCTTTCGAGAAACTGAAAGGGCAACCCGACGTTACGCCCAACGAAAGCGAAAAGAAGCGAATATTCAGCCGTTTGCGTCATTTGTTTGACTGACGCACGCGTTTTTTCGATAAAGTAAACAACAGGGCAGGGAGCAAAATCAGATGCTTTCCCTGCCCTGTTTCGATTTGTGCACACGTGTGGTGCGTGTGAGCGTGCGTGTTTTTCATGGCCTGTGTATATAACGTCAACCCTGATAATTCTTTTTTTGCAAAGGTAGATTGGGTGTGGGCGTAGATATTGCCGATTAGTGTTAATATTGCTTATGGGAAATAATATTTGCCAATAAGGAAAAGTGTGGCTAATTTTGCAACATAATAACATGCCACACAAAAGTATAAATTGGAAGAGTATTTAGACGAATTGAACGAGCAGCAACGTGCCGCCGTCGAGTACCTTGGCGGTCCGCAATTGGTGATAGCCGGGGCAGGATCGGGCAAGACACGTGTACTGACTTATAAGATAGTGCATTTGCTCAGACATGGTTACGAGCCTTACAGGATAATGGCGCTGACGTTTACCAACAAGGCCGCGCGAGAGATGAAAGAGCGCATAGCCCAATTGGTTGACGCAAGTGATGCAAGCCAATTGTGGATGGGTACGTTTCACTCGATTTTTTCACGCATACTTCGCCGAAATGCCGACCGCATAGGATTCCGTCATGATTTTACCATATACGACACTGCCGACTCGAAGTCGCTCATAAAGACCATCATACGCGACTTGGAGCTTGACGAGAAGACGTATGTGGCATCGGAAGTGCAGTCGCGCATATCGAAGATGAAGAATGCACTCATCTCGCCCGAGGCTTATGCCGCCGACAAGGATTTGCTTGTTGCCGACCTGCGTGCGCGCCGCCCCCGCCTTCACGAGGTGTATCACGGATATTGCGACCGTTGCCGCATTGCCGGTGCGATGGACTTTGACGACCTGCTCTATTACACAAATGTCTTGTTAAGGGACAACGAGGATATATTGGCCGGTTACCGCCGATTTTTCAAGTACATACTCGTGGACGAGTATCAAGACACCAATTTTGCACAGCACCTCATCGTGTCACGGTTGACGCAAGGGCTTGGCAACCTGTGCGTGGTGGGCGACGATGCGCAAAGCATTTATTCGTTTCGTGGGGCAAATATTACCAATATCATCAACATGGGCAGGTATTACGACGACCTGCGCATCTTCAAACTTGAACAGAACTACCGCTCGACACGCAACATACTTGATGCCGCCAACAGCCTGATAGACAAGAATACCGAGCAGATAAGGAAGCATATATTCTCGGACAACAGCCGGGGGGCAAAGGTGCAGGTAATAGAGGCATATTCCGACTTTGAGGAGAGCTACATTGTGGCAAACCGCATAATAAGCCTGCGAGCCACGCAAGGCGACGGGTATGACAAGTTTGCCGTGCTTTACCGCACCAATGCACAGTCGCGCGTGCTCGAGGAGGCATTGCGCAAGCGCAATATTCCTTACCGCATATACGGGGGGCAATCGTTTTACCAACGCAAGGAGATAAAGGATGCCATTTCTTACTTCCGCCTTGCCGTCAATCCCGACGATGACGAGGCATTGCGACGCATAATCAATTACCCGGCGCGCGGCATTGGCGAGACCACCGTGGGCAAGTTGGTGAAGGCATCGATAAAGAGTGGCGTGAGCATCTGGCAGGTATTGTGCGACTTGGCCGGGCACGATGTCGACATAAATGCAGGCACGCGGCGCAAGCTTGAGGCATTCCGCGACATGATTAAAAAATTCATTGAAATGAATGCTGAAGGGCGGCCGGCCGACGAGCTTGGAGAGGAAATAATAAGCACGACTCGGCTTGTGTCGATTATGGAAAGCGACAACACTCCCGAGAATATAAGCCGGAAGGAAAACCTTACGGAATTGTTGAACAGCCTTACTGATTTTGTCAGGACAAAAGAGGAGGAAGAAAACAGCGAGAACGTGTTGATGACCGACTTCCTTGCCGAAGTGTCGTTGCTCACCGACCAAGACAATGACGACAAAGATGCGGCAGGCGAGGCGGCGGTTACACTGATGACTGTGCATGCAGCCAAGGGGCTGGAGTTCAAGAATGTGATAGTGGTGGGGGTGGAAGAGAACTTGTTCCCGTCGTCGATGAGCAGTGATTCTATCGCAGGAATAGAGGAGGAACGCCGCTTGCTGTATGTGGCCATAACACGAGCTCAGGCAACGTGTACCATAACATACGCCCGTTCGCGTTACCGCAACGGGCAGACGCAAACGTGCACTGCCAGCCGTTTCATAAAGGACATGGACCAACGGTATTTGTCAATATCGGCATCGTCGTCACCGTCGCCGTCGGGGCGGGAAAGCAGCCGTCCGCAATTCTCGTGGGACGGTAACCACTTGTCGGGATTGAGTGCCGCTTATGACAGGAATCGCCGGACGGCAGCTCATAAACCGGCTTCATTGCGGCCATTATCGAGCATGAAGACGGCACCGCAACTGCAACAGTTGCAAGGCGGTGACGGGGAGTTTGGATATCATTCAATCGAGGAATTATCGGCCGGCATGACAATAGAACATTCACGTTTCGGGCAAGGTACTGTTATTGATGTTGTACCGGGCGGAGCCGGTGACACAAAAATAATAGTCGACTTTGGCGACATAGGCAGCAAGACATTGATATTGAAATTCGCAAAATTTAAGATTATAGAAAAATGAACAGATATGTAGACCTTAAGGCATATCCCACACCCTATTATATCGTTTACGAAGAACGCCTGCGCCGCAATCTCGACCTGATAAACAGTGTCGCAACCACGGCAGGGGTGAAAATAATAATGGCGTTCAAGGCCAATGCCCTGTGGCGCACGTTTGGCGTGATGCGTGAGTATGGGGTGGAGTCTACGGCAAGTTCGCTTAACGAAATGCAGCTTGCCAACGACGAGCTTGGCTGCCTTGCCCACACCTACTGCCCGGCCTATACTGCCGATACCATCGGTCGTTACCTTGCAGGCAGCTCGCACATCACGTTCAACAGCGTAGCACAGAGCTTGCGTTTCCGTGCCGACGTGGAACGGTTCAATGCCGGCGAAGGGCATCATCGCGTGAGCTGCGGGTTGCGGATAAACCCCATGTGTTCGGTGATAGAGACCGATATATACAATCCCTGCTGCCCGGGGTCGAGATTTGGCGTGACTGCCGACGAACTTGGCGAGTTACCCGATTTTATCGAGGGATTCCACTTCCATGCGTTGTGCGAGTCGACCTCATACGACCTTGAACAGGTGCTCGAAGCCGTCGAGGAGCAATTTGGCAGCTATCTGTCGCGGCTGAAGTGGATAAACATGGGTGGAGGCCACCTGATGACGCGCAAGGGGTATGACATCGGTCACTTGGTGCGGCTGCTGAAGGGATTCCGCCAACGTCACCCGGGGCTTGAAGTGATACTCGAACCGGGCAGCGCGTTCACGTGGCGCACGGGTGACTTGATTGCGTCGGTGGTTGACGTGGTGGAGAACAGCGGCATCAAGACGGCGATAGTGGATGTGTCGTTTGCGTGCCACATGCCCGACTGCCTTGAAATGCCTTACAAACCGACAATTACCGAGGCTCTCTCTGAAGTAGAACCCGGTGGGGCAAACAATTACCGCATGGGTGGCAACTCGTGCCTCAGCGGTGACTTTGTGGGCGACTGGAGTTTTGCCAAGCCCTTAGAGGCCGGCGACCGTCTCACATTCGAGGACATGAACCACTATAC
Organism: uncultured Muribaculaceae bacterium; assembly: GCA_944321865.1. Lineage (GTDB taxonomy): Bacteria > Bacteroidota > Bacteroidia > Bacteroidales > Muribaculaceae > Avimuribaculum. Next base: position 8,702 of record CALUMZ010000032.1, read on the forward strand.
TACGGTCAAGACCAACATGTTCAACGGCATTCAGCACCCGGCGATACTCTATGTGCATAGCGACGGGCGCACGGAGGTGTTGCGCGAGTTCACCTACACCGACTACAAGTCGCGCATGGACTGAGGGGGCAACTATTTGGCAGTTTGAACTTGAATTTGTCGGAAAATACTTACCTTTGCAGAAACAATTATAAGATAACGTATTATGGCATTAGAAATTAAGGCAATTCCCACGTTGCGAGGAAAAGAAGCCGAGCGTTTTGTGAAGGAAGCAGACGAGGCTTACCGGAAGAGGGGAAAAACTGATTTCAGCAAACAGGTGAAGATAGCTCGTGCCATATTGAAAAAAGCCAATATGCTATAAGCATGGGTTTCCTGTTAGACAAATGCAGTTTCTCACCGTTGGACGAGGATGTCATTGCGGGATGCAGCCCTTTCTCGTGTGGTAACGCCGACTTAGATGAGTTTTTTCAACATGATGCTCCGCTTTACAGCAAGCAGATGTTGGGAAAGAGCTATTGCTTCAGATTGGATGAGGACTTGTCTGTCATTGTTTGCGCTTTCACGCTTTCCAACGACAGTATACGTGTGGACATGCTTCCTAACAGCAGAGAGAAGAAAGTGCAGAAAAATATTCCTCATTCTAAACAGATGCGCCGTTACCCCGGAGTGCTGATAGGACGGTTGGGCATCAACGTGAATTTTGCACACCGCGGAATCGGTAGCGAACTTATGGAATTCATCAAATCATGGTTTATAGACGCAGGCAACAAAACCGGGTGTCGTTTCCTTATTGTGGATGCCTATAATGAGGAAATTCCACTGGGATATTATCAAAAGAACGGCTTTTCTTTCCTATTCTCAAGCGAAAGCCAAGAGGCGGTAAACACCGGATTTGACATGAACACGAAACTGCGGACGCGGCTGATGTACTTTGACTTGATTTCATTGGTTGGTGAGCATGAATGACGATTGCTTTTAGGATATGATATGCCTAAATGATGGGAAAGCTTATTAGACATAGTTTTGCAGCTAAAAATGTAATATCTTTTGGAAGTAAATGGGTTTAATTTTTTAAGGTTATGAATATAGATGAAATTTGCAACGGGATTTATTACGTGGGGGTGAACGACCGCACCACGCATCGGTTTGAAGGAATGTGGCCGCTGCCGATGGGGGTGAGCTACAACTCGTATTTGGTAAAGGGCGCAGAGAAGGTTGCCCTCATTGATACCGTGCACGTGTCGCAGAGCGCAAGGTTCCTTGCCCACATAGCGGAGATAACCGGCGGGGCCGGCATTGACTATCTCGTGGTCAACCACATGGAACCCGACCACAGCGGATCGATACATGCCATCAAAGCCATGTACCCGGGCCTTAAGATTGTGGGCAACAGCAAGACAGCTGCCATGCTGAAGGATTACTATGGCTTACAGGGCGACGACGTGATGACGGTTGCCGACGGCGACACGATAGACCTTGGAGGCAAATCGCTGAAATTCTATATGACGCCGATGGTGCATTGGCCTGAAACGATGATGACGTATGTTGAGGAAGACGGAGTTTTGTTCAGTGGCGATGCGTTTGGTTGCTTCGGGGCACTCAATGGCGGGGTGGTTGACACGCAATTCGACACCACGGCTTATTATCCCGAAATGTATCGTTATTATTCCAATATAGTTGCCAAGTATGGAATGTTTGTGCAAAAGGCCATAGCGCGCTTCGACGGTGTGTGCATTAATTATGTGTGCAGCACGCACGGACCTGTGTGGCACGATGAAATAGCGCGTGTGGTCGATGCTTACAGCCGCATGGCACGATTTGAGGGCGAGCCGGGCGTGGTGGTGGCATACGCTTCGATGTATGGCAATACCGAGGAGCTTGCCGAGCGGGTGGCAATGGAGCTGAGCCGCAACGGTGTGCGCAACGTAAAAGTGTATAACTTGTCGACAACGCACGTATCGTTTGTATTGGCCGATATAATGCGATATAACGGTTTGATAATAGGCGGCCCGACGTATAATAACGGGTTGTTCCCTGAGGTCGAGCGACTGTTGAGTGCACTGAAAGGACGAGAATTTAAGAATCGTTACGTTGGCTGTTTCGGTTCGGGTTCTTGGGCTCCGGTTTCGAGCAAGTGCATCAAAGGTTGCTTGGAGGGGCTGAAAGTGGAAATGGTGGGTGATGCGTTCGACATGAAGTGCTCGATGCATGACACCGATGCTGAGCGTTGCCATGCGCTTGCCACTGCAATGGCTGCAAAGGTGAACGGTTGACGTTATAGTTTGAAGATACCAAAAAATAAACGCCGACGGCTCTTTAGGCTGTCGGCGTTTATCTTTTATGTTATGGCGTGTGTGTCTTATTCGGCTGTAGTTTCTTCGCTCTTGTAAAGTGCGTTGAAGTCATCTACGCTCACGGTCTTTTCTTCGATGTTGGCAGCAGCTTTGACTCCTGCATACATCTTGTCTTCGATGGCGCGTTCGGCTATGCGTTGGCGGTATTCCTTGTTGTCGAGAATTTCCTTTGAGTAGCGTTCAATCACGTCATCGGGAATGTTGGTCATGCCGTATTGTGCGAATTGTTGCACGGCAATCAGTTTGGCAAGGTTGGCAAAGTCGGCTTCTTCAACCTTTACGGCGAGATCGGCAACGATCTTCTCCTTAACCAATTGCCATTGCAAGTCGGGAACCATCTTGTCGAAGTCGGCATCGATGGTTTCGGGGGTGTGCTTCTTGTCGTCTTGACGCAACAGCCATTTTTTCAAGAACTCGGCAGGCAGTTCGAGCGACCCAACTTTGTCCATGATGGCCTTGCGGGCATCGATGGTGAAGCGGTAGTTGCTGTCACCCTTCATCTGGTTGGAGATGTTTTCCTTCAGTTTTGCGAAGTATTCTTCTTCGTTGTTGATTTTGCCGGTACCGAAGATTTCGTCATAGAATTCTTGGTTGTGTTCGGCTTTCTTCACCACGAGAATTTCCTTGATGGTCATCTTGAAATTTGACTTCATGTCGGCAACCTTTTCCTTGTCGCTGTTGAGCATCGAAGCCAGTTCCACTGCGTTTCCGTTGCAAGTGTTCCAAGGATTGAATACAACCTCTTCGCCCACCTTTTTGCCTGCAAACAGAGCCTTCTGTGCATCGTCGGTGAAGTGTTGCGGCGAAACAATTGTGTTCTCAACGTTGATGCCACCTTCCTTAACCGAACCGTCTTCGTTAAGTTCCACCATAGAGCCTTTTACGAGTGCGGTGTCGTCAACCTCTTCGCCCGGAACTTGCTTGCCGGCACGGTTGAGGAGCATTTCGTCATTCTTTTTGAGCATTTCATCGCTCACTTCGATATTGTAGTAAGGAATCGAAGTGTTCTTGTCGACCGAGTAGTTTATTTCAGGAGCCAATCCTATTTCAAACTTGATGTTGAAGTCTTTTCCATCTTCCCATACGAGGTCGGCAGCGTTGGCAATAATCGGGTCGCCGAGAATGTTGAGTTTGTTGTCTTGTATGTATTTAACAAGTGCGTCGTAAGACTCACGGTTGATTACTTCGACGAGAGCCTCGCGGCCATATTTCTTTTGAAGCAGAGCCATTGGCACGTGGCCGGGGCGGAAACCGCGTTCCGGGTGGCGTTGGCCGATGGTTTTAAGTTCTTTTTTTACCTTGTCTTGATAGTCATTTGCTTCAATCGATATCGTGATAAAACCGTTCACGTTACCGACTTTTTCCAAAGTTACGTTCATTATGAGATTTTATAATTGTTTGTTAATATTCTTGAATCACAGAACTCTATCGGAGTGCAAAATTACACTTTCTTGTCGCTTTAGGCAAATTTACCCCTGTTTTTTTCGTTTTTTTCATGCTGCGACGACGCGGACACGTACCGATATGCAAAGAAACGGACTTATTGTTGAACCCAAGTCCAATGACCGTTTTGGGTTCAACGTTTGCGGGTCTGCTAATAAGTTATGGAAATTTTGGTGTAACTTATAATCTATATATAGTGCTGCCTAATTTATCAATTTTGGCGTGCCTGTCTTTATTTTGCAACTATTAAACCTTTGCCGTGGCAAGTTTTGCTGCCACCCACTTCGTTTTGTGCCAAAAGTTGATTAATTTTGCATCAATAATGTATAATCCAAACATAACAAATAACTTACTATGGCAACAACTCCGGAATTTAAGTATCAGCCTATGTTCCCGCTCGGGGCGGATGATACCGAATATTATTTGCTTACGAAAGACTATGTTTCGGTTGGCGAATTTGAAGGTCACCCCATCTTGAAGATTGAAAAAGAGGGCTTGACGCGCATGGCGCAACAGGCTTTCCGCGACGTGTCGTTCCTGCTTCGCCGCAGCCACAACCTGCAAGTGGCAAAGGTGCTCAGCGACCCCGAAGCAAGCGAAAACGACAAGTATGTGGCTCTCACATTCTTGCGCAATGCCGAGGTTTCGGCCAAGGGGCAACTGCCTCTGTGCCAAGACACCGGTACGGCCATAATTCATGGCGAAAAAGGCCAGCAGGTGTGGACCGGATATTGCGACGAGGAGGCTCTGTCGCTCGGAGTTTACAATACCTACACGCAAGAGAACTTGCGCTACTCGCAAAATGCGCCTCTCAACATGTATGACGAGGTGAACACCCGTTGCAACCTGCCGGCGCAAATCGACCTTGAGGCCGCCGAAGGCATGGAATACCGTTTCTTGTGCGTGACCAAGGGTGGCGGCTCGGCCAACAAGACTTACTTGTTCCAAGAGACCAAGGCGTTGCTCAATCCCGATACGCTCGTTCCGTTCCTTGTTGAAAAGATGAAGACGCTCGGTACTGCCGCTTGTCCTCCTTATCACATCGCATTCGTGATAGGCGGTACTTCGGCCGAAAAGAACCTGCTCACCGTTAAGTTGGCTTCGACCCACTATTATGACTCTCTGCCGACAACGGGCAACGAATATGGCCGCGCCTTCCGTGACGTGGAACTTGAAGCCCGTCTGCTCGAAGAGGCTCACAAGATTGGTCTCGGCGCACAATTCGGCGGCAAGTATTTTGCCCACGATGTGCGTGTGGTACGCCTGCCCCGCCACGGCGCATCTTGTCCCGTCGGCATGGGCGTGAGCTGTTCGGCCGACCGCAACATCAAGTGCAAAATCAACCGCGACGGTATCTGGATTGAAAAGCTCGATGACAACCCGGCAGAATTGATACCCGAAGAATTGCGCAACGCAGGTGAGGGGAATGCAGTCCGCATCGACCTTAACCAACCGATGAGCGAAATATTGAAAGAGCTTGACAAATATCCGGTTTCAACTCGCTTGTCGCTTAACGGCACCATAATCGTGGGTCGCGACATAGCCCATGCACGCCTTAAGGAGCGCCTTGACCGTGGTGAAGACCTGCCGCAATATATCAAGGATCACCCCATCTACTATGCAGGCCCGGCAAAGACCCCGGCAGGTATGGCTTGCGGCTCTATGGGACCGACAACGGCAGGCCGCATGGACCCGTATGTTGACTTGTTCCAGAGCCACGGTGGCAGCATGGTGATGCTTGCAAAGGGCAACCGCAGCCAAGCCGTGACCGACGCTTGCCGCAAGCACGGCGGTTTCTACCTCGGCAGCATAGGTGGCCCGGCAGCTATCCTTGCGCAGAACAACATCAAGAGCATAAAGTGCCTTGAATATCCCGAACTTGGCATGGAAGCAATCTGGCAAATCGAGGTTGAAGATTTCCCGGCATTTATCCTTGTCGATAACAAGGGCAACGACTTCTTCACTCAAATCAAGCAAAAAGGTTGCAGCTGCTGCAAGAAGTAAGGCCTTCTATTGAATAATGCCCCCGTCAAGGGGGTGGTAAAATATAGGGAGGACTGTATATCCTCCCCGGTTGTAGAGACGCGATTAATCGCGTCTCTACTGTTATAATGGTATGTATATCAAAGCTTTATGTAGTATTATGGTAGCCGGAGTGTATCAAAATTCCAACATTGATATTGGGGGTGGGGTGTATCGAAATTGATAAATGAGGCAACGTTACTTACGAATTATAATTTACAGTAACTTCCCCTTACATTTTATATATTTGCAAGCACAGGGTAATGGCTGCAAAAGGAAGTCGGGTGTGCAGTAAAATCCTTTTGTGTGCCACAAGGACAGCCTCGGAGAGGCTGCACTCAGCTTAACCGCAGCGTGGAGTGAGCGCAGCGAACGTAACCTGCGGAAAGACAGATATGTACACTAAGCGGCTTCGGAGATGCCGAACTTAAACTGTTGCATTAGTTCGGCATCTCCGAAGCCGTGTGCTGCGAGGGTAGCCGCAGCCCTCGGGTTGCGCTCCCTGCCGGTCGCTCCACGCCGAGGTTAAGCATAGTTTTGCCTCTCCGAGGCAACAGACCTAACTCAACTCAGTTATAAACCATAAGCAAACGTTTGTCTCACTTGCTATTTTGATACACCCCCTGCTGCCACATTGGAATGATATTTTTGATGTACCCTCTACTGTTATAATCGTGTGTATTAGCTGATTATATGGCATCGTGGCAGTAGAGACGCAAAATTTTGCGTCTCTACAATCGGGGTTGGATAGAACTATTTGATATTAAATATTTTATGCAACATTGGCGGGGTTACCGGTTGAGGATGATTTCAACTATGGTTGCTGTGCCGGATATTTCCACCGAGGCTGTTCCCGGAGGGAATGAAACTGTTCCCATGAGGCTTGGCGTGGTGGCACGCTGTAATTCTTTGCCTGAGGTGTCGAGCATCGACACTGCCAATCCGGGAGTTTCAAGCGATTTCATCAATATGGTGCAGCCTGTCGAGCCTGTGGGAACCGTTATTGTCATTGTGCCATTGAGCGCATACGCAGTGGCGGCGTTGAGATCGAAAGCCTGCATTGCCTGCCGGGTGTCGCCGCCGTGGGGCTGCACGTCGAATCCAAGGCTTGTCGGTGTGGGCATGTTTACGTTGAAAGAGCGTATGGAAAGTTCCCCTTTTTTGTCCGAACCAAGGTTTTTCAAGCGAACGAACCGGGCTTTTACCGGGTTGCCTGCCCAGTTTATTTCAGTCTTGTTGCCGGTGTCGCCGATTAGCGGAGTCCACGTTTTGCCGTCGGCCGAATATTCAAGTGCTGCATGGTTGAAGCAATTGACGGTGTCGGTATGGTTGCGTCCTTGCAGTATGCAGGCCGATGACACATCTTGCACGCGTCCCAAGTCAACAGCCACCCAGCTGCCTGAGCGTTGCGGCACTCCCGATGTGTAATAAGTGGCCGTGTCGCCGTCGAGCATGAATTGCAGCAATCCCGCCGACGAGTAGGTGAACGACGTCAATGGCCGGTAATCGCAAGGTGTCTTGCCCGATAGCCGCTTGATGAAGCGGTGTGCCAAATCGCTCATTGCGTTTTCGTAGAACGGTTGCAACTTCATTGTGCCCGACTTGTGGGCTTCGTAGCTCTTGCAGTCGTCGCTGTTCATCAGGTTGCCGGCATATTTTTCCCAAAAAGCCGCATCGTCGTCGCCGCCGAGGAACATTTCAATCAGTTCGACAGCCCTCTTGCCGCGGGTGCCAAGTTTGCCAAATTCAGCCAACCACGGGCGCAATTCATTAAGCAATTGCGCATTGTTGCAACCGGCTTCCATCTGTTGCGGGACGAGTTCGATGCGCTCAAATTCATCGCGCAGGGCTTCGGCCTTGGCCGCGGAGTAGTCGTCGATGCCAAATGTCGCGGTCTCCCACGACTCATCGCGGCGGTATCCTATCCGGGTGTCGCATGAGTGGATGGCAAACGTGCGGTAGGCTTCGGCTGCTTCAGGGGCCATTTCGTGCAAGGCACGTTCCCAGTTGTCGATGGGATTGTATGCAGCAATGTTCCATGCATAGTCGGCAACTCCGTACAATGCAAGTTTCGATGCCTCGCCATGTTCCATCGGGTTGCTCAGCAGTCCGCTCACGCTTTGTGATGTGAGTGTGGTGTCAAGTCCGTAGACGGGACCCTGCAATATGACGTTGCGCACATAGTCGGTAACGGGATAATTCCACCAGAACAAGGCAGGACGCCCGATGCGAGAGTTCACCCATTCGAGTGTGCTTGCCGTGAGGTCGCTGCACACGGCATCGCCCGTCCAGAAGATTTCAATCCCTTTGTTCAAATGGCCGCCGAAATAGGGCAGGCTGCCTTGCGGGGTGGGGTTGGCCCACGAGCGGTTGTAGTCGGTAGGGCATAGTATTAGCGAAGCCACATCTCCCTTGCCTTGTACAAATTCCTTGTCAAGACGGTTGAGTAATGCCGTTTGTTCAGCCGGGCTTGTACCTTTGCCCGAAATGTCGTCGAAGAAGATTGCAAATTGCCTTACGCCAAGGTCATACATCAGTTCAAACTTATGCAGCAGGTTGCGGTAGTCTTCCTCGTCCCAACGAATGTCTTTACCCGGGTGTATGGCCCACACGAAGTTCACTCGGTTGCGGCGGCAAGCCTGTACAAGCTCTTTTATTTGCCTTGCTTCGGCGTCGGGGTAGGGCAACCGCCAATTGGGACTGCTGTGATATGGGTCGTCCTTTGGTCCGTAAACGTATGTGTTCATTTTGTGCCGGCCCAAGAAGTCGATTAGCGACAGGCGCACTTCGTGCGACCAAGGTGTGCCGTAGAACCCTTCGACCAACCCGCGCATTGGCAGTGACGGATAGTCCCTGACCGTCATGTAAGGCAATTGTTTGCCATTCTTTGAGGCCGGAGATTCGATAACCTGCCGGAGGGTCTGCAATCCATAGAAAGCACCTGTTTCGTCATATCCTGTGACAGTTATGCCGTTGCTGTCGATTGTTAATGCGTATGCTCCCGATATAGGTTCTATCCCGGCTTTTTTTGCGGGTTTATTGCCAAAGTCGATTGTGAGTTTTACCGGGTCGTCCCCGAATTGGCCGGCAAATGCCACATCGCCGGAAAATTTGTGTTTTTTATCATCGATTGAAATGCCTGCCGAGACATCGAGCGCGCCGTTATTTTGCCGGAGTGTGATTTCGTGCGGGGTGGGGTTGACGATAATGCCGTTGTGGTCAATTTTTTCTCCGTTTACAGGCAAGAACTGTAGGGCTTCGTTACGTTGCGCCGACAGGTCGGTGTCTTGTGCCGAAATTGTACCGCAAGTCATGGTTACGCATAAGGCGGCAATCAAAGTTGTTTTCAGTTTTGAGATGTTCTGCATTGTGTATGAAGGTTTAAAAGGTTTTTACAGTTTCACGATTTTGGGATAGCGCAGGCGGTCGGCTTCGGTGATTTCGCGAATCACGCGGCAGGGGTTGCCTGCTGCAAGCACGCCGCCGGGTATGTCCTTGTTGACTACGCTTCCGGCTCCTATCACCGTGTTGCTGCCGATGGTCACGCCCGGCAACACGCTCACCCCGGCTCCTATCCACACGTTGTCGCCGATGGTGATGGGCAAGGCATATTCAAGTCCACGGTTGCGGCGTTCCGCGTCGAGCGGGTGGCCTGCGGTGTAGAATCCGCAGCCGGGAGCGACAAACACGTTGTCGCCAAATCGCACCTTGGCACCGTCGAGAATCACGCAACCCACGTTGGCAAAGAAATTATCGCCAACCTCGATGTTGTAGCCATAGTCGCAGAAGAAAGGAGGCTCGATGACGCAATTGCGGCCCATTCGCCCCAGCAGGCGGCCGAGCAATTCGCTGCGTTCCTTCTCCATCGAGGGGCGCGTGGCATTGAAGTCGTAGCACAATTCCTTGCATGCCGCCCGTTCGGCTACCAGTTCCGGGTCATAGTTGGCATCATACAGTGCCCCCGGCTCCACGTTCATTTTCTTTGTCATAGTATTTTTTTGTATATATTATGTTGTTTTATTATGTTGTTTTATTGTGTTGTTTTGGTGGCGGTGAGGGTGGCGAGGAAGCGGCTGCCGGGATATGCGGGGGTGAGTTGCATGAATCCCGATGCCAGCTTGCCGCCTTCAAATCGTGGCGGGTTGCTGCGGCTTTCGCTCTCGGCTGTGGCCTTCAGTTCGTCGGCCGACTTGTGATATGTCACCTTGAATGTGGCGGTCGAGCCGGGGGCAAGCAGGCGGTCGGCAAGCGGAATTGCGACTGTCCCCATTGTCATGCGCAGGTTCATTTCCACGCACGGAGCTATGCGCATGGTGCCGCGGTCGTCATATACCATCATGTCGATGCCGAGTGGTCCGTCGTAGTGGGTGGCGACTATCCGTGTCAGTATGTCGCACAGCGATGCTTGTATTGCCGGCAGGAGATTGGGATTTTGCAGCCGTGACGAGATTATGCGCCCGAGCGTCTCCTGCGGTGCCACGATGCCGCTGTCGTAGGAGCAATGGCTGTCGTTGCTGAAGACCGAGTAACCGGCAAACCGTGCCCGCCCGCCGCTGCACTCAAATTCCATGGCAAAATCGAGAACCTTGCGGAGCGGCACTTCACACATTATCGAACCTTGGCGGTTGATGATGCCTTGTGACCAAGTGACAAAGCTGCGGCAGTCGGCATCGAGCACTCGGTACACGCCTTTGCCGCTGCCCGACCACGGGGCCTTGATGTAGCATTGCGGGTGCATGGCGTTGAAGCGGCGTATCTCGTCCACTGAGGCCACTTCGACGGCAGCCGGAGGGAATTTCATGCCGGGAAGCATGTTGGCGAGACGGCGGTTTATTTCGGCTGCCGTGCGGCGGTGCGACAATTCCTGCAATTTCAGCACAGCAGCCCGCGGCGGGAGGTCGCGCGCATCGACACAGGCATTGAGTAGCCGCCTGCGCAGGTCGAGGTTCCATCCCCACGGTCGGTAGTCGCTGTGGCGGCATTGCAGCCTGTTGAGCGCGATGGGACGCAGCGAGCCGATATCAATCAATGCGCTCATTTTGTCGAGCCAAGCGGTGTCTTCTTCAACGTTTTGTGACAATATGTTGGCAGTCTCCCCGCCGCGGCAGTACCATGCAGGCAGCAACTGCAAGTCGCGGCGCAAAATTCGGGCGCGCGGCGGGGCGGTGTACCCTTCGGTGCCGTATGCCAGTGCAAGATCGTGCTCGGGGTTGAATATGTAGGTGGGGGTGGTGTCGGTAGCCATGAACATCGCAAAAGGGGGGATGATGGTTATCGGTCAAACCGTATGCTGTCGAGAGCCTCTTTTAATCGTGCAATGCTGTCGCGTATTTCGCGCAGGCGGTCAATCACCTCGATGCGTTTCGACACATTGTCGCGGTTGCGGTTCAGCTCGGCGCGGGCGGCATCGATTTTCATCCCTTTTTCCTTGACAAGGTAATATATGAGCCTGATGTTCTCGATGTCGCGCGGCGTGTAGTAGCGTGTGTTGCCGTCGCTTCGCTTCGGGCGTATGATGCTGAACTCCTTTTCCCAATACCTTAAAGTGGGAATGGAGATGCGAAGCATTTCCGACACTTCGCCAATTTTGTAATATTTCTTGCTGAGGTCGTCGGCGGGCATATCTGTCTCGTTGATTCGGGGGGGCCGGGGCAGCGGATAAAAATATCCGGTTTTTAAACCATTGCCTTGGCCTATCCTTTGCAAAAATAATAATAATGGAGTACTTTTGTAAATTATTTCAAGGGAAATTGACACCTTTACCACGCAAGTGCCGTTAGGTGAATGAATTGCCGTGATGAATGCGGCAGTGTGCAATTGAAAATACGAAAAAATAACATATATAACAAACATGCTTACAGCAAAGGAAATAAGGGAATCGTTTAAAGATTTTTTCCGCAGCAAAGGGCACACGATAGTGCCATCTGCACCAATGGTGATTAAAGACGACCCGACATTGATGTTTACCAATGCCGGAATGAACCAGTTCAAGGATATTATTCTGGGGAATGTGACTCCGAAGTTCCGCCGAGCGGCCGACTCGCAAAAGTGCTTACGCGTGAGCGGAAAGCACAACGACCTTGAGGAAGTGGGGCTCGACACTTACCATCACACTATGTTTGAAATGCTTGGAAACTGGTCGTTTGGCGACTATTTCAAGAAGGAAGCGATAGACTGGGCATGGGAATACTTGGTAGATGTGCTCAAGCTCAATCCCGACCGCCTCTATGCGACGGTGTTTGAGGGTTACGCCCCCGAGAACCTTGAGCGCGACAACGAGGCCGCGTCTTACTGGGCCGAGCACTTGCCCAAGGACCATATCATCGACGGCAACCGTCACGACAACTTTTGGGAAATGGGCGAGACGGGTCCATGCGGTCCGTGCTCGGAGATACACATCGACCTGCGCAGCGACGAAGAGCGCAAGCAGGTGCCGGGCCGCGAATTGGTGAACAAGAGCAACCCGCTTGTGATAGAAATCTGGAACCTTGTGTTCATGCAATACAACCGCAAGGCCGACGGCTCGCTCGAACCGCTGCCGGCAAAGGTAATCGACACCGGCATGGGATTTGAACGCCTGTGCATGGCATTGCAGGGCAAGAAGTCGAATTACGACACCGACGTGTTCACGCCGCTCATCAACAAGGTGAGCGAAATCTCGGGCAAGGAATATGGCAAGGATGAGAAGGTGGACGTGGCAATGCGTGTCATCGCCGACCATGTGCGCACCATCGCATTCTCGATAGCCGACTCGCAGCTGCCGTCGAATGCCAAGGCGGGGTACGTGATTCGACGCATTTTGCGCCGTGCCGTGCGTTACGGCTATACATTCCTTGGCCTGAAGTCGGCATTCATGTATCGCCTTATCGACACTCTCGACGAGTCGATGGGCGAGGCCTATCCCGAACTGCCGCAACAGAGCGAACTCATAAAGCGCGTCATCAAGGAAGAGGAGGAAACCTTCTTGAGGACATTGGAAACAGGTATGCGGTTGATTGCCAAGGTTATTGCCGACACAAAAGCTGCCGGCAAAAGCGTGGTGAGCGGCAAAGATGCTTTTGTGCTTTACGATACATACGGATTCCCGCTCGACCTGACAGAATTGATATTGAAAGAAAACGAGTTGACTGTCGATACCGACGAGTTCAAGGTGGAGATGGACAAGCAGAAGCAGCGCGCCCGCAATGCCGCTGCCGTGGAAACTACCGACTGGGTGGTGTTGCGCGAGGGTGAGACCGAGTTTGTGGGGTATGACTTGACAGAAGTCGAAACCGAAATACTGCGTTATCGCAAGGTTAAGCAAAAGAATTATGAGTTTTACCAGATAGTGCTTGCCCGCACGCCGTTCTATGCCGAGATGGGTGGACAGGTGGGCGACACCGGGCGGCTCGTTTGTGGCGACGAGGTAGTGGAAATCACCGATACCAAGCGCGAGAACAATCTGCCGGTGCACATTGCCAAGAAATTGCCTGCCGATGTGACGGCAACTTTCACTGCCGAAATCGACAAGGAAAACCGCCAAGCCATCAGCTGCAACCACACTGCAACGCACTTGCTGCACGAGGCGTTGCGCGAGGTGCTGGGAACGCACGTCGAGCAGAAAGGTTCGTATGTGTGTGCCAACTTCCTGCGTTTCGACTTCTCTCACTTCCAGAAGATGACTGACGAGGAGATACGCCGCGTCGAGCAGTTGGTAAACCGCAAGGTGAGAATGGCAATCGAGCGTTGTGAATATCGTCACTTGCCCATAGCCGAGGCTCGTACGATGGGTGCAATGGCTCTGTTTGGCGAAAAGTATGGCGATGACGTGCGTGTAATCAAGTATGGCGACTCCATCGAGTTGTGCGGTGGAACTCACGTAAAGAATACCGGCAACATAGGCATGGTGAAAATCGTTTCGGAAAGCAGCATTGCAGCCGGCATTCGCCGCATCGAAGCTATTTCGGCTGCGGGGGTTGAGAAAGCCAATTACGAGATTCAGGACGTGATGATGCAGATAAAGTCGTTGCTCAATAATGCGCCCAACGTGCTGTCGGCTTTGCAACGCTCGCTCGTTGAAAATGCCAACTTGCGCAAGCAGGCCGAGGAATTCATGCAGGAACGTGTGGTAGCCTTGAAGAAGCAGGTCATGGAACATGCCCGGGTGGTTAACGGTGTGACTGTGGCTACATGCTACGGCCCGCGTATTGCCGATGTTGTGAAAGGGGCTGCATTTGCCTTGCGAGCCGAGCATCAGAATGACTTCATATTTGTGGCTGCCACTCACGAGGGCGACAAACCCATGTTGACGGTGGCACTGAGCGACAACCTTGTGAAAGACGGCATGAATGCTTCGGCCGTGGTGCGCGAGGCAGCCAAGTTGATTCACGGTGGTGGTGGCGGACAGCCGCATTTTGCACAAGCCGGAGGGAAGAGCATCGACGGGTTGTCGGCCGCGCTCGACAAGATGCTTGACATGCTCAACGCCAAGGCATAACGCGCCGACGATTGCGCAAAATTGGTTATTTTATTTTGCCGCATACGCCGAATATATTATTTTTGCATAAGAGTAACATAATAAATTCGTAATTATGGTTTCGGAAGAAAATAAGAGCTATATCGAAGATATGGCAGCCCAAGCAGCCGAGCTTGAAAGCCGCTGCGCCACTACAAAGCCTGCCCGATTGCCAAAGCATGAACTGGCCTATTACATCATGGACAATAAGTTCAAGGCCGGTCAAGTGATGTGGGGATTGGCATTGGTGGTTGTATTTGTGGCATTGGAATTTATGTTGGGTTGAGCCATCTGTGTATGGCAGAACCGGTGTAGTGCCGGTACATGCGATAACAGCCCGGCATCATTTTTGTGAAACGACAAAGCAGAGGGACGTTCCGGCACGGATTCAGTCCCTCTGCTTTTTGTGTGCCGTACATTCACACACTTTCCCATGTGGTTGGTCCCATGTGTTCTTTTGAGGCATTGGCGCGTTCAACAATCTTATTGTAGTCTATGGCAGTGGCGTATATATCGGTAAGTTTCTGGTAAAATCGCCGTTCACTTAGGCCTATTTCCCTGATTTCGGCCAACAGGTGTTCAAGTAGTCCTCTCCGATAAACGGACCGTTTCCCATACGCTTTTATCGATGACATATCCCCTGATGGCATATTGTCGTAGCACATAGGTGCACCATTGGCGGAACTGGGTGGCGCGGATGGAATTGACACGGTAACATGCTGAAATGATGGCATCGAGGTTGTAAAATGTGGTATTGTAGGTCTTGCCATCTTTGGCAGAGGGTGTATCAAAATGCGATTTTGCCATGAGTAGAGACGTGGCGTGCCGCGTCTCGATGTCCGCAACAATATGAAAATATTCAATATCAATAGTTTATCTAACCGGATTGTAGGGAGTGTATCAAAATTATCATTCCAATGTGGCAGTAAGGGGTGTATCAAAATAGAAAGAAGGGCTGCGTAGCTGCCCAATTATGCTTAACACTAAGTTTGCAGAGTGATTCCGGCGGAGCCGGAATACAAACAAA
>CALUMZ010000033.1 GCA_944321865.1 uncultured Muribaculaceae bacterium
GTTAGTGTTAGTATTTGGTTTGTTAGTCTGTAATCAGTGACCAAGTAAGTCATAAATGTCAATTATATAAGTTCCACCGAAAAGCCGATGTCGAGATCCGGTATTATCGCCCCCGTGCTCTCGTCGACAAGCCGCTGCAACTCGCTCACCGCCTCCGACAGCTTGTCCTGTTGCTGCTTGTCGGCTGCGGTCATCGCGCCTGCATGTTCCTTTGTCGCTGCCGGAATGATATAAGTCATCTTTTCGTCATCTTCCATCAAGGCTCCATCATCGGTTGCTCTGACTGTCGGGAATGAGAGTGGCACATCGGTGGCGGAGGGTTCAACGCTTGTGTTAAACCCGTCCCGCGCAGCCATGAATGTTGTGTCGGATATGTCGGCCTTAAGTCTTTCGAGCGGCTTCACTTGCTCCTTTGTCGCAAGATTGTTGAGCCGCTCTGTGACATTTTCCAACCACGCCACAAGCTCCTTCGGCAGCAGCGCAACCAAGCCAGACAAGTCCTCCGAAGCCACGTATATGGTGCCGTCGCACACATACAGCACGTCGCCATACGGCTTGCCGTCTGTGTCGCACCACTTCTCGCGCCCCCGCCAATTGGAGTAATACTCCGGATTGATGGGAACCAGTCCAATGCCCTGATTCTTCCGCGCACCGAACCGCTTCTCGTTTTCCACCCATGCAATCACCAAGTCAGTATCAACACTCGATGACATCTTTATCGTCCCTTGTTTTGAAACTTCGTCGAAATTTATTATTCTACGCGTTTTAAGGCTTTCAATGATATTTTTGATTGCATCCTTGAGTAACGAAAATGACACTTTTTTGCCTCCGTCGATTTCAAAGCAATCAGTATCTTCCAACATGGTTGCCGGTGTTAACTGGCCTATCGTCTTGGAATTAGTTCTTATAGACGATATAACAGCATTTATAATACTTTGTAATTCATCTTGAGACAGTGCCATACGTCATTTTATTATTCGGTTGATATTTGTATCTGCCAGTCGGTATATGTCGGTACCTATACGGCGCATTATCACTTGGTGTTGCATGGTGAGTATAGGGTCTATGTTGGCCACCCGTTGCAAATTTTGTGTAAAAACAAAACTGTTCACCCCCTCTTGCAACACCGTAATTTCGGGTGTGGAGTTCTCCTTTCGGGCATACCGTTCACCATCGAAATAGACATACGAGCAACAAAGTATACGGTTGAGCATCTCGGCAAACCATATTGGGCATCCCTCGCTGTTGCCAAGCGTGAATTTCTTTTGGGTGGAACTTATTCCATACAGCTGTATTATATCAGCCTCGTCGGTAACGAATTGTTCGCCCTCAGATTCAAATCCCCAGTTACTGTCCTTGAAACCGCCGGGAACCCGAAAGTCGAAAAAACGTTGCATGCCATCGATGAAAAACAATGCATCTTTACGTTGCTTGTTATTGTTCATCGAATACTGTATCAGGGTTGTCCTTTCAAGTTCAAATTCATTATCTGTAATTTTGAAAATAGTGCTGCATTTGTCACCTATGCAAATAGAATACATCCCTTTGGAAAGGTTGAGAGTGGCAAAATACAACACGGATGTATCGTTAATTTGCCACCTGCTGAACTCTATTGTGAACAATAATAAATGGCCCGGTTCACTCATCACTTCGCCCGACACGGCATCAGTGTTGCCACAAATCACCTCTACGAGTATCTCATCGGTGTCGGCAAACGTCTGCACATATCGACTTTCCACCCCGTCACATTTGAGGGGTGGGAAAAAAAGCGGGGTGAACGGGCTTACAATCATAGCTCAATATCTTTTACAATAAGTTTGTATTTCACTGCCTCGTTGTTGGCATATTTGAAAATCGCCTCTTGCAAGAACCCCCTGTAAACTATGCCGCCATACTCGACCTCGATAAGGTCGTTGGCGTTCACCGGTTCGTCAACGTCGTCGGTTGTAAATTCAATCTCCCCGGCTGTGAATAATTGGTTGCCGAGTTGCAGGTCGTCATTGCCATACACGCCATCGACGTTCACGCTTGTATTGCCGTCGAAAGACGCAAATTTAAGTTTGATGGATTCTTTTATTGCGGCAATGTAGCCCTCATTGGCACGGATGCACTTGTATGGCGAATATTCCCCATTGAAAACAGTGTCGGACAGCGCACCGCTTATCTGCGATGACCTGTCAATGACCAACGTATTTGTTTCCACCGTTTCATCTCCCTCGCCCTCGGTTGTCGTGGTAATCTTACAATGCACGAAGAAAACCGTATCGTCGCTTTCGTTGTCGGTCGTGTCTTGCGCCCGTTTCTGAGCCATAAATTCCAATCCGTAGCAATCGGCACGGTACTTGCTTATCAATTCGATTTTGTTGGAATTCAATTCGATGCCGGTCACGAACTGGGTCGAGAAATTCCATTCGTCGCGGCCACATTCGGCATCGTAGTCCTGCTTGTCATATCCTGCAACGACCGTTGAAAATATTAGGTCGTTTGTCACCGTGTATTGCAAATCGCGTACATTGGATATTTTGACAACCCTCGACCCATCGAACAATTTGCTGCGAGGCACAAAATATATATCTTGGAAATCCAATGGACACAGCTGTGGGTCGCCACTGTACAAGGCCAAGGAATAATCGTCGGCAACTTCGTATGCGTAACCA
The DNA here is from genome assembly GCA_944321865.1 of uncultured Muribaculaceae bacterium. GTDB lineage: Bacteria > Bacteroidota > Bacteroidia > Bacteroidales > Muribaculaceae > Avimuribaculum. The sequence goes on from CALUMZ010000033.1 coordinate 2,658, forward strand.
AGAACCGAATCCACATATACCTTGTCCTTTCGGGCCTTTCCCGTGCTTGTATCATTGTAGGCAGTCCAGTCCTCATGGTTGTTTCCATTGCCCCATTTGGTGTAATACTTGCCGTCGTTGCCATTGAGCACGGCAAATACGCCTTGTTCTGTTATAAACACCAAATCCGTCATATCAACATCGGGGCATTCCTCATCGACAATCACCCCATCCTGCAAGTCATGCTCGCCGTCAAACGGTTCTGTTCCAATATAAGGACTTTTCCGAACGGCACTGATATAATAAGTGTATCCAAAAACCGCCTCAATCCAACTGCAATATTCTTGAAACGACGAATAGAATTTTGCACCCGGGATGTTTCTCACACTTTCAGCCGCGAGAATGTATGTTTTGGGCAGCCTTGCGTCCGCCTCATCGATATGTGGGCGTACATTGATTTTACCATCGCCGACCTTATTCAAAAGCGCGGCAAGCACGTTAGTCGGGCTTAGCGCGTCTATCTCTATCGGTTTCGCCTGACTCTCCCAATATGTCTTTATTTTAGATTTTAACATGACTCGGAATGTTTCGGGAGACCACATTCCATCTTTGGTCATATCGCATTTGTAAACCAATGCGAACATGGTTCCACTCGGGTATTGTGACAAGTCGAATCTGCTGATAAACCTACGTTCTTTACAGACTACTACCTCATCTCCACGATGGCCGTTGGTTGTTATTGCTGGCTCACCCTGTACCCATTCCGTTTTCACATTAATTGTGACAGGCGTAAAATACACAGCCTTGCATTCACTAACCTTTGAACTTTTCCCGATAATGGCATACACGTCTTGCGGAGGATTGGGATACGCTTTTTGTAGAGCGTCAAGCGATGAAAAGCACCCGACGCATTGGCGGTTCGACCCTTGCCAATCAGTTTCTTTCACGCTGAACACTGTGCCGAGGCTGGCATAGTTGCCATTTATGTCGGGGTTGGCAGAGTCGAATTTCATCAAGTATATTTCAGCATTGGTTACCACCGCATTAAAAGGCACTTTCGACCCGTAATAATTAAATTCCATGTCAAGTGTCAATATTGAAACAGGGCTTACAATCTTTATGAAATACGACCCACTACTATCAGCCTCGTCTCCATACGAAATCGGCGAGTTCTCATAAGTTTCGGCATCGCCCACAACATAAGTGGGTAACCGCCGTAAATCAGACGACTGCACCATTGCCACGCTGCCGTCCGACTTGCCATCGCCGTTGCCCGTTACTTCGTGGCTGACGGAATTGCTCATCTTGATGCGGTCATACGACAACCTCTCTGCAACGGCGATGTCTTTGCCGACGACAAACTCATACTTCGTACCCTTGTTGGCCTTGATGAGTGCCGCAAGGCTGTTGTCTATGCAATTTACTTTTAACACGTAGTTGTCCCATGTTATTGAAGAAAAGTCTATCGGTGCGACAAACCGCTCCTCCCATTCCCATCGGTCGGTTATCGTGCACAGCGACAAGACGGCCACGGCCTCGAACCCGTCACGCAAGTACAAGGCCATCAACATATCGTATGCCTCGTGAACGAACTCGAATTGCGAAGTAAACGAACGTGTCACGCCGCTGTAGTCGGCACGCTTGTAAGCGCACATGACCTCATCCCAGTTCTTGATGCAGCGTGTGGGTATCTCGGTTTTGGTTCCGTCTATTTCAAGGTAATATTTGGTGAGCATGTTTTTTGCCTTTTCCACAAATGTAAGGCAAAACAATCCCGGTTTATCCAATTGTAGAAAAAACCGGGATTTTCAAAAACCGCACAAACGCATCTAACTTATTGAAATATCGCATTATACGTCATTCGTTGTTCTGAAATCGAATTTTTGTGCAGTGTTTAAATGACGCAAATAAGGTTTTCGATTTTGAAACAGCGAAAGGCATTCTTTTCGGTATCAAAATAAGCCATGGTCTTGTACGATGGCTTTGTCATTTTCTTGCCGCCGAGTGTCGCGCCGACAGGCACGTTCATGAGTGTGCCTGTCGCTTTCCTTATCGAGCCGTCTGTTTTCTGATAATAGAATGTCACCGTGCCTTTGCGCATGGCCTTTGCAAGCCTGTAAAGCTGCCAAGCCTTTATCATGCAGATGCGCCATGCCTGCCGGGTTGCCTTGCAAAGTTGCCACGCATACTTCATCACTCTCACACGAAAATTATTTTTCTTTTCCATTTCAAAAGGTGTTTATTGGTTTGACTTTTAATTTGTTATACTGTAAAATTAGTCATAAGAAACAAATATTACAATCAGATTAAACGCCATTTTAAGTACCAATAATCACCTTAACTTTTACTGACATTACCGAAGCCCCAAAGCATCACGCAGCATCTTGCGCCCATTGCTGATACGGCTCATAACGGTGCCAAGAGGTATGCCCAACATGGCAGAAATCTCACCATAATTGTAACCTTTGGCATAAAGTATCACACATTCCACGGCAACCGACCGCCTCGCGCATTGCCTTATTGCAGAAAGTATTGCTGAAATTGCCATTTGCTGGTCGGCGGCATACGGAGATGCAACATGGCTGCTATCGTTCAACCCGGTAAACGGCACACATCTCCGGCGGTTAAACCACGTAATAAATGTATTGCGCATGATTGTTAGTGCCCACGCGCGGAAACTTTTCCGTGCATCATACTTCCCTCTGTGCCTTAATAATTTTTCCGCGGTTTCCCCGGCAAGGTCTTCCGCATCATATCCGTTACGGCAGTACCTCAACGCCATATCCCTCAACCAACTGAGGTTCTCCGCTACAAGTTGTTCCACGGTATTCATTCCATCAAGTTTTGACGGAACAACTTGCGAATTAACATGGCATCCTTTGACGCCGCAGCCCTCATCCGCCGGGCATTGCGGTGCATATTGTCGATAGCGTCGTCAAACCTTGATGAATGGCTTGTCAAGCATTGCCGTATCGTCCTTAATTCCGAAATTATTCTGTCACACTTTTGCTCTATGCGGCAAAGCCTCGATGCAATATGTTGCCTGCCAAAGTTTTTTAAATAATCCATTGCAAATTTAGTTTTGCATGGATTACCAACCAAGGCCGGAATTTATTCACCCGGCATGACAATAAAAAAGCCGGGCCGCACCGATAGGCACGACCCGACTCCGTTCTTAAACTTTATAAAGTCCACCCTCACGGGCAGGAAATTGCGTTTGTCATAAATAGCGATGGCAAACAAGCTCCCATCGCTATATGTATTTAATAATAGCGCAAATATAACGATTTGGTTGTTATCGTGCAAATAGCATCACCCTCATTCTTTACATCAAAAAAAGGGGCGGCCTTGTATGGCTACCCCCTGTCTTTAGAGAAATTGAATGAATAATTTGGATTTATCCGATACGGTCAGACTTATCTCACGAAGAGCATCGGCTAACACTTTTAATTCTTGTTGGGTGAACGCTGCCGGTTTGCCATTGACTAACGAACCGTTAATACGTTGGTACAACCAAGCCCGGTCACGATTGAAATAGTGCTTTGCAATATATGCAAGGTTTATCATCTCGGCACAACCGCCAAGCACTTCTCTTACGTTTATATCGTTCCTTTTTTTTTACGTTCGTCAAGCAATGTACGCAAATATGCCCCTGCCTCGACTCGTTCCTCGGGTGTTGCTGCCAACTCCCGGGCTTGGGCAAACAGGGCATCCATCGCTTCTATGCCTTGACGTTTGCCCATTGACGGCATGGCTGCCACCATTTCCTCGATTTTTACTTTTAATTCCTCTGTCATAAAGAATATATGTTTTTTTAATTGTTTCAAAAAAAAGTCTTTAGATAAGCCACATAATAAATGTTTTCAAAAGGCAGCCCTTTTAAGGGCTACCTTGAAAACTTTCACTTTTACAACATTTTTGCAAGCTCTTTTATAATTTCAAAAACAATTTTGTAAAAGTCCGATTCTGAATACCACCCATCCTCGATGAGTTCGTTTTCGTATCGGAGGAAAAACCTTAATTCATTAAGTAATTTTTCCCGGTCATTTAGACCTTCATTTAAATTATCCATGTGTCTTCCTCTAAAGACATTACAAAGATAATACTCTTTTGATTATTATCCAAATTTTTCAGCGGAAAAATGATGCTCGGCGCTTGCTTTTTGCCATTGCCGCCATTTGCGCTTTTATTTCACGGTCGTAGCGGGCCACAAGGTTGGCATACAGCGTGGCTCGTATCGTACCGGGGTCGATTTGGAACTTGAAATGTGCCATGAGGGTGGCAGTAAGGGTGTCGAACCCGGCACGGATATTTACATCGTGGTTCTTGGATTTCTCATTTTCGGCATTCAAAGTGTCGAGTTCCCTCAGTGCCTGTTCAAGTTTCGCCTTTACAACACCTTCTGTTTTGTTATCATTCCATTTCGATGCTGCCATACCGTATGCCACAAGCACTTCACGAGCTTTACCGAATTGTTTGAATGATGTCAAATTATGGCACATCGTAAAGATAATGACACGCAATTTTGCTTTTGCCATATCTTCGGCTTGCCTAAGATATGAGCTATTGCCCCCGGGATCTGCGACAGCCCTGTATTCCATGATTATCGAACGTGCTATAACTGGGAGTTTGTCGGGGTTGGCAATCTCGTGCTTGTCAAGCAAAACACTCATATTTCCGCAAAGCATATCGACGAATTGCGACATTGTGAGTTGTTCAAGGTGTTCTTTCATATCTTGAAATTTATATAATGATACATTGCCATATTTGTTGCTACACTATGTTGCCGATTGGAATGGCGTTTCATTACCACTATAAATGTATCCATCTTATCTTCAAGCCGCTTATAGTCGTTTACTATGACAGGAGCATTACCATCAGTATGCAATAATGTTGGCTTTAATTCTACCATGCCACAATCGGCATTATTTATATCAGGAATAACCATTGCTCCCGATGGTAAATCAACAAGTGTTGGCGTGTCGGGCGTTATCCACGACTTATCACCATACACTACCAATTCAGGCTCACCACCATCACCAACAACAGCCAGACCGCCTTTGTGATAATCAGTGCCTTTTGCGTAAGCAGGTATAGGTGTAGCAATGATTGTCGCCAATTGCACGGCTCCCATAGCACCTGCAACAGCGGCCATGGCAATATTCAAAGGCCATGGTGCTGAAGCCATGGCATTCATAATTGCAAGGGCTGTTTGTATGGTACATTGGGCAATATTATTGGCTTTGTTCCATACCGCCTGTTTATGTTGTAATTGTTGTTTCTTCTTCTCTAATTCTTCGTTTTTTTGGGCAGTGGCGGCTTCGGCTGCACGTTTGCGAGCTTCACCCTCCTCTTCTGTAATGACATTCTGCTCCACTAATTCCGCAATACGCTCCTGTTCCGCTTCCCCGGCTTTGGTATTTGCGTCCTGTTCTTCCTCTATCTTCGATATTTTGGCATCATAGATAGTAGAAACAAGCTCGTTAATGCCGTTGAGGGAATTTGATGCCACTTGGAGCCATTGTTTTGCATTGGCGAGCCTTTTCTCCTTGGCTTTGTCGTCCGCATCAGTAATGCGGTTTATCTCTGTAATCGATGCATCTGCCATCTTGGTTTCCAAATCAACTTTTGCTTGTGCCAATTCCTGCTCATATTTCAGCCTGTCCTCTGCCGATAGGTTCTCTGTATTCAATATATCTTCAAACATGGCAATAGAGGCCTCGGCAGATTGCTGTGCATATTTTTCGGTAATCGCAGCTTCATCAGCATCATATTTTTCTTTTAATGCGGTTTGTTCGGCATGGTTGCCTTTTGCAAGTGCAAGATCTTCGGCATATTTTGTCTTCAAAGCATTAATCTCGCTTATATAAGCATTGTCACGTTCTGATTGCTCCCGGGCATACCGTTCTTGAATCTTTTGTGCGGCATTGGCTGCATATTCCTCTTCAAGATTGAGTCGCTGTTGGTTGAATTTTTGATTGATAAGATTGATATCCGCACCTATTTTTTCAGCTTCTTTGAGTTCATTTGTCCTGTTAGCTTCAATCTGCGCAAGCCGCAAGTCGAGTTCCTCCTTGCTCCCTTTTTTGACAATGGCAAGGCGGTTGGCAAGGTTGACCTTTGCAAGGTTTTGTTGGTAACGCAATTCGCAATCCGACACTTCTTTTTCCATCTGTTCGGACAAAGCCAAGCGCAATGCCTTTTCAGTTTCCGAATTACCTGTAATCTCATCAATTCTCCGTTGGTAGTTAAGGCGTATTTGCTCAATTTCTTTTTCATGACCATCGGCCAAAAGTGCAATCTTGGCATCTTCAAGTTCCTGTTGGCGTTTGAGCGCTTCCTGTGCCGCCTTTTCTTGCTCGGCTTTTTCTTCGTCTGACAACTTGGGTGTATAACCGGTTTTACCGGCATTTCCTGTCTTGGTGTCCGTTTCTGTAACCTCAACCTCGGCAATCAAGCCCAACGGCTTCAACTCTTTGCCCATGTTTTCCCATGCTTCTTTGGTGCTGTTTACCACATCATTAAACACATTGGTAAGCGCGGTTACTTCCGCTGTATAGAATTTATTCAACCCTGCGGAGAATGTTTCCCAATCCATTGTCAAGGCACCCTTTATCATGTTGCCGAGTCCCACGATTTTGTCGCCTATATAGCCTATGATGCTCGCGATTATGGAAAAATTGGTTTGAAATACTAAGGACATTCCCTGAACCACGCCCATGACAATCGTTGACTTGTTATACAAATCGATAAACCAATTAACGACATCCTTTATGCCATTTACTATTGCAATAAGACCCTTATTGACAAACGTTTTTGCTTGCGTCGTCAGTGTTTCAAAAGAGCCCCCTGTAATGTCAAACACCGACGAAATGGCATTCTCCAATTCAACTTGGCTCCGCAACTGTTCCTCCTGCAACTTCGCAAGTTCCCCGGCACGATTCTTCACATTGTCAAGGTTGGTGTCTATGTCTTTCAATGTTAGAATATATTGCAACCCTGCATCTTCTCCCGGACCGCCGAAGATGTCAGCCAAAGCCGTTCCAACCTCTGATGATGACGCAGGGAACTCTGCAAGTTTTTCCGACACTTGTTTCATGACATCAAATGTAGTCATGCTGCCATCTGCCAAATTCCGCATCACTTCTTCGGAAGAAATGCCAATACCTTCCAGTGCATCACGGGTTGCAGTGGTCATTTCACGTATGCGCAAATTACCCTCTTTTATGACATCTATGCCCTTATCAGAATAGATACCCCCTTTGTTGGCTTGGGTTGTTATCGCTATAAACTCTCTCGCCGAAAGTCCGGCCTCACGGAAATATGCAGGATATTCCTTTATGTTGTCAAGAAATTCCCCATTAACGTCAGCACCTGAAACGAAACCGTCTTCAACCAATTTCATTGCATCTTGAATGGAAATGCCAAATTGCTTTGACAAAGCATTAGCACTTTCAAGCACCTCCCGGAAATCCTTGTCGTAAGTATCTGCTACCGCCTGCACCTCATTCCTTACCTCTTTGAGCTCAGTACCTGACAATCCTGTAAAATCTTTTGTAAGTTTGGTTGCCTCTACAAGCCCCTTGTTATAATCATACCACCACTTCACACCCGATACCACAGCCGTAATGCCAAGTAAAGCAAGTACCCACGGGTTTGCAAGCAATCCAAACAACGTTTGTCCCAACGCTTTGACTTTTGTATTCATGCCATCGATAAAACTCATGCCACCAGAGTTTGCCAAAGCTTGGAATGATTGCCCGAAATTGGCATTGATGCCTACTATTGATAATAGAGAATCGGCATATTGTTCATTTGAACCTGTGACACTTTGTATCATTTCGTTGTTTTGGTCGATACGGTCGCGATACGCCTTTATTGTATCGGCAGCACCATCGGCATTGACATCAACAAGTTTCAATGCAGCCGCGAGCCGCTTATTTTGTTCCTCAGCTTCCTCAACAGTCCTTGGCATCTTATCCATGACATCTGTAACATCCATTATATGCCCACGGTTCTCGGCAATCTTAGTATTGATACGATCAAGAGTTTTGGAATAGTCTTTATCTGACTTATCCAATTGCGTCTTGGCTCGTTCCAAAGCCTTGTTTTGCTCGATACAACCATCAACCGTGGACGCATTAAGCCCAAGTACCCTGTTGAGGTCTTCGGTCGATGCGACACCGTTCTGACAGGCTATGGCATAGTTGCCCACGTTGCGCTGGAACTCCCCTTGGTCTGCCGCCAAATCTTTAAGATGGGCATCAAGATTTTGTATAGTAAGTTCCAAATCTTTGCCATAATCTGAATTCCTGTCATCTTCCGAAAGCCCTTTGTAGGCCTTTTTCAGTAATTCGAGCTGCTGCGACATACGGGCATAGCTCGTTTCGGCATTCATGTTGGCCTTTTCTTCGGCGGTGAGTATTTGGTTGAGTGCCGATTTCTCCTGCCGTAGCTGCCTCGAACGTGCCACAAGCTCCATTTGCGCCTTGCCATAGTCCTCGACTGTCATCTCGCCCGCCTTTAATGCTTTTTCATTTTCCTTTTGGGCTTGAGTGTTTTGTTTCAGCTCGGCATCAATCTTGACCAACCGGGAAAGTTGGCCGTCGTATGTGCCATGCAGTTGCTCCAACAGCGTCTTGACCTTGCCATGTTCGGTATATGCATTGCGTTGAGCCGAGTTTACACGCTCCTGCTGCATGAGGTAGTGTGATATAGTGTTGGTGGTGTTGGCCATCACTTGTCCTTGCTCGGAAACGACCTGTGTGAGTTGTTTTTGCACAGTGGCCGCCTCCTTACCTTTTTCCACAAGAAGTTTTTCCAACTTGTCGATGTCGCCTACGGAATTGACGTTTATTTCAATTCCTTTGGCAAGTTCCTTGACAACATTGGTGTACGTATCAAGGACTTTCATCAATTCCGTGTCGAGCTGCTTTAATTTTTCTATCTCGCCCGGGTCTATGAGGTCGGTTATTTTTACTGCCATTGTTAATATGGTGAAATGCGTTCTACAATCGGTTTATCAATCTCGGAAAATGCCAGGGCAAACCCGTATGTACCATCGGTATTACGGTATATGGCCACGGCCTGCCCCTGCATCTTGGCGTATGCCTTGGCCAACTTCTTGATGCGGCCATACTGGCTGCCGAGCCTTTTTTGTTCACAAGCACAACTCATCGATACCCGCAATCTTTAAAAAATTTTTCTATCGCCGGCATCATGTATTCACGGTTGAAATAGGTTACCGACGACGGCCCCATGCCGAGGATGTCATGCCCGTACTTGCGGTATTTCGACACAATATCGGGGCCGTCGCCTTTGCCCGGGTCTATCAGCAACTCGTCCTTGTCGAGCGATGCCGTTATTTCACCGTGGAACTTGCCGGTGATGTAAAGGTTCGGCACATTGTCGGGGCGCGGAGGCAAGTCAAGCAGCTTGCTGCCCCGTGGCGGTGTTATGCTGCGTTTCCATGCCTTGTATTCATCGGAACGTCCTTGCCAAGGACCTTCCTCGTCGAAGTAAGGGTCATCATCGTATGTCGGCGACAGCGGCTTTCCATCGCCGTCTTGCCCGCAAATCAGTTGTTCTTGTATGGCCACGACAACATTGCCCGAATGCCTTTCAAGGCATCGCAGGGCATTCCCCTCGAATCCGTCGGCAATCTTGTGTATTATGCCACACACGCTTTGAATATCCATCGCTACAAATAGGGGTCGGAGATTTGCACCCCCAACCCCGGTTACTAATAAGATTTGTACATAATGAGGTTGCTTGTCACAGTTGTTCTATGCCCTCGATGCCTGCCTCGAACAGCTCCTTAGGGGATTTTAGCTTGGGCGTGGCGCCCGAATCGACGGTGAGGGTGAGTGTCTTTTTGCCCTCGTCGTAGGTTACGGCAGTGGCACCCGATACAAGTTCGGGGTTGTCGGCAAGCAACGACCCGTAGGTTGAGGTGAGGTCGTAGCCGCCAATCTTTTCGAGCAGCTTGTATTCATTGCCCGTGTCGCCGGTTTTCACAAGTTCCACGAGTGTCAACCCCTTGGCATAATTGCGTGGGTTGAACGACAATTTTACAAAATCAAGTTTTTCCATTGATGCCCTTGCATCTTCAAAAGCAAAATTCACTATGAGCGATGCTGCCGCCGAACTGGTAGGGTGCGGAACAGCAGTTGGATAGACAGTTGACATCGGAAATCCTGCCAACAGATCCGTACCATCGTTGATGCCATAAAGCACATTTGCTTCATCCCAATAATAAACGTCAAATGGTTGGTTCATCGAACGTAACAGCGACGCATTCAACTCGGGATAAAACTTGTCGAGTGTCAATGCGTCGGTGCGTGCGCTCACCCCCGATGCGCTTACGCCGCCATAGCCGTTTTCGTTGGCTTGCACCTCGCCGCCGGTCTTTGCATATTCGGTAAAAGGCGCGATAGGGAATACCCGTGCGCCAACGTCCTCGTGGCACAATTCAAGCAACTTCTCGCCGGTAAGTTCGGCCGGCAATTTTACACCCCTCGGCACGAGGATTGCGCCCTTTACCTTGCCCATGTCAAGGAAACACTTTGATACGCCTGTGCTCAGTTGGGCACTTTCGCAGGTTCTAATTGGTCTCATAATTATCTGCAAGTTTGGTTTTTGATTGTCAATTCAAGATTTGAAATGTTTATGGCATCAATTGGCTCACTCACCGACTCGCCAGTAGCGGTGTGCGCACCATATCTGCCGTAGGAATAGTTCTCGGAATAACTGTGCATCACAACTTCATCATATCCGAAATCAATCCTGCCGTCTTCCCTTAAAGCATCGAGCAACCTCCTGTAAATTGGTCGGAGAATGTTTTGGAAAGAACGTGTAAGCCGTTCCTCGTTGCTCCATTGCTTTGACGAGGAATTTGCGATAAGCACGTTGACGGCGGCCTTGCTGAAATACTTTGGAGAATCGCGTTTCTCTTCAAAAGGACAAAACAAGGCGACAAGCGGAAATTTTATATCGTTCCCCTTGGGCGTTTTGCTCAATTCATCGAGCCTGTCCTTCACATACCGCGAATTGCCGAATACATAGTTGATTTTGGGACAATCAATCTCACGGGTTTCTCCGCCACGGTATGACACGACAATTTTGCAATTATCGGATACCGCATTGACAACATCGCGGAATATCTCTATTATTTCACGGCTGCGGTTCATAAGTTGAAAGAATTGATTTTGGTCAAGAAGTCGCGTTCGGTTTCAATGCCGGCAATGCCGCAATCCGATGTTTCGCACCACTGCACAAAGTCATCGAGCATATCAACCATGTCGTTCCATGCCGATACCTGCCTCTTTACGGGTGCGACATATTCATTGGCGCATTTGAGCCGCACAAGGCCGGTCATTGTGGCTTGCGAATTGGCATCGCGGAGTATCTTGTAGAACACATAGTTTGCAAATGGCTCTTTCAGTTGCTCCAATACCATGTCAAGCTCCAAGTCGGGTTCATCATTATCTCCACTACTTATAAGGTATTCGGTTGCCGCTTTTGCGAGTTCCGCACCTAATACGCCTTTCAAGAACGGCCACTGCCACCGGGCTATGTAAACCTCGATGGAGGCGTTGACCTCCTCGGCATTCGGATTGGGCATCTTGCCGAGCGTGGCATTCATGATGTGCCGCGGGCCGTCGGTGAAATATGAACAATCTATCAGCATGGTTCGTACAGGTTATTTTGTCCGGATTTTCTTTGGAGTAATGGCAGGTGATTCTTTAGTATCAGCCTCTGACACGTCCTCCATGTCTTTAGTATCAGCCTCTGTCTCAATACTCGTGTCGATTTTGGGATTGTCAAAATTGGAACGACAAGTTGTGTCATTTATCGGTTGGCAAGGCGTGAAATTAATCACACCCCTGCCAACACGAATACGGTTTTCCTGTATGACTTTTTCCACTTCCCGAGGGTCGCCCGAAAGAATGTACATCATAGCTTACACTTTCTTGATTGCGGTTTTCAATGCGTTGATGCTGCCATACGCGAATGCCCACGGGCAGAACACGGGTACAATCTCCTCGGCTTGTGCAAGCAACACGACTTGGTTCTTGAGTTTAGTGTTCACATCGTCGGCCCATTCAGCCGTGAGCGGAGTGTAGTCGATGATTTGCGCGCCGCGCTGCATGTCGCCAAGGAAATATTTGCCCACCGGCATACCTGTGTAGGGAACGACGCGGAGGCCGCCTATTACAGGGTTGCCGTTGATGTCCTTTACAACTTCCAATCGGTTGCCATCGGTTGCTTTCTCGCAACGTATGGCGTTGATTGTAATCGGGTTCAGCACAAGCACCGTTGGCGAGAACTGTGCGTAAGTCATCACCGATATGGCCGTTTCAAGGGCGTCGATGCTATTGGGCAACTCGATGCTTTGGTATGCACCGTTCTTGAACGTGAGGGTCAACTTAGCTGCATCAGCGGCAAGGTTGCCGTCGTTGGTGACGGTTACTCCCTCAAGGAATATGCAGCGGTCGTTGGCCTTGATTACGTCGAACGTGCCTACAAGGGCGGCGTTGGTAACGTTGTCACCCGATATGACCACTTTCAGCCCCTCGATGAGCAGGTCGTTAGGCTCCTTGAGTTCGAGTATTACTCCATCCGTCATCTTTGTAAGAGAGGAAACGCCACCGGCGGCCACGGTGAATATGCTGTCGCTGATGATGCTCTCGACAGGGAGGACCCCCTTGTGCCGTGTTATACCTGTGAGGTTGTCTCCCGTTCCATCGCCGAACAGGATTTGAAAATCTTCGGCATCGCGCACACCAGATATAAGGCAGTTCATGACATACCCACGGAGATATGTGCGGCACTTCAACGCGCGTTTAGAGAGCTTGAAGTGATGACCGACACGGGAAACCTGTGCCGTTTTTTCGGTAATCTTAAGGCTTGATTCAGGCAACATGCCGTTTTCGGAAACATACCGGGCATTTCGGTCAACGTGTTCAATCTGTTGAAACGCGAAAATAGGAAATTCGGGATCACCGGGCAACACGGTTGCGAAATCGCGCACATGGAGCTTTTTGTCGGTCACTTGGGAAACAACCCTGTCACTTTGTTGGGTGATGAGGTTCGTACCTGTGTAGTTGCCTGTCATGGATATGTCCTTAAAGGCGAAAATACCCGATGATTTTTCGCGGTCGTTGATGAAATCTTGGAACTTCGGCGAATCATACATCTCATCAAAACGCTCGTTGAACTTATTGACGAAATCGAGGCCGATGCCGCGTTTTTTCATCTTGTCGAGTGCCTCGGTAAGGCTCTTTACCTGCTTTACAAGCTCTTGGTTTTCCTTGGATAACGAGTCCAAGGTTATGCCGTCGGCGGACTGCAACGGTTTCAATGCATCTCTGAGGGCATCGGTGTCGGGAATGTCATCAAGTGCCTTGTTGATAGTATCGACAAAAGCACCCGTAAGGGTATTGATGAACTGTTTTTGTTCATCGGGGAGATTGGCTGTCTTTATTCCAAGTATCTCCTGTACTTCTTTTAATGTTAATTTTGCCATGTCGTTATGATTAAAAAGGTGAATATGCTTTATTGCCGGGCAGCCGTCAGTTGCGCCCAAAACGACGGTGACGGAACAGGCTCGGTGCTTGATTTCTCTTTCATGCTGTTGGATTTCTCCTCATTCTCCACGGCATCATTCCCTTTGTTGGCGTCGGTTGCGGACGTGTCGGCGGCAATGACCGTGTTGCAGCGATACACACGGGTATAACAGTTCGGACAACGGACGAATGCAAACGAATCAGTGATGCTTTTTTCAGTCAAGCTCGTCTTGTCGCCTTTGAGGGAATCTATTATGGAAATCACTTGCTCCCTTATTTCGGGGCGCAGCCTTTCCATCTCTTGGCGAGCCATGTCACGGGCAGTCCATCGCAGCCATTCGGCCGCCGCCTCGCGCACTTCTTGTGAGAACGTTATTTCGGGTTCGCTGTCATAGTCGAATTTGCAGCCGCAGCACGGGCAAGACACTACCATGCCGCCCGAGAGTGCTTTCAGTAACAGGTTTAGTTCCATATCGTATTGTTTTAACCGTTCATCGGAATATCCGTGCTGTTTCAACGCCATGCGGATAAATTCAACGGCATCCATTACCTGCTGTTCGGTGGCACTTTTCAACCCTACAAGGTATGTCTGTGGGTTTGCACCCCAACCGGTGAGGGTGGAGTATTCGAGCATTCGCCACTTCAGCACCTTTCGACGGTCTTCCTCGTCACGGGCAAGAGCCTTGACACCGATGGAATGTTCGAGCGTGCGCCCCGCATCGCGGAACAGCTTGTAATCTTCCAAGATGTCACGGCCTATTTGTTTCTTTAGGTTAAGTTGCCCTGTCATGATTAGGTTGTTGTCCTTTTCTTCGCCGGACAATGGCACGCCAAGCAGTTGGCGGGTATCGTGGTTGAGGTACCACCGCATCTTGGCTATGTCGTCACGGAGCGTGTCGGTGAACGAGCCGGGCATCGAGATGTCGTGTTGCGCGTCCTCGATGCCTATACCGTTCACAGCGACGGTGACGATACCTTTCTCTGAAACTTCAAGAGCCTTCGTTTCATATTGCAGGCTTTTCATTTGTTCTTTCATTGTCTTCTCCTTTCGAGGGTTGGTTAGTATTGGTTTGGTTGTTGTCAGTGTTATTTGCCACTGTGTTGATTTGTATCGGTGGCTGCGACTTGATTATGCTATCCACAAGGGCTATCTCTTCGGGAGTCATTTCAAATTTCACCTTTGAGAAAATGTCGCCGTCGAGGGCATCCTCGTGTATCTGCGCCCTCCAGTCGTTGATGGATATAAGACCGCTGTTGAACTGCGACAGGCACCGCTCGTTTACAAGTTTCTTCACTTCCTCGCTCTCTTTCAGCCCCACTTGCAGGCAGGCAACGTCGCTGAAGTCGCAATCAAGGTACAACCCTTTCTGTTCAAGTCCGAGAAACGTGGTCAACGCCTCGCAAAAACGTTTGGCGGCAGGTATGATTGTCGATGTATATACGCTCTTCTCGGCCGTGTCTTGATTGCTGAATGTGGACTGGTCCTTGCGTGGCACAAGCACGGCAGGTATGCCGAACACTGAGGCAATCTTGATGGCATCTTCCAATGTTTCATCGAACGGCTGCAACTCTGATATTGACAAGTTGGTGCGCACGAACGAAATGGGAATGTCGGTTATGCCATATGGCGACTTGCCCTCGCCGACACCGTAGTTGCCGTCAATCGTCTTGCGCAATTCGGTTTTCTCGCCCGGTTCAAGGGCTACCGTGCCTGTCGGGTCTTCCTTTTGAGCCACGATGAAACCGAGTGCGCCGCGTTTCAAGTAAATCACGTTGCGGGCCTCGTACACGGCTATGAGATTGGCTATCGTTCGGCGTTGCGATAACAGGCGGCTGTGAGCCTTGAGGAAATTGCCACCCGTCAAGCATGGAATGCCGTCGCGGTCGTGCCATATCTGGTAATGCGGAATAGTGATGCCGCAATACGAGCCAAGGTCAAGCGTATAGCCCTTGATTAATTCATCGACCGTGGCAATGCCGAAAATGGGGATGCCATAGCTGTGTTCCACAGGTTTCACCTCGACAAGGTGTGCAGGCAGTTCCCAATAATTGGAACACCATTGGAACTTTATCGCATCGGCTGTTATGGTCTCGGGCATTGCCGCACGGAAAAAGGCATTGCCGGTAGCAAGTTTATAGACAAAGTGTTGGTAAACGATTTCGCGCCAAGTCATGAGTGGGTTGGGGCATTTGAGTATGGTGTCGGCCCCGAGGCGGTTGCACCACACTATGCTGTCGTCTTTTGTCCTCTTTAAGTCAAAGTGTGCCTCAGAAATGCGCTTGGCAATGTAGTCTATCGGCCAAAACACTTCGGGCACTGTCTTGAATAATTCAAGAAAATTGTTGCCTACGACCGACGGATGTATCAAGCCGTCGAGCATCGACAAGATTTGCCGGTATCGCCAAGGCTCAACAACGTATGCATCGCGGTCGGCACCGACGGCGGAATCGTGCGGCGTTATGGCGGCCTTGATTGCCAAAGCCCCACAGTCTTTATCTTTGCTGCCGAATATGCGTTGTAGGAAATTCATCTTTTGCCTTTTGACGCAAAGAAAAACACTAATTGCACAGGTTAAGCCAAAAGCCGAAAAAACTGAATTTTCACGGCATCGAAAAATGATGCTTAATTCGGTGTTATTTTGATAGTTACGCGAGTATGACGTTAAAAATCGAATTTCACCACGAACTGAATGAACCCACTTAGCACGGCACTTGCCTCCTTGCTCTCGCTGCCGGGGTTGTAATCGAGCAGGTTTGACATGAACGTTGAATATTCGGCATTGTCGTTCAATTGCCGTTCGTTGAAAAGCAGATGGTTTTTCACAAAGTCGGAGGTGGCGGCAATCCTGCGGTCGATGTCGGCAGTTTCGTTCAACGCCCTTGCATTTGGAATATCCTTGCGCAGTTCCCTCACAAATCGAAAATAAGCAGGGGCGCACTCTATTATTGTCTGTCCGCCTTGCGATTTAATGAGCATATCCCTTATCTCGTCGGTGGAACTCGTTTCCCTTAACGCCACATCTGCAATGTGCCATTTGTCGCCGCACAATCTGCCATGCACCAATGCAAACTTGCCATTGACGTTGGGCATGGCATATACAATATCGCGGGCATAGCGGCACTCGGTGTCGGGATTATAAAAGTGTATCGTGCCGTCTCGGGCGTAAAGGTTGCGCTTGCGGCGGTTCGAGAACGACAAGAACTGCTCTCGCAGCACGTCGCAGCACACATAGCGGAAAGTATCGGACAGGTGGCCATGCTCCTCGTAGGTCTGCATGGTGATTTTGTTCTTGACTTTCGTCTTGAGTATCGCGCCGTTCACGTCTTTCTGTACGCTCATGTAATCTTCTATCGATGTCTTGCAACCCTCGTCGATAATAATTTCCAAGCCCGGCAATATGCCGTCGAATATGGCATTGATGAACTCGCCCGACATCGGCACGCTCGGGTTCTTGCGGCTGACGCAATCCTCGACCTCGACACCTTCCTTGTGCAACGTGTCGATGAACAAGTCAAGAAATGAACGCTTTTCATCATCGATGTTATTGGCCGCCCTTGTAGATGCGTCACCATGCAGGTAAACTTTCTCGGGGGAAAGCTCCCTTAACCGTGCGGCAACGAGCCGTGCCGACTTGCGAACGGTGTTGTCGGGGGTGGACGCGCACGTTTCACCAATCTGCCTTATGCAATAGCCGCCATCTGTACTTACTTGCCAATAAGTGACGGAAATATAAGGTAGCACATTGGAATCGACACTGATATGTATGGGCAAACTCGGGTCGTAGCACAACTTCCGTGTATGCCTGCCACGGCTGAAAGAGCTGAAGAACTCCGAACCTGTGCGGATAACGCCCCATTCGCCAAGCGCATACACGTTGTAATAGTCGGGGTCGTTGATACGGTCTTTCTCGAAGTCGGCAATGCACTGTTCATCGTAATATCCGTATGTGCCATCGGGCGAGCCTACCACCCAAAAGTTGTTAAGGTAGGTCGATTGGATAACTACGGTGTCGGGCGCATGTTCCTCAACATCTCCCGTCCGTGGGTTGAGTATCATTTTCGGCTCATTTATGCGTATCGATTTTACGGCGGTCAGTTCGGCAGGTATGGGCTTGTCTGCAATTTCTATCTCCATCGGAATGTCGTGCCACTTCTCCACGTCGAAAACTTCACGCTTTATCCAATGTGTTTCCTTGATGGGGTTGAAAGTGGTTATTATCTGTTGCCCAATTTTACCGCGCAGACGCTTGCGCACCTGCTTGAAATCTTCACTGTCAAATTCGCTCCACTCGTCGAGAACCACACGCTTGTAATTCGATATGCCCTTTATCTTTTCGGGGTCGTCAAGCCCGCCGAAATCTATCCTTGCCCCGTTGGTACAGCACACGATCTGCCTGATGCCGTCCTTGAACTTGAACAGGCGCGATATGCCGAGCTGTTTTGCTGCCACCTTGAAATCCTCGTAAATCGTCTTGCTTATCGTGGCACCTACCTTGCGCATCACAAGCGTGTTTCCACCGTCATGGAGCGTCATAATCAATATGAGCTGCGCCACGCTGTAAGACTTGCCCGACGATGAACCTCCAAATAGTATTATCAACCGTATGGCCGTGTCTTGGAGCAATTTCAACAGGTGGAATCCGAGCGGATTGAGTTTCTTGTAATTGATTTGCATCTGATTTGACGATTTATAATTAAAACGACCGTGTTTGCTTACACGGATTTGTGTTTCCCCGAGGATTTTGTAACCTATTCTGAAAAATTCAAACCGAAACAGGTATTTTTGCTTACAATCGCATTTTGTCATTCATCGTCGAAACCTATCCTCAACTCGCCCGACACATTGCCGACAGCGGTCACATTGATGTCGGTGGAGGCATACCCGAGCACATCGATTAGCCTTTTCTTGGCCGCGTCCTTGTCAACATCGGGCACGAGCCTCTTGCCGTTGCGGACGAACTTCAACAGGCGGCGTATCTCCTTGGGTATTTCATGCAGGTAGCGCATACGCCATTGGTGCGTATTCTCGTCCTCAATCCAAAGGCATAGCGGGTCGAGTTCGAGTATCTTCACATCGTCTGATATGATGCGCTCGCGGCTTATCGTGGCGAGCCTTGCACGCTCTTCGCGAAGTTGCTCTATCCTTTGGGTTATCTTGGGGTTATTCATCAACAAAGACGCTGATGTGTAGTGCGTTGCGTTCTTTGCGTCGTTGCGACAGTTATAGGCTTTTCGGTAAGCCGCAACGAGTATGCCACGGGTGTCGGTCGCATACTCATCGACGACGTACTGGCAGAACAATTCCTGCTGTGGCGTAAGTCCGTATTTGTTTTTTATCCGTGCCATAGTATTTGTGTGTTGGTTGTGATATAATAAAGCCAAATGCGAATGTCATATAATCCTTGATGCCATGATTATAATGTTTTTTCTTTCTCCCGCCCCTAATATTTTTTTGCCGAAAGTTCCGAATATGGCCGTTGAGGGCCTTTTCAGACCGTATGAGTGACTATTTTTACCCATGCAAGGCGGTGATTATCCCCCGAAATATGTACGCGAAATGCGTTTTTACAAGGCTGTTCCCGCCCTCCCGGTGACAGAAAAGGCAGGAACAACTTCCTCGGGGTACGTTCAGCATCAAGGCATTTCGCAGTTGCCGCCGAATACGCGCCTTATTCCCTCTGCAACGGTAATATATTGCAAAGGTACTGTATCTATGCGATCATCAATGTATTGTGCGATTTTGTCAAAATCACGTTTTTCCGTAAGTAACGAAATTTCAACGCCATTGTATGCTTGTACTTCCATTGCGAAATCATACACGCTCGTTTCTTCCGGGTTGGCAATATTCACAAGCTGCTTGTTGCTGCCGTAAGCGTATAAAAGCCCCTCTACGGCATCATCGATATAAGTAAAATGTCGCACATTCCTGCCTCCGTTCACGAGTTTTACAGGGTTGTCATGGAGCAAATGCCAAAGGAGAGTTCCTTGACGTGGGTTAAGGCCGTAAACGTTGTGCAACCTTACGCCGGTCGCCCGTGGGTTGTAACATCGCGCATACTCTTCATCGAAGTGCTTGGATATTCCATACATCGAAGTGGTATTGACAGGGTTAGCGGTTGATGACGAAGCATAGACCAACTTAGTGCCGTGCCGTCGGCAACTGTCGCACACGGCTACGAACGTACCAATGTTGTCGTGCATGATTTGCCGCTTGTCGTCGTTGAATACCGATGTCTGCGCAGCAAGATGGTAAACACAGCTGACACCGCCGCTTGACAGTTCATCATCAATGCTGTCGGCCTCACGCCCGCTCTTGCGGTCGATGCTCACGACATCTACACCCCTCCGTGACAAAGCGGCGGCGAGAGCCATGCCTATGAAACCCTCGCCGCCAGTAATTATGACTTTCATGATTATTGTTTGTTGAACTTTGATTAAAAAATTCAATGTAATACTTCAATATTTTTTCCCATGTCGATATTCCCGTGTTTCATTGTACCTTAATTTTTGCTCGATGTACCATAAAATGTCGATATTGAGCTTTTGGGTCCATAAATAGGTACAAAAAATAGTTGCTAAAATTGTAGTTGATAATTTATCATCATCTACCACAATTTCAACAAGTTCTAATGCTTGTTCTCCGAAATCGACGTGTTGGATATTGGACATTTCTAACAATTTATCTTCTTGTTTAAGTAAATCATCAAGACTTGTTAAATCAATTCCCAAAAGTCCAGCCAAATCGAGGCAGCGTATAACGACATCGGCAAACTCGTCCTCGACCGTATCTTTGATGTATGCGTCGAAATCTTCATTGAATCTTCTTGTACGGGTTTCTTCTGACAATGGAACATTGTTTCCTTGCCATTCCTTGAATTTGGCGACATCTGCGTATCTGTTTTTCCTGTCGGCATTCACAGCTTCTGCAATTTCGGTGACAATGAGCATCAAAAAATGCTTGTCGCTATACCGCTTTTCATGCCAACCATGAGCTTTGGCACATTTATACGCCTTGTCGCGCAGGGCGTTCCAATCTATTTTATTATACATTTTTTGTTTCTTAGTTTATCATTATAAATTTGTAATAAACTTTATTATTATGAATCTCGATAATGAAAAAATACAATACGGTGGTCTTGAAGGTCAAGCAGAATTCCGTAAGATTATGGAAGAAAAGAAATTACATATACTTCGGGAAAAACAGTCAGACCTAATTGACAGGCAAAAACATCATATTGAAGAACAGAGCAAGTGCATATCTGAATTGCTCAAATATATTGAAGGACAACGGAAAGAAATGGCATCTTCCCACGAATACCAACAAAAATGCCTTGTTCAGTCAAAGCGTGCTTTAAATGTTGCTGTGGCATCCTTTATAGCCACAATTATAATTGCTTTGTTTAATTAACTCTATTTCCGTTAGATTTCATATATAATCGAAGAGGTTGATGCCGGGTTGCGGGGCTTGCAAGGCGGCGGGGTTGTGACGGCGGGCGTACAACTTCGGCAGCAGGCGTTGGAACCACGGGGCGGCGGGGTCCATCGAGGAGACGTGCTGGTACAGGGGGATGCCGTCGGTGCCGAAGTCGTACAGGCGTGCCCAGTCGTATTTGCGGTAGCCGCCGAGGAATGTGATGCCGCGGTAGGTCTTTTGGTAGAGAGCGCAGCGGCG
>CALUMZ010000034.1 GCA_944321865.1 uncultured Muribaculaceae bacterium
GGCTCCGCCGGAATCACTCTGCAAACTTAGTGTTAAGCATAATTGGGCAGCTACGCAGCCCTTTTCCGGCATCTTTCCCATTTTGATACACCCTCTACTGCCTCATTGAAATGACATTTTTGAAACACCCATTCAGTTCTACCTTGATACCAACAGGGGGGGGACAAAAACAAGCCGCACCCGGCATCACAAGACCCCGGGTGCGACCGCTTTCTGAATTATATATGTGAATCTCCCTTTTACTTCTTCAACACCTTGCAGAACGAAGTTTCACCGGCGGTGACAGTCTTCACCACATACACGCCGCTATTAAGGCCGCTCACATCAACCGATGTCACACCGGCAACATCAATCACCTGCTTGCCATCGAGCGAGTACACTTGCACATCACACGGCAGCGAGAAATAAAGCACATCTGCTACCGGATTGGGATAAACGTTCACTTGTTGCGCATTGTCGGCAGCAACACTCTGCACTCCGGTAGTCTTGTCGGTTATGGAAATAACCACTCCGGTTACAGGCAATGACGTATGTGCCATTGCTATATACTGACCAGCATTCATGCCTGCCATGCCAAACACATAATCGCTGAAATCCATCTTTTCAGCCGACTTATCGGTAAGATCGACTGCATACAACAATGATGCCTGCTTCTCGCTATTGTTGGTATTCTCGTTTGAACCGTATACAAAAGCTACATCATCGAGTATCATGCTCCCATCGATGAATTCCTTGTTGTCAAGCTCTTCGCCCTCGTTATAGCCGGTAGCAACAGCCCAATTAGTTTCAAGGCTCGAAGCATCGATCGATGCCACATACATATCGCTACCCGAAACTGGCGTTATCGACTGGTCGAAGCCCAAAGCCGTCTGGAATAAACCCGTTACAATCAAGCCACTTCCTGTAACTTCCATATCGTTAATCTCGGTAGCCTGCGTCAATTCACTGACGTATACCGTATCATAATTCTTCACCTGCATGTCTGCAGCCTTGGTATCAACAGCTACAATGGTATATCCAAAGTTATAACCACCCTCTGCACCCGGCATTTCATTCACCACTTGCTCCGAACCGTTGTCGGTAGTGACGTTGATTGTACCGGTTGAATTAAATGCAACATAAATTTTAGACCCGTCAGATGCAGCAGCAAACGATGTAACCTCTTCGCCGGTTTCGTTGCCATCGGCAAACGAGCGGCTTGCCACCACCACAGGGAACGACTCTGCACTGAGTTCATCGCTCAATTCTATTACAGTACCGGCACGCAGCAATTCACCCATCATGAAATCTATATTTGCATACGAACCCGAGACAACTTTCTTCGAGCCATCTGCGCTTGATACCGCTCCTTCAAATTCTGCCACTGCATACACATTGCCATCAACGTTTATAAGTTTGCTGACAGTGCAGCACGGATTCCCGTCATAAAAAATAAACATACCGTTTTCAGTTGCATAATCCTCCAATTCTTGGTCCTTGTCAGGCAGAATAGTACCAACTGCAAGCAGCACACCGGCAGCGTCATAATGGGCGACAAACGATGCTCCCTCGTATTCCACATATTCGTTCCAGTCCTTGTCGACATAGCCGGTTATCTTCTTGACATTTCCATCGGTGCTGCCCATTGTGACCTCGGCAGCAAACGTGCCGGCAACATACATGCCACCATTGTCGTCGGCAAGCATTGCAGTTACCGATGCAACACCCGACAGTTGCACTGCCCACTGCTCGGTCATGTCTTGATTATACTTAATGATAAACGCGTCGCTGTTGGTAGTCGGAACCATGTCTTTGAACGTAGTGTTGAAATTTCCCGACACATACAGGTCGGTCCCACTATACGCCATCACATTCTGCGTAGGCTCGTCACCGCCTCTGTTGGGGTCATAAAGCCCCGACAGCGAAGTCCATGCCACAGGCTGTGCATTAAGCACGCTGCCTGCCGACAATGCCGCAATAGCCAAACATGTAACAATCTTTTTCATAATCATCTTTTTTACTTGTTTATATATACGTAATTAACCGTTCTTACTTTTGTCAATTTGCCAAATTGGGATTTGCTTCAATGGCATCGGCCGGAATGCGCACCGTGTAGCGGCTATCGTTATGTTCGAGCGTATAAGTAGTGCCGCGGTAAGTTTTTGTGAGTTCCGGGCGGGTGGTACGGCGCAAATCAAACCAACGATGCCCCTCAAACGCAAGCTCGCGACGACGCTCGGCATATATCTCCTCGCGCAACTCGTCGCGCGACATGGCATTCACTGCTGCCTCTCTTGCTGTATAATACGATGCCGTATAACGTGCTTTCATCACAGCCAGCACATAATTGCGTGCAGCTTGCACTGCATCGGCCCCGGCAGATGATTCAAGAGCTGCCTCTGCCGCATTCAAGTATATTTCTCCAACACGGAACGAACAACTGTATTCGCTGCTTCCACCCTTGTTGAGCGAAACATTAACCCCTGCGTTGTAATAATATACCCGGCGCAAATCTCCGGCGGCATCATACGAATTAAACAATTCGCTACTTACCCGCCCTGCTCGATGGTAATAAGATGTCATTACTTGCTCGAGGGCTACGATGTTCTCTACCGAATTGTAGCGGTTGGGCAACTCGGTGGAAATGTCCGACAGCGTGCTTTTTACATCAAGCACTCGCCGCGATGCCGCAAGCGACTCGTCCCAACGCCCCATGTAGAGATACACACGCGAGCGCAACGCATCCACCGAAATAGTGTTGAACCGGTAGTTGTAGCCGGTGTCCCACTGCTCCACGTTCAAGTAAGCCTCAGCGCTGTTCATGTCGCTTATAATTTGGTCATATATCTCCCCTACGGTGTTACGGGAAAGCACATTATATGGGTCGGTGTCTAATTTCAACGGTACTGCCTTGCTTGCATACGGGTCAGCAAGAGCCGTATACGGCTCGCCATACAGGTTCACAAGCAGGAAGTGCATGTAAGCGCGCAGCATGTAAGCCTCGCCAACGAGTTGGTCAATCTCCTCCTTGGTGCCTTCGGTGATTTTGTCCTTACTCTCTATAAGGTAGTTGGCTTCATACAGCACTTGATAGTAAGAACGCCAGTTAAACGTGGCGGTCGTCGACTCGGGCGACACGTCGTCCCACAGCCATATATCGAGGTAGCTGTTCAAGTCTTCTTGCTGTATCGATGAATTGAGCACAAACTCATCGCTGCGGAATGTGGCAAGCCCGCGATCTTCGGGAACTATGGAATATGCCTCGGTGAGCATCTTGCGATACTCTTCGGCCGTGGTTATGATTACACGCCCCACCGGCTGAATGTCAAGAAAGTTGTCGCAACTTGCCGTGCCCACGGCCAACAACGATATTGCTGCTATGTTAAATATCTTATTTGCCATCTTCTTCATGCGTGTTTTAGAATGTAACATTCAAGTTAAACGAGAATGACTTGGGAATAGGTTGGGCAAATTCGTTGCCCATGGTCTCCGGGTCAAGATAATTGGTATAATCCGCACCAAACACAAACAGGTTGCGGGCTTCCAATGCTATTGTCACGCGCTCCATACTTGCCTTTTTGGATATTTCAGACGGCAACGTATATGCCAATCTCAAGTTCTGCAAGCGCACATGGTCGTTCCTCTTGACCCATGTGTCGAGCATACTGTAAAGCGTAAACTCGGAATACTGGCTGTACTCGGCCGGCCGGTCGCTGCTGTTCATCAACCTCGGGAAAGTGGTGTTGGTGTTTGTCGGGGTCCAACGGTTGAGTATGTCACGGTTGCTGTTCATGCCGCGGTCGTAATTGGTGGGGCTGTATGAAGGTGAGCAACGAACAAACGACTTCAGGTTGAAAATAAAATTCAAGCTCAGCTCCCAATTCTTGTATGTGAACGTGTTCATGAGACCGCCCGAGAACAGTGGGTCGGTAGAACCAATGTAGCTATACAGGTTGCGCTGCTCCTCGGCCGTGAGCGTGCTTGCTCCCGCCGCATTCAGCTTAAGCAACTCAGTGGCTGTGACTTTCTCGCCCTGCTTGTTATAGAACAATGGGTAACCCTCATCGTCGAGCCCTGCCGACTTGATGGCAAATAACGCACCGACGGGATAGCCTTCGCGCCCCGGAGTTGTCTGGTTCGACGGTATTTCCTCTCGCAACACCTTATTGTCGTTCCAAGCAAAATTAAAATTGGTGGTCCACATAAAATTGGGAGTGTGAATATTACGTGTCGCAATAGTCACTTCCACGCCGGTATTTCGCATACTTGCCCAGTTTACGAGCATCTGCACATAACCCGTTTCGAGCGGCAACATGCGGGCGGCGATAAGGTCCGACCCGTTGCGGTTATAGAAATCGACACTCAGGTTTATGGCGTTGTTAAGCACACCAAAGTCCACACCCGTTGAGAAAGTCTTGGTTTTTTCCCAACGCAGGCGGCTGTTGGGCGGTGTAGTCACCGAAATTATCTCCTCGGTATTGCCCGGCAATATGGTGACATTGTTGTAGTCGCCCATCACGTATGACGATGTATTCTTGTCGATATTACCCTGTATACCATACGAAACACGCAATGCAAGATTGTTGAGCCACTCGGCACTGTCCATGAACGGCTCGTCGCTTATCCTCCACAGCCCGCTCACCGAATATAACGGCAGGAAGCGGTACTTCTTGGCCACGCCAAACATGTCGGAACCATCCATGCGCACACTGCCACCCACCGTGTAGCGTCCGAGCAACGAATACGAGCCTGTTGCGTAAAACGACGCAAAAGCATTCTCGGTATACGTTTCGGCATACAACGGATAATCGTCGGCCCAGTCTTCATTGGGATAAATCACAGGTTTCGTCTGAAGCGTCTTGCGGTCATATCCATATCCCGTCGACGAAACAGATTCATACCACGTCTTGCGTATTTCCGACCCGGCCATCAATTCCACTTCGTGAATGTCGGCAAAGCGTTGCGAATACTCGCCTTGCAACTTCCACGTCACTTGCCGCTGCGTACTCGTCGATGTGGTCTTCTTGCCACCATCGGGCAGGAACGAAGTACCCGTCAACGTGGTGCGGTCAATATCCTTGCGCATCGCGTATGTCTCTTTGTCGGCTATTTCTTCTTTATTGCTATTATCGATTTGCATACCCAACTGGGTGACAGCCTTAAAATAATCGTTGAAACGAAATTCTCCATCGAATATAGCCGTCAACGAATTGGTTTCAAGTTCATAGCTCGTACCGTCGCGCTCCTCAAATATGTTGAACATCAAGTCAGAGTCTTCTCGTCCTTGGATATCTATGT
Organism: uncultured Muribaculaceae bacterium; assembly: GCA_944321865.1. Classification (GTDB taxonomy): domain Bacteria; phylum Bacteroidota; class Bacteroidia; order Bacteroidales; family Muribaculaceae; genus Avimuribaculum. Next base: position 5,278 of record CALUMZ010000034.1, read on the forward strand.
CATAATTATAAGACCCGTCCTCGTTAAAAGGAGTCTGGTAAGGATTGGCACGGCGTGAATAATAGACCGGATTCGTAAACCCGTCGGCATCAGTCAGGTTCGACTTGTTGACACGGCGGTTGGCAAACAATGATGCACCCACACGCAACTTTCGGCTCAACCTGTAAGTGGCCTTTGCCGTTACATTTAGGCGGTTGGCTTCAACACCCACCACATTGCCCTGCTCGTCGGTATATCCTACCGAGGTATAATATGTAGCCTTGTCGTTGCCTCCGGCCACGCTCAAGTTATATTCCTGACTCACGGTGTTACGGAACAATATATCGTTCCAGTCGGTGTTTATGCTGCGCAAACGGTTGATTTGAGCCTGCGTGTTGGCCGACAATGCACCCCAACCGCCCGACTTGTAAGCGGCCGTCTCGCCGGCAGCGGCTATGATGCGAGCCACCTGCCCCTTGTTTTCGCGGTAAGTGTAATCCGAACCGAGCAATTCAAGTTCAAGGTCCACCTTCTCGTTGCTGTTGAGCAGGTTCAAGCGGTCGATGTCGGCCTTGGGCGAATATGTTATGCGCGTCGAGAAATTAACCTTTGGCGCACCGGTCTTACCCGTCTTGGTGGTAATGACAATCACACCATTGGCAGCACGCGCACCATAAATGGCCGTAGCCGCGGCATCTTTCAGCACGGTGATGGTTTCAATGTCGGCAGGATTGATACCGGCAATGGAGGTCGAATATATCTCGTCGATGTCCTTCAAGTCTTCCATTGTGGGCAACGTTGTCCCTTCAAGGGGAATACCGTCGAGCACCCACAGCGGCTCTTGCGTTCCGTTAAGCGAAGCCGTACCGCGAATGCGTATTTTGGGCGAAGCGCCCGGCGCACCGGTCGATGCCACCGAGGAGAGTCCCGCCACCTGTCCGGCAAGAGCTTGGTCGATGCTCATGGCGCTACCAAGCATGTTGTCGTTGACTGAAACAGTCTGTATGGCAGCCGTCAACTTGCGCTTCTCAATCTTCTGGTAACCTGTAACCACCACTTCGCTAAGTTCGGTGGTGGCAGCCGTCATGGGAATTACCACATGGTCGAGATCCCCTTTCAATTCCACGGTAATTGGAGCATAACCGACGTAACGGCATTCTATCGATGCCACCCCGTCGGGCACCGTCAATGTGAAATTGCCATCCACATCGGTCATGGCATTCACGTTGCGCTTACCCGCCCCGGCAGCCTCAAGTGCCTTCTCAGGCACAATAACCGTGGCACCTATGAGCGGTTCTTGGTTCTCGGCATCTACTACGCGACCCTTAATCGTCACCGATGCCAAGGCCGAAGATACCGAAACAAATGATAACAACAATAATAAGACGTATTTTTTCATTCTTCGTGTGTTAATAAAAAATGCGTGATTATTTTATTTCAAGAGCATTGTCTATTCTCAGAATCAAGTCGCGGTAATGATAGCGCGTCGCATCGTCCTGCGTGCCTGAACGCCGTTCAAGCAAATCCTTGATGCGCATTAATTCGCCACGCTTTACCGATATTGCATCGCTCGTGCGGGCTATCTGCGAGCCGTAGAAGCTAAGTTCGCGCCGCGTGCCGCTACGCTCGGCGTCGGCTGCATGATAGGGGCAGATGGCGCACTCGTCGGGGTTGAGTATCTGTTCCCCCATAATCGAACGATTCACCTTTATGCCTTCTGATGCAGCGGCCGCAGTAATGAGCGCATCCACAAAAAGTTTTTGCGTATTGCGTTCGTCCACAGTCGGAATCCTGCCCTGCATGGTCACGCCGAATATTCCGGCATGCAAGTCATCCATCAAGTCAACAGGCGTATATGCATCCTTGCCGTTGCGGTTTTCATTTTCGAGCATCCGCAACAGGCGGTCGTTATACAGCAAGTCAAAGAAAAGATATGCCTGGGCATTCTTGAATATCTGGCTCGGCGAATATTCCACAACTCCGTTGGGCGTGTTGCGGTTAAGGAAAGTATAGTCCGACACCTCGGTGTTGAACAACCAGTCTTGCAGGCTGAATACATTGTCGATCAAGAATTTCACAGCTTCTTGCTGCTTGTCTTTCTCAACGTAGGTGAATGTCTTAACGCCGTCGCCCACTGTCGTATTCTCGATATATATGCCTCCCACATTGGCAAGCACGTGATACATGTAATAATTCCACTGGTTGACAACGGCATAATACAGCCTCGATGCTTCGGCGTATGTCTGGCCACGCTCGCCGGTGGTGGTCCATTCTATCAGGTTCTTCATTACCGTTTTCAGGTTTTCTATACCCATTTGCGACGAGTACACGGCATCATCGCCAAGGTCCTCGCTTTGAGCTCGCGGGTCGACTGCATCGCGCGATGGTTGCGCTTCGCTGAACTTATACATTCTTCCTACATGGCTGTCGAGCACCTCTTGCAATCCCTCCTTCTCGCTGCAAGCATCGGGATACCAACGGTAGGCATACTCTATTGCAAAATAGTCATACGGGCCTATATGCGGGGAGGTGTGCGTCACGCCGTCGCCCGGCTGTGCCACATAATTAAATCGAGCATAATCCATAATCGATGCCGACGTGCTGTTAAAGCGGTCGGTAAACGAGCGTGAGCGCAACGAGTCGGTGGGAATGGCATTCGACGCTATCATGTTGTGCCGCAATCCGAGCGAGTGTCCCACCTCATGGCACACGACAAATCGCATTGCATCGCCCATCAAGCTATCGGGCAGCAAGGTAGTGCGCGCCGCGGGATTTATCGCCCCCGTCTGCACCGTAATCCACTGTTGCAGCATCGACAGCACATTGTGCCACCACATGATGTCGGCCTCGAGTATTTCGCCGGTACGCGGGTCGAGTGTCGACGGGCCCATTGCATTCATCTTGGTACTGGCCGCATACGTCAATGTTGAATAATTTATATCGTCGGTATCGGCACTGTCGGGATATTGTTCCACCACTATGGCATCCTTGAACCCTATGCTTTCAAACACTGCGTTCCAGTCAGTTATGCCCTCTACCAAATACGGACGCCACTTCTCCGGCACGCTATTGTCGATATAGAATTTTATAGGCTTGACAGGCGGCACGACCTCGCCGCGCAGGTAAGCAGCCGTGTCCGACGGGACAAGACGCCATCGGGTTATATATTTGCGGTCATCCACCTTTTGCTGGTTGTCGCTGAAGAAGAGCCTGTCGGTAGTGAAATACCCAATCCGTGGCGTGTCGAGCCGGGCAGGCATTGCCTCTTCGGGCAACAGCACTATCGAGCAGCTCACCCCCACCGTCACATACACCGATTCCATGCCTTCGGTAACCTTGGTGGTGAGCTCGCTGTAAGCTATTACATTATTGTCGAAAGCGTTTATTTCCACTATGCGCGACAAGTCCTTGTCGACCGACGTCCCAAGGTTTATATTATTGAACACGTCGTTTAATATGGTATTCTGGCCGTTGAAAAGGTCTGTCACCTTTATCAATACCGACGTTGAATCCTTGGGGTGCGCCACAACTTCAAAATTCTCGATAATGGGAGAAATGTAATTTTCGGTTATGGACCTGTTTATGGCATCACCGGCCGGAGCGTATGGCATGGGGCGTTGCTGCCTCATCGTTACTTTATTAAGCGAGGTGTCTACACTCAACCGCACCATTTGTGTCTGGTAGTTTGTGCCACGGTTCACCCCGGCATCATTCAATTCCGATGGAACGTATGTCAGCTTATTAACCACCAACAAGTCTTTATCCATCAATGTTACAGGCACCTCGAAATAATAATCCTTTTCATACTTGTACACATTCACCATGCCATGACTCTCACTTGTGGCGTTATGAATGATTTTACTGAATTCTTGCACCTTTTCGGGGTCTTGTTCCACCACTTCGGTCGAATCATTCTTCCCTTTGTTGAACCATTTGTTCCAAAAAGCGGCATTTGCCGTCAAGGGGGCAGACAATATCCCCAAGGCCAAGGCAGCCAAACTTAGATTCTTAATTATTCCCATAAAACTACAAGTGGAGTTTACTGTCACGTTTATAATAAAAATGCTTTTAAGATTTCAACAGTAAAAAGCCTGATGCGGCTTCTTTCTTTGCTTTTACAATCAAGGAACCATTACTGACTCTCTTTATCGTCATCATATTCTGTTGTTGCGACCATTAATTTATAAAAATGCGCAAATCAATTGCAAAAATACAACAATATACATTCATATACAAAACATCTGGCTATTTCCATGCCCAATTAACCGATTTTATGTATTTTCACAACATTTGCGCAACTGTGCAACCAATAAACCCAGATCGGTTATTAGTTTTTATGACGATTTTTTAGAATTATATCGAGCTGTTTTCCATGGCTGAAACTAAAAAGCGGCATAAAAAGCTCATACGAAACAATTTTTTGCGGTCTTATAACCGTTTTGGGTTAAAAGTCTCACGGTAAGTATTCCCATATTTTTGCTACAAAATCAAAACTGTTTCTTACCTTTGCACGGTTTTCCCACTATGCAAAATTATGGATTGGCTGTATAACGCTTTCTTCGAGCACTCGGCACTGCAAGCAATGGTGGTCTTGTCGGTGATTTGTGCCATAGGCCTTGCCTTGGGCAAAATAAAGATTTTCGGCATTTCCCTTGGCGTGACATTTGTTTTCTTTGTCGGCATTCTTGCCGGGCACCTCGGCTTCTCGATCGACGGACAGATGTTGTCTTACGCCGAAAACTTCGGGCTTGTGCTTTTCGTCTATGCACTCGGGCTGCAAGTGGGTCCGGGATTCTTCAGTGCATTCCGCAAAGATGGCATAACGCTCAACATGCTGGCCCTGTGCGTAGTAATCGTTGGCACTCTGCTCGCGGTGGTGCTGAGCTTTGCACTGCAAATTCCCATTGGCGACATGGTGGGTATACTAAGCGGGGCAGTCACCAACACCCCTGCACTTGCTGCCGCGCAAGATGCACTGAAACAACTGGGCCTGCCCATCTCCGGCCCGGCATTAGGCTGTGCAGTAACCTACCCCTTGGGCGTGGTGGGGGTAATATTGGCTCTGTTTTTCATGCGCCGCTTCTTCGTCAAACCGGCCGATATTGTCGAAGAGGGTGAAGACCACAGTGCCACATACATATCTTCTTATCAAGTACACAATCCCGCCGTTTTCGGGAAGAACCTGCGCGAAATTTCCAAGTTCATCAACCACCCGTTCGTTATTTCCCGAATCTGGCGAAACGGCAAGGTTTCAATCCCAACGGGCAACAGCGTGTTGCAAGAGGGAGACCGGCTGCTCGTGATTTCGTCGGAAGAAGACAACAAGGCCCTAACATTCCTGTTCGGAGAGCAGGAAAACACCGACTGGAACAAAGACGACATCGACTGGAACGCAATTGACAGCCAACTCATTTCCCAACGAATACTCATCACCCGCCCCGAACTGAACGGAAAAAAGCTGGGTGCGCTGAAGTTGCGTAGCAACTATGGTGTGAACATCAGCCGCATCTATCGTTCAGGCGTACAATTACTTGCTTCGCCCAACCTGAGGCTGCAACTGGGCGACCGCGTGACGGTGGTGGGCGAAGCGGCCTCAATCAAGAACGTGGAAAAAGTGCTTGGGAATGCCGTGAAAAGCCTCAACGAACCTAACCTGATTTCGGTATTCATCGGCATGATGATAGGCCTCGTTATTGGCTCTATACCATTTTTCATTCCCGGCATCGACACACCCGTGCGATTGGGCCTTGCCGGCGGCCCGGTGATAGTGGGCATATTGATAGGCACATTCGGACCGAGAATGCACATGATTACCTACACCACACAAAGTGCCAATCTGATGCTGCGCGCACTGGGACTTGCACTGTATCTTGCCTGCCTCGGACTTGATGCCGGCGTGCACTTCTTTGAAGTTGTGATGCGTCCCGAAGGGGCTTTGTGGATACTCACCGGCTTCTTGCTGACAGTCATACCGGTGATAATCGTGGGATTGGCCGCTCTGAAAATAATGCACATCGACTTCGGCACGATAGCAGGAATGCTGTGCGGCTCGATGGCCAACCCGATGGCCCTCAATTACAGCAACGATACCCTGCCCGGCGACCACCCGTCGGTAGCATACGCCACGGTATACCCCGTGTGCACTTTCGCACGGGTGATAATTGCACAAATTGTGATACTTGCCTTGATATAAATCAATCGTCAACGGGTGGCGACGACATGATTTTCCGGGCTTGCTCAAGGTCGAAGTCAAACACCATCAACCTCACCAGCCCGGCTCGCAACGGCGCCATTGGCAGCAATGACGACAATAGTTCATTAGTTATAATACATGGTACGCCATTGGTTTCGAGCACCCCTTTTACAATGCTCGCTTCGGCTTCATTGGCATATTCGCCAAAGACTACCAATTTGTCTTCTTTCTCGGCGGCAGTTGTTTTCTCTTCTTCGTTCATACGATATAAGTTTATTTTATTCCTCTGCGGTTCAGTTCGGCCTGATAACGGCGGGCGTTTGACAGATGTTGGGAATATGACGCCGTAAAATTATGATACCCCGAGAAGTCTTCCTTGGCACACATATACAGGTAATCATGCTTCGGGGCATTTAAAACAGCATCGATGGCCTGTTTTGATGATATGCGTATGGGTCCCGGGGGTAACCCTACATTCAAGTATGTATTGTATGGCGATGGTGCAGCCAACATGGCATTTGTTATTCGCCTTATCGAAAAATCCCCAATTGCATATTTTACAGTGGGATCGGCTTGCAACATCATGCCTCGGTCAAGACGATTAAGATACAATCGTGCAACCATGCCCCTTTCATCGGCACGCGCCGTCTCTTCCTCTACAATCGATGCCAACACTTGGACCTCATCGGGAGAAAGTCCTATCGCTTTGGCTTTCTTTACTCGCGATTCGTCCCAGAATTTCATATAATAGCCATACATGCGGTCGAGTAACTCCTCCGGCGTTATATCCCAATATACTTCATACGTATCGGGCAACAAAATATTTACAATCGTAACCGTGCTTTTCCCATACTTTGAACACACGGCACTGTCTGCCATTGCCTTAATTAAATCATCGGCCGGCATCATCAATCGTTGCGACACCCTTTGTGCAAATTGTTCCTTAAGGCGAATGTTATTAAAGGTCAACTTGACCGGGGTTTGCTCTCGATTGCGTATGCGACGCGCCACCGAAAAAGGATTGTCCTCGGGAGTGATTTTATATGCCCCGCATCGCGACGACAAGTCTACATCCATCCAAGACATCACTCGCACAACCCTGTCGGCAAAGCCCTCATTACAATAAATATCCAATGAGTCCTTAAGTGAAACAAACGTCATGCCCGGGGAAACACGCACCATGGCCTTCACCCCGGCTCTGTCATAAAAATAAGGAATCACCCATGCGGCAGCCACGGCGGCCACAGTGACAACCAAAGCCAATATAACAATAATCGCTTTACCCCTTGGTTTTATCATAAATCAGGAATCATTTTACATTCAACAATATTACAAAAAGGCACACGCATTATGCGCTTTGCTCAGGAAAACAGTTTTGCTCCTCTCAAACGCTTCTTTTCCCCTTTTCTATTTTCTACAAATATACGACAAGTCGGGCGCATTGCCAAAAAATGAACTTTTGTATTTCTTTGTATTTCTCCCCCCCTCTTGCCATGAAGCAAGCCACGGCACAAAGAATGCGGTTGGAATAAATTTTTATTTTGAACAAAAAATATTTCGCCTCATCGCTTGCAATTTCAACAAAAATATCTAACTTTGCACTCGCAAAGACAAAATCAGCACAAACTGGAGAGATGGGTGAGTGGCTGAAACCAGCAGTTTGCTAAACTGCCGTAGGAGTAATCCTACCACGAGTTCGAATCTCGTTCTCTCCGCCGCGCAAAAAGAGGTTAATTTGTCGGTTGACAAATTAACCTCTTTTATTTTTCCCATTGCTCTCGACTTTCGCTATATTTCAATAATATAGGATGCGCCTCGGCAATGAAAAAATAAATGAATTTATTTTTCCCATTGCTCTCGACTTTCGCTATATTTACCATACCTTACACAAACATTCGCTATGAAGACAAGTTTTATTTTTTCGCTGCTGCTCGCCATCGCCACTCCTTGCTGCTTGGGGCAGGTGTATAGGACGGTGGATTCCCCAAAGGTGTATGGAGAATCGGCCGACAACAAAGCCGACCATTATAATGTACGCCTCACTGCCGAAAACACTTACATCACTCGCGCGGAACGTGACTTCAAAAATACCGACAACTTCTACCTGTCGACCAATTCTTATCTCGTAGACAAAGCTACCGGCAAGCATTATAACTTTCGTGAAAAAAACTTGCAAGGACACACGCAGACGTGGGCGTTCGAGCCACTGCCCAAAAGTTGCACGGCATTCACACTCATCAACGTTGGCACACAGACCGACTTCGACCTTAACAATGCCGACGGGAGGAAGGTGGTACATGCCGGCCGCCGCGACCCAAGTGCCACCACGCAGGCAATTTTCGACGACCTGAGCGACTTGATTTCGACGTATTACGAAGAACTTGGCTCCGACGAGAAGCGCGGCATATTCTACATGCACCGCATTTCCGACCTCACATTCTCGCTCAACGGCACCGTCCTGACGCTGTGCTGCAAGACCAATTCCGACCAATACTGCTCCAACCGCGAAATATGGTTTGACATCGCCGATGCCTCGTTTTGCGAAGAAACCGCCTACGGTACGTTCAGCGGAGAGCGGGAAAAAGGCCCGCAAAAATTCATTCATATCACCTGCCCGAGCGGTATTTTCATTCGCGACGTGTGGGAATCGGAAATGGACGGCAACACCGGCTCACCCTTGCACGTCAAGTCGTTGACCGAATATTACCTGTGGACCGGCATACCTGCCCTTGCCGACAAGTTCCTCAACGGATTGCTGTGGATACAAAAATCACTTTCCGACCCCTCCTCGGCTTACAGCAACCTGAGCGTGCCACCCGCCGGGGTGAAGCCGCGGAAGGTAGACTGCACCGGCAGCCAAAACAATGCAACAGGCGGCCGCAAATCCTCGGCCAATGCGACTTTCTCAACCGGCTCTGCCAAAAGCCGCACATTCTATCCCGGCAATGCGACCATTGTCGATGCCGACGGTTCGCACAACTTCTCGTCATACGACTGCCCTGCAATGACAGTCACCGACAACCGCTCGAGCGTGGCTGTAACATGGGGCGGCGACCGTGTGACACTGCCGCAAACCGACACATCGACCTACTCCGCAACAGGCTACACATCGCGCGGCAACCTCACAATTAAAGCCATGCGCAGTTCCCGCAACGGGCAAATATACCTCGTCACCGTGTCAATGCCCAATCCCACGCCCGGCGTGTCACACATCACCATCAACTTCAAGCCCTGACCGTCCACCCCGACAACACACTTGTAGAGGGTGTATCAAAATTATGAAAGATGCTAAAAAGGGCTGCGGAGCTGCCCAATTATGCTTAACGCCGGGCGAGGCGACCATGAGGGAGCCGAACCCGGTGTAGACAAGATCATTACAATGCCGTCCCCGTAGGTGGGCGAATAACTGCCTGTACACAAATATGTTCGCCCTCTGCGAGGACGCTTTGTGTGGGTGAAGTATTCTTACATCGGGTTCGGCTACGCCTCGCCCGGCGTTAAGCATAATTGGGCAGCTCCGCAGCCCTTCTCTCCATTTTGATACACCCTCTACTGCCACATTGAAATGATAATTTTGATACACCCACGGAAGCAGTATTGAAGTCACATTTTACACAGCCATATAAAAAACACAATCCCCCACGGGAATGCGGAGGATTGCATTAAGTTATGTTACGCAATAGGAGCGATATTACTTGTTGAGTGCAGTAGCCACGTCAACGGCTACGGCTACTGTGCAACCTACCATCGGGTTGTTGCCGATGCCAAGGAAGCCCATCATTTCAACGTGTGCAGGAACTGAAGAAGAACCTGCAAATTGAGCGTCGCTGTGCATACGACCCATGGTGTCGGTCATACCATAAGATGCGGGACCGGCTGCCATGTTATCGGGGTGCAATGTACGGCCTGTACCGCCACCCGATGCAACAGAGAAATAAGGCTTGCCGGCAAGCACGCGCTCTTTTTTGTAAGTGCCTGCTACCGGGTGTTGGAAACGGGTCGGGTTGGTAGAGTTACCTGTAATCGACACGTCAACGCCTTCTTTCCACATTATGGCAACACCTTCGCGAACGTCATCGGCGCCATAGCATTTTACTTTGGCACGCGGACCCTTTGAATAAGGAATTTCCTCTACAACGTTCAGTTCGCCGGTGAAGTAGTCAAATTGAGTGCGAACGTAAGTAAAGCCGTTGATGCGCGAAATGATTTGGGCAGCATCCTTGCCAAGGCCGTTAAGGATAACGCGCAACGGTTCCTTGCGCACCTTGTCGGCTTTAGCTGCAATCTTGATTGCACCTTCTGCGGCGGCAAACGATTCGTGGCCGGCCAAGAAAGCGAAGCACTTGGTTTCTTCGCGAAGGAGGCGGGCAGCGAGGTTGCCGTGGCCCAAACCAACCTTACGGTCATCGGCTACCGAACCGGGAATGCAGAATGCCTGAAGGCCGATACCGATGGCCTCGGCTGCGTCGGCTGCATTCTTGCAACCCTTCTTCAATGCGATTGCAGCACCCACAACGTAAGCCCACTTTGCATTCTCGAAGCAGATGGGTTGGGTTTCTTCACAAGTCTTGTAAGGGTCGATTCCGGCCTCGTCGCAAATCTTGTTTGCTTCTTCTATATCTTTGATACCGTATTCGTTGAGGGCAGCGAGAATCTGCTTGATACGACGGTCTTGCGATTCAAATTTTACTTCTCTTAACATAGTCTGTTTCCTCCTTCTTATTCTTTACGTGGGTCAATATATTTAGCGGCTTCCTCAAAACGTCCGTAGTGACCTTTTGCTTTCTCAAGTGCTTCTTCGGGAGTAGCTCCGTTCTTGAGGGCATCGGTGAATTTGCCAAGGTGCAAGAATTCATAACCAATCACTTGATTGTCTTCATCGAGAGCCATGCGGGTGCAATAGCCTTCGGCCATTTCAAGATAACGCGGACCCTTGGCCAATGTACCAAACATAGTACCTACTTGGCTACGCAAGCCTTTGCCAAGGTCTTCGAGCGATGCGCCAATCACAAGACCGCCCTCCGAGAATGCCGATTGGGAACGACCGTAAACGATTTGCAGGAACAGTTCACGCATTGCAGTGTTGATGGCGTCGCAAACAAGGTCGGTATTAAGAGCCTCAAGCACTGTCTTTCCGGGCAATATCTCCGAAGCCATTGCTGCCGAGTGAGTCATACCCGAGCAACCGATGGTTTCAACCAAGGCTTCTTGGATAATTCCTTCCTTGATGTTTAGTGTGAGCTTGCATGCGCCTTGTTGCGGAGCACACCAACCAATACCGTGGGTCAATCCGGAAATATCTTTGATTTCTTTCGACCTAACCCATTTTCCTTCCTCCGGTATGGGGGCAGAAGGGTGGTTAGCGCCCTTTTTTACACAGCACATGTGTTGTACTTCCTGTGAATAAACCATAATAGTTAATATTTAATCAAAAGTGTTATAAATTATAATAACTTGCTATCCAATCTGTGAGTTTTGCCCCGGGGCACAACACACCCCGTAGTTGCCTACGAAATTACTCAAAAAACACCAATTTTCAACATCATTGTCAAAAAATTTAATACTTTTTATCGCACCTGCGCACCGGCCGCCGGCCTCGCCCGTTTTGCCGCCCGGCAACAGCCTTCCGCACGCTTTTTTTGAGCGCAAAACGGGATAAGCCGGTGAAAAGCACTACCTTTGCAATCCCGCACATATTGTCAAAAAAAGAAGAAGTAAGAAAGCCGTATGAACTGGATTATTCTGATTGTTGCCGGATTCTTTGAATCCGGTTTTGCATTTTGTTTGGGAAAAATGAAAGAAACCTCCGGTACCGAATGGTACATTTGGGGTGCCGGTTTCCTTGTAAGTCTTGCCCTCAGCATGGTACTCCTTGCCAAGGCTGTACAGACCTTGCCCATCGGCACTGCCTATCCGGTATGGACAGGCATCGGTGCCGTTGGTACGGTATTACTTGGAATAGTGTGTTTCCACGAACCTGTATCGTTTCTCCGCTTGTTCTTCATCACCACATTGATAGCATCGATTGTGGGCCTGAAAATGGTATCGCATTGATTCCATACCACGCACGGCACAAGAAACAACTTATTTGCAGCATTTTACCCAACACAGTTGTAGAGGGTGTATCAAAATAATCATTTCAATGTGGCAGTAGAGACGCAAAATTTTGCGTCTCTACAACTGGATTTGACAAACCATTTATATTCAACACATTACACATCATTATGGTCATAGAGACGCGGCGCGCCACGTCTCTACAACATCAATGTCGGAATTTTGATAGCCCCCTCCTGCCGTCATATAGTTCTGTAACACCGCCCGCTCTACCACGGTACGCCCACATACATGCCACCAACGCACCCCTTGGCTCATAAGACACAAAAAGGCCGTGCCTGACAATCTTAGTTGATTGTCGGCACGGCTTTGCAAGCTGAGATTAAGGTAATATCTTACTGTCTCGCGCGGGCCTTCCCCGCCACACAGAGGATTTATTTCCCTTCTTGTTCGTAATAAAGTGTGCGAGACGGTTGGTCGCAAACTTCGGCCGGTCCGAAGTATTGTATCGGGCCCGGATACATATAGCAAGTATTCTGCGCCCATTCTTCGCGTTGCTCGGCAAATTTGCGGAACGGACGGCCGTTCAAATCAACAAGTGCCTTTTGGATAACCGGTTTCATCTTGCCGTTGCGGCGTTCCATGTTCATCATCATGGTGATGGGTATACCTCCTGCAACCCATTGAACCGACGGCTTGGTGAGGTTACGTATCGACGACATGTAGCCCGTGGCACCGCAGTTGATGAGTTGTGCTGCATTGTAACCGAGTGCATAGCAATAGTCGGCATCGAAGTTCGACGGGTCGGCGCAACGACCTTCATATCCGAAGAAGTGGTGCTGTGCGGCAAACTTGCCAACATACTTGCCTTCGGCCTTCATCTCGGCCAACTTCTTGCCAATCATTTCGCTAAGCAATTTTTCGGTCTCGATGAGCGACACTTGCACATTGCCATGAGGGTCGCGGTCGAGAGTCAACTGGCGTGCAACGCCCTTCGGCAGACTTTCAAATATCTTGGCGTTTTCGGCATTGAGGTTTGCAAGCACAAAACTGCGTTGCTCGTCTTCGCCCTTGGTTGCAAAGTCGGGAGTGCGTGCAAGCAAGTCGTTAAGTTCTGCAATAAGAGCCTTCATTGCAGGAATGAACTCGATAAGTCCTTCAGGAATAAGCACGGTTCCGAAGTTGTCGCCGTTCTCGGCACGTTTTGCAACCACGTTGGCAATGTTGGTCACAATGTCGTCGAGCGTCATGTTCTTGGCCTCAACCTCTTCACTGATGATGCAATAGTTAGGCTGTACTTGCAATGCGCATTCAAGTGCAATGTGCGAAGCCGAGCGTCCCATCAACTTGATGAAGTGCCAGTATTTCTTTGCAGAGTTACAGTCGCGTTGTATGTTGCCGATAACTTCGGAATAAACCTTGGTGGCAGTGTCGAAACCGAAAGAAGTTTCAATCATGTCGTTCTTCAAGTCGCCATCGATGGTCTTCGGGCAACCGATTACCTGCACGCCGGCATTGTGAGCCTTATAATATTCGGCCAATACGCAGGCATTGGTGTTGGAGTCGTCGCCGCCAATGATAACAAGTGCCTTGATATTCAACTCTTTCAATATTTCAAGGCCTTTCTCGAATTGTTCAACCTCTTCGAGCTTGGTACGACCCGAACCGATGATGTCGAAACCACCGGTGTTGCGATACTCGTTGATAATGCTCGATGTGAGTTCAATATACTGATGGTCAACAAGTCCGCCCGGGCCCATAAGGAAACCATACAAGCGGCTCTCCTTGTTAATAGCCTTTATTCCGTCAAACAAGCCGCTGATTACGTTATGTCCGCCGGGAGCTTGTCCACCCGACAAAATCACTCCCACGTTGAAAGGAGTTGTAGCCTTTGCCGGCTTCGGATCTTTTTCAAAAGTCAATTCCGGCAACCCGTATGTGTTGGGGAACAATGCTTTAATTTCCTCTTGGTCGGCTACCGACTGCGTGGGTTCGCCTTCAACGGCCTTTACTGCGCCCCACAGTGCCGAGGGCAACTTGGGTTGATAGGCAGCACGAGCCTTTTGCAATGCGCTCTTTTTTGTCATAATATCGTATATTATTTGGTTATTGTTAATCTTGTTTTGTACAGTTGCAAATTTCGCAAAAAAAACTCACACCGACAACAAATAATTATTTAAAAAATCGCAACGTGGCACCTCTGCCGCACAAGCCCCCTTGATTTGTTTCAAAGGCATTAGAATATCACTCAATGCGGCATCGCACATTCCACTAAGCAAACGCGCCCTTGTCCATCTTGGTTATTATCGACGACAATGTTTTAACCTTGAAGCGCGGGCGGTAACCGCTCGGCACTCTCACGTTCTGGCGGTGAATGTTGTCGCCGTCATCGACGAGCATCACAGTGGGATAGTCAAACGTGTTACCTACCAAGAAATCCTTGCGGGGATTGTCGCCGACGAAAATGAACCGGGCAGCATACAGCAGGTCGTCTTCCTCATAACGCTCCATTATCTTCTTGAACGCCACTCCGCTCACCTTTTCCTTCCCCACATCTTCACTGATGAAGATATTCTCGGGCGGAATGAACTCGTCAAGACCGAGCGCACGTATCTTGTTGCGCTGTGTCACCGAACGCCCGTCGGTGATTATGAACATCTCTATTTCGCGCCTGTCGAGTTCGCACACGAAGTCATACGCATCGTCCGAAAGATATATTTGCGGAATATGGTAGCGATACTCGTCGACCATCCAGCCAATAGCATTCGGGATTTCTATCCCCGACATTCTCAACCGTGCATCAAGCTCGTCAAACGGATTCTTGTCGTTCATCATTGCTTCAAGCATGACGCGACGCCCTTCGCCGGCAGGCAACCCGTAGTCGGCAACAAGCAAGCGGTCGATATGACAAAACGCCGAGTGCACAAAGTCTATCTCCTTGTACAACGTGTCGTCAAGATCGAGAATATAAACGTAAAGCGGATAGTTTACTGTTTTTTTTGTCATAATTTACTGTCCGTCCCCTTCTGCAACTATTTTCTTGATGCAATGAATGATTTTACCGAGTCGGCTACGCTCGCCACCTCCTCATCGGTGAGGATGCTACCGCTCGGCAGGCACAATCCGTGGTTAAACAGGCGTTCGGCCGTGCCGTCGCCATAAAACGGAGCGTCGGCAAACACGGGTTGCATGTTCATCGGTCGCCACAGCCAACGCGATTCTATATTGTCTGCGTTAAGATGTTGGCGCAATTCTTCGGGAGAGAAACCAAGTTTTTCATCAAAAAGTATTGTGGTCAACCAGAAATTTGAATTGAATTCGGCCGAAGGATTGTCATGGACACGCACCTCCCCGACATCTCCGAATAATTCCTTATACAATTCATGTATGCGGCGGCGACGGGCAACGCGTTCGGGCAACACTTCCATCTGCCCGCACCCTATGCCTGCGCTTATGTTGCTGAGCCGATAGTTATACCCTATCTCCTTATGGTAATAATACGGCATCGGTTCACGAGCCTGAGTGACGAGGAATTTCACATGCGCGGCAGCCTCTTCGGTGGGACATATCAACGCACCGCCCCCCGACGTGGTTATCACCTTGTTGCCATTAAAACTCAACGCCCCGTATTTGCCCAAGGTGCCGCACTTTCGACCGCAATATTCCGAACCAAGGGCTTCGGCTGCATCTTCAAGCACGGGAATGCCGTAACGGTCGGCAATGTCCAGTATTTCGTTCATTCGGGCCGGCATTCCATACAGGTGCACCACCACTATGGCCTTGGGCTTTCTGCCGGTGACGAGCAACCTGTCCCTGATTGCCGTTTCAAGCGCCTCGGGCGACATGTTCCAAGTGTCGGGTTCGCTATCCACAAACACCGGTGACGCTCCTTGGTACTTTACAGGATTGGCACTTGCCGAGAATGTGAACGACTGGCACAACACTTCGTCGCCCGGCCCTACGCCGAGCATGACAAGCCCTATGTGCAACGCCGCTGTTCCTGCGCTCAATGCCACCACACGGCCACTGCCTATATAATCTTCGAGTTGATGCTCAAAATGGTCTACGTTTGGCCCCAATGGAACCACCCAGCTCTCCTTGAAAGCCTCATCGATAAAATGCATTTCATGCCCGCCAAGATGCGGGAACGACAAGAAAATCCTTTTGTCCATCATTCACTATTCTCCTCTTACAGATTTCAGACTGCGAAGTTACACATAAATCGCCAACTTCGGTTACACATCTCGGCAAAAATCAAGCCCGGCCTCGTGACCGGACTTTCATGCCCCCCGCGGCTTGGTACGTATGTGTGTTCGATGACGAAGCATCAAACCCGTTGAATGGCTTACAACAAGCCATTCTTCCTCAACAACTCCTCAATTTCGGCTTTATTGATTGAATACTATGCTATAATTCATTGATCAATGCATCTAATGCTTTGGCTTTCCGGCCACTGCGTTTCCTTTCTACCATTTCCTTCAGCCCTGCATCTGTGCCGGTAAGTATTTCCTCCTTGCTGATATACTCGGTTTCATCTTCCTTGCGCAAATCTTCTACCAACTTGTCACACAGCCACTCCTTGTTCTTCACCGAAAGCAACTGTATCGCTTGCCACAAGCTGTCCATCTTCAACGAAATTGTTGCTTTCATGACATTTCCTCCCTTTTATGTTTCACTGTATGTACATGCAAATTTACACATAACTTTCAATAACACACCAGTCTGCACAGTATAATTTTTCCGATGCCCACTCACATGGGCGCAAGGCCGAGCGAGCGGAACAATTCACGGTCTTCGTCGATGCGGTTGCCTATGGTCGTGAGCATGTCGCCCATCAGCACACCGTTCATGCCGCCGGTGAGTATGCGCCGCTCAGCCTCCTTGCTCAATCTTGCTCGTCCACCGGCAAAACGCAGAAACTTGTCGGGCAGCACAAAACGAAACATCGCCACCGTGCGCATTATCTCTTCTTCGCTTATGGGTTCCATGTCTTGCAACGGAGTGCCGGGTATGGGAATCAATATGTTGATTGGCACCGAGTCCACATCAAGCTCCCGCAACGTCATTGCAAGCTCCACCCGCTGTTCCATGCTCTCGCCCATACCTATGATTCCACCCGAGCAAACCGCCATGCCAAGGCTTTTGGCCATCTTGATAGTAGCAATCTTATCCTCCGTGGTGTGCGTGGAACACAATGCAGGGAAAAACGATGGAGCCGTCTCAAGGTTACAATGGTAGCGCTTCACCCCGGCATCGCGCAACATCTTCATTTCCACCTCGCCAATCAAGCCCATCGAGGCACACAGGTACAGCCCGGTCTCCTCTCCAAGCCGACGGTAAATGTTACAATAATACTCCATGTCGCGCCCGGTCACACGTCGCCCGCTCGTGACGAGCGAGAAGCGGTGTATTCCGCGGCTGTCGTTATAGCGTGCGAGCGCAAGCGTCTCCTCCACCCCTGCGGCCTTATATTCATCGACACCCGTCTTGAAATGCGCCGACTGTGCACACCACTTGCAATCCTCACCGCAACATCCGCTGCGGGCATTGATTATCGAACAAGTGTCAACCCTGTTGCCGCAAAAATGGCGGCATATCTCGCCTGCCGCGTCACACAACTCTCCTAAATTGCCCCACCGGGCTATTGTTAATGCTTCATCGGACGAAATCATCTCTCCCGACAAAACTTTGTTTTTCAATACGTTAAGCATATACATCACTATAATACCGTGCAAATTTAGCCATTTAATCACGATTTTTATCAGATTTTTCTCTCAAAACGCTTGCCGAAACAAAAAATATGCGTACCTTTGCACCCGGGTAAGTCCTACACGGCATGCTCCCGGTGAATTCCCCCAGGTCTTGACCGAAGCAAGGGTAGCAGGTCGTAGCGGCGCGATGTAGTAAGCTTGCCCACCTGCCTCTTTA
>CALUMZ010000035.1 GCA_944321865.1 uncultured Muribaculaceae bacterium
TTCGCGTCCGTCGGACGCTCCACATGCGGTTAAGCCGAGTATGGCAGCTCCGCAGCCACCACTATATTTGTTCGCAAACGTATTTTCGGACTGACCCGTTTTATAACTTCTTGGAAATTACCCAATAAAAAAAGGTTTTAACCTTTAACTTGTCGGTTAAAACCTATGATGGTGGAGTATAGCGGACTCGAACCGCTTACCTCAACACTGCCAGTGTTGCGCTCTACCAGATGAGCTAATACCCCTCTCTTAGTGGTTGCGTTTGCGGTTGCAAAGGTATGTATTATTTTGCAATTGTGCAACAAATTTCGGCTTTAAAACGTGATTGGCGATGCTTTTTCTCATTCTTGCCGGAACGAGGATATGTCTATGTCGGGATTTATGGAGCGTAAGTGGTTGATAAACTTGAGTTTGTCGTAGGGAGATATGACTACCGACGAGTGATTGACAAAGCGTATTTCGATGCGGTCGAGAGAGGAAGCCGGAGCCGACAATATAGTGCGAGTAGGCTTGATTGTTGCGATAAGTGAAATGTCGTGATTGCCGGCCGGGAAGTAGCCACACTTCACAGTCAATGTGTTACCTGTTATTTTGTAGCGGGTTCCGAAGATGGGTGGGGCAACTATCAAAATTAAGACAGCAGTCAATGCCGCAGTGTAATACCATGAGAATAGCAGTGTGGGGATAACCGAAACGGCGATTGTCCCGAAAATCACTAAAATCAACCATAGGTCGACTTTAGACTTGTAGGTGGTGGTTGGTTCTTGAGTACTCATGATGAGGACAAAGATAGTGCATGGCGAGCGCAGTACAAAATTTTTTATGCCGAGATGCATTTGCGGCGCTTGGCGCGCAGGCGTTTTATCCACAAGTAATAGCCTGTGACCGGCAATGTGGCGCCAAGCAATGATGCGAGAAACCACAGTATGCGGGTTGCCGTGCCTCCGAAAGTGCCGGTGTGGACCGAATATATCCATCCGCGAATTTTTCCCGATGCAGGCATGTCGTCATAGAGTGTGCGGCTTGTGACCGACCCCGTGGCGACATCATACAGATACTTGTCGCTGCCGCGAGTGTTGCCATAGTGGTTGCCTGCAACGGCGGCTTCACCATTGCCGATGCTGATGCCTTCGTTATGCGGATTGGCAGCGGCAAGCTCTTCGTAAACCGTCTGCCAATTGCGGAATTTGTCGTTGCCTGAAATCGTTTCCCCGTGACGGTTGCCGTTGCCGTTTTTGCTGCCGCCTTGCGATGTCTCAACGCCGAATAGTGCATAGAAGCCTGTCCGATACCAGTTGAACGACCATGTGAGCCCGGTAAGTGCCATTACAAGCAGCAATACTATTGCATACATGCCGCCTGCCACATGCAATCCATGCCACAGCCGTCTGTTGCGAACTCTTATTTTAAGGCTGTTTTTTAACCCTTTTACCGTCCGCGGCCACCAGATTACAATGCCGGTTATGAGCACGATTACAAATATCAACGTGCTTGTGCCCACAATTATCTTTCCCCAGAAGATGCCATCACCGTCGGGGCGGCTCCCGAGTAGCCAGCGGTGCAGCCTGAACATTGCCGAGAAGAATGGAGTGCGCTTGTATTGCCCTTTTATTTCGCCCGTATATTGGTCGACATACAGGGCGGCTTTGTGTGGCTTGGAGAGTGCAACACGATATGCCTTTGCGGGGTCGGGGTATACTGTTATTGTCGTGACTGCTACATCATGGGGCAATGATGCTTGTACCCGGGCAGCAAGCGTGTCGAGCGGAATGGCTTTGCCGCCCGTGTTGTCGACACGGAACAGGGCGGGTTGCGTCAATTGCATCAGTTCGGGTTCAAACACGAGCATTGCGCCCGAGA
The DNA here is from genome assembly GCA_944321865.1 of uncultured Muribaculaceae bacterium. Lineage (GTDB taxonomy): Bacteria > Bacteroidota > Bacteroidia > Bacteroidales > Muribaculaceae > Avimuribaculum. Next base: position 1,861 of record CALUMZ010000035.1, read on the forward strand.
AACAGATGAGCGTGATGACGATGCCGAACGGAACGGATAGCCATAAGTGCAGTTTGCGGAATAAACGTTTCATTTATCTGTAATGTAATCTTAAATAAAGTCAAGCGGAATCTGCCGTTTCATTTTCGATTAGATGCCGCTTGACAAGTAAAGTTTAAACCTGTTGTGTGTGAAAAATCAGGATGCCGAGAGACTGCCGAGGGCAGCAACGCTGCTTATCGACAATATTTGCAATCCCGGTGTCGCAATTCCTGTGGCAGGGTCGATGCGGTAAATGGTGGGAGGAACGTTTTCGGTCTTGACTACTACCGGAATGTATACATATCCGTTGGCATTGGTTGGTGTGCCGAAACTTGATATTTGGTCGGCTCCGGGCAATCCCGTAACTACCGTCAATTTCCCTTCGGGACCATTGAAGATGGCGAGCTCGTTACGCGGTGCGCTTGTCCCGGCCATTCCGTTTACCCCCTCGCTATACATCTGTAACAAGAAGTTGCTGCCCCCGGCGTGCCAGCAACGGAACATGGGGTTATGGTTCCCTTGCTCTTCAAGGTTTACGTAGTAGCTGTCGTCAAACACAGTTTCGCCGGCCTTGATGCGGACCACGCCCGAAGGCAATTGCCCTTGCACGCGGTAAAGGTTGTAGGTGTTGCCGTCCTTGTCGGTAACGATGCTTTCGGCCTGCACGGTGCGTCCGTATCCCGGCGAGAAGACGTAAATGTCGCCATTGTCGGCAGCCCATATTGTTTGGTAGTATTGCGAGCGCATGCGTCCGCTGGCGAAGCCTATTTTGCCTGTGCGGGCGATAACCGGTGTTTCATCGAAGTTGTCACCGCTATATATTGCCACAAATGCGCTGTCGGGATATTGCGTTGTGGGAATCATGCCCGGTGTGTATTGCCCCGAGCCCGAGCCGCCGCTATGGTTGGTTACATATTTTGGATCAGTCACCTTGTCGGGGAATGTGTTTACGCCATAATGGCTCATGCCCATCGGCACCACCGAAGTATAAAGTTTGTCGTTGGCTTCAACGAATCCGGCAAAGCTCACACGTTCGCCGTTTCCAAGGAAGTTTTCGGCGATATGCGAGCCGCTGCGCGATGTGGCATTGTTGACGTTCAAGTAATTGAATTGCAGGTAATATGCATAATTGCCTTGGGCATCATGTTCGACCGAACCCGCATTGGTCGAAGATGTGATTACGTTTTCGCCCCATGTGCCGTAGGTTGTTGTCCGGTTGTAAGTATATTGTTGGGCTTCGACTATCTTTCCCGAGTTTGCATCGAGGCGGTAAGAGAATCCCGTCCCTTGGGCTCCGTCGTTATATTGAAAACTGAACAGGTAACGGTCGCCGTAGAAAATCCAGTTGGAACTCGATTCGGTTTCATGCCCGTCCTGATAAGCCGTGATTTGCCCTTCGTCAAGAGACTTGGCGGTGAGCAGGTAAACAGCATCGCCCGCCGATGCTGCCACGACGAAGCGGCTTTCACCGACAGCCAACGACCCGTTTCCATCGCCTTGTGCCGCAGGCTCGTCGTCGCTGCACGATGTAAAAGTAAGGCTGCTCAGGGCTACAGCCAATGCCCATAAGTAGTGCTTGTTGATGTTCTTTTTCATAATGTTTGAGTGTGTAATTAGTTAATTTCCGAAGTATATGCGTATCTTCCCGTAGAACGCGCGTCCGGCCTTTTGCAGGCTGAAGTTGTCATACAGTTTCTCGTCGGTTATGTTGCGGCACTCAAGCGAGATGTTATACCGTCCGTTCTTAAGCGAATAACCGATAGTTATGTTATGTGAAAATTGGTCGGGAACGCGGTCCTTGCTTGACGGGTCTCCCAAGTCCTCCCAATGCAACGGGAATTCGTGTTGGTAATATCCGTCGTAACCGACAGATAGGACGTTGCCTTTCCCGAAAAGGTCGTGCCAATAGAAATTGGCATCGAAGTTGGAGTATACGTATGGTTGGTTAGGGATACGTTGCCCGTAGGTTTCGCTTGCCTGTTTCGTGCCTCCGGCCCGGTAACGTTCGTCGTCGCGGGCATTGATGTTGTTGAATGTTCCACCGATGTTAAACCAACGGTCGAAACTATATCGAGCCGAGATGTTGAAGCCCTTGGTTTTTACCCTTCCGTGGTTCTCGTATATACCGTAGGCCATGCTGCCGGTGGCATCGAGTCCGCGTTTAATGTAATCCTTAGTGTCGCGGTATATGAGTGCGCCTTCGATGTAAACGCCATGCCGGCCGAAGTTGCGGTTGTAACTGAGGTTGAAGTTGAGGTTGTTGCTGTTTTCGGGACGCAATTCGGCCCGTCCGGCTTCAAGGTCTTCGTCGCCAAACAGCTCGTCAGTAGTTGGCAACCGGTAGGCTTTTTCATACGACAATTTGGCTTGCAGCCCGTCGATTATGAAATAAGTGCCTGCGGCACCATAGCCGAATGCGCTCACTGAGCGCGACTCGTTGTAATAGTCTCCGATGCCGTCGGTGCTGTGCGATACCGGTCCGCGGTTGAACTGGTTGTAGTATTTGCCAAAAGCTGTCACATTCCATCGTTCGGATGGCATGAAGCGGTAAGAAGCCCCGGTAACATTCTTGCGCGTGACCTTGGGGATGCTGAAGTCTGACAGTTTGGATCCGCCGTCGATTTTCGACCGAGAGGTGCGATGAAAAGAACTGAAAACATGATTAATGGTAAACGCGTGCGCCGAGCCAAGCCTGTAAATGGCAGTGAAAGTTGCGTTCCAGTTGGTGTTTTTCGATTCATTGTCTTGGTACGACTGCTCGCCACGTGTGCCGGTGTATCGGCGTTGCCCGAGCCAGTTGTACTTGAATGCCGCAGTGTCGATGTTTTGCGTCAAATTGTGATTATAATTGGCAGTGAGTACCACGTCGAGTCCTTTTACAAGCAGATTTCGCTTGCTGTATTCAATCGACGGAACGATGGAGTGCCCTTTGCGGTGCTTTTGTCCGAATACTATTTCCTGTCTTACACCGGTTTGAATCTCTTTGTAAAAATGCGAGTAGGTGAGTCCCAACATGAGCCTGTCGGCCCATGATTTGCCGGAGAATCCTACTTTGCCTATAACCGCCTCGTTGTGGAACGTGTCGTTGAACCGCCGCACATGGTATGTCTTGTTTCGGTCGGTAGTCTCGAATCCGTTGTCAAGGAATTCGGTTATGTAATTGTCGATGTGGTAATTGTTGTCGGAGTAATTCTGGAACGCATTTATTTCATACGTCAGGCCGTTGTCGAAACTTTGTCCGAAATTGGCATACGACTTGTGAGTGTTGAAAGAACCATAGGAATAAGAAGCATCAATAAACCACTTGCGGCGTTGCTTGTTGGTGACAATGTTGATTACGCCGCCAAGTGCATCGGTGCCGAACCCCACGGGTACCACACCCTTGTAAACTTCGATTCGTTCGGCAAAGTTTACGGGAATGTTGTTCAAGTCGAGTGCCTGTCCGGTACCTTCTTGCGGAATTCCATCGATGAATACTTTCACATGGTTGCCGCTAAAGCCGTCAAGCATCATTTGCATGTCGGAACCAACGCCGCCTGTTTCTCTGATTTTCATGCCCGGCAATTGCTTTAAGGCCTCACTTAGATTTTTAGTGGTGTTTTGCATTTCACGGGTGTCGATTGCAACAGCATTGTAGGCCGACCTTTGAACGCGCTTCACACCTGTGGCCTCGACAACAACCTCGTCTAAATGCCGGGATTCGGGCGATATTTGTGCGTCGTGCTTGGTGTGGTTTCCTTTAGTAATTGTGATGCCCGTTTCAGAGGTTGCGTATCCCACTGCCGATACTACCAGTGTATAATCCCCAATGGGAGCCTTGATGCGATATGTTCCATTGTCGCCGGTGGCGCACCCATGATTGGTGCCTTTGAGGTAGACTGTGGCAAAATCGACCGGCTCACCGTTTTCGGCCGATGTTATAGTGCCGAAAATCTCAGATCGTTCTTTGCCGGTGCGGTGCACGTTGTGTTTGTGATGACGAGCTTCGGCATAAAAAGTTGAGAAAACAATGATTATAATGACAGATAATGCGAATAACAGATTCTTCATTCCGAGAAAAATATATATGTGTGTGAAAATAAGACTTTTTAGCAATGCAAAGGTAGGAACTCGGGCCATGCCCGGCAATCGCCTTTTTTGGGTAAAATGCACAAAACGTTTTGTACGGTTTGAATTTCCCAATCCCTATTATTGGTTGTTTTCACGGCTCAGGCTTAGTGATGGAAAAGATGTCACTTTGGATTTTTGCAGGAAATTTTGCCCCCAATCTAATGACTGATTTGGGGGTAAAAAACAATCAATATCGACTTGAAAATTGTGTAATGGCGCGAGAAATGGAGATTTTTGCTAAATTTGTAGCGAATTAAGGGAAATCACACAATATGTGTGTGCATATTGATTCCAACAATTTAATTTACATCATTGCAACAGATATGCTTAATTTTATAACGTGGCTTGCCAACCCAAATATCATCGACAGCTTTGTCACAATCAGGTGGTATGGCTTGGCTTTTGCAATCGGTTTCTGGATAGGGTATGAAATAGTAAGTCGCATTTTCAGGCATGAGGGGGTACCCGAACGCTGGGTGGGTGCACTGCTCATATACGTGGTACTTGGAACGGTGATAGGTGCGCGCCTCGGGCACGTGTTCTTCTACGACTGGGCCTACTATTCGCAACATCCCGGGGATATAATCAAGATATGGGAAGGCGGGCTGGCAAGTCATGGCGGGGCAATAGGCATAATGCTTGCAGTTTTCGTATATTCCTATTTTGTGACACACTGCAGCCCGCTGTGGACGTTCGACCGGTTGGTAATACCGATTCCGTTTGTGGGCGCGTTGATTCGCCTTGGCAACTTGATGAACCATGAGATATACGGCGGTGTCACCGACTTGCCTTGGGGATTCAGGTTTGTAGAGAATCTTAATTCGTGGATGGCCGGTGCGCCGCCCGTGTTCAGTGCGCCGTCGCACCCAACGCAGATTTACGAGGCTCTTGCATACTTGTTGCTGTTCGCGCTGCTGATGTGGCTCTACTGGAAGCGCAATGCCGAGCGTCGTCCGGGGTTGCTGTTCGGCATATTTTTCACATGGCTGTTTGTGGCACGATTCTTAATCGAATATGTGAAAAATGTGCAGGAACCGTGGGAGAACAACCTGATTGCAAGCTGTGGCATGAACATGGGGCAGTTGCTTAGCATTCCGTTCATAATCATCGGTATAGGATTGATAGTGTATGCGCTGTGCAGAAAGCCGGTGGAGATATGGTTCCCCAACCGTTTTGCCGATGAAAAGCCGGAGCAAGAGAAGCACTCAAATAAAAAAGGTAAAAAGTAAATTCAAAAATAAGGAAATGAACAAAAAATATTTTTTTGCAACCGCGGCTGTGGCATCGTTGCTGCTGACTTCGTGCTCGGGTGGCGGAAACGGATTTAAGGTGAGTGGTATCGTAGAGGGCGGCAGCGACACAGTGAGAATGGTGGTGGAGCAATCGTCAAACGGGCGTTGGCTCATTGTGGATTCGGTTGCCACTGAGGGTAATGGCGAATTTTCGGCCGAGATGTCTGCCCCGGCAAATCCCGAGGTGTTCCGCTTGCGTTACGGCATGGCTTCGGTCTATTTCCCGGTAGACAGTCTGGAGCATATACAGATAAATACCAATGTGAAAAATTTCGCAACCGATTTCACAATTAGCGGGAGCCATGATGCCGTGAGCATGATGAACCTTGACAAGAAGGCCATTGAAATAAATGGCATGAAAGGAGATGAACGCGCAGCGGCCATCGAGGTGTGGAAAAAGGAATTGGTCGATACCATATTGGCCAATCCGTCAGGCATAATATCTTATTATGTGATAAATAAATACATTGGTAACGAACCTCTTTTTAATCCTCTTGACAAAAATGATTTGCGCATTATAGGAGCTGTGGCAAACGGATACTATACTTTCCGTCCGAACGATCCACGCACTACCTATCTTGTGAACGTGTTGCGCAACGGCCGGGCTTATCACAATCCGGGCATGTCGGCGAGCGATACTTTGCAAGTTTCCGAAACATCTTTGTTCGACATAACATTGCAAGACAAGAATGGTGTGGAACAGTCTCTTGCCGAACTTGCAAAGCAGAACAAAGTTACCTTGCTTAGCTTTACCGTTTACGCCGCCGAATTTTCTCCGTCATATAATGCCATACTTGCCGACGTTTATAAAAAGAATAAGTCTAAGGGATTGGAGATATACCAGTTGAGTTTTGATGCCAATGATTTCACATGGAGGCAGTCGGCCGTGAATCTGCCTTGGGTTACGGTTTATGACCCGGCGGGGGCAAATTCGTCTAATCTGGCAAGGTATAATGTCACTCAATTGCCGCTGACATACGTTATCGACCGTAATGGCGAGATTGTGATGCGTGTGGACGATCCGTCGAAGCTGGCATCGGCGGTAGCCCGCTATCTGTGACAAGAATGAATGCATACCAACTTTGTTATCAATGCTGCACATTAGACGCGATGAATCGCGTCTCTACAACTGTGTTTGGTAAGTTGTTGATATTTAATATTTTATATGTTGTCACTCTTGTAGAGACGTGGCGCGCCGCGTCTCTACAACATCAATGTCGGAATTTTGATACACCCTCTACGGTCATAATACCATAGAAATATAATTTTGACACACCCTCTACGACAGGAATGGTTGATATAATTGGTGTGATATTAAGGGTTTTGCGCAATTGCTAATAACAGTGGGACGTGGCAATGCCGCATCTATGCGAATAGCCCGGAAGAATGTGCTGTGTCACGGAGTGTAGATGGTGACAGCCGTGGCAAGGGTGAGAATGCTGTTGCGAAATTCGGCATCACGGTTGATGCGTTTCAAGGCATTTTTTGAGGCAATCTGGTGCGATTCCTTTTTGGAGTAGCCTGTTGCTTCGCACACCGGACGCCCGCAGAGGTTTATTACTGAACGGAACATTTGGCTGTTGCTGCCGTCGACGGTGGTTTCAACCAATTCAAAACTGATGGGAACGTGGTGCTTTTGTCCCCATTCGAGCAATTTTGACTTGAAGTTAATTTCTGTACGAGCCAGATTGCGAATGTTGATGTGCGGCTTTATTATGCGCTTGATTACAAACTTGCTGCATTGGTCGTATCCGCGGTCGAGGTAAACGGCCCCAATGAGAGCTTCAAGGGCATTGCCGTAAATATAGGAATTGTGAGAGTGGCTCGTCATGACAGGGTGTACTACCTTGTCGAGCCCGAGTTTCATGGCAATCATGGATAGGGTTTCACGCTTTACAATCTTGGAACGTGTGTTGGTCAAGAACCCTTCGCTGTGGCGGGGATACATTTTGTAAAGCAGGTCGGCCACGATAGCTCCGATAACGGCATCGCCAAGGTATTCGAGCCGTTCGTTGTTGGCATATTTTTTTTGCTTCAATGCGATGGCCCTCGATTTGTGAGAGAAAGCTAATTTGTATAAGTCGAGGTGCCGTGGCGTGAATCCCGTCATGTGGTAACAAAAAGCATAAAGCTCCTTATCTTTTATGAAAAGAAGCTTTATGCGGAATAGGATATCGGCAAATGACACGATATTACTCACTGTATTTCTTTACAATCATGCTGGCATTGTGTCCACCAAAACCGAATGTGTTGGACAGAGCCACGTTAATATCGCGTTTTTGCGCTTTGTTAAATGTAAAATTCAACTTGTAGTCGATTTCGGGATCCAAGTCATCGTCGGCATGGTTGATAGTAGGCGGAACGATGCCGTCGGTTATTGTCTTGATGCAGAACAGCACTTCAAGTGCGCCGGTAGCACCGAGCAGGTGGCCGGTCATTGACTTGGTAGAGCTGATGCTCAAGCGATAGGCATCTTCACCCCAAACTTCCTTGATGGCTTTAACTTCCGACAAGTCGCCGACAGGGGTCGATGTGCCGTGAACATTGATATAATCAATGTCGGCAGGAGTGAGCCCTGCATCGGCAATGGCACGTTTCATCACAAGCTTGGCACCGAGCCCTTCGGGGTGGCTTGCTGTGATGTGGTATGCATCGGCCGACATTCCACCACCAACAACTTCGGCGTAGATCTTGGCACCACGAGCCTTGGCATGTTCAAGTTCTTCGAGCACGAGGCAAGCCGAACCTTCGCCAATTATAAATCCGTCGCGCGATCCGCTGAATGGGCGAGATGCCGTCTCAGGACTGTCGTTGCGAGTGGAGAGTGCGTGCATGGAATTGAATCCGCCAACGCCGGCCGGATAAACGGCGGCTTCGGCTCCACCACTCACCATGGCAACTGCCATGCCTAAACGAATATAATTGAACGCATCAATCAAGGCGTTGGTTGATGATGCACAAGCCGAGACAATCCCGAAGTTGGGACCGCGGAAACCATATTGCATTGAGATGTGACCTGCGGCAATGTCGGCAATCATCTTCGGAATGAAGAAAGGATTGTACTTGGGGCCTTGGTCGGCATGCATTGCATAATATCCGGCTTCTTCCTCGAATGTGTGCAAACCTCCGATACCCGAAGAGAAGATAACGCCAACGTTTTCGGCATCAATGCCTTCGGCGTTGATTTTGGAATCTTCCACAGCCTGTTGGGCTGCCACAAGGGCATACTGGGAATAGAGGTCGAGGGTGCGTAACCTCTTGCGGTCGAAGTATTCGGCCCCGTTGAAGTTCTTCACCTCGCACGCAAACTGGGTCTTGAACAGAGATGCGTCGAAATGCGTAATCGGCCCGGCACCGCTTACCCCCGCCACGGCGTTTTGCCATGTGGTCTCAACATCATTGCCAAGAGGGGTTACAGCCCCTAAGCCTGTTACAACAACTCTTTTTAACTCCATTATAAATTAATGAGATATTCTTTTTTTTACTTGTTAGCTTCGATGTAGTTGATGGCATCGCCTACAGTTACTATGCCCTCGGCCTTGTCATCAGGAATTTCGATGCCGAATTGTTTTTCAAATTCCATGATCAATTCTACAGTGTCGAGTGAATCAGCACCAAGATCTTGAGCAAATGTAGCTTCAGGTGTTACTTCAGATTCGTTTACTCCAAGCTTCTCTACAATTATTGCTTTTACCTTTTCTGCAATTTCTGACATAATGATTTAAATTTAAATAGTTATAATTTGGATAATAAAACTTTTTCGCGGCACAAAGTAAGTAATTTTAATTCAGATATGAAAAAAATTAACGCTATAAATTGATGTAACTTGCACATTTTGCTATTATGTGTGCAGTTTTTTACTTCATTTACAGCCTTTTCCATTCTTTTGTCTGTTTAGTTTTTATTGGTTCCCGGAATGCCTGCCTTTGCCAATCATCCATCGCGATGACTGTTTTTTGGGGGTTGGCGGCTTTACCGTAATGGTACCAAACGTGTTAGGTTGCAAAGATAGGCATTTTTGCATCAATCTCCAATGCCTGTGGCGTAAAAATCGCACAAAAAAAGTGGGGGCGGCCACACTCTACTTTTTTTCACAGTACCCGATTCAAGGCTGTGTGTTAGTGAGATGTTGAGTTAGGCCGTCCCCACGCTGATTGATGAAATTAAGTTTGTAATGCGACCACCGTGTGTGCGGAAATCCGGTGCCGTTTTTTTCACAGTGGGGCTTTTGATTGTGTAGCTGGATTGCCGCAGGCGGTCGGTTTTATCAGAAGTTCACGCCGAGCGTGATGGAAGTGGTCGACAGCTTGGCTTTCTTGCAAAGTTCGTTGAAATCCTTGCCGTATTCCACGCCAATGTGCAGGGCCTTGTAGTCGAGGCCTACACCGATGTGCCAACCGGCTTGGAAGCGGTTCCACACGTAGTCATCATCGTCGCCCATGTCTTTTTTGTCGAAGCAGTCATTCGACCATTCTTGCTCTTCTGTATCTTCATAGTCGTAATCTGTATAGGCAGTCCATTCCGATTTTTGAGTTGCTTTTATGTTGAAACGGAGGTCGAAGCCGAAGTACGGGCTAATGGAAAAATCGTTGTTGATGTTGAAACGATAAAGTAAGTTGATAGGTATGTTCAATGACATCATCGTATACTTCAAAGTAACATCATCGTCGGAGAAGTTTGTGTTTAAGTCTTCATCTTCGTATGCTTCTTCACTGAGCATTGGGTATATTTCGTCGTCGCTGTACTTGTAGTTGCGGTATTGGAATCCGAGACCTATTTCCATGTACAGAGGCACTTTCTTGGTGAGGCTGAAGCCGCGCAGGTAGCCAACGGTGAAGCCCTTGAACTTTATGTCTTCGCCGTCGATGAATTCATAATCGTCGTCGCTGAAATTGATTTTCGAGGGGTTGTAGGACACGTAGACGCGGTTCCAACCCGAAGTTTTTACCGAAGTGAAGTCGAACGAGCTGCCTCCGCCCTGTTGCGACATGCCGTTGCCGGAGTTGTTGCCCGACGAAGTTACAAACTGTGCCGATGCGGTGGTTGCAAGCCCCATGAAGGCGAGCAACAAGCAAGTTTTAATTGTTTTCATAACTTGAATGTTTAATAAAATGATTAATGAAAAATGAGTTATTAATGAGTTTGAATATAAGTGTGTCAGTAATTGAAATTTATGCGCCAAATGTTGGCCGTGCCGGTTGCGCTGCCGCGTTGCGATATGAAGTATATGTAACGACCGTCGCGACTCCACACGGGGCTGATGTCGTCGGCCGCATGGTAGGTGATTTGCGCCAGTCCCGTCCCGTCGAGGCGGGCAACGAATATGTCGGTGTTCATGTATGACATCTGGCCGGCGGCAATGCGGCTGCTGCCGACGAATACAATCCACTGTCCGTCGGGTGATATGGCAGGGGTGGTAAAACTGCGCGCGGGGTCCGACACGATGCACTCTTCGGTGCCGGTGCGGTAGTCGATTTTCCATATTTCGCTGCGCCCCATAGCATTTCGCCGGGCGCAAACGTAGGCCGACGCGTCTTTCACCGGGAAGGGATTGAAACCGCCGGAGAAGGTCGACAAGAAGTTGTTGCCAATGTTGTAACTCCAAATGCTGACGCTGCGCATTTCCTGCCGTGCAAAGAAAATCTGTGTCATATCGGCCGAGTAGACGGGTGAATAGTCTTGGCTACCACTGGTAATTTGCTTGCATACGTATCCGTTGCGGGCATCGGTCTGGAAAATCTGGTTGGTGGCCCCGCGTGTTTCCGAGAAGCATATATACTTGCCGTCGGGCGAATAGGCGAAGTCGAGTACAGCCGAGCGGTTGGTGCGCTGGATGGAGCTGCCTTGGCGGCTCAAGTCCTTGATGAAGATGTTGGTGGTGGCGTTTCGTGCCGACAGGTAGGCGATGTGTGTACCGTCGACCGATGTGTCGAGAATGCGGTTGGTGAGCCAGTCGATTTGGCCGCCGGCCCCACGCTTGACGATGGGCATGCACACGCAGTCGGCATCGGAAGTGATGCGAATGAATTGGTTGCCCGATTCTTCGGGAACGCTAACTACCGAGTAATCGACACGTTGAGCGCATACGCTTATAGAAAATGCCATGCTTGCACTCGCCAACAGGTATTTAAGTGTTTGTCTTTTCATAATTATATATATGTACGTTTTAAATGAGCACTGTTGTTACGAGGGAATGTTTCCCTTAAAAAAACTTCTCAGAATTCTCAGCCATCGTCAATCCATCTCTTGGTAAGAGACGGATGGGCTGCGTAAGGCGGTGATATATAGCAAGATTCATGTTGCCGGTAGTGCAGATGTGCGACAGTGTGGAATTTTGTATCGGCAAGTTTTTTTACGTATTTTTTTATAATTCAATAAATATTCATACCTTTGCCGATGTCAATCCGTCTCTTACCAAGAGATGGATTTTTATTTTATTGGTGGTCGGGGTGTTCAGTGCGGTTTTTAAGGTGTTTGTCTTCCCGGATATTGCTTTTTCAAGAACATGAACTAATTTTGCATTTCGTGTGGCAACCGGATTTTTCCGATCGACTCATAATCAATACAACTTATTGCAGAACAGATTAATCACAAAAGCATAATGGATAAATATCTTAATGTTATAGCTCTCAATATTCCTTATCCCGCAAATTATGGAGGAGTTATCGATATTTATTACAAGTTGAAGGCGCTCCATGAATGTGGGGTACATATAATATTGCATTGTTTCGAGTATGAGCGGCAACATGCTCCGGAACTTCTCGACATTTGCGAAGAGGTACATTATTACAAGCGAAATACCGGCTTGATGGCCAATCTTTCTTTTTTGCCGTATAATGTATATAGCCGCAAAAGCCCACGTCTGCTCGACGCATTGTTACAAAACGATTACCCCATTTTGTTTGAGGGATTGCATTCATGCTATTACTTAAATGACAATCGATTGCGCAATCGCTTAAAGATTTTTCGGGAGTGTAACATCGAGCATGATTATTATCGGGCATTGGTGAATTCCACCAATAATCTGCTGAAGAAAAGTTTTTTCTTTATCGAATCTTTGCGTTTCCGAGCCTATCAGCAGAAGGTTAGCGGGGCAGATCTTATCTTGTCGGTATCTACTACCGATGCAGATTATTTGCGCTTGGTCTTTCCGGGGAAGCCTATTGAATTCATTCCTTGCTTTCATGCAAATGAAACGATTACTTCACGTCCCGGAATGTCGGATTATATACTCTATCACGGCAAACTTTCCGTGCCTGAGAATGAAAAGGCTGTATTGTTCCTTATTCGTAAAGTTTTTTGTCATTTAAAGTGTCGGTGCATTATTGCAGGGATGAACCCTTCACGAAAAATTTACAAAGCCGCAGCCCCGTACTCCAACATTCAGATTGAAGCAAACCCCGATGCCAAACGCATGGATGAGCTTATCCATGAGGCTCAAATACATATATTAATAACTTTCCAAGATACAGGCTTGAAACTTAAACTTCTCAACAGCCTTTTTGCCGGTAGGCACACCATCGTCAACCATTTAATGCTTGCCGGAAGCGGATTGGACTCGCTTTGCCATATTGCCGATACGCCAAATGACATGATTCAAGCCTGTAATGAACTTATGGCTAAACCGTTTGATGCCGATACTGTCGCGCAACGCAAGAAACTGCTGTTCCCGACATTCTCAAATCGTGATCAAGCGCAGAAGTTGTGGAATTTGATAGAAAAGTGTTCGTAACAGCCTGAATTGTGCATGTTAATGGATGGCAGCGCGCCGGCCGGGACATTTTGGCTGGCAGACGGTTGATTTGTCTATATGTGTCTATATGAACACAGGCATGTATTTCATATATTTGCAAAAATATGAATTGCTATGATAAGAATGCCTGAAAATGAGGAAAAAACCAAGTGGTGCGTGAAAAACTTTTTTGTGCTTGTGGTAGCATTGTTGTGTTCCGGGTGCAATTCGACGGTGATGAATGCCATACTTCCCGGATTGTATGAAACCTCGATGCCCGGCTACTCGGTCAGCTGGGAGACATGTGCCGGAATTCAATCGGAAGGAGTGGCGCAATTTACGATAGTGTGTTCACACATGCTTGCACCGCAAACTCTATCGGTGATTGCGAGTAAGGACATGTATGCGTCGGATGTTTACGGCAACCGCTACCAGATGCGTGTTGCCGGGGGATCATCAAGTTGGAGCCTTGCCGCCGGAGTGCCTGTGAAGATAACTTTCTCGATAGCCGGGATTCCGCCGGGGGTGAACGCATTCAGCATCATAAGCATCGAGCTGAAGACTTCGACCAATGGCGTGACGGGGCAGGCCGATTACCAAGTGTTGCGCTTCCGTAACATACCTATTACGTGGCAGGGCCAAGTGCAACAAGGCGCGTCTGCTGCATCCGAAGATTGGGTGTTTTAGTGTGTCTGCACAAACCGGCATGAAAAAGCATTTTTTTATGCAATTGGCGAATGAATGTCTCTGTCAGTGGATTGCTTGTCATCGCTTCTTCAAGAACCATTTTCAATCCTATATTATGAGCCTTCATTTCCTCCAAGTCTTTCATTTTTGCTTCACCTATGACCTTCCCAAACAACAAAAGAACTTCTGTTTGCCCATACGTAAGCGTATTGCCTTCTATATGGTTGGAGTTGAAGTTAAACTCTAACGAAAATTTATGGTAAAGTTTATCTTTGACAGCATCTCTTAAAGGTTTTAATAAATTCCACTGGTTCAATATGTCTTTGGTGTGCTGTTTCATACTTATATAATTTTCACAAAGTTACAAAATTATTGTACCACCTGAAAGCGAGGGTGTATCAAAATTATCATTTCAATGTGGCAGTAGAGACGCAAAATTTTGCGTCTCTACAATCTGTCTGGATAAACTATTGATATTGAATGTTTTATATGTTGTTGCGAACATCGAGACGCGGCACGCCACGTCTCTACTCATGGCAAAATCGCATTTTGATACACCCTCGCTTGATTTAGTCTTTTTAGAGGATTTTATGGGTTTACAGGACAGGATAGGGGTAAGTTATGTTCCACAGGAACAGCGGGTGCCCCGGCATTGATGTGCCGGCATTGCAGCGGTCCTTGCTTTCGATGACGCGGGTAAAGTCGGCAATTGTCAACTTTTTCATACCCACATCGACAAGTGTGCCTACAATGGCGCGAACCATGTTGCGCAAGAAGCGGTCGGCCGTGATTGTGAATACCATTTGGTTGCCCTCTTGTTCCCACCGGGCATGGGTGATGACGCAATTATTTGTTTTCACGTCGGTGTGCAGTTTGCTGAAACTGGTAAAGTCGGTATGTAACGGCAGTGTGGCGGCAGCTTCGTTCATCAAGTCGAAATCAAGTTGAGGAGGGTATTGCCAGCTGAGCGGGTAAAGAAAAGGTGATTTCTCGCCGTGGGTGAAATATTTGTAAGTGCGCGATGTGGCATCGAACCGTGCGTGCGCATCGTCGGCAACCGGGAAAATGCTGTGTATGGCAATGTCGCGCCCGAGCAGGCTGTTTAGGCTGCGCAATAGCCGAGACATGTCGCCATGAGACAAGTCGGCTTGACAGTCGAAGTGGGCTATCATCATGGCGGCGTTCACGCCGGTATCGGTGCGCCCGGCACCGGTTATGGACGTCGGGGTGCGCAGTACGGTAGATATGGCGCGTTCTATGGTTTCCTGTACGGTAACTGCGTTGGGTTGCGTCTGCCAACCGTGAAAATTTGCTCCCCGGTAGGAAAGCCTTATGAAATATCGCATGTGTTACAGTTTGTCAAGATGTAGTAGGGGGTGTATCAAAATGCGATTTTGCCATGAGTAGAGACGTGGCGTGCCGCGTCTCGATGTTCACGACAATATATAAAATATTCAATATCAATAGTTTATCCAACCAGATTGTAGAGACGCAAAATTTTGCGTCTCTACTGCCACATTGAAATGATAATTTTGATACACCCTCTACACAATAGTCAATGGTTATGTCGTGCTTAATCTTTTTCGAGGTAGGTGTAGCCGTAAAGCCCCGAGCGGTAATTGCTCAGGAATTCGCGACCCTCTTCGGGCGTGATTTTCCCTTGTTTCATCGACTTTGTCACCCACGTTTCGACGTTGCGCACAAGCCGCTTGGGATTGTATTGCACATAGTCGAGCACTTCGGCAACCGTTTCGCCGTCGATGACTTGGTCGATGTCGTAGTGGTCCTTGTATACGCTGATGTGCACGGCATTTGTGTCGCCGAATAGGTTGTGCATGTCGCCAAGTATTTCTTGGTAAGCTCCAACAAGGAACACCCCGAAGTAGTATGGCTCGTCGGGCTTGACGGCATGCACAGGCAACGACGTCGATGTGCCGTGCATCGATATGAAGTTGGCAATCTTGCCGTCGCTGTCGCATGTTATGTCTTGTATCGAAGCCATCTTTGTCGGGCGTTCGTCGAGTCGGTATATGGGCATTATCGGGAACACTTGGTCTATGGCCCAAGAATCGGGAAGAGACTGGAACAGCGAGAAGTTGCAGAAGTATTTTTCGGGCAGCATTCTTGCCACTTTGCGCAGTTCATCGGGGACGTGCTTCATGTCGGCGGCAAGTTCGCTCACGTCGCGGGCAATAGACCAAAACAGCTTTTCTATCATGGCGCGAGTGCGCAGGTCGAGCAACCCGAGGCTGAACAGGTCGAGAGCTTCTTCTCTGATCTGCAGTGCGTCGTGCCAACTTTCAAACAGCCGTGGCTGGTTGATACGGTCCCAGATGTCATATAGTTCACGAGTGAGTTCGTGGTCGGATTCGCTTATTTTGTCGGTGTTCTCGTCCCATTGAGGCAGGCATGTGGTCTGCAACACTTCAAATACCAGAACCGAATGGTGTGCCGTAAGTGACCGTCCCGACTCGGTGATGATGTTAGGTTGTTTCAATCCGTTTTTCTCGCATGCGTCGACAAGGGCCGAAACCGAGTCGTTGACATACTCCTGTATGCTATAATTCATGCTGCTTTCGCTTGCGCTGCTTCGAGTTCCGTCGTAATCGACTCCAAGCCCGCCGCCGATGTCGACAAAATCAATGTCGAAGCCCATCTTGGAGAGTTGCACGTAAAATTGCATAGCCTCTCTCAGGGCATTCTTGATGCGGCGTATTTTGGTGATTTGGCTGCCTATATGGAAGTGTATCAGCTTGAGGCAGTCGTCCATCTTGTTCTTTTGCAGTATCTCTATGGCTTTCAGCAGTTCGCTTGAATTAAGTCCGAACTTGCTTTGGTCGCCGCCCGATTCTTCCCACTTGCCGCTTCCCGAGTTTGAGAGTTTTATTCGTACCCCTATGTTGGGGCGCATTTTCAAGCGTTTTGCAATTTCGGCAATAAGTTGCAGTTCGTTAAGTTTTTCCACAACGAGTATTATGTGGCGCCCCATTTTTTGAGCGAGCAAGGCCAGTTCCACATAGTTTTCGTCTTTATACCCGTTGCATATAATCAAAGAGTTTTCGGCGGCGTTGATGGCCAGCACTGCGTGCAACTCGGGCTTGGACCCGGCTTCAAGGCCAATCTTGAACTTGTTGCCATGGCTCACTATTTCCTCCACCACCTGTTTCATCTGATTCACCTTTATGGGGTAGATGATGAAGTTTTCGGCCTTGTAATTATATTCTTCGGCAGCTTGCCTGAAGCAGCGTGAAATCTTTTCGATGCGGTTGTCGAGAATGTCGGGGAACCGCAACAATACCGGAGCGGTAATGTCTCGAACCTGCAACTCGTCCATTACAACTTTCAAGTCAACCGGAACACAATTTTCTTTCGGGGTAACCACTACGTGGCCTTTTTCGTTGATGGAAAAATACTTCAGTCCCCAACCGTTGATGTTGTATAGCTCCGCGCTGTCTTCAATGCGCCATTTTCTCATGCCAGTCGTAAGATTTTTTAGAATTTTAAATAGTAAAAAATAACCCAATGCCGGTTGCAGTACAATCGGCAAGCAAAATTAATGATATTTTATTTATTTGCAGTTATGAGAGACGCATAAATTTGTTATCTTTGCAGAAAATAGGCTGCGGCTCGGCAAAACCAAATTAGAGCAAGCTCCATTTGTTTTTGCGCTCGCCTTGCACTATCTTTGCAAAACAAAAGTACATCGACAGGGCAGCAGTGTCTTGCAGATGTGCCAAATGAAAGAAAATATAAATTTATTCACCAAACATAAATTTAACAGAAATGGTAAATTACAAAGATCTTGGCTTGGTAAACACTCGTGATATGTTTGCCAAGGCTATTAAAGGTGGTTATGCTATTCCGGCTTTCAACTTTAACAACATGGAACAGTTGCAGGCAATCATCAAGGCTGCAGCCGAAACCAAGTCGCCGGTAATATTGCAAGTGTCGAAGGGCGCACGCAACTATGCCAACGCCACTTTGCTCCGTTACATGGCCGAAGGTGCCGTTGAATATGCAAAGGAACTGGGTTGGGAACACCCGCAAATCGTTCTTCACCTCGACCACGGCGACAGCTTCGAGCTTTGCAAGTCGTGTGTTGACAGCGGTTTCTCGTCTGTCATGATCGACGGTTCGCACCTCCCGTATGAAGAAAACGTTGCCCTCACCAAGAAAGTAGTTGAATACGCTCATCAATATGATGTAACCGTAGAAGGCGAGCTTGGCGTATTGGCTGGTGTGGAAGATGAAGTTCAAGCCGAACACCACACTTATACCAACCCCGAAGAAGTAATCGACTTCGCCACCCGCACAGGTTGCGACAGCCTTGCTATCTCTATCGGTACTTCTCACGGTGCTTATAAGTTCAAGCCCGAACAATGCACCCGCGACCCGAAGACCGGCCGCTTGGTTCCGCCTCCATTGGCATTCGATGTTCTCGACGCCGTAATGGAAAAATTGCCCGGATTCCCAATCGTGCTTCACGGTTCTTCGTCGGTTCCGCAAGAATATGTTGACATCATCAACGCCAACGGTGGCAAGTTGCCCGATGCAATCGGTATTCCCGAAGAGGAACTCCGCAAGGCTGCAAAGAGCGCAGTTTGCAAGATCAACATCGACAGCGACAGCCGTCTGGCCATGACTGCCGCCATCCGCAAGGTGTTCAACGAAAAGCCGCAAGAGTTTGACCCGCGCAAATATCTTGGCCCGGCTCGCGACGAAATGGAAAAACTCTACAAGCACAAAATCATCAACGTGCTTGGCAGCGAAGGCAAAGCCGAATAATCCATATTCGCTTGAATAATTGACATTAAGCACCCCGGAGAGCAATATCTACCGGGGTGCTGTTTTTTTCGTTTGTGCGGAAAGATGTTTATATTGTAGAGGCTCGGCAATGTCAAAAAAAACAGGCTTGCATGTTTTTTTGGGCCGCCATGATATGTCGGCTCTACTTAATTTGCACTATCTTTGCCGGAGCGCAATGTGCCGTGCGGGTGTTGCAACAAAACCACGTTATATGGCATTGAGGCCGTAGAGACGCAAAATTTTGCGTCTCTACAACAGGGATGATTGACATTATTGGTGTGACATTCAATATATTCATGCAATGCAGTGGTTGTAGAGACGCGATTAATCGCGTCTCTACGAAAGAGAAAAATCACATTTTGGTACGCCCCCCAACAACAGTGATGATCGACGTGATTGATGTTGGCTGTCAAGGTCTTAATGATAAAGATGACATTGCGGAATGTAATATGCGTATATGTAAAACAAATTGGCTATGTTGATAATAAATACTACTTACCACGCTTCGGCGGCGGTGTATGACAGTTTTGTGGAATGGCTGTGCTGCGAATACATTCCGGAGGCAAAGCGAGATGGCACGTTGAAGTGGCCGCGGTTGACTCGTGTCCTCGATGGCAGCAAAGGGGAGGACGGTTACAGCTATGCGCTGCAATTTTATGTCGACTCGGTGAATGCGTTTAATACATGGTACACCCGTACCGGAATAGGGCTGCATAAAGAAATGAACCGACGTTTCGGTCGTGACGTGGTGGGATTTTCAACATGGATGGAGGAGATTGACACAGAATGACGACAAGCAACGATGAATATGACCGCATAATAATAGGCATCGACCCGGGTACCAACGTGATGGGTTACGGCATACTCGGAGTGAAGCGCAAGCGCCCGTCGATGATTGCCCTCGGGGTGATAAAGCTCAGCAAGTTTGACGACCACTATATGCGGCTACACCGCATCTTTGAGCGTGTGCTCGGGCTTGTGGAGCAATACTTGCCCGACGAGATGGCCATCGAGTCGCCGTTTTATGGGAAAAATGTGCAGTCGATGCTCAAGCTGGGACGTGCGCAGGGGGTGGCGATGGCTGCCGCCTTGCACCGTGACGTGCCTATTGCCGAATATGCCCCGCTGAAGATAAAAATGGCCATTACCGGCAATGGTGGTGCCTCGAAGGAGCAAGTGGCCGAAATGTTGCGGCGCATACTTAATATCCCACAGGAGCAAATGCCCGACTTGCTCGATGCCACCGATGCGCTTGCGGCGGCATTGTGCCATTTCTATGAATCTTCGCGCCCGCAGTCTCAAGGTGGCTGCCGCTCATGGAAAGAGTTCATAGCCGCTCATCCCGACCGGTTGAAATAACCACAGTGTGTGCGCATTCATGATGAATAGGAATGGGATTAACTTATGTAATACAATAACCGTTAATACTTAATAACATGAGGCTTGATTTTTTTATTGCTTTTTGGGTGGTGGCTGTGGCTGCCATGGCGCAACAGAATGTCGGTTTCCGTGAGGGGTCTGTGGTGTCTCCGCAGATAAATGAGGATAACTCGGTTACCTTCAGGCTGCGGGCCGACGCTGCCGGGCATGTGACTGTGATTGGCGACTGGGCTGCCAATGGTGGCCGGGGCGAGATGACGCGCAATGCCGACGGTGTGTGGACATATACCACACCGGTGTTGCCTTCGGAGATGTATACTTACCGGTTAGACGTGGATGGTGTGGTGAATCTTGACCCGTTGAATCCGTTTACACGGCGTGATGTGGGCAATGTGTACAGTGTTTTTTATATCGGAGGCGGTTGCGGCGATTATTACCAAGTGCATGATGTCCCCCATGGAGATGTGGTGACAACGTGGTATCATTCTGACTCGGCAGGAGCCGACCGCCGCTTGTCGGTATATTTGCCTCCATGTTATGGAAAAGAGGGCCGTAAGTATCCGGTGCTTTATTTGCTGCATGGCAGCGGGGGAGACGAGACGGCGTGGCTCGACCTTGGGCATGTGGCACGAATCATGGACAACTTGATTGCCCGGGGTGAGGCCGAACCGATGATTGTGGTGATGCCGAATGGGAATTTCAGCAAGCAGGCCGCTCCGGGCGAGACGCCCGAAAATCTTGCTTTCCGTCCGGTGATGACTAATATGCTGACCGACTATAAAAACGGCGCGTATGAAATGGCATTTACCGAGATAATAGGGTTCATCGACAATAAGTACTCAACTATTCCCGACAGGCAACATCGTGCGATAGCAGGGCTGTCGATGGGTGGTTTTCATTCGCTTTATATTGCGTTGAACTATCCCGGCTGGTTTGATTACGTGGGGCTGTTTTCGGCCGGATTGATGACCGACTTGAACACCGACCGTGAAGCATACCGTGATGAAGATGCCAAGCTTGCGCGCCTGTCCGAGTTGGGGTGCGAGTTGTTCTGGATAGGGATTGGCAAGGATGATTTTCTATATGAAGCCAATACCGATTTTCGCAAACGGCTTGACTCAATGGGCTTTGATTACATATATCATGAGTCGGATCGCGGGCATATATGGGCCAACTGGAGGCAATATTTGTTGCTGTTTGTGCCGCAGTTGTTTAACCCCAAACAGTCATAAAATCAAATTCGGCTTAACACCGAGGTTAAGCATAGTTCGGCAGCTCCGCAGCCGCAGTTTTGTTTTTTTTAATTTTACCGGCGTTAGAAATCGACAATAATTCTATGGAGTTGCCATTTTAGATTCTATAACATGCGCCAACCGGGTAATCGGCTGGCGCATTTTTCAGGGCAGTCCGAAAATACGGTTGCGAACAAATATAGTGGTGGCTGCGGAGCTGCCATACTCGGCTTAACCGCATGTGG
>CALUMZ010000036.1 GCA_944321865.1 uncultured Muribaculaceae bacterium
GCATCTCCGAAGCCGATTTGATAAGTTTGCCATTCCTGTCCGCAAGTTTCGCGTCCGTCGGACGCTCCACATGCGGTCAAGCCGAGTATGGCAGCTCCGCAGCCACCACTATATTTGTTCGCAACCGTATTTTCGGATTGACCCCGTTAATACAAAACGAAATATCGCCGCAACCCGCTTTTTTTGTCTGCACTCCTATAAACAGCAAAAGCGGCAGCCACCGTTAATGACTACCGCTTTTGTCCTGCGGAAAGACAGGGATTCGAACCCTGGATACAGTTACCTGTATAACGGTTTTCGAGACCGCCCCGTTCGGCCACTCCGGCATCTTTCCATTGCACTTTCGCAATTGCGAGTGCAAAGTTAATTGTTATTTTTCAATATCGCAATAAAAATCCACACATTTTTCTGCTGTCGCTGCGCACTTCACGCACATTGCAGCATTGCACCGGACATCACAGTTGTTTCAGCCCCCTGATTGCTTCGGCCGGGTCGGCTGACGAGAACACATAGTTACCGGCAACAAGCATGTCGGCACCGGCTTGGGCCAACTGACGCCCGGTTTCAAGGTTCACGCCGCCATCCACTTCCACTATTGCCTTCGAGCCGGTTTCATCTATCAACCGGCGCAAGTCGGCGAGTTTGCGCAACGTGCCATGAATGAATTTCTGTCCGCCAAAACCGGGATTTACCGACATCAGCAGCACCAAGTCAACCTCGGTGATTATGTCGCGCAACAGGCACACTGGCGTGGCCGGGTTGAGCGTCACGCCGGCCTTCATGCCGGCATCTTTTATCTGCTGCACAGTCCGGTTAAGGTGCGTGCAAGCCTCATAGTGCACATTCATTATCTCGGCACCGCAATCGCGCACTTCGCTGACAAACTTCTGCGGCTCCACTATCATCAAGTGCACGTCAAGCGGCTTGCGGCACACCTTCTGCACATACTTCATCACAGGGAACCCGAACGAAATGTTGGGAACAAACACGCCATCCATCACATCAAGGTGCAACATGTCGGCCTCGCTGTCGTTAATCATCTCAAGGTCGCGATTAAGGTTGCCGAAATCGGCAGACAATAAAGAAGGTGATACTAACATTCTTTTCTCTGACTTATGAAAAAATTTTATTTGTCGGCAACATCTACCACGGCCGGCTTCTTTTTCTTGAATATGTGGTACAATATGAAGCAGGCTATCAACGCAATCACGGCATAGCCCACATAGTTGAGATACTGGTTGTAATGCTCTATCTGTGCGCGCAACTCGGGTTCGGCGACAAATGTGCTCAACCAGTAGCCGAGCGCGGCAAGCACCACGTTCCACACCCCCGCGCCGAGGGTGGTGTACAGCAGGAATTTGCCGAAGTGCATCCGGGCTAATCCTGCCGGGATCGAAATCAACTGACGTATGGCAGGCAACAACCGACCGATGAATGTGGAGATGGCACCATGGCGGTCGAAGTATTCCTCGGCCTGACGCACCTTTTCGCCATTAAGCAGACAGATGTGCCCGAGGCGGCTGTCGGCAAACTTGTATACAAGCGGCCGGCCTATCCACATCGCTATGTAATAGTTGAATATAGCGCCTATAATAGCCCCTACCGTCGCGAACACCACGACCAAGTAAATATTCAGTCCGCTACCGGGCTGCATGGCCTTGAATGCGGCAGGCGGAACCACAATTTCAGAAGGGAACGGAATAAACGAACTCTCGATTGCCATCAGCAAGGTAATCCACCCATAGTTCATGTTTTCCATAAACCATTCATAAATTGCAAGTGTATCCATACTTTTCTCTCTTTAATTTTGATTTATAAAGTCATATCTTAATCCTTGATGCTCCGCCACAATATATCATGAGGCTCCCCCCTGCATTGCAAGCCTGCACCATTTTTTCCGTTGCAAAGATAGGCAGCGACACCGACATTAGCAAAACCGCCTGTAAATTGACAAGTTAAAATAAAATAAAGCTGCCCTGCTTTTGCATTCAGGACAGCTTGTATTTTCGTATTTCCGTTATAACCGGCGTGGCTTTAGTTTTCAGCCTCAACCTTGGTTTCAAACGGTTGCACCGTGATGTACTTGCGGTTAGCTTTTGTGACAAAAGCCACAGTTCCATCTACCAATGCATACAAAGTGTGGTCCTTGCCCATACCCACGTTGACACCCGGGTGATGAACAGTACCGCGTTGACGCTTGATGATGTTACCTGCCTTCACGCTTTGGCCACCGAAAATTTTAATACCGAGTCGTTTGCTTTCCGACTCACGGCCGTTCTTTGAACTACCTACACCTTTTTTATGTGCCATTTCTTTTTAAAATTTTGTGGTTTGTGTGTTGTGTGTTAAGCAACGACTTCTTTTATCATTACCTTTGTGAACAATTGACGATGGCCGTTTTTGCGGCGATAGCCTTTACGACGTTTCTTCTTGAAAACGATGATGTGTTCACCTTTGAGCATGGGGGTCAAAACCTCGCATACTACCTTTGCGCCCTCTACCGTGGGTGCGCCCACTTTCACTGTGCCATCGGCATCAACGAGCAATACATTGTTGAATTCCACTGCATCGCCCTCTTTGGTGTCGCCGAGGTACTGAACATACAAATACTTGCCTGCTTCGGCCTTGAATTGTTGTCCTTTGATTTCTACGATTGCGTACATCTCTGTATAAATTCAAATTTTACAGGTTAAGTCCGTGAGGCGGACGGCCGCTACGGCCGCCACTTAATCGAGCCTATTCGGAACGAGCGCACAAAGTTAGCAATAATTACCGTAACCGCAAAGCCCCGCACGCAACTTTCTGCAAACTTTTTCAAAACTCACCCCGGTCTTTCCCCGTTTTGGCCGCAAATATGCTGATAAATGGCTTTTACCTCACACCAAAAATCATTCATGCGCAACAGGTCGGGCTTTGCAGCCTGATGGCCGTTTTTAATTATATTGCTACTTTTTTGCAGAACACATCAGATAAAAAGAAAATTTTACGTAATTTTGTTCTCTATAAGCATAGCTCCAATTTCAGTTTATGTTATTTATTTTTCCACGATAAAATCAACTATTTTATCAAATAATCAACCTCCCGAATTCAACAAACACAATTCCTCACTCACTATGAAACGGTATTGCCAAATACTCACCTTCCCCGACGACCCTAAAGTCATAAAGGCATACATTGACGTACACAGCCGGGTGTGGCCTGAAATAAAGGAAGGCATCCGGTCGGTAGGCATACTCGACATGCAAATCTACCTTCACGGAAACACATCAATCATGATTATGGAAACTGTTGACGATTTCGACTGGGAAAAAGACAATGCCCGACTTGCCACACTGCCCCGACAGGCCGAGTGGGAAGCATACGTTGCCCAATTCCAAGGTTGCGACCCCACTGCGCGCTCCACTGAGAAATGGCAACTAATGGAACGCATATTCAAGCTGTGATTCAACCAACACGGGTGCAGAATCGTTGATTCGCTGCGTCCCGCAAACAAAATTATCGACGCATACACAAGCCGGCAAGCGGCAATGCCTATTTGCTTATCAGCACTGTGGCGTAGGCGGCTATCCCTTCGCCGCGGCCTGTATAGCCAAGGCGTTCGGTGGTGGTGGCCTTTATCGACACGCAATCGGGGTCGCAACCTATGCATCGCGCCAGTTCAGTCTGCATTGCCGGCACGTGGGGGTTCAACTTAGGCCGCTCTGCGCAAACCGTTATGTCGGCATTGCCAAACTCATACCCTTTTTCCCTGACAAGTCGCATAACCTCGACAAGCAATTTGCGGCTGTCGATGCCCTTGTACCGCGGGTCGGTGTCGGGAAAATGATAGCCTATGTCGCGCAAGCACGCCGCGCCAAGCAGCGCGTCGCACAAGGCATGTATCAGCACGTCGGCGTCGCTGTGCCCGAGCAACCCCAGTTCGTAGGGTATCTTCACCCCACCTAACCACAATTCACGCCCTTCGACCAAGCGATGGACGTCAAAACCCATTCCTACACGTATCATGCCGTCGCTCACCTCCTGCCGAGCAATTCTTTAATTCCGTCCATGTCGAATGTCAGCGTGAAGCGGAGCGTCTGGTCGAGCGGGCTGCTCTGTGCCGTCGCTATCATGTAGGCGGCATCGAGCCTTATCACGTTAAGCGCAAAACCGGCTCCGAGGCCGAAGTACTTGCGATCGCCCTTCATAGCATTTTCGTAATAGTAACCGCCGCGCAAGAAGAATTGTTGGTTGTAATTATACTCCAAGCCAAACGACATGTTGATTTCTTTCAACTCCTCGCTGAATCCGCCCGGAGCATCGCCAAACGACTTGAATATACCCGTTATGGGCGACATGTCTTGCCATTCCTGCAAGTCGGTCCAGTAGGGCGAATCGCCATCGCTCCCCTCCTCATAGTCCGACGGGCGCGGGCGAGTGGGCACCAACAGCTTGTTGAAATCGACCGACACAGCAAGGTTATGGTAATCGGCAAGCGGAAAAACGAATGTGGTACCGAGCTTCAGGTTGGTGGGCAGAAAAGCCGACTCAGTGCCGCCGTCATACGACACCTTCGAGCCGATGTTGGATATATTGAAACCCCACGACCACTGGCACTCGTTGCGCCCGATGATGGGATATGTGGTGTAATATCCCGAAATGTCGGCGGCGAATGCCGATGCACCGCTCAATGCCTCGTCAGAGGCTTCACTAAAGCCGAGGTTTGAATATATGTAGCGCAGCACCACGCCCATCGAGAATTTCTCGCTCAACTTGCGCGAATAACCTATATCGAATGCCATTTCATACGGGTTCACAGTCGACAGCGTGTTACCCTGCTCGTCATTGCTCGTTATCTCGCCAAGCGTGAAGTAGCGCAGCGACGCGCTCACGGCCTGATTGTCCTCGCTGCCAAATTTCCAGTAACCGGCAACGTTGAGCAATGCTATGTCGTTGACAAGTTTGCGCAGCCACGGCGTGTATGACACCGACACGCCGGCCGTGCTGTAAGCAAAAGCATATTTCGACGCATTCCAATACTGCGAGTTCACGTCGGGGTCGGTGGCTGCACCTATGTCACCCATCGATGCGCCACGCGCATCGGGGGCTATGCTGAGCGATGTAACACCGGTTGTCACCGGGTTAAATTCGTTTTTGACATCTTGTGCCTTTGCCACAAATGCGGCCGATAACATGATTGCCGCTATCGCGATTTTTGTACTTTTCATTAATCTTGTTTTATTATTACCTATTTTACATAACTGAAAAATAGGCTTATTATTGTGTGGGCCTACTTTACTTTCACTCGCAGCACCTCTTGTCCGGCTATCGTGGCGGCAATTTGCATACCTATGTGCAACGGCACACCCTCTTGCGGACGGCTCACAAAGATGTAATCGCCTATCTTCAACGTCATGTAGCGGCTCACGTGTTCTATCAACTCGTCGATGCCGCGCTGCAACATCGCCGTGCTGCCGGCAAAGCACTCCCTACCCCCTTCGGTCACTGCATATTCCACGGCGGTCATCTCCCCTGCTGCCACATCTACCATGTCGCCCAAAATGGCGGCCCCGTCAAATGCGCGGTTCAAAGCGCCGCAACCGCCGCCGGCAAACCGGTCGTTCATGCCGACGGCTTCAACCGACAGTCCCACGGTCATCTTGTCGTAATACCGGTGGGCAAACCTCCGGGCAATGTTCTTCCCCAAGCGGCAGATTTGCACCACTATCGTGGGATATGCCACAAACCGTTCAGCAAAATCCGGCACGAAAAACGGCTTCCCGTCCTTCAGCAGCGACGAGTCGCACATCAGGTAAATGCCCGGCAAGCCATCCTCCTGTTGGCTGCCGGTCCCGTAATTTCCCTCTATTCCTATTATCTTCATTTCAAAAATCTGTGCCTTTCGTCAAGGCGGTTATACATCACTGCAAGGTGCGCATATATTGACGTGTTTTGTATCACTATGTCGCTGCTGGCCTTTATGCGGAACGGCGTGAAATTCCATATTGCCTGCAACCCGCACGCAATCATGGTGTCGGTAGCATCTTGTGCATGTTCCACGGGCACGGCGAGTATGCCTATCTCGGTGTCAAGTTCCTTCTGCTTCGCTCCCAGCTTGTCCATGCTGTACACGGGCACACCGCGTATGCTGCGGCCTATCACGGCAGGATTGATGTCAAACCCCGCAACAATGTTTAGCCCGTATTGCGACAGCCCTTGGTCTTGAATCAACGCCGACCCGAGGCTCCCCACGCCTATCATGAACGCCTTATGCTCTATACCGAAGCCAAGAAAATCGGCAAGTTCGCCGACAAGCGTCTCCACCTCATAACCGATACGCGTTTTCCCCCGTATGTTCAAAAACGACAAGTCCTTGGCTATCTGCGAGGCATCCACGTTTATTTCCTTGGCTATCTGCGTCGACGACACATATTCTATATTATTGGCCCTGAGCAGCCGCACGTATGCAAGATACCACGGCAACCGGCGCAACGTCGGCTCCGGCAATATCACTTTTGCCACACTTTTCACTCCCATTTATTTAAATTGATGTTCTTCTTACTACCATCAACGCACTTTTCTTATATTTCCTGCAATCAATCGATTACCACCGTTTCTACAGGCTGCAACTTATTCCTGTCGAGCAACTCGGCACGATATGTCACTTTTGAGAAATCTATCGTCCGCAAGTCGATACACCTGATGCGGCTGTCATACATCGTCCGGAAATAGATTTTCCCGTTACATATATCGGTTGCCGATGTCCACTGCGTGGCACTGGGTATGTCGCACGGAACACTGCCTTTTGCAAATTCCACCCCTATAGGAATGTCGAAATTATTCAAAATCTGGAATGCCGACATCACGGTTTCGGTTGCCGTGTCCCTAACCGGTGCCGTAGCCTGAAAAAAGGCTGCACGCACAAAACGCGACGGGGGAGTGACATCACCGGGAATGCCAAGGAATCCGGCTCCTGCGCCAAACTGGGCAAGCCGAGCCTTGCCGAGTTCTTGTGCCTGAACCGCTCCGGGATATAAATTTACATAATTGTTCAAATTGGTAAGATGCCATTCAAGCCCCGGCGAATTGGTGAGCACGCCCAATGGATTTTCATAAAACCGAGCCTTGCCATCGACAATCTCAAGCACCACCTGACGGCCTGAGACATCGGTAAACCGCCAATGCACGGTCGAAGCACGTGGATCTATGGCCACTACATGCACCTCACCCACCGCCTTTATCACATCGTCGACAGTGGAACATGTTCCCAGAACCCACGACACAAGTTGCAGGTCGGCAATGCTCTGCGCTTTATATTGTGGATTATAGTCTTCATATTTTCCGTAATTCGGGAAATAAAACAATCCGGCCGAAAGACCCGCCTCGTTCAGACCCTCGGCGACAAATTCCTTCTGCTCCACCGACAATCCCACATATCCATACCGTGCGGTGAATTTCATCCCGTCCGTTGTTCCTCCGGGAAGATACGATTGCACAGTGTAACCTCTCGGCACCACTACATAACGGCTGTTCAGGTCACTCCCGCCCCATTCTATGGTACGAGCCACTATGGTGCAACTGTCCTTGCTTGTCAACGTAATCCCGGTACAAGCCACACATGGCATTATACAAGAAACGAGACACGCAAGCACCGACAATGTCAATATTCGCTTCATGATTCAAAATATTTATATGACATACAAAGGTAACCAAACAATTCAAATCGGCACATTAACGCACAACAAAAATACAAAATTCAAGCCGCCTCGCCAAACATTTTGAGACGGCTTGAAAATTATCGTTATGTATGTGTGTGTCGTTTGTCGACAAGTGTCTGTTACCACCAGCAGCACACAGCATTGCTGTATTCATCGGGGTGCAAATACCAGTCGGCATTGCTTCCGCCGTTGCTTTCAAACCATGCCTGATATTCGGGATATGCTTTCCTGAACGATTTCTTCTCGTAAGCGTGGCGAGTCAATACCGGCACTTTGAAGCCATATACGCTGCCATCTTTGGCACAGTATGTGGTTGAAGCATCTTTGCCCACGCCAAGTGCGTTCTCGCTGTCATACGTAGTATACGCAGGAGTCGGATCATAACCTTTCATGTGAATCTCAAAGCTGCGCTTAAGAACGCGGTTGTAGCAACCGATGAAGAAGTTTTGCTTGTTCACATCCATCGTGGCATTGATGAAGTGGTCTATCTGTGCCTGTCCTTCTTCGGGAGAAAGCAGGTTGCGGTCGGTTCCCTTGAATATCACCGTCAATGTGAGCAGGCTGCCGCCGGTATTTACTATTCCCGGATTCACGTTATAGAACGTGTTGGCTGCAATGTCGGTATACGGCAGATCGTTATGGTCGATGGTGAGCTTCGACGGGTCGCGAGGGTTCATATACCACGTCTGCCCGTTCTTTGTATAAGTTGCCGTCTTTGCCTCTTCCGACATGAGCCATTGCAAGTTGTCGAAAATGATTACCGGGTGTTCTCCACTCAAGTCCACGTCGTATGTGACACCCATTTTTTCAGCATCAGCTTTGTTTTCATTATGAAGCGTCAATGTTGCCGACATATCTTTTATATACTTCGTGTCGAGGCTTTCAAGGTAAAGTCCTGCCGTGCGCGGATATTCACCCCCCACTGTACGCAAGTGCATCACCACTTTCACCTGTTCGCGATATGCTTGGTCGGGGATTACGCTCATATCTACATATTTGGTCTCGATGTCATAGTCTATAACCACGTCGTTGTAGTCCTCATCTTGAGTATAAGTCAACGGCCAACTGTCATCAAACATGGCCACGCCGCTCGAGTGGGAAAACGTTTGATTGGCATCCGAGTCGACATAGTTGGCTACGGCATCTTCAGGCAACATTGTCACTCCGGTTGCATTACCTTCAGTGGCCGCAACCGGCACGTTAAGCGCAAGTTTGTTACCCTGTTCGTCATATATGTTTACCGTCGTGGACACCGGCGAAGCCAATGTTATTGCTCCGGTCGTTATGGCGCTTACGCCATATCGCTCGCTGTAATTGCCATCGAGCGACACAGGCACGTTCACCGTGTTTGTCCCGTCGGCAGTGGGATACACAACTTTCACAAAACTTGAATTGCTTGGAACCACCAATTTCACCGTTGTCAACCCTTCTGCTTGGTTAACGGTGGTATCTATCGGCTCAACAGTTTCATCGGCACAAGAAGTCAACAGCAAGCCCGCAGCACACATCCAAAATAAACTTCTTAACTTCATAATTTTGTATATTTTTTTATTTTTACTTCTAATCTTATGTTACAAAGATACACAGAATAAACCAAATATCGCTGCACCAAACATATAAAACACCCTGCCACACGCCCATTTTTAACACACTTAACTAATTTACACTCCAATTTTAACAATCACCAATCAAACAAACTGTGCACCCCGGCGGCATAACCCGATATTCTTGTCTATTTCACAAACGTCCAGTAATTTCCCGGAGTTATGACTTCGTATGTCGAACACGGGTAAGAATTGACAAATGCTTTTGGCAAGTTACTCTTTGCCTTGCCGTTCCATTTAAATTCAAAAGTTCGCAAAATGCCATCCTGTTCCTCGATTAAGTCTATCTCCTGTTGTTCATGTGTGCGCCAAAAGTAAAGTTGTGCATAGTTGCCCGAATATGAATTACGTTTCACTCTCTCACTGACCATGAGATTTTCCCATAAAGCCCCGACATCGTTTCTTAATTCCAATGGGGCAAAATTCGACAAAACGGCATTCCTTATGCCGTTGTCATAAAAATAGACTTTCTTTCCTTTTTTGATTTCATTTCGCAAATTCCGGCTAAATGAATCCAAGCGGAAAACTACGAAACACTTCTCAAGCAGATTGATATAATTCTCCACAGTACTCTTATCCACTCCCAAAAGATTACTTAACTCGTTATAGGAAACTTCGCTGCCTAATTGCAAGGCCAATGCCCTCACCAGCTTCTGAATAAGTTCGGGTTTCTTGATTCCCTTATACGAAAACAAGTCTTTATATAAGTAATTGTTAGTCAAGGCCATCAGCGTGCGTTTCGCATCTTCCGGCTCGGTTACTACCTCAGGGTACAGCCCGTAAATCATTCGAGTTTCCAACAATCTGCTTTCTTCTCTTTCTGAACTACTCCCGGCCAATTCCGGCAAAGAAAACGGGTAAAGGCTATACTCTATTAACCGACCTGTTGCCGGCTCGCTAATCTCGTTGGCCATATCAAGCGATGAAGACCCTGTTACCACCACTTGTGTTTCCAGTTTCAAGTCTCCTATCTTTTTTAATGTCAATCCTATATTTTTGACTCTTTGGGCTTCGTCGATAAACACAAGCTCATATGGCGACAACAGGTGTTTTAATTCAGTGGTAGTCTTATCTTCTATCAGCAAAACATCATCGGCATTGTCGCAATTCAACGACAATACTTTTTCTTTGCCACCTCGCAGTTCCAAAAGCAATGTGGTCTTACCCACCTGCCTTGCCCCCAGCAATACGATTACTTTCCTCCGTCTGTAATCGGCTAAAATCGAATTTTTAATCGCCCGCTCTACCATACCGTTTTTTTTGCAAAGATATAAAAAACAAGACATGACCACCAAATTTATACCAAATTTGGAGACTGCAACCACTAAATTCATACCGAATTTGGAGACTGCAACCACTAAATTTATACCGAATTTGGAGACTGCAACCACTAAATTCATACCGAATTTGGAGACTGCAACCACTAAATTCATACCGAATTTGGAGACTGCAACCACTAAATTTATACCAAATTTAGTGATTATGGCCGCCGGTTTAGGATATAAACGGTGCGTACCATTCCATTACACAAAACATGGAACTGATACGCACCGCGATATGTAATCCGACTCGGTGTCAGTGCTTGGCTTACTGCTCAGGCTGCACTACTTTCAACCTGTCGCCCGACGAGCGTACAACCGACCGGTAATAGTCGGGCGTATAACCCGGGAAATTGGGACCTTCGGGCATACCGTAAGGGTTACGCAAGAACTTGCCGTCACGTTCCTTCTTGACATTACCATCAAGGAATTTCACAAGCAGGTATTCTCCAAGCTGCTTATACCGTGCAGTGGCATCGTCGGCCATGCGGCACGAATAGTCGGTAAGCATAGCCACAGCTTCAGCCGGAGATTGTTTGTACTTTTCAAGGGCACTTTTCTCAATATCGGGCTGCACACGCTCGTATGACGTTTCAAGCGAATCCCTCACTGCGCATATATCGCCTATCATCAACGAGTATCGGTTATATGCTTGGTTAGCCACCCAATTGTTGACCCAGAACGACGATTCCCAGCTAAGAGTGTAAAGGTCGGCCGTACTCACATCATAGCTGTGCGGCACACGATCCATACAGCAATACATAGGCACGAAAACGGCAGTGTTGGCATCGTCAACGCCAAACCAGTGTACACCGCCTATCGCATCAGGCAGCCACGAGCGCATTTGCGACACAAATACGAATCCTGTTTGCTGCGTTGCCGTAGCTCGTTCTTGCGAATATGTCACACCGTCAACTTCAAAATCCATCGGTCGGTAACGGTATGGCACACCCCACCACTCTGTGGCACCGGCATCTACCGTCATGTCAAACGGTGTTCCCTCAAAATGGTCGCGCATCATTGCCTGCATGTCGCGTACCGACAGTTTCCGTTCGGGTTTCACATAAAGCGGCATCACCTCGGCCCCTTTCTTACCGTTGATGTATGGCAAATAACGATCCATGCCCGCAACCCAATGGTTGAAGAATGCCCACACACGGGCATCACAGCCGCGCAATGCCGAAAAGTCTTGCACGGCGTATGCACGGGCAAAGTCAAAATCCTCATCTTTCCCCGAAAAATAACCCTTGGCGCGAGCAAAAGATATTACGTCGTCCGAATATATGCAATTCTCCCTGTCATCGAGTGGGAAACGGTGTATACGGGGATTATTGGCATGGCCCGCTATGCAATCGTCGGGAATGCGCACGGCCACCCACACCGCACCCTTCTCGTCAGGTCCCTTGCCTATCAAGTCCATTATCCACACCTCTTCGGGGTCGGCTATCGAAAACGATTCACCCGAACTGTAATAACCGTATTCGTTCACAAGGCTTGTCATCATGTCGATGGCTTCACGAGCCGTCTTGCAACGTTGCAATGCAATGTACATCAAGCTCCCGTAATCTATTATGCCGGTCGTGTCGACAAGTTCGGAGCGGCCGCCCCACGTCGATTCGGCTATTGTGAGTTGATGCTCATTCATGTTACCTACGACTGAATATGTGTGTGCGGCTTCGGGGATATGCCCAAGCGGCTTTCCCGTATCCCACTCGCGCACCTCGCGCATCGCCCCTTTGGGATGGTCGGCGGCTGGCAAGTGCTGGAGATAGCCGTATAGCGTGTGGCTGTCGGCAGCATACGTCACCATGGTAGAACCGTCCACCGTGGCATCTTTCCCTGCAACGAAATTAGTGCATGCCTGCACATCGATGGTTGTGGCAACAGATATGGCTGCCACAAAAACAAGTCTCAACAAATTGGTAATATTGATTTTATCCATTTACTTTTATAATATTGTGTGTATTAAATATTTCGTTTCAACAGCAAGCGACAACACCGCCCCCGACATAACTCGAGAGATTACTGTCAACGGCTCGCCCTGCACGCACTCCGCCTTTGCCTCGCGCACAATATAGCCCTTGTTTATCACCTGCACGCATTCGCCTATCGAGTAGCAGTCGGCAAGACTTGCCCCACCGCGACCCTCAAACAGTTTGTACAAGGCTTCCTTGGCTGTCCACGCAAGCGCATTTGCCGGTATGTCGCCGGCCGGCACCAATTCCAACTCACCACTGTTCAAAAATTTCTCCCTCACTCTCAATATCTTTTCACTGCACCGCTCTATGTCCACGCCTATGCTGTGGCTGTCGTTCCGAGCTATGCACACCCACCCCGGCGTATGGCTTATGCTTATGTGGCATCCGGCAATATCCACCCTTGGCGCCCCCGAGTCGGCATGGCCGAAAGTCACGTTACGTCCGAAAATCCGATGCAGCAACAGCATTTCCACCAACCGCTCTCCCTTGCGTTTATCATTGCGGCTCACACTTGCATCGGCCGGTGGCAATTCAAGGCGGCTACAAGCCGTTTCAAGCTCCCCGATTGTCTCGGTGCGCCTCCACAAGTGCACCGAAGTCCCATCGGGATAATATAATGTATCGAGCAATGGCATGACGTATATAATACTAATGACTTGTCAAACTTACTCAAAAAAATTGTAAATTTCACACATTCCCGGCCACAATTCAGGTTTTTTACTACTTTTGCAGTGCCAAAAGAGGTGCGCACACGACGCACTTTCGAGGGAGATTACACTACCATCAGGGCAATTCGCCACATTTCCATCATAGAGGTGCGGTGAAAGTAGTGGGACGGCTCTTCTCCCCCAAATATTATAGCAAACCAACATATCCTCGCGTCCCGTCTTGCAGGAACATAAAATGGCAACCACACATGAGAAGCATCATACCACTTGTGTGCAGTTGTTTATATTTCACAATGCAAGATTATGGGAATTATTGACAACATCGTTTCTTTCCGATAGGTTCGGCGACTTTCCTCGATGAAAGCCGCCGCAATGCCATGTAACAACCGAAACAATACACTCTGCAACAGCCTTACGGAGAAAAATAGTTGCAAAAGTCTGAGCCCTGACAATAACTATTGAATGATGCGGGAAATGGAACCGCGTGCCCCACACCAACACACATCAAGTGCCGGGACATGCGGTTCCTTTACTTTTACCCCAAATCGGTCATTCTATTTTATGGCGATTTTAGTGTTATCCCTTGGGAAACTGCCGGCCAAAACTAAAAGGCGGCATGAAAAGCTCTCTTAAAACAAATTTTTGCAGTCTAATGACCGTTTCGGGTTCAGCCTTATTGTCGCCGGGCGGAATATGGTACCGGCCTCCACTGTTCCGTCGATTGCCAGCCGCACGGTGCGTACCGGCGGAGCCACTACTGGCATCGGTAACGGGGCAGCCAACCGCCCCTCCACATGCAGGCGGCACAGCGTCATGCCGTGGCAACTTGCACCTGTTTCACCTGTCAATGCCAACGTCAGCGACGCATCTTCGGCAAACACCTTCCACACCACTCCGGCAGGCACGGCCGCCACGTCGGCAACTGCCACGGGACAAGTGAGCAAACTCACGTTCACCGGTGCATTGCATGTCTCGTGGGATATATCCATTAATTTACCGTCAAGGCTTGCGGCATAGGCATCGGTCGGAGACAAATGAAACAAGCCTGAAATACCGGGCGCATTGCGCACATACCGGCGTCCCGACTCCATCACCACCACCGCATCTCCACTGTCGGTGCCAAGCCACAATTCATGCTCGCCTGCATTCCATGCAATCGATGTTACACTTATTCCACGTGCCAACGTGACAATAGAATACTTGTCCAATCGGCACACATCGCCACGCACAGTCACGAAATATACGGCATCATCCCCGTCGGCAGGACGAATATTCGCATCTGCCACATTGCGTGAAACTATCACAGCCGGAGAATACTGCGATGTAGCCACCCGGTAAGGCATGGCGTATGTGCCATCGGCAGCAAACACATATAGCGGGATACCTATGTTATTGTTGGTGTGATGCGAGCTTGATGCCATTGCCAGTATGCGGCTGCCGCATACTTTGTGTACCCGGGCTATGGAAAACGGATTAAGCTCATCATATTCAATCAATTGACCTGCGACACTTTCCTCGTTGCCCGACTGCTGCGGCACAGGAAGCGAACTTATTCCCGTATCTACAAACTCCAACGGCTGCATATCAGCATTTGTGTTACACGAAAGTCCTCTCCCCGGCACGCTATACAATGCTGCCGTGGCTCGCTTCATCGTACCGCCCGCCGGCATTACCGATATTGTTACCGATGTGGCCCGGGAATCGGGATACGATATTATCGGCACCAACGACTCGGGCAGGAAATCCGATGTCCCTTGCCACACCGTGACTGCATCTCCCGACATTGTCTTTAGGTGCGTTTCCACCACCACTCTGCACTTAATCGCAGATAATTGCCCGTGCCAAAACTGTGAAGGATGCCATGGATTGACAAGCCGCACCTTGTCGCCTGCGGCAAACAACCGCCGGTTATGCACATACAGCGACGTATATCCATAACGTCCTGCCGATGACGATATGCAACCGTCGATTGCTTCCGACTGCACATCGGCAATGCCGCCACGGCCGATAATTTCGTAGCGATGCACCCCCGATGGCAAACCTATCGCATTTGCCGACAAGCGGCTGTTTGATGCCTTGACAACGCCCTGACGCAAAGAATCGAAGTCATAAATGCTGCACACCACATGCCAACGCTCCGATGCAAGCAAATCGGCAACGACACTGTCGGCTGCCGCAACAGGCAGATTGCAATCAAACGCATATACCATCGTACCACCGGTTTCTTTCCGGGAACATGTATATTCTAATTGCGATTTCACGTCAACCATCGATGCTTCGTCCGTCACCAATATGTCGATCGATTTCACAAGCGAATCCCACTTTTGCAAAAAACCACTTTCCACAACCACCGACAGCCTGTATGCCGACAACGAAACGCCTGCCGCATTTATCCCGGTAAACAGGTTGCCGCCGACAGTGGCAGTGGTTGACAGCTTCACCGTCTGTATCCCGTTTCCCACAAGCATCGGGGCCGACACCCACAAGTAACTGTCGTTCCACAACCTGACGGCATACCGTGCAAGTATCGGTTGGACATAATATTTGCCGCCCGTTGCCTGCCGGCACAGCCCATCGTAAACATCCGACAAAAGCCCCGATATTGCCGAAACATCCGCTGCCGAAAGCTCTCGCCGCCATTGAGCCAAAGGATTGTCAAACTCATAGGCCGGCACCACATCGTCCACGGCATATTCCCCCGACGCCTCGAGCAACAACCGAGGGACAGCATCCTCTATTGACATTGGTTCATAACACTCTGCAACCGCATCGTATCTTAATACCAGATTTTCATCGGCTGTCGCCACCACGATAAAATCACCCACGGCCTCAACATCAATTATGTCGGTCGACATTGCAGCAAGTTCAATCCCCATTTCCTCCAATGTCCCGTCGGCAGCTACCGTGGAATGCCAGTGCAACCTGTTACCGCCAATAACACTTATCAGGTTCTTTCCCGGTTTAGACGCATAATGTACCGCAACAAGTTTTTCCCCGTCGGCAAAAGTACCCAACGGCACACATTGCCCGACGGCAACCAGCAAATCGCCCCTTTCGCGCAAATTGACAAGTTGTTCGCAGTTTCCCGGCTGCGTATTATACTCATCCGCGTAATCCGGTATGCCCGAGAATTTCACATCTATAAACTTTGCATTGTTTTTCATGGCGCTTTTTTATGGCAAATTTAACCCGTCTAATGGCACATTTTCACAACCAAAACACACTTGCCGACAAATCGCAAAGTTTATTTCCGGCACAAACATTCTACCAATCAACACATTACAACAAATATGGCAAGTAACACAAAAAATTATTTAATTTTTTCTTTGCTTTTATTAAAAATTATATCTAAATTTGGCTCACAGATGATTCTAATTCTGAAATATATATGTTTTTATAGATTGTAGATTAAACGAAAGCCGACGCTGTGAAGCATCGGCTTTCGTTTTTACATATCCCAAACATCTCTTGAGCGTGTATTAAAATTCTAACAATCTACATTGAGACGTGGCAAAATCACATTGCGATACACCCTCGCCGTCTTGTCTAAAAAAACACACCCTTGAATATGTCTTTAGAAAACAGTGTGTGTTTTTTGTCTTTCTGTCTAAAAAAATCACAGCATGTTGTATGGCAACATCGCAAGCATCTGTCCCATCTTTTTCACTCCGTCACCAAGCGGCTTGGCTGCCATGGCACGCAACATTATATTCAATTCTATACAGAATTCAACCAACAATTGCGTCCTGCCGTCACCCATATCGGTAAGGTTTATTATGGCTTTGAACGGAATGGGAAATGTCGTTGCCGACATGACAATCTTCGAGGGCTCTTCTCGCTCCACAATTTGCAGGCACACCTTCCCCACCGGATTGGCCGTAAACGATATGGAATCACTTGTAAATTCCACACCTGCCATTCGCTCTTTCATGTCGGCCGGCAACTTTTCGTTCTCCACGAGCTGCTTGAAGGTCTCGGGGTTCGACAACTTGCCATATACCGTCGCTATATCATAATTTATTATTTCCTCGTTACTCTTGAATGAATCCATTTTTAAACTTCTTTCTGTGGTAGATATGTTCCTATTCTAAAAATCCTATTTCGCTCCCCCATAGAGGGTGTATCAAAATGCTATTTTGTCAAGGTGTAGAGACGTGGCGTGCCGCGTCTCGATAATATCAATGATTTATAAGACACTAAATATCAGATAGTTTGTCAATCCGGTTGTAGAGACGCGATTAATCGCGTCTACTGCCACATTGGAATAAAAATTTTGATACACCCTCGATTGCGGCAATGGCGTATAAAATATTTAATATCAATGCTTAAGCCGGGCGAGGCGACCCCAAGGGAACCAAACCCGGTGTAGACAAGATCTTTACAATGCCGTCCCCGTGGGTGGGCGAATAACAGCCTGTACACAATTATGTTCGCCCTCTGCGAGGACGCTTTGTGTGGTTGAGGTATTCTTACACCGGGTTCGGCTGCGCCTCGCCCGGTGTTAAGCATGGTTGGGCAGCTACGCAGCCCCTTTTTAGCATCTTAAAGTGCGCGCACTTGTCTCACTCAACCGAGTCTTCAGCCTTGACAGGAGTCCAGTTTGCAGGGTCGCGGCGCCATTCTTTGAGTGTTTCCACATCGCCTTCCTTTATATAATTGGTCTTTAGAGCCACTTCTATCATCGAATTATAATTGCTTATGGTATGCAGCTCTATGCCTGCCTCACGGAATTTTTTCACCGATACAGGGAATTCGTATGTAAATATGGCAGCCATACCCACGACTTCACAACCCACATTGCGTATGGCTTCACATGCCTTCAAGCTGCTGCCACCGGTAGAAATCAAGTCTTCTATGACAACCACCCGTTGCCCGGCCTTAAGGTTGCCTTCAATCAAGTTTTCAAGCCCGTGATCCTTGGGGCTGGAACGAACATACACGTATGGCAGCCCCAGCGTATCGGCCACCAATGCCCCTTGGGCTATGGCTCCGGTAGCTACACCTGCTATTACGTCCACTTGCCCGAATTTTTCAAGAATTATACGGCACAATTCCACCTTTATGAAATTGCGTATGTCCGGATAAGAAAGCGTCTTGCGGTTATCGGTATAAATAGGTGAATTCCACCCCGAAGCCCATGTGAACGGGTTCTCGGGTTGCAAGATAATTGCACTGATGTTCAGCAACTTTTCGGCTAAGATGTGATCGACTTTTTCCATTAGTTTGCGCGTATAGTTAATTGGTTTTATTTGTGCAAAATTACAATATTAATTGCATATATGAATTATTATAAAGATTATATTTTGTGCATATTCATCACCCGCGAAAAATTTAATGCCCGGAAACTTTGATTTTAAAGCTATTTATAGTAACTTGCAACATAAATATACAACTCACCCTAAGAATGACACGACTGAAAATAGGCAATGAATGGTGGACCTCCCCGGCCGAAGGCGAAAACGGCTGCTTGATAATGGTCACCGGACGCAGCGGCGTTGAACCGGTGATTGCGATGCAGCGTTTCAACGACCGCGTGGAAGTGACTTGGAAATACGCTCCGGCCGGCGGCGGAATGCCCGACGATGCCACAGCACGGCTCATGGAAGAAGTGGACACTGCACTGAAAAACGAGTTTGAACGAGATGCCGTGGCCGTAATGACAGGCATATACACCGGAGGCGGCGAGCGCAACTGGGTTTTCTACGTGAGCAGCCTGCACTCGTTCCAATTCCGGTTCAACCGCGCCCTGCAACCATTCGACACATTGCCGCTTACGATATACGCAGAGCACGACCCCGAATGGAATGAATATCGTGAAATGCGCAGTCAAACCGAAATAATGGAAGGCGAATAGGAAGACTCCCTCTCGCGCAACACATCTTTACCGCAAGCGGGAGTAGCTGAAACGCTTCATTTTATTATATAACCCTTAAACACAGTGCATTATGAACCAACTATGGCTATGGATTATTATCTCTTTGGCAATAGGGATAATATCGGCATTTGTTTTCACAAGTGCAGTCAATCGAATGGCCGAAGTGCCCGAAGACACCACCGATGATGCAGCCGGCATAAGCAAGTTGAGTAACATTGCATTGAACGTGGTTGTTTTCAGCATTCTGTCATTCCTCATCGCTTGGCTCTTGATGGCTGTAACCCAACGCGGCCTCTATGCTGCGCTCTGACACCACGACGGAACGCACTCACAGGCATGCCTTGGCATCGGCCTCACTCGGAACAATAAAACCCGGTTGTCCTCGCTTTGGCAATCGGGTTTTACTTTCATCACGGCGGCACCCTAACTCTTCAAAAACTTGTGTATGTGGCAAAAAAGTTGTTCCTTTGCAAGTCTTTTTGAAACATTGTAATCAAAATGATTGTAATAAACAAAGTCAATGAGTTGGAAAAGGCTGTTGATGCCTTGAAACATGAGGGAAAGTCCATAGGGCTTGTCCCCACTATGGGTGCCTTGCACGAGGGACACTTGTCTCTTGTCGAACGGTGCCGAAAAGAAAACGATGTTGTAGTAGTGAGCGTTTTCGTCAACCCCACGCAATTCAACAACAAAGAAGACTTGCGCACATATCCGCGCACCGAAGAGGCCGACAAGAAACTTCTGCAATGCGCAGGGTGTGACATTGTTTTCATGCCGACAGTCGAAGAAATATATCCCGAACCCGACAACCGCATTTTCAACCTCGGCCGGGTGGCCGAAGTGATGGAAGGTGCGATGCGGCCGGGACACTTCAACGGAGTGGCCCAAATCGTAAGCAAACTCTTTATGATGGTAAAGCCCGACAGGGCATACTTTGGCGAAAAAGATTTCCAACAAATTGCCGTAATCAGGCAAATGGTGAAAACCGAAGGCTTTAATCTGCAAATTGTGCCTTGCCCCATCGTGCGTGAAGCCGACGGCCTTGCAAAAAGCAGCCGCAACGTGCGACTTTCCGGCGAAGCCCGCAATGCTGCCCCGCGCATATACCGGACATTGCACGAAAGCATCGAGTTTGCCAAGTCACACACAGTAGACGAAACCATCAAATTCGTCACCGACACTATCAATTCGCAACAACCGTTAATGGAAGTCGAATACTACCAAATCGTCGACGGGCTGTCAATGATGCCTGTTTCATCTTGGGACGAAAGCAATTACATAGTCGGCTGCATAACCGTTTATTGCGGAGGCGTGAGACTTATCGACAACATTGCTTATAAAAAATAACACCACACTGCCCACACACAATGCTTATACAAGTACTGAAATCCAAGATACACCGCGTCACCGTGACCGAGGCCAACCTGAACTATATCGGCAGCATAACCATCGACCAAGACCTTATCGATGCTGCCGGAATTGTACCGGGAGAGCGTGTATTCATCGTTGACAACAACAATGGGGAAAGGCTCGACACTTATGTTATCGCGGGCGAACGTGGCTCGGGAGTGGTATGCCTGAACGGTGCCGCAGCACGAAAAGTGCAACCGGGCGACATTGTCATTATAATGGCATACGCCATGATGACTCCCGAAGAGGCTGCAAACTTCAAGCCCTCGGTGATATTCCCCGACACCGACACAAACAAGCTGCCCGGATAGAACCATACGACACTCATACTTACTCACACACTTAGATAATTCTCGATACAATGTTTGAAAATTTAAGCGAACGACTTGAACGATCATTCAAGATACTGAAAGGTGAAGGCAAAATCACCGAGATAAACGTGGCCGAAACGCTCAAAGACGTGCGCCGCGCACTCATCGATGCCGACGTTAACTATAAAGTGGCAAAGCAATTTGTCGACACCGTGAAGGCCAAAGCCTTAGGGCAAAACGTAATC
Organism: uncultured Muribaculaceae bacterium; assembly: GCA_944321865.1. Lineage (GTDB taxonomy): Bacteria > Bacteroidota > Bacteroidia > Bacteroidales > Muribaculaceae > Avimuribaculum. The sequence continues at coordinate 21,109 of CALUMZ010000036.1, forward strand.
AATTCCCTCAAGCCAAAGGAATTGATGGTTAAAATCGTTCACGACGAACTCACCCAACTGATGGGTGGCGAACCTGCCGAATTCAAGGTCGAAGGCAAACCTGCAATTATCCTCATGTCGGGATTGCAAGGTTCGGGTAAAACAACATTCTCGGGAAAGCTCGCACGCAAGCTCAAGGCCGAGCGCAACAAGCGGCCGCTGCTCGTTGCCTGCGACGTTTACCGTCCCGCCGCCATTGAGCAATTGAAAGTGCTTGCCGCACAAATCGACGTGCCCGTATTCACCGAACCCGACTGCAACAACCCGGTAAAAATCGCAACCGATGCCATTGCCGAGGCTCGCAAGATGAATTACGACCTCGTTATCATCGACACCGCCGGCCGCCTTGCCGTCGATGAAAAGATGATGGACGAAATCGAGGCCATCAAGAAAGCCGTCAACCCCACCGAGACCCTCTTCGTGGTCGATGCCATGACGGGACAAGACGCCGTCAACACCGCCAAGGAGTTCAACGACCGCCTCGACTTCGACGGCGTTGTACTCACCAAGCTCGACGGTGACACACGTGGTGGTGCCGCCCTTTCCATTCGCACCGTGGTGAACAAGCCCATCAAATTCGTCGGTACGGGCGAAAAACTTGAGGCTGTCGACCCGTTCCGACCCGCCGGCATGGCCGACCGCATTCTGGGCATGGGCGACATCGTCTCGTTCGTGGAACGAATGCAACAAAACTACGACGAGGAAGAGGCCCGCAAGCTGCAAGCCAAGATTGCGAAAAACAAGTTCGACTTCAACGACTTCATGAACCAAATCGCCCAAATCAAGAAGATGGGCAACCTCAAGGACCTCGCGTCGATGATTCCCGGTGTGGGCAAAGCGTTGAAAGACATCGAAATCGACGACAACGCATTCAAGGGCATAGAGGCCATAATACACTCAATGACCCCCTACGAACGCGAACACCCCGAAATCATCAACGGCAGCCGCCGCCAACGCATTGCCGCAGGCAGCGGAACATCTTTGCAAGAAGTGAACCGCCTGCTGAAGCAATTTGAAGAAACCCGCAAGATGATGAAGCTCGCCACAATGAAGAATCCGCTGAAGGCAATGCGCACCATCAAGCAGCAACGTCGCCGCTAACCATCGATGGGGGGCTGTATCAAAATTATCATTTCAATGTGGCAGTAGAGGGTGTATCAAAATTCCAACATTGATATCGTAGAGACGCGGCGTGCCACGTCTCTACGGGAGTGATAACATATAAAATATTAAATATCAATAATTTATCAAACCCGATTGTAGAGGGTGTATCAAAACGACAAGTGCAGCAAATGCAGCTTATGATTTGTAACTGAATTGGGGCAGTTTTGTTGCCTCGGAGAGGCAATACTTTGCTTAACCGCTGCGTGGAGTGAGCGTAGCGAACGTAACCTGCGGTACCCGGTTCACCCTTGAAATACGGCTTCGGAGATGCCGAAC
>CALUMZ010000037.1 GCA_944321865.1 uncultured Muribaculaceae bacterium
CCATCTCTTACCAAGAGATGGATTTTTATGTTATTGGCAATGAGCCGACAGCACCGGTTTTTCTGGATGAGTGCAGGGTGCAAATGGCAGAGATTGTGAAAATTTGTGGTTGGCTTTTGGAGTGTTGTAATAAATGCTTAATTTCGTGGAGCAAATATTGGAAAATTGAAGATATGGGAAATGTAAATAGATTTATTGCTGCATTATGCCTTGTCGCTGCCATTGGCTTTGGCGGAGCAAGAGCCGAGGACTTGGTTATTCTTACCACCAATGATACCCACAGCCAGATCGACCCGGATTATGACGGACGCGGGGGGATATTACGCCGCAAAGCATTAATCGACAGTGTGCGCAATGCCGAGAAATATACATTGCTTGTCGATGCCGGCGATATAGTTCAAGGTACATTATATTTTTCTCTTTACGGCGGTGCCGTAGAATATCCGCTGCTCGACAGTCTCGGGTATGATATTTCGGTATTGGGCAACCATGAGTTTGACAATGGCATAGATTCATTGGCCTATCGCCAGAATTCCTTGAAAGTGGCAATGCTGTCGGCAAACTACGGGCTTGCTTCCACGAAGTTGAACGGGCGTTATCGTCCGTATGTCATCAAGGAGTATGCCGGCAAGCGGTTTGGTATAATGGGAATTAATCTTAATCCCGAAGGGATGATTGATATGGCGAATTGCAAAGGACTTGTCTACAATAATTGCTTGGAAGTAGCAAACGAGACTGCCAAGCATTTAAAACGACAAGAAAAGGTTGATTTTGTCATAATGGTATCTCACATAGGTTATGACATGCCGGGGAATGATTCTCCCGGGGATATCCAGATAATAAAATCGAGCAAGGACATTGACCTTGTGATAGGTGGCCATTCACATACTGTCATCGACCCTGATGATGTTAACAGTGTGCCATGGAAAGTGGCTAACAAGGAGGGCAGGGAGATTCCTGTCACACAAACAGGAAAATCGGGGAAAAACGTAGGTTGCATAAAAATCGACCTTGACAGCCTAACGGTTGATTATGACTTGATTCCGGTCGATGCCCGTTGGGATAGTAAAGTTGATTACCCATCGCTTGAAGCATTTCTTGAGCCGTTCCAGAAACCGGTTCATGCAAAAAACAATCATGTTTTGGTTCAGTCGGATGGTAATTATGAAAGCAGCAGCGTGGAAATGCAAAACTGGGTGGCCGACATGGCATTTGAAATAACCACCAACTTGAGTGAAATGAATATAGACCTCGCTATCATGAACAAGGGCGGAATACGTCAGTCAATGCCTGAAGGGGATGTTTCAGAGGGGCTTATCGGTGCCATGTTCCCATTCAATAATAAGTTGGTGGTAATAGATGTCACTGGCGAGGAATTGATAGATGCGTTTGAAGTCATGGCAAGCCGTGGAGGTGATGCCGTGAGCAACAATGTTAAAGTGCTGTATAAAAAAGACGGTACAGTCGAGGCCGCGACAGTTCGCGGCATGGCTGTCAACCGTGCGAAAATTTACCGTGTTGCGACTCTTGATTATTTGGCTCATGGTGGCGACCATCTCTCGTCGTTTGAAAACAAAGATATATTATATAGCGACAGTGAGAAATTTGGGGAACGTGTGCTTGATTACGTGACCAAGATGGGGCTTAATGATGTGCATATAGGTCCAAGCAGCCGGGCAAGAATGCAGTGTATAAATTAAAAGGGAAAAGAGAGGCATTTCAAAGGAAGAAAAGCGTCATGAAGAGGTTAAAGATTTTGTTGCTGCTTGTTGTATCGGTCGTTGTGCCGGCAATGGCAAATGATGCCGAACCCGAACGTTTCCCTGCCATATTCAATGGTATAAATAAGCAGGAAATGAACGAGTGGGTCGATTCGGTAATGTCGACAATGACTATTGACGAGAAGATAGGGCAGTTGATTGTGATTCAAGTCCCGCCTTCAACAGGCAAGAATAATCTGGCTTGGATAAGAAAGATGGTTACGTCATACCATATAGGCGGACTGTTGTACACAAGAGGAAATCTACCGGAACAGGCACGGGTTACAAATCATGCCCAGACGGCAGCCAAAATTCCGTTAATGATAACTATTGATGGCGAGTGGGGCTTGTCGATGCGCTTTAAAGATGCTCCCGACTATCCGCGCAACATGGTGCTCGGTGCGATTACTGACGACAGGGTGCTGTATGAGTATGGTAATGAAATTGCCCGTCAATGTCGCAGAGCCGGTATACATGTCAATTTCGCTCCGGTACTCGATGTCAACGATAATCCGTCAAATCCGGTTATCGGTTCTCGTTCGTTTGGTGAGGACCCCTATCTTGTCTCGCGTCACGGTATCGCTTATGCCAAGGGTCTCGAAGATGGTGATGTGCTTTCGGTGGCAAAGCATTTCCCGGGGCACGGAAATTCTTCGCAGGACTCCCACAAGACGTTGCCTGTTATAAATAAAAACATGTCGGAACTCAAAATATGTGAATTTGTGCCGTTCAGACAATACATCGATGCCGGATTGTCGGGCATGTTGACTGCACACTTGTCGGTTCCGGCAATTTTCAAGGGACAAGAGCCATCGTCGTTATCAAAGGCCGTGGTTACCGATTTGTTACAAGAGGAAATGGGTTTCAACGGATTGATTTTTACCGATGGGCTTGCAATGAAAGGGGTGACGCGCGAATCGGAAATATGCGTTAAGGCACTGCTTGCCGGAAATGATGTGCTGTTGGGCCCGGTGAATCCCACCGGCGAATTTGCTTCGATAAAAAATGCTGTTGAGGCCGGGCGGTTGTCACGACAGTTGATCGATGAGAGATGCCGCAAAGTGCTCCAATATAAATATGCGCTCGGGCTTTATCTGCCACAACATGTCGACGTAAGCGGTATTGCTGCCGACATAAACTCTTCGCAAGCCGGGGCAGTGTGCCATAAATTATGGGCAAAGGCAATGACGGTGCTGAAAAATGATGATATGGTGCTGCCTGTGAGCGACCTTGACACTACACGGATTGCTGTGCTGACGATTGGCAGCAAAAGCGGATTGAACACAATGTTCCAGAACCGTTGCCGCATGTATTCCAATACGAAAAGATTCAATTACAGCGACGGAATGTCGATTGAAAAGTTGACGAAAGAATTAAGTGGGTATGATGTGGTAATTGCGGCTGTTCATTCGAGTGAGAGTAAATATGCTGCGGTTCTTGACCAAATCACGCAAAATGTGACGCGAGCCAAGGTGGTGAGCGTAATGTTTACATCGGCTTATAATACGTCGCGGTTTGCGGCTGCATTGGGAAGGTCGGCTGCCGTGGTGATGGCATACGACAATTGTGAATTGGCCCAAGATTATGCTGCCCAGACGGTATATGGGGGCAATGCCGCTTCGGGAAAGCTGCCGGTAAGCATCAACGGGGTTGCTTCGGCGGGTACAGGAGTAGAGACTGCCAAGGTGAGACTTGGCTATGGTACTCCCGAAGAAGAAGGCATGAAGGGTGACATGGTATCGCGCATCGATTCGCTGATACGCGTTGGGCTTGCAAGCAAAGCGTTCCCGGGCTGCCAAGTGCTTGTGGCGAGAAACGGCATGGTTGTGTGTAACAAGGCATACGGCGCGTATGATTATGACTCGGGTCGTCGGGTTACTGTAAATACGCTTTATGACCTTGCGTCGGTAACAAAGGCCACCGGAACCATTGCCGGGATAATGAAGGCTTACGATGACGGGCTTATCGACGTCGATGCGCATGTGGGCAGTTATATCCCGCAACTTAAGGGGACAGGCAAGGAGAATATAACCATTCGCCAATTGCTGTATCATGAGTCGGGAATGCCTCCATCGCTCAATATGTATGACGTATTAATCGATACGACATCTTATGACGGGCGTTTGTTCAGTCGCAAGTCAAGCGATGTGTATTCAATCAAGGTTGCCAGAAATTTATATGGGAATAACGAGGCTCGTGTGCGTACAGATATAGTATCGGACAAGAGGAACCGAAAATTCAATTTGGCCATTGCCGACGGTGTGTATGGGAGCCGGAGCACGTATGACACCATAATGCGCAGGATATATAACATGCCGCTATGCAAAGATAATAAATACAGGTACAGTTGCCTGAACTTTTGCCTGTTGATGAAAGCAGAAGAAAATGTTGCACGAATGCGCCACAATGTATATGTGGATAGTAACATGTTTGCTCCTTTGGGAGCTTGGCACACGCTTTACCGGCCGTTGACGCGCTTCGGGAAAAGCGATATAGCTCCCACCGAATATGATCCTATGCTGCGTCATGGATTGGTGCACGGATATGTGCATGACGAAACTGCCGCATATTCCGGCGGGGTGCAAGGTAACGCCGGACTCTTTTCCAATGCCAATGACCTTGCGAAATTGTTCCAAATGTGGCTTAATGGCGGCGTATATGGCGGCCATCGTTATTTAAAGCCGTCCACAGTGTTGTTGTTCTGTAAGGACAAGAGCCCTAATTCGCGTCGCGGGCTCGGTTTCGACAAGCCCGACATGGAAGAGCCGGAAAAGTCTCCAACTTGTAGCGAGGCGACAGCTGCAACTTTCGGGCATATAGGTTTTACCGGTACATGTTATTGGGTTGACCCTGATAACGGGTTGATATTTATATTCTTGTGTAACAGGGTTAATCCCACTCGGGATAACAGGGCATTTACGAAACTCGATATTCGGCCAAAATTGTACTCGATAGTATGCCAAAGTATTGACAAGTTGCCGCAATAACCGGATAATTGTTGCTTTTTGTGGTAAATATTGGCAAATCGGTGCAAAAATGTTGTGTTTTGTTGTTTTTTGCTTTACGAATGCTTGTGGATTTGATTTTTTTGCGTAACTTTGCCGCATAAATCTCAAATTAAAAAGTAGAGAACAATGAAAGCAAGTGAAGTACTGAATGATTTGAAGCGACGCTTCCCGAACGAACCTGAGTATTTACAAGCAGTTGAAGAAGTGCTGACATCGATTGAGGATGTATATAATGAACATCCCGAGTTTGAACGTTACAATTTGATCGAACGCTTGTGTATCCCCGACAGAATTTTCTCGTTCCGTATATCATGGATTGATGATAAAGGACGCATACAGAATAATATGGCTTACAGGGTACAGCACAATAATGCCATCGGCCCGTATAAAGGCGGTATCAGGTTCCATGCATCGGTGAACCAGTCGATATTGAAGTTCCTTGCATTTGAGCAAACTTTCAAGAATTCGCTCACCACGCTTGCTATGGGTGGCGCAAAAGGCGGTTCCGATTTCAACCCCAAGGGTAAGTCCGACATGGAGGTGATGCGTTTCTGCCAAGCTTATATTGCAGAGTTGTGGCGTCACATAGGTCCCGATACCGACGTACCTGCCGGTGACATAGGCGTAGGCGGACGTGAAGTGGGCTATATGTATGGCATGTACAAGAAGATGGCCCGTGAAAACACCGGTACGTTTACCGGCAAAGGCATGGAATTTGGCGGTTCTCTTATCCGTCCCGAAGCCACAGGTTACGGCAATGTTTATTTCTTGCTCAACATGCTTGCTACCCGCGGCATTGACATAAAAGGCAAGAGGGTTGCGATTTCGGGTTCGGGCAACGTTGCAACATACACTGCCGAGAAGTTGCTGCAACTTGGTGCAAAGGTTATAACCATGAGCGACTCTAACGGTACTATATATGTTCCCGATGGTATCACCCGCGAGCAGCTTGATTATATTTTCCAATTGAAGAACGTATACCGCGGTCGTATTCGTGAATTTGCCGAAGAATATGGTTGCGAGTATTTCGATGGTGGTCGTCCATGGGGTGTGCCTTGCGATATAGCCATGCCGTCGGCTACACAAAATGAGCTTGACGGTGACGATGCCCGCACATTATTGGCAAATGGATGCTTTGCCGTATCGGAGGGTGCCAACATGCCATCTACTCCCGATGCTGTACATGAATTCGTAAAGGCTAAGATACTGTATGCCCCGGGTAAGGCTGCCAATGCAGGAGGCGTTTCGGTTTCGGGTCTTGAAATGGCTCAAAATTCACAGAAACTCTCTTGGAGTGCCGAAGAGGTTGATGCCAAACTGAAAGGTATTATGGCCAATATTCATGAGCAATGCGTAAAATACGGCAAACAAGACGATGGTTACGTTAACTATGTGCGTGGTGCCAATGTTGCCGGTTTCATGAAAGTTGCAAAAGCCATGATGGCACAGGGTATACTTTGATATAAATGTCAAGAAGATAATTATTCACATGGTTGTTTGCCGGGTGCATATTTTTATGCCCCGGCAAATTTTTTATCCTAAATCTAATGACCGTTTTGGGTTTATTGTTTGGACAGTCTCCGTCTATTACAATAATTGCAGATTGGCCGTATTTCGATTGATGTCGGCATCGGGAACCTGATAGTTGTTGAGGTCTCCGGCATGGTAGCTGTCGTAGGCCGACATGTCGATTAATCCATGTCCCGACAAGTTGAAAAGTATCACCTTCTGTTTGCCTTCTTCACGGGCTTCAAGTGCGCAACGTATAGCCGATGCTATGGCATGAGATGACTCCGGTGCCGGTATTATGCCTTCGGCCCGGGCAAAGATGGTGGCGGCCTTGAATGTTTCAAGTTGTGGAATGTCGGCCGCCTCAATAAGCCCGTCATGCTTCAGTTGGCTTATCACCGAACCGGCACCATGATACCTGAGTCCGCCGGCATGTATATTGGCAGGAGCAAAGTTGTGCCCGAGTGAATACATCGGAATAAGTGGGGTGTAGCCGGCTTCATCACCGTAATCATAACACAGTTTGCCTCGTGTTAGTTTCGGGCATGATTCCGGTTCTGCCGCAATGAAGCGGGTGTGCGCTTTACCTGCGATGTTATGACGTAGGAATGGAAAAGATATGCCCGAGAAATTGCTTCCGCCTCCGAAACATCCGATTACTATGTCGGGATATTCACCGGCAATTTCCATTTGTTTTTCAGCTTCAAGTCCTATAACCGTCTGGTGCAAGGCAACGTGGTTTAGTACCGAACCGAGAACATATTTGCAATTAGGTGTTGTCATGGCGAGTTCCACGGCCTCGGATATTGCAGTTCCAAGTGAACCTTGGTAATTTGGATTTTCGGTGATGATGTTTTTCCCGGCACGAGTCGACATGCTTGGAGATGCAATAACCTCGGCTCCATAAGTTTCCATAATGGAGCGGCGATATGGTTTTTGGTTATACGACACTTTAACCATGTATACGGCCAATTCCAATCCGAAATGTTTTGCAGCCAATGACAGTGCGGCTCCCCATTGCCCGGCTCCCGTTTCGGTGGTAATGTTGGTAACCCCTTCTTGCTTGCAATAATATGCTTGGGCGATTGCCGAGTTGAGCTTGTGTGAACCTACCGGGCTTACACTCTCGTTCTTGAAATATATATGCGCAGGAGTGTCAAGGGCCTTTTCGAGACCGGTGGCACGGACCAGTGGAGTGGGTCTCCATATTTTGTACATGTCGCGCACCTCATCGGGTATTTCAATCCAAGCATCGGTGTCATTCATTTCTTGGTGAGATGCAGCACGGGAGAAGAGCGGATATAGGTCTTCCTCTTTCAACGGTTGCCCGGTTTGTGGATTCTTCATTGGCAACGGTTTGTTTTTCATTTCTGCAAGTATGTTGTACCAAGCAGTAGGTATTTCTTTTTCCGACAAGAGTATTTTTTTTGATTTCATGATGGTATATTTATGCTGTTATGATTAATAATAATGCAAATTAAATAGTTTATATTGTATAAACCAAACAATTTGATGAATAATTATTGAATGTTATGCGTTTTTCACGATTTCAATGTTTTTGCAACTGTCAATTCAACTCGTCCAATATTTTCTAAAAGTGTGAATTATTGCCTAAATTGCCATCTGCCGGTCGGTGATGTATGTGCCACGAATGTACACTGTGTAGAATCCGTCGGGCATAAACGAGCAACTCATTGGTAATCCGAAAACAACCTTTGTACAACACACTGACAACACTGTTGTAAGAACTGTCCAACTATTGTACAACATTTGCGTTCATTCTGCACATTTTCCGTGCAAAACGCACAAACTTTTGGTTAAAGCAATAGGCGGTAAGCTTTTGAAAATGAAAAGCCTACCGCCTAAAGTTTGTTATTCAGCTATGTCGCCTTATTCTTCTACCGCAGCCTGCGCCGCAGCAAAGTTTGGTTGCTTTTCAATGAGTTGTGCAATTCCGTACAACAGTTTGTCAACACCTATTTTATTGTCATTCAGTTACTTTTATTGCCTTATTTTCTCCGTAAACCAAAACAATTTCCTTGACAGTCCACAATAAATGCCCGTACAGGCTTTCTGTATGCCCGTAAATCAACGAACGTGTGTCGGACGATACTTTCATCGTCTTGGAAATAATAACGCCTCTACGGGGCTTATTTCCGCTTTGTCCTCTTTGGACTTCACTAAAGCCTCGTAAACTTCAAGTCCGTATTCGACTGCGAACAATGCCGCCCATTTCTGATATGTCATGCTGAAGCCTGTCCGGGGATCTTCATAATCTGTCGTCTCCCAAATGTCCGTCAATGCGGCGAACACCTCCGGCGGATTGTTGCCGAGCGCATCCGCCACTTCCTCCGGGTAACAGGCGAGCAGGTCGTTTATCCAACCTCCGCAATCCTCGCTGCCGTACCGCCAGAGGGTATCAAATGCGACTTTCTTCAGTCTGTCCATAACTGAATCCGTCTCGCAGTATGGGAATTCTCCGTTCATCTATTCAGTTTTTATTTATCGAGGTTCATAATGCTCTATTGTCGTTTCTCCGCTTGGAGTGTATTCATGTTCTGATGAGCATCCGCATTTGCCCAAAAGCATTAACAAACCAAATAGAATTGCAGCAACTATTACTTTGCTTATTATTTTTATCCATTGTGGTATATTTTTATCCTCAGTGTAGCCATCAACAAAAACGTTTGACACGAAAGCAATCACAGCCAATGTTATAAAGAGAGCCACGTATAATCCCATTACTTCGCTTTTTCTTGACTTTCACACATTTTCTCATAAACATGGATAAGACGCTCCTTTTCCGCAAGGAGTTCCTCAAGATGCTTTATCCTTTCTTTGAGCAAGGAAATTTCTGTCTGGTCTCCAGATTGGGTAATATTTCCTATCCCGACAGCTTGACTGTTGTGATGAGCTATAACTTGTACTCCGGTTTCATCGCATTCAAAGAAATAGCTGATAGGTACATTGAATTCTGAACATAGTTTTTTGAGGATTGATGTGTTTACATCTTCTTTCTCAACCATTTCATACACGGCTTGTTTGGTTTTTCCCAATCGTTTTGCCAAATCTGCCAGAGTGAGGTTTTTCTCACCTGCTAATTCCTTTATTTTCAGTCCTATATTCATAAAGGCAAATTTTTCTTGAAAATTAAGTCAAATATTTCTTGTCGATAAGAAAGGTTTTATTTACCTTTGCGGTATAAAGTTAAACATTAAACACCAAATAGGAGAAGAAATGATTAAAAAAAAGACTGTTACGGGTGAACTTGAACCGATGCAGGTAGGCGACAGCAAGGAATTTCCTGCCGTTATGTGCATGACCGTCAGAAGCATGGCATCCATGCTCTCATTCAAATGGAACAGGCTATACACGACAAGGACAGACCGTGAGAGGCGTGTAGTCGTGGTGACCCGCACGGCGTAATCAATAAAACAACAATACAATGGAAAAGATGAATGAAGACAAAATGGAAAGATTCATGGACAGGTTCATGTACATCTTTCAGTTTGTGATGTCGTGCATTATGTTCCTCGGTGTGGTTGCATCCGTGGTGGCGCACATCATCAAAGGGAACATAACATCGCTTCTTGGTTTTCTTGTGTCCTTTATTTTCCTCGCTCTAACATGGTCTCTTGTGCGTATCTCCTACAGGGAAATGTGTGAGGTGTCCGACAAATAACACAAGGGTATGGGTACAAGGACAAATCTGATCTGTGCACACTGCAATAAGGCACATAACGGCTTGAACGGCCGTTACTGTTCCCTGTTCAAGCGGTATGTGGAATATGCGAAACGGCCGCTCTGCAATATTAAAAGCAACAAGCAATGATTACAATTGAATTTACCGACAAGTTGATAACCTACGACACATTCGTTCGCGATGTGGCGATGGAGGTCGCACGGCAGCTCTCCCGGCTGCGGAATGACCCGGAGATGGTAAGTCAGCGACAGGCATACGCCATGTTCGGACGGGGCAATGTGGACAGGTGGCGTAGACAGGGCAAGATACAGCCCTGCAAACGTCCCGGTAAAATCGAGTATCGCACGGCAGATTTGAGGCGGCTTCAGCAAATCCAACAAGACTATTTCGATAAATAACAGACTGTATTATAAACTATTAAAATTTAAAAGTTATGAGCAATGCGATGTCATTAGCGAAAGAATTGCAGGCAATGAAAGCCGTAGATGTCATACGCAACGAGCGTGTGAAGGAGCAATTCATCAACGTGTACAACTCCATCTGGAAAGAGGGAGGCGAGAATGCCTACGAGCGTGAGGCAATCTATTTCAACCAACAGCTCCGGGACAAGGCCGGAATTCGGGAATGCTCCGGAACATCGATGTTCTACTCGTTCATAGACCTTGCCGTCAAGGGGCTGACTCTTGCACCCGGTTCACAGGCTCTTTGCTATCTCATTCCGAGAAGTGTCAAGGTTGGCGTGGATCAGAGCGGCAGGGACGTATGGGAGAAATGCTGTAACCTTGTTGTCTCCGGGTACGGCGAGTTGGTTCTGCGTGTAAGAGCCGGACAAATACGACATGCCGACAATCCTGTGATTGTGTATGAGGGAGACAAATTCGAGTTCGGAGAGGAGGACGGACGAAAGATTGTAAACTACATGTCGGCATTCCCACGCAGGAGCAGCCGTATTATAGCCTGTTTTCTGAAGATAACCCGTGCAGACGGAACTGTTGATTACTCTGTGATGACAGAAAACGACTGGCTTCGCTTGAAAGGTTATTCCGACAAGCAGAATACATACTACGACAGTAAAAAAGGACAGTATGTCACAAAGTCGAATGAATTGTACGGGAAAGATGGCGGTCAGATAGATACCGGCTTCCTCATGGCAAAGTGTGTAAAACACGCATTCAAGACTTACCCCAAACTTCAGATAGGCAGAGGCACTGCGCTTGAGTCCGACATTGTGGACAATCCGGGTACAAGCGGGGACTTCGATCCATACGCAGGAGTAGATAATGCACAGACACAGCAGCCTCAACCGCAGCCGGAAAGTTTTGCGCCGGAGCCGGACATGTCCGGTGGGGTGACGATAGACCCTGCCGCACAGGGAAGTAATGACGACACTTTTTAATTATTCAAAATTACAATCAATATGACAGACATTTCAAAAGAACTAACGATAGTTCAGCCGGAGAATATAAAGCTGATAGTGGCGAATGCGCCTCAATCCATGCAGGACAATATCATTTCATGCCAACGCTGCATGGAAGCAGGAGAAACCCTGCTGAAAGCCATACAGGACAACGGCATGACGGACGAATTGGATCAACAGGCTGCCGCATTCATCGAGAAGTCCCGCAAGACGGTCAAGAAGATGAACGAAAGGCGTTCTCCCGTAACCAAACTGTTCGATGAAATTCGCACGAGGTTCACATCAATAGAGAATGCCATCGACCCGGGTAAAGCGGATACCATTCCGTACAAGTTACAGCAGCTCCGCAACCAATATGCTGCAAAGAAGCGTGAGGAGGAGGAACGCCGCCGCCGGGAAGAGTTGGCTCGCCAACAGGCGGAAGCGGCAAGGGCAAAACTGAAGATTGATGTCGAGGAGGATTTCAAGGGTCAGTTCCAAAGCCTGCTTAATGAGAAGGTCAATAATCTGACGGAGTTGGACAACGAAGTTACTCTTGAAACCTACGACAAGGCGTATGAGCAAATCAAGACCTGCTCCACGGAACTTCCTCCTGAATGGCTCTACAATCTTCACAGCACAGTCCGCAGACCTCTCAATGTGTCTGTTGATGAAATGCGCAGGATAGAATTGGATGTGAAAGAAGCACTCGGAAAGCAGTTCAAGGAACAGTATGCCGCAGAGATACAGGACAACAAGGACTACATACTTGACCGTATGCCGTCAAAGAAAGCCAATCTTGAGCGGATTGCAAAGGCCAATGCAGCGGAAGCAGCCCGAATGAAAGCTGAAATGGAGGAACGCCAACGCAAGGAAGCGGAAGCACAGGAGGCGGAGCGCAAGCGCAAGGAGGAAGAGGAACGGAAAAAGTCCGAGGCGGCTCGCCAACAGCTCGAAATGGGTTCTCTTTTCAATGCACAAGCAGCCGTGCAGGGCTATCAGCCGAAGATGAAAGTATCGAAGAAGATAGAGCTGCTCAACCCAGAAGGTATTCTGCCCATCATCGGCATGTGGTGGCGTCTGGAGGGCTGCAACCTCTCCGTTGAGGAGCTGTCGAAGATGTTCAAGAAACAGATCACCTTCTGCGAGAAAGTAGCCAACAAGGACGGCGAGTTCATAAAAGACGAGAGTGTTGAATACATTGACGATGTAAAAGCGAAGTAGCCATGTCTTGTGGAGGTGGATACCCTTTGGGAGCGGAATACGATCCCCGTGCGCCGTGGAACGAGAAAGAGCCTGTGATGGTCAAGTGCGAGGCTTGTGACGGCAAGGGAAAGCATTGGTATGCCTACGACATCAGTGCGAACAGAGAGACGGAATGCACGGAGACTACATGGAATATCCTGCCGGAGACGGAAGAATTGGCGGAAGCGTCAAGAAACCGTTACATGAGAGGCGAGGTTGAGATATGCGAGGTGTGTGACGGATCCGGAGAGATAGAGTACGAAGAAGATTTTGAACCCGATTATGACGACTGATCATGAGCAATCCAGACGCATATTATTTGAGAAGTGAGGTCAGCAACTCTGACCTCACCGAACTCAAGAACATTCTTCATCCCCGGATGCAGTTCGGGGACAGGGAAGCTGCTTTCCGCTTCGGCTCTCTCGTTGATGCAATCATCACAGAACCGGCAAGGGTGGACTATTACCGGCTTACAGTCGATGACGAGCAGTATTCCGAGGAGGAGTTCCACCATGCAGGTGAAATGCTAAAATCGTTGAGAATGGAGGCAAGGCACGATGAATTTCTGTTCCGGGTACTTGGATATGCGGAGACACAGAGATTCATGGTCAATAAGGGACAGCAGTTCACATACTGCGGATTTCCTTTCGCACTCGACACTCGCTGCAAGTGGGATTGGTGGCTCGGACATTTCGGCGGAGACCTCAAGACGACATTCGCAGCCACACAACAGCAGTTCGAGGAGGCTGTGGACTTTTTCGATTGGGACAGAAGCCGTGCCTGGTATATGGACATCGCCGGATCGGACATGGATTTCATCTACGCCATTAGCAAGAAAAATTGCCGGGTGTTCAAGAAGTTCATCAGACGGGACGATGAAGTGTATAACCGGGGACGGGAGAAGTACGAAGAACTTGCGTTTCAGTATTGGTGTCTGTCACCGCAATACAAGTAAGGCTATGGATATATTCTGCAAAGTCACTCCCTATGGTCTCGTGCCGCTGTATGACAGCGACCTCGAAGCGAAAAAGAGACTTCGTGTAGGCTCTGTTGTCAAGTGCAAGGTCAGCAATCCCCGGAACTATGAGTTTCACAAAAAATTCTTCGCTCTGGTACGCCTTACATTCGACAACCTGCCCTCCCGGCTTGCAGAATATTGGAAGATAAAAAACGAGGACGACATGCTGCGCCGGTTCAAAAGGGACTTGGGCTATTTCTCCTCAACCTACAACGAGAGAGGGGAAAAGGAAATAGAGTACGGAAGCATATCATTCGCAGCGATGGAGCAGTACGAGTTTGAACGCTTCTATAACCAATGCATTGACCTTGTGCTTGACAAGTACATCAAGGGGCTTGACAAGCAGGATTTAATAACTGAAATAGAGAACTTCAAATGAACAATACGCTTAAACATAATCTCAAAATAGAGCCTTATCCCTATCAGCAGGACGGCATCCGCTTCGGTTTGGAGCATAAGCGCATCATCATAGGCGATGAACCGGGCTTGGGAAAAACCTTGCAGAGCATAGGCATAGTGGATACCGCAAACGCCTATCCCTGTCTGGTCATCTGCCCGTCCTCGCTGAAGATAAATTGGCAAAGGGAGTTCGGGAAGTTCACGGATAAGAGTGCGCTTGTGCTTGACAATGCCGTGCGCACTACTTGGAGCTATCTTCTTACGATGGGAATGCACCAAGTGGCGGTGGTCAATTATGAGAGCCTGCGCAAATACTTTGTGTGGGACATAAAGGGTGGCAAGCACTTCCGGCTGAAAGATGTCGTGTTCTGCCCGCAAATACGCATGTTCAAGTCAATCATCATTGACGAGAGCCACCGGGTGAAAGACCCGTCAGCACAGCAGACAATCTTCACAAAGGGGCTTTCTGTCGGCAAGGAATGGATAATCCTCCTTTCCGGTACGCCTGTAGTGAACCGTCCGGAGGACTTGATTGCGCAACTGTCAATCATGAACCGTCTCTCTGAATTCGGAGGTCGGGCGCAGTTCATGGCTGACTACTGCACGGATCCGAGGGATAAAATGGCAGAACCGGCTGTCCCCTTGTCCGTGTTGAGCCGACAACTTTACGAAACATGCATGATACGCAGGGAAAAGGCGAAAGTGCTGCCGCAGCTTCCCGACAAGACACGGGTGGATCTGTATGTCGAGATTTCCAATGCCCCGGAATACAATCTTGCCGCCGCAGATCTTGCCGAATATCTGAGGCAATATAAGGAATGCTCCGATTGGGAGATACGCCGCAAGATGCGCATGGAGGCTCTGGTAAGGTTCATGACTTTGCGCTCCTTGGCCACAATGGGAAAGATTTCACAGGCAGTGGATTTCATAAGGACATTTCTGGACAGTGGCAAGAAGCTGATTGTATTCTGCTCGCTCCACGACATTGTGGACGAGTTGAAAAAGGCATTCCCAAAATCGGTTACCGTGACAGGTCGGGACAATCCGGCAAACAAACAGGCTGCGGTCGATGCTTTCCAGAACAATCCTGCCGTGCAGCTCATTATCTGTTCCATCAAGGCGGCTGGCGTGGGACTGACCCTGACGGCTGCTTCGTCTGTTGCATTTCTTGAACTGCCGTGGACTTTTTGCGACTGCTGTCAATGCGAGGACAGGGCGCACCGTATCGGGCAGAAAGACAATGTCACCTGCTATTACTTACTCGCCAAAGGCACTATTGATACTGTTGTGTATCGACTGATACAAGACAAAAAGAATGTCGCAAATCAGATTATGAATTCTGATGACGATATACCTACTGATGAAATCTATTTTGAACAACTCGTAAATTTATTTACAAATGGAACAGTGGAAAGAAATAATAGGCTATGAGGGTCGTTATGAGGTTTCCGACTGCGGCAATGTCCGCTCTCTTATATGTTATTCGACTAAGCGTAAAGCATATATACTGCGGAAACATCCACGTTTATTGCGCCCAAATACCACTCATGACGGATATAAGCGAGTAACACTGTCTAAAGAAGGTAAGATGAAATCTTTTACAGTACATCGCTTGGTTGCAATGGCTTTTCTGCCCAACACTGATAATGCTCCTGCGGTCAATCACAAGGACGAGGATATTACCAATAACCACGTTTCAAACTTGGAATGGTGTACCAATAAATACAATTCCAATTACGGAACGCTACGAGATAGAATAAAGAGCCGGCTTAACACTAATCACCATTTGGCGAAACAAGTAGTACAAATGTCACTTGATGGGAAAGATATGGCAACATTCCCTTCAACACGAGAGGCTGCACGGCACTTCGGCGTTAGGAGCGAGTGTATTACAAGGTGTTGTCAAGGTAAATATAAACAATCTGCTGGTTTCAAATGGAGATATGGAAATATGCAAAACTGATATGCAGAAGATTATCAAGTATCTTGATGACGCAGCCAAGGTGTATGACACACTCCCCGGACAACGCAACATTTGTCGGGCATGGGTTATCAGGCAACAGGTAAAAAAGTTACAAAGGAAATTATTCACTTTTAATCAAAAAGACAATGAAGAAATCAGACATCGTTGAACAAGTGGTACGCACCACTACATTAAGCCGTTCACAGGCTATTGACGGCGTTGAAGCTGTGTTTGCAGCCGTTTCAGAATCTCTCTGCAAGGGAGAAAATGTTTATGTCCGTGGCTTTGGAACATTCAAGGTTCGCACGGCAAAGGAAAGAAAGGCTCGCAACATCGGCAAGGGAACAACCGTAATGATCCCTGCACAGAAGATAGCGAAACTCATCGTCAGCAAGCAATTGAAATCACGCATGAACAATGAACGGGGAGAAGAAATTGACATTTGACGAGATGATGGCTGCGATGAACGCCAACACCCGTAAGCATCCGGCGGACGAGGAACATCGCATACAATGTGCGTGTGTGCGGTGGTTCAATGTCCAATACCCGAAACTCCACGGCAGGCTGTTCGCCGTGCCGAATGGAGGACGAAGGGATGCCACGACTGCGGCAAAACTGAAAGCCGAGGGCGTTGTCCCCGGAGTCGCAGACTTGGTACTGCTGATAAGCAACCGTGACTACGGAGCGTTGCTTATTGAAATGAAAACGCCTAAAGGCAGGCAATCCGACTCACAGAAGAAATGGGAAAAGACTGTTTGCGCAAATGCCGAGTACAAATATGTTGTGTGTCGTTCACTTGACGATTTCATCCGTGAGGTGGGCAGCTATTTGAGTAACGATAACTAAAAAGACCGTATGATTATGGCTCGTACTGTAAAGACTGGTTTGGAATACTTTCCATTCGACATAGACTTCTTCCAAGACCTGCGCATTCGGAAGCTAATCAAGTATCAAGGCGGCAAGGCTGTGACTGTATATGCTCTCCTGCTCTGTATTATCTACAAAGATGGGTACTACATCCGGTGGGACAATGAGCTGCCCTTTGTAATTTCGGAACAGACCGGGTACGATGAGGCGTATATACAGGAGGTCATCAACTGCTGCTTGAACATTGGGTTATTCTCCAAAGAACTTTATAAAGCGGAGGGGGTCATGACATCGAAAGGAATACAGGAAAGATACATGAACATCAACAGGCTTTGCAAGCGGACAGCAACTGTCAGCGAATACAATCTATTGGACTACAAGCCAAAAGTAGCAGACAAACCCAAACCGGTCAGAAAGAAAAAAGTACAGACTGAAAGTCCTGCCATGACGGTTGAACCTACACAAGCAGCCTATACGTTAACTCTGGAGCAGGAAATTGAGCAACTGAAAAAAGATGAAAGTTGGCTTGACGGACTGCGGCAGCTTCACTCTGTGAACATAGAGCAGCTTCGGAACAGTCTTGATGAATTCAAGGTGCAGTGTGTGGCTGACGGCAAGGAACGCCATCAGTCCATGCAGGATGCGAAGCAGCACTTCAACTCATGGCTGCGCATAGTAATCAACAAGAATAAGAAACAAGAAAAAGATGTTACAGTTAGATCCGAACGAAGAAATCAACGCAGAGCACATGTTCTCTCTGCTGATGAAACGAAGGAATATGGGGGGTCGTTTTAGGCTTCCATATACACCGAAGCAAGTATATGTAATGCTGATAGAGGCTTGCAGGGTTGAGGTTATACGCAGGCATAGGGAATTTGTCGCTACGGAGGAGTACAAGAAACATCTGTGGGACATTTCCAAGTGGCTTACATCGAAAGAATCGACATTCGGGCTGTTCCTGTGCGGCGGAGCCGGAAACGGCAAGACTACGGTCTTGAAAGCATTACAGAACCTGTACAGGGTATTGACTTCAAACGAGGGTACAAGAGAGGGAGCGTATCCCAGACCCGGATACATCATTCTGTCGGCAAAGGAGCTTGTGATGCTTGCCAAAGCATACAATAACCCTACTCGTGAGAACGTGGAGGAGGTTTATAGGTACAAATCTGCCCGGACGATTGAGATACTTGCCATAGATGACCTCGGTTCAGAACCGAAAGAGAGCATGTCCTATGGAGATTTTGTTACGGCGGCCATGGACATTATCTGCTTCCGCTATGACGAGCAATTCTGTACCCTTGTATCGTCCAACCTCGCAGCCGGGGAAATATCAACCTACTATGACGAGCGCATCGCAGACCGTTTTCGGGAAATGATGCATATCGTTGATTTTGGAACGGAAGAATCATTCAGAAAAAAGTAAAACAAAAAATTATCAATTCGCTATGAATAGAGATTATGCTTATTGTTCGGGCGTTACCTGCCCAATCCGGAAAAGTTGCAAACGCTATCTGCCGGATCCGCCGGACACACCGTTGTATTGGATTCCTCCTGCATACAAGGAGAAAATCAAACAGTGTCCTCATTATGAACCAATCAACAACCAATCAAAATAGTATCAAGATGAAAAAGTATATCGGAACAAAAGAAATTATGGCAGAGCCTATGAACGAATGTATAGCCATTAAAAAAGGCTTTGCCCGTCCAAATACAGACAATCATGAGTGGCGTTCTGGTTATCATGTGCAATACACCAATCCGGACGGGTCAACATACGACAGTTGGTCTCCGAAAGATGTTTTTGAGAGAAGCTATCAAGTTGCAGACACATTCCTTGACAGGATGTATATGGAGTTGAAAGAATTGGAGGATAAAATGGATAAACTGTATGCGTTCTTCGATAGCGTGACTTTTAACAAGCTGCCGATATTTGAGACATCTCTGTTGGATGCTCAATATCAAGTAATGAAGTCATATTACTATATCCTTGCAGCTCGTATTCGTGTAGCGGAAGGAAAAAACCATAAGTCTGCAAAGTCTGAATAAATAGAAGGAGCTATGAATGTTGCCCTGCTTGCCGTGGATAGCAAATATCCAAACCTCGCATTGATGAAAATTTCGGCTTATCACAAGTCGGTCGGAGACAGTGTTGAATGGTACAATCCGTTTGACAAGTACGACAGGTTGTATATGTCCAAGGTGTTTACCTTTACTCCGGATTATGACTACTACATCAACAATGTGGGCGGCGAAATCATTCAAGGCGGCACAGGAAGTAACCGAATGGCCGCTGTTGCGACACGAACTTGAAATAATCGAAGAACTTAACAAACAAGACCACATAACAACTTGGTAAAAAAAAATAGAATGGAAAAAGAAACGAAAAAGACAACAGGCTACAAGGGATTCGACAAAGACATGAAATGTCGTGGATTCCAATATGAAATAGGCAAAGAGTATGAATGCGAGGAACAATAAGACAACCTAAAGTTAAAAACAGAAACGATGGGAAACAGGATAAACAAACTTGAAAAGCGAATGAAAGAGGCGCAGGCGCGCCGGGACTATGCAAAAGTCGCCTGCCTGATGCAACAATTGCAGCAAGCACGACAGGCAGCCGAAGCCGAGGAGCATGTCTCCCTGTACGAAATCACCGACGGCGACAAGGAGCTGCGCAACCGGCTGTGCAAGAAAATGATTGAAATGTCGGTTTGCGCCGACTTGCTCTACCTCAAAGCGATGGAGTTCCAAGAGGCGTTGCCGAAAGACGTTGTGAAAATCGACTATATCGAACGCATGAAGCGGTTGGTTAAAGCCGCCCACGATGCAGTGGCGTTCATCGACCTGTACGGCATACCGGCACTGTCGGAGCATTTCGCAGATGTGGTGGAAGCCGTGGAAGAAAAGACCATGTACAACATGGCAAACGTGGTCGCCAACACCGTCCGCGAGCGCATAGGGATATTATGATAAAATAACCGCCCCGCTATTTTATCTTGGAGGCATAAAGTAAAATAAAAAACAAAAAAACGGACATGAAACGATGCAAAAGGTGCGGACGCGAATTAGACGAAAGCGAGTTCAACAAGCACAAAAGGACAAAAGACGGCTTGCAGCCGTATTGTAAAGAATGCCAACGCGAATTAAACAGAATGAGGATAAAGCCCAAGTTGCCACAGCTGAAAGTGCCTCAAATCGGGGGGGGTAAAGTCAACCCGGAACTTGCGGCGTTCACCCCAAGGCAACTCATGGAAGAACTCAAAGCCCGCGGCTACACCGGCGAGCTGAAATACACGCAGACAATCAAGCTATGACAACGGAACATGAAACCAAGTGCTGCGGCTCATGTCGCCATTTCACGAATGAAGATGCCCTCGGGCTTGGCTGGTGCGCACTGAATGAATGCGAGACTACATGTGGCAGCCAATGCAAAGGATATGAAAATAAACGAAAAACTTTTATAAAACAAACAGAAAACGATGGGAACAAGAGAAATATTTTTTGACAACCCCGAACTGCTGAAAGGAGGTCATGATGGGCAGACCGCAGAGTAACGGGCTTGTAGAGCTTCATGATGGAAAATTAGATAGTAAGGCTTTTATGTGCTTCGATTTGTTGGACTTTTTGCGTAACGATGAAACGGTCAAAGGATTGGAAAACTGGGATGCTTGGCATGAGAAGTTCACACAGGCGAAGAACGGCAACTGTCCGTACCGTGACAAATGCGCCCGATACGCCAAAACGATTGAAATAGAAATCAAACAAACCAAAGAAGATATGGAAGAAAAGGAACTCAAATTGAAGACATTCGACCTCGAAGCGGCAAAGGCAGGCAAGCCCGTCTGCACAAGGGACGGGAAAAAGGCAAGGATTATTTGCTTTGATAGGAAATTCTATCATGAAGGGTATAATTATCCTATTGTTGCGATGGTTAATGATAATGATAATGAACTTGTTCATGCCTATACGCAAGACGGGTTGCTTGTAGGAAGTATGGAAGGAGAATTAGACCTTATGATGCTCCCCGAAAAGAAAGAGGGATGGGTTAATGTGTATCGCGATTGTGATGGAGCGAACATAACTAAGGATGATAACATTTATTCTTCAAAGGACGCCGCAATCGCATCTGCGCAAATAATTGATAGAGATAACTATGTTGCAACTACTATAATCAAGTGGGAGGAATAGTTATGATAAAAGAACAATTTGTCTCGTTCGACACGGCGAAAATGCTGAAAGAGGCAGGGTTTGACGTGCCGTGCTTTAACCAATACACAGAGCGTGGCACAATATGGCATTGTGATTGCCCGGAAAATTTCAACAAAAGTCAGTGTGCAACTTCGTGCCCAACGCAGGCTTTGGCGGCGAGGTGGCTTCGGGAAGTACACACAATAGTAGTAGATGTTACTTTCATTCCACCACTATTTGACGGGGTTAATTGGCAATACTTCATTGGTAATATGGACGATATGGTTTGGGAAGGTGATTTTGAACCGTCCGACCAAAAATATGCAAGCTACGAAGCCGCGCTCGAAACAGGCTTGCAGGAAGCGATTAAACTGATTAAAAAGTAAGGATTATGGAAAATATAAAGACAACGACAATTAAGTTAAAATCGGTCAAGGTGTTAATTCCCAACGGTTTCTCCCACGGGCTTGTCACAAAACGCCCTGCAACGACGAGGGAGGTTCGTCATATCATGAAAAATATCCTTGGTATCGTTGTTAACGAGAAAGATGACATGTACGACAAGGAGGAATATGAGGAATACAATAAAGAATTGACGGAAACATTCAACGATTGGCTGAACGGGAACGCCGATGACCAAACAATTATGGAATATGCGGGAGATTGCTCCGACTAACAGATTGGTTTATTCAATGCGTTCAAAATGGCAGAATATCTACAAAAGAAAGGGATTATATGAAATCAAAACAATGCTTAGACGCACATCAGATGCAGCACCTGCAAGAGCTGGGGCTGGAATTGAAAGAAACAATGTTGTATTGGGCAAGATGTGTGGATAACAATCCTCGTGCTGCAACCCACTATGGAAAATGGGTTCTGATAAAAGGGAATAATGCTCCAACCGTAGGTTTTATGCACTGGGAGTTTATTCCCGCCTACACCTTGCAGGACGTGCTGGATGCGCTGCCGAAAGATATATCGAAAGATGGTTGTACGTGGTATGCATCATTATACATAGATTTCGAGAATAATAGAATAGCATACGGAAATACAGATAGATACGGGTTTGAAATCTATCATGAAATAATGATAGAAAAGGATTTAATCGACGCTGCCTATTCCATGTTGTGTTGGGCAATCGAGAACAAATTTGTAGAAACGAACAAAAACGAATGAGGTATGATAAACAAGCAAGGTATTGAAACAATCATTGGCACCCACAACTCCATGAGCTACCTGCCGCCCCGCCGGTGGTGGCACAGGCTCATGCTCCCCTTCGCCCGGTGCCAAAACAA
>CALUMZ010000038.1 GCA_944321865.1 uncultured Muribaculaceae bacterium
AATATATAAAATGTAAGGGGAAGTTACTGTAAATTATAATTCGTAAGTAACGTTGCCTCATTTATTAATTTTGATACACCCTCTACAACCAGCTTTTGTGCGTAAATGGTTTATGTATAAATAGTTATTAGCTCACCCGATTCGGGAAAGTGTAATGGAATCTCCGTCGGAATCGGTCAGAGTAAGCACGTTGCCTGAGACTGAGAAAGTTACCGTTTCTGATTCGATGACTGTACCGTTGCTCATATAGTGCAGTGTCAACGTGTTGCCGGAGGTTTCGTAGTTGCCGGTCAACTCGTGAGGGGTGTCAAACTCATCGTTGTACGTGTCTGTGAAAGTTCCGTTGGCGTTGAAGGTGTATATTTCCCTGTACCCGGGTTCCTCATACAGCCACGAGCCGACAATCGAATCATCCACATCTACGATGCCGCCACTTGTGCGAGTGAAAATCTGCAACCCGTTTATTATCAAGAAATCATCAATAAGCATGTATGTTGTAGTGGTTTGCTCGCCGTTTTCATCATTGAAGGTTATCAAGCCATTCCCGGGGTCGAGAGAATATCTCCCCGATTCATGATTCAGTCCGCCGAATGCCGATGGCACTTCGTATGAATATGTCCCGTTGGTGTTGAATACATACGTGTAATGTGTATACGTTCCGTCGTAATTGAGTTGTTCGCATTCCCAAGTTCCGGTAATATTGCCCGCATTGTTTTCTACTCGGGAATATGAAGTATGTCCATTTTGCCCGGTAATCTCCATCTCGTTCCCATCGATGCTGCAACTGTATTCCACCCGACCGGGATTATCGCCCCTGATGCAATTTAAACTGAGCACACCCGATGATTCAAGCCTGTAGGTCCCGGCTTCCAATACGAACGATGTGGCGGATTCGATTACGACATAAGTGTAATCGCCGTTTTCTTGGAACAAGTACTGTTCATGCAAGTTGCCATTTGCCGGTGAAGGGTTGCGCCACGTGCCCACTATGCCGTTGGCACTTGGCTCGGTGGGAGCATTGTTCACATCATCGTCATCGCCACAGCTTGTGAGGCAAATGCTTGAGATTGCCACAGCAAGCAACATCGAAAATAATTTTAAACTTCTCATAAATAAAAGCCCTGCAGGTACGTGTCGGGCGCAACGCTAAATTAATGAAAATGGGTCAGTTTGTGCAAATTTATGAATAATTGCCGAAATATGAAATGCGTCGGGGTGTGGGTGAGGTAGGTGGTGGAAATGATTGCCAAGGTTTTGATACACCCCTCATTTTTTATAGCCAAGAATGGCGGAATTTGTTAGGGATTTATTGGGATTGTATTAACTTTGTAGACAGAGTAATAACATAACCTAATATAAAACAACATGAGACTTTTTACTACTATTGCCTTGTCGGCTGTGGCACTTGTTGCGAGTGCGCAGTCGAACGAGTGGCAAGACCCTGCGGTGAATGCAGTGAATCGCGCTCCGATGCACACAAATTATTTTGCGTTTGAGAGCGAAGAAGCTGCCCGGCAGGGAATCCGAGAAAATTCCACAAATTACATGACGCTGAACGGGTCGTGGAAATTCAACTGGGTGAAGGATGCCGATGCCCGTCCGACCGACTTTTGGAAAACAGGATATGACGACGGTGACTGGGCAGTGATGCAGGTGCCGGGAATTTGGGAACTGAACGGATATGGCGACCCCATATATGTGAATGTACAATATCCGTGGACAAATTACTTTGAGAACAATCCGCCACAGGTGCCGGTGGAAGAGAACCATGTGGGTTCGTATCGCCGCACTGTTACCGTGCCGGCATCGTGGAAAGGGAAGGACATAATTGTGCACTTCGGGTCGGTGACTTCGTGCATATATTTGTGGGTAAATGGCAAATATGTGGGTTACAGCGAAGACAGCAAGCTCGAAGCCGAATTTGACTTGACGCGCTACCTCAAGCCGGGGCAAGAAAACCTGATAGCATTCCAAGTGTTCCGTTGGTGTGACGGCAGTTACCTCGAAGATCAAGACTTCTTCCGACTTTCGGGCGTGGCCCGCGATTGCTATTTGTATGCCCGAAGCAAAAAACGCATACAGGATTTGCGTTTTACTCCTGACCTTGACCCGGAATATAAGGACGGAACGCTCGCTGTTGAACTTGACTTGAAGGGGAAAGGAACGGTTGCCCTCGACCTGACCGATGCCGACGGCAGGCAGGTGGCCGAGGCAACGGCAACCGGCAACGGCACGACAGTGATGGAGGTGGAGAATCCCCACAAGTGGTCGGCCGAAACGCCTTACTTGTATACGCTCACGGCAACCATGCAAGGGAGCGGCGAGGTGCTGAAGTTCAACGTTGGCTTCCGCAAGGTTGAAGCCCGGGGCAACCAAGTGCTTGTCAACGGCAAGCCGGTGCTGTTCAAGGGTGTGAACCGCCATGAGATGGACCCCGACGGCGGATATGTGGTTTCGTATGAGCGCATGTTGCAAGATGTGCAGTTGATGAAGAAAATGAATGTCAATGCCGTGCGCACGTGCCACTATCCCGATGACTATCGTTGGTATGAACTATGTGACAAGTATGGCCTGTACATGGTGGCCGAGGCCAACATAGAATCTCACGGAATGGGTTATGGCGACGAGACGCTTGCACGGAATGCCGATTACGCTCTTGCCCATAAGGAACGCAACGAGCGCAACGTGCAGCGTAACTTCAACCACCCGAGCATAATTTTTTGGTCGATGGGCAATGAAGCCGGTTTCGGCCCAAATTTTGAAGCCGTGTATCGTTGGCTTAAGGCCGAAGACCCGAGCCGCCTCGTGCAATATGAGCAAGCCGGTGAGAATGATTTCACCGATGTGTTCTGCCCGATGTATGCCGACTACAAGCGCATGGAAGATTACGGCCGTCGCACCGACACCACCAAGCCGCTGATTCAATGTGAGTATGCCCATGCCATGGGAAATTCGGGCGGAGGCTTCAAGGAGTATTGGGATTTGATTCGCAAGTATCCGAGCCTTCAGGGTGGTTTCATCTGGGACTGGGTGGACCAACCGCTGAGGTGGAAAGGCCGGGACGGAGTGCAGATATATGCCTATGGTGGCGATTTCAACCGTTATGACGCTTCCGACAACAACTTCTGCGGCAATGGCATGATAAGTCCCGACCGTGTGCCTAACCCTCATGCATACGAAATAGCTTATTATTATCAGAATGTATGGACCACTCTTGGAAATGTGGCCGATGGTGCGGCCGAAGTGAAGATTTTCAATGAAAACTTCTTCCGCGACTTGTCGGCCTATTACATGGAGTGGGAATTGCTTGCCGGCGGAACGGTTGTGCGTACCGGCAGGGTGGAGAGTTTAGATGTTGCACCGCAAGAGACTGCTGCTGTGACGCTCGCGGTGGGCAAGACTTGCCCTTGCAAGGAGTGGTTGCTTAATGTGAGATACAAGTTGAAGAATCGCGAAGGGCTCACTCCTGCCGGCACCGAAGTAGCAAAAGACCAATTTGTGCTTGTGCCTTACAAGCCCGATGAATCAGAATTTACAAATGCAGCTACAGCCAATTACATGGCACCGGTGCCGCAAATTGTTGACAGCCGCAAAGATTATATAATTGTGACAGGAGACGACTTTGTCATAGAATTTGACCGCAGGTCGGGGTATCTGACACGTTATGCCGTGGATGGCAATGAATTGATAAATGAGGAGGGTGCATTGACTCCAAACTTCTGGCGTGCTCCGACCGATAACGACATGGGAGCCGGGTTGAACAACAAGTTTGCCGTGTGGCGCAATCCCGAAATCAAGTTGAAAAACATTTTGGCCAAGATGGAGTCGGGATTGGCTGTTGTAAGTGCCGATTATGAAATACCGGCCGTAAGTGCCCGGTTGCAACTTACATACGTTATTAATAATGAAGGACGTGTGAAGGTGACGCAGAAGATGACGGCAGGCAATGCAACCGGCGATGTGCCGCCGATGTTCCGATTTGGCATGCAACTGACCATGCCCAAGGAATTTGAAACCATAGAGTATTACGGACGCGGGCCCGGTGAGAATTACAGCGACCGCAACCACAATACCTTGCTGGGTATTTACAGGCAGAGTGTAGATGAGCAATTCTATCCATATATTCGCCCGCAAGAGACCGGAACAAAGACCGACATAAGGTGGTGGAGGTTGAGCAAGCCGTCGGGCATGGGCATTGAAGTTGTGGCCGAATCGCCGTTCTCGGCATCGGCGTTGCATTACACCATTGAGTCGCTCGATGACGGCGAGGCAAAAGATCAACGCCACTCGCCGGAGGTACCGCAGTCCAATCTCACCAATCTGCTTATCGACAAGGTACAAATGGGTCTTGGATGTGTCGATAGCTGGGGAGCATGGCCGTTACCGCAATACCTGTTGCCATACGCCGATTATGAATTTACTTTCACGCTGTCGCCTGTCAAGCACAATTTAGACGTGGAATAGCATATATTTGTGATGATTACGCGACTGCCGCAGAATGGGGGAGATTGGAGCCCCATTTTGCGGCAGTTTTTATTGACAATTGACAATTATCAATTGTCAACTGTCAATTGATGAACAGGATTTTTGTGACTACGCCTCCATTTTTATTTGACCCGTCGCTTTGCGAGCCGAGTACGTAGTAAACGCCTGTTTTTACCCGTTGTCCGGCCGAGTTGCAGCCGTCCCAAATTGCAGTGCCTCCGATGGATTGCAGAGACCTGACGACGTTGCCGGCCGAGTCGGCAATCTTAACCAATGAGTTGTCCATTAGTCCGACGATGGCTATGTCGCCGTTGTATTCGGGCCTTACGGGATTGGGATATGCATACGCATTGTCGAAGTCGGGGCTTGGTTGTGAAGCGTCGCTGTATATTTCAACCACTCCGGCCGATGTGCCAACGAATACCGAATTGGAATTGGTTGCGCAACACACCGAGTATGTTTCATCGCTCGGCAATGGGCTGTTTTCCGAAGTGTAGTGTCTCAACACTTCGCTTCCGTCGGGATTCACAAGATATATGCCGTTTCCGGCGGTGGTTATCCATTTGCGATTGCCTCCATCTACTGCAATCGATGTGACAGTTATCCCGTCGAGCAAGTTGTCGGCAAAGTTCGTGCCGTCGTTACGCGGAATGCGCGGGCGTGTTACCGAGAAATTTGACGCAAACGCATTTGCCGGATTGAACCTCACCACTCCGTTGTCGGTTCCGAGCCACACATTTCCGTCGGCATCTTCGGCAAGGCAGGTGAGGTCGTGCCAACTGTATCCGGTACCGTCTTGGTCGTAAAGTTGTCCCGGTGCAAACGATGCAGATTGAATCGATGTCGATGCCGGGTTGCCATTGTCATAAACAAAATAAATGCTTCCGTCGAAATCTCCATTAATAATAATTTTAATGTCGTTACGCCGTGTGATGTACATCTGTAGCTTGAACGACAAGGTTGATGGTATGGGAAGGTTTACGGTAATCCAGTCGGATGCCGTGATATTGGACGACTGAACTTTATCATTTGGAAGTACCAGCACCTTGGTAGTGCCGGAGGCTTGAATTAACCATAAGTTTCCTGCAGCGTCGAATTGTAATGCCGGAACACATATTGCCGGGGAGTCGCCGAATGTGGTATCATCGAACGGACAGTTGTCGGCATCGTATTTCATGACAACCTTATTGCCTTTAATCCTTAACGCCCCTTCAAATCGGGTACCCATGAAATATGTTTCGGGGTCGAAAGGGCTGAATATCGGGTGGTAAATGCTTGTTAAAATACCATCTGATGCAGGGCTTGAGAATGTCATGTTATCGGGGAGAATGTCGGACCACCAACCGGTTGACAGAGAACTTATGGTAGTCGGTAACTTGTTATAGACATTGTTCACGTTGGTTTGTCCGCTATTTGCAACCAGTAAAGCGCCGGTGATGTCGTTAAATACCAAGTTGAAAGGTTGCAATACCGATGAGGCATTGGGACGATAATAATCGGAAAGCACGGTTGTTCCGCCCGAAGTGTCAAGACTTATGTGGCGAATGCCTTTGGTGCTAAGTTCCCATAAGTTGCCTTCTTCTTCCATCGACGAGAATAGCGAACCGGTCAGTTCTTCGGGAATTGTGTATGTGGAATTGACGAATCCCCTTACATTCAAGTATAGTAGCTTGCTGCCATTCCCTGTTATGGCAATGAACCCTTCGCGGGTGGGTTGTATGTATCTGGCACCTTCTTGCGAATCAATGTCGACGCCGTAAATGCCGTTGTTGTCGATGTATGGGCTGTAAAGCCAGCCGCCGGCAAAAAGTATGGCGTTGCCGGTGGTGGGGTCATCGGGTTTAGGCAATAGTTTGGCGTTCTCGCGCAGTGGGGTAGCCGTCATGTCGGCGAGTGTGTAGCCGGGATTGTCGATAGGAGTATAGTAGAGATAGTCGGCATTTACCCAGATGTAATCGTCGGTAGCCGCCACCGAGTGTACTTCGGCATTGAAAATGCGCGAAAATTCCACTTCAAACCGGTTGTCGTTGAATACCACGTAACCGAAGTCGGTTGCAACCAACATGCGCCCGTCGGCAAAGGTTATGTCGTTGATTACGCGTTCGGTCTGTATGTCGGCATCGTATATGTCGGGCAGGTTGACTGTGCGCCCGTCGGCAGTCAAAACGTCGATATTTGAATTCTCATACACGACGGCAAGGTAATTGCGGTCATAGTTGTAGTATATGTCTTTTATGAAGCTGTCGTTTAGCCGGTTATTGCGAGAATAACTGTCGCTTTCGTCGTTGGCTTTGTCATAACTGAAGAGTGTATTGTCGGAAAGGTAATACACCATGTCGCCGGTGTCGATTATCTTGGTAATGGAATTGCCAAATATCGGGTGTATTTTCAAACTGCCGATAACGCCTTGTGCGGCAACTTGTGTTACCGCAGCCATTATATATAATAACGAAATTATAAGTCGCCTGCCCATGTTTGTCGTGTCGTTATAAAAGTTTTTTTATATATAACGGTGCAAGGCGTGGCAAATTGTGTATCGGCTACATTCTGAAGTATCGGCGCAGTATTGCGGCATTCTCACGGGCAGGAGTGTAGATGGCGAGTATTGCTTGTTGCGTCGATTCGTAAAACCTGCCGATTGTGGCAGAAAGGGTTTCTGCATCGGTTGCTTCAAAGTAGTCGAATCCAAAGGCCGATGCCAATGCCTGTATGCGTGTAGTGCGTGACACTTCAAAGTATTCTTCGAGTTCGGGTAATTCGGAGGTGCCGTTGAGGAACCTGAAGATGTTTCCGCCGCCGTTGCACATTACAATTATCTTGAATCTGCGGCTGACGTATTGCGAGGCAATTCCGGCAAGGTCGTAGCCGAAACTCATGTCGCCGGTTATCAGCAGGGTGGTTTCGTCACCGGGAGCCACAAGCGATGTGCCAAGAGCCGTCGATGTGGAGCCGTCGATGCCCGATGTGCCACGGTTGCAATAGCACGGAATGTGGCACTGCGTGCCGAACAGTTGGGCATAGCGAATGCATGTGCCATTTGACAGATGAAGGGTGCAATTGGCCGGGAGGTTGTGCATGATTAAGGAAAAGGCCTTGAGGTCGCACCAAGGTGCATCGTTGACGTATTGTGCGTGCCATGCTGCTGCATCGCCGGCAAGTTTCTGCCACAATGAAGCATATCCGGCACACTGACCGGGTTGCGTGCATTCGGGCAAGGCGAGGAGAATGTCGTTGAAGAACTGTTCGGGCGATGAATCGATGCGCATTGTAAGGTGTTGCATGGTATCGATGATGCAACGGTCGTTACCGACACGCCATTGTTGCATGGCCGGGTATCGGCGCAAGAATTTCTTGACAACTTTTGATACCGGTGCGCCACCTGCCACAATGAGCAATTGCGGGGCATACAGTGCAGCCTCGTTGCCCGGCATTACGCCAAGAGTGCGGTCGATTGCCGAAATGAAATTGTCGTCGTGAAGGTTGGAAATGGTCTCGGTGAGCACTGTGATATTGTCGAACCGGGCAAGGCGGGAAAGAGAAGCATTGAGTGACGGTGATGGCTCGTGGAAGCCAACCAATATCATTACACGTTCGGTCGATGCGACGGTGCTTGCAAGTTGTGAGATGGCCGAGCTCTCGATTTCATGGCGTATGGGAAGTGCCGATATTATGCGGGTTTGGCCTTGTGGCAATTTGACAGTGTTGCATAATGGGTCGGCGAGAGGCACGTTGATGTGTACCGGACCCATTGGTGCCGAGGTGGCGGTAATGGCAGCGTCGTTAATTATGCGGTTGGCATACCATCGACTATTTTCTTCATTGCAATGTGTGGGAAGATTGTAACTTTGTTTTACTATGGCGGCGAGTGCTGCGTGTTGCCTTATCGTTTGGCTGTCGTTCTGGTCGATCCATTCGTTTGGACGGTCGGCCGATACCACTATAAGGGGAATGTGTCTGTAGTATGCCTCGGCTATGGCCGGTGCATAGTCGAGCAAAGCCGATCCCGATGTGCAAGTAATCATAACCGGTTGCAGCAACCGTTGTGCTATGCCTATTGCCACGAATGCCGCGCTGCGTTCGTCGGTTATCACCCATTTCTTTATGCGCGGTTCGCGCGCCAAGGCTATTATGAGAGGCGCATTGCGTGACCCCGGCGACACTACTGCATGGCGCACACCTGCGGCAATCATGACTTCCACCAATTCCCGGCATTGAATATGAGAGGAAGTAGTTCCCGAATAATTTTGAATCATTTTCATCTCTTGGTTGCTGTCCTGTTTTTATGTGTGTGGAGTTTTATTAGAGTAACGTGATTTGACAATTGTCGAGTGATGCCACCGAAGCAAGGCTTTCGACGCGGTAGCCCATGGAACGCAAGTTATTCCCGCCGTTTTGGAATGCTTTTTCGATTATAAAACCAAAACCGGCAATGTGCGCGCCTGACTGCCGGGCAAGGTCGATGATGCCATTGGCTGCGTTGCCGTAGGCAAGGAAGTCGTCGATGAACAGTATGTTGTCTTTGCCGGTCAGGAAGTCGGCACTGATGCACACGGTGTAGTCGCGGTCTTTGGTAAACGAGTGCACGGTTGTGGCAAGCATGTTTTCCATTGTCTTTGGTTTTTTCTTTTTGACAAACACCACCGGCAGGTGCATCACTGCACCTGTCATGATGGCCGGGGCTATTCCGCTTGCCTCGATAGTTACGATTTTGTTGATTCCGCAACCTGAATATAGCCGGGCAAACTCTTCTCCAATCCGGCACATCAGGTCGGGGTCCATTTGATGGTTTATAAAACTGTCGACTTTCAGTATCCCGCCGGGATAGCATTTGCCGTCTTCCAAAATACGTTGTTTAAGCAATTCCATTTTTGCAAGATAAAAAAATCACCATTGCCGCTATGCCGGGGCAATGGTGAATAGACCTAACCCCCGAGGGGGAGTTTTTGTGTTACTTTTGATTAACCTTCAGTGATGGCATCACTCGGGCAAGAAGCAGCGCAGCTGCCGCAATCGATGCACTTATCTGGGTCAATGTGATAGATGTCGCCTTCAGTGATAGCGTCAACCGGGCAAACACTCATACATGTGCCACAAGCAACGCAAGCGTCGGTAATTACATGTGCCATTGTAGTTAAATATTAAATAGATTAAACAAATAATTGGTGCAAATGTACAGATTTTTTTCATAATGGCAATTTAAAACGCTGTTTTTTTATTGAATAAGACTCTTTTGGTGTGCTTTAAAATATTAATTTGTTGAGGTATAGGTGTTTAATGTGGGGCGTGGTGAAATTTATATTAATGTGTCCTTTTGAAACAGTGTGGAAAGAATATGTAATTTAACAAAAGTTAACGGGGAGGGGTAATTTGTACATGTGTAGAAATAATACTATTTTTGTGCATACTGAAGAGAAAAAAGGGACACCGCCGCGTGCGGAGTCTTGAATTTATGTATGGAAGCTGCCTTGATTTCAAGCATAAACTTAAAGTATATGTCGTGAGGTCGATGCGGCTATTTGTTTTAGGGTTTTGTTTAATTAAAAAAAACTATTACTTGTCAGTGGAAGAACGAATCGGGCCTTGTGAGAAAGAACGGCTTTTCAGTATTGTCACTGTGACTTATAATGCAAGTAAAGTGATTTATCCCACGCTTGAGAGTGTGAGGCGGCAGTTGTCGGACGATTACGAATATGTAGTTGTGGATGGAGCTTCGACAGATGATACTCTTGACTGTGTCAGGGCTTCGGGAATAAAGCCGTTGCGCATAGTGAGCGAACCCGACAAGGGGTTGTATGATGCCATGAACAAGGGGATAAAACTGGCGCGAGGCAAATACTTGATTTTCCTTAATGCCGGCGATTCGTTTGCCGGCGATGACGTGTTGTCGAGGCTTGCCGACAAGGCTCGCAGCGGGGAGTATGATATATTGTATGGCCAAACGCAACTTGTCGATGACGACCGTCACGTAATAGGGCCGAGACACTTGACGGCTCCCGACCGGTTGACGGCCGACAGTTTCAAGCATGGCATGGTGGTGTGCCATCAGGCATTTGTGGTGCGACGCAGCATTGCGCCGCAATTTGACTTGCGCTATCGTTTCTCGGCCGATTATGAATGGTGCATACGTTGCCTGTTGCTTAGCAAAGGTAACGGCTACGTGGGACCGCTCCCAATAATTGATTTCCTGACTACGACCGAGGGTACTACCGAACGTAATCATCGGGCTTCGTTGAAGGAGCGTTTTAAAATTATGTGCCATTATTATGGTACAATGCCGACTGTATTCAGGCACTTGTCGTTTATCCCCCGTTATATGAAGGAAAAGCGGCGTAAAGAAAGAGCGTTGAAAAATGAAAAGTAAGCAAAAGGCATTAGCCTTATTTATATGTTTGATGTTATCCCTTGTCGTAGTGTTGCCTCAAGCGGCAAGTGCCAAGCGGCACATAGTGATTGAGGGCATCGATTCAATTCCACCAATGGAATTCCTTGACAAGAACGGAAGTCCAACGGGGTTCAATGTGGAGATAATAAAGGCCGTCATGGAGCGTCTGGGATATGACTATACGATAAACTTGGGTTCCCAAGATTCGGTAATCAAACGTTTCAATGAAGGGGAGGTGGATGTGATTCCCGGAGCCGAAAGCCTTGATGTCAATCCCATGCTCTTGAACCAGAGTAATATAACGGTGTTGATGTATATCTCGATAGCAAGTCGCGAGGGCGACAATTATTCAAGTATTGCCGACCTGCGCGGAAAGACCGTTGCTTTTATGAAAGGGTCTAATGCCGAGAAATATATAAGGAATGATTCCCTGTTTGATTCAAGGGGTGTTTATTTTTCCAGCCCCAAGCAGGCGATGATGGACTTGTCGGCCGGCAAGTTCGATGCAGTCATAACACGATTTTATATAGCACGGGATATTGTAAACAGGTATGGCATAGACAACATTGTGTTACAGCCAATTAATATTCCACCATCGGAACAACGCATTGTGGCCAACGACAGGGCGTTAAGCATAGAAATAACAGGCGAATTGACGCGCATGAGGCGTGATGGTACGTATGACCGCATTTACAAGAAATGGTTGGTGGAACCTAATTTCTATGCTCGCTATTTTTATGTGTTGATTTGGGTGCTGGTGGTAGTGTTGCTTGTGGTTGCGTATGTAATAGTGAGGATGTTCCGCAACATACGCAGCGGGCGCCGATTGTTGCAAAGGGAGCGTGACCGCTTGTCGATTTTGATGGACGCCGGGCGTTTTGAAGGCAGTGAAATAGACATACGCACGATGATGTTCACGCGAATATCTCCTACGGGAGAAGTGGTATCAAAACAAACTATTACCGAAGCACTCGAAGACGTGTACCCTAAAGACAGGCTCGTGGTGCTTAATAACATAGACAACGCCCGTAATGGCGGCAGCCTTGACAAGTATGGCGAGATTGTCGTGCGCATGAAGTCTCCCGATTTTGACCCGCAAAAGCCAGTATACAGGTATTATACTTTGTTTTCCAAGGAGTTGCGGGACGAAAAAGGGGATGTAAAGCTGTACTGGGTTAGAAAAGACATAAATGACGCATACGTCACCAGCATAGAACTCAAGCATTACCATGAGCGCATGGATTTTGCCTTGAAAAATACCGGCATTTCGCAATTGGATTATGATGTGCCGCGCAAGAGCGTGACAGTGCGTAACGGTTATAATGTGCCGGGCGAGGTGACTATCGATGTGTCTAAATATCTTGAATACTTGCCTGCATTTAAAGATGTGTTTGAGATTATGGATAAGGGTGAAAGCCAAGGGTTTTCCAAGGATGTGACGTTTTGTTATCCCGGCAGTGACGAAAAACGCTATGCCTCGATGATGGTCCGTGCAATGGCGTATGACGATGACGGCAAAGTGACGTTGTACACTGCCATACGTAAGGATAACACCGAGCTCATTAACATTCAGCACGACCTTGAACGGGCAAAAGAGAAAGCCGAGGCTGCCGACAGGCTTAAATCCCAGTTCCTTGACAACATGAGCCACGAAATACGCACTCCGCTTAATGCAATAGTGGGATTTTCTTCGCTGTTGCAAGAAGCCGACGCCGATGAGCGCGAACAGTATATAGAAATAATAAACAATGGGTCGGCTCAATTGTTGTCGTTGATAAACGACATACTCGACATGTCGAGCATCGAGGCCGGAACGTTTGAGTTTTATCCGTCGACTTTCGACCTTGCCGATACTTTCAAGGAACTGGCGTTGGAATTGTCGAAGAAGATGACTAACCCCGATGTTAAGTTGCTGGTCGACAATCCATATAAAAGTTGCATGGTTACCCTCGATGAGCGTGTGGTTAAAAAGATAGTGAAAATCTTCATGACAAATGCCATCAAGAACACGCAAAAGGGGCATGTGAAAATGGGGTATTCCTATGATGGTAAAGAAAATTTGACTATCTCGGTGGAAGATACCGGAATTGGAATCGACGAGGAAAATTTTAGCAAGATATTTCGCCGTTTTGAAAAAATAGATACCTTTGTGCAAGGCACCGGGCTCGAGTTGTCGTTTTTGAGGGCCCTTGCCGACCGCACCGGCGATGAAGTGGGATTCACTTCAAAGAAAGGAAGCGGTTCGACATTTTATTTTATTATTCACAATTGCAAGGCAATCGTGACGATGTGATTGCCTATTGTGTGTGCAGGCTGATGCATGGTGTTGCATAGGGCTGCCCCTCTTGCACACAAAATAAAGACGAGATTATGGAAATTGAAACGAGGCAGATAACATTGTGGTTTGATGACGACCATCCCGGTTCGCTTGCCGGGGTTACGGGAATATTGTCGCGACATGGCGTAAACATACTTGCCATGACGGCAGGAGGAAGCCGTGAGAATGGCAGGGCGCATTTTGTGGTCGACAGGGTGGAACTCGCTTTCAATATATTGCAGAATCATGGTTATCACATAGTTCTTGAAGATGTGTTGTGCCTGTCGGTAAAGAATGTGGCGGGGGCGTTGCACAAGTCGTTGCAATTGCTTGCCGAGCACGATATTAACATAGACTACATATATGCCTTTGCTCAAGAATCCACCGAGGGTGGTATGGCAGTGATACGATGCGACGAAGCCGCACGGGCTAAGACAGTGCTGATGGCACACTTCAAGGGCTTGTGGAGGTGATGCCCCGTTTAGCGGTGGAGTGAAGATGCCTTCTGCAGCAGTGGTCGGCCGCTGCCGTGCCTGCTGCCGCCGCCTCTGATGCCTGCCGGTCCGTATTGCCGGTCGCCATCGGTGTAATCGCGCAGCAGCGAGTGTAATATCTGGTAAAGCAGCCCGCCCACATCCACGCCAAACTTACTGCCGTTGATATTTATTTGCGGAATCAACACGGGCACGGTCATCCACTTGTGGCTGTAAGGGTCGTAGTAGCGTTGTGCCCCCATTTCCATCGAGAATTTGTCGCTTATGTCCATGCCGATGGTAGCTCCGTAATTTGAAGCTGCCACGTAGGACATTGCCGCCATCGAGTGGTACAGCCCGTTTCCCTGCCGGTAACTGCCGAATGCGTTGAGCGTGAACCTGTCGGAGAGGCGGTAGGACACGCGTCCTGCCACGCCGAAATTGTTATACAGGCGGTTGTCCAAGTGGTATTTGGTGCCTATTACGGCACCTGTGATGTTGAACCTGCCGAAGTCTTGCGTAACGGTTAATGTCCCCGATGCGATGTTCCCCATTCCGGGAAACGTATTCATGGAACTTGTCGCAAACAGCCCTCCGCTATTCCACGACGCTATCGAGCCTGCTGCGCCGATGCCCGACAATGCGAATTGTCGCGAAAAGTTGTAGTCGCCGGGATGTGCTGCAAGCCCGCGGTATTCAACCGGTTGTGCCGGGGCTGCTTCATTGGTTGTGGCGGTTCCGGTTTGCTGCGTTTCGGGACGGGTGGCTGATATTTGCGGAACCGTCAAGGTGTATGGCAGATCGGTGAAATCACCATTGTGAAGGCGCAATACGGGTGGTTGCCGCATTTCCTGCCCCGAGATGCGCAATGGCAATTCTTGTGCAGAGACAACGGTGGCAATGACCGTGGCTAATATGAATGCGGCAAATTGTTTCATCGAGTGTTGCAAGTGTCGTTGATATTGCAATAATAGTCAAAAAATGCAGAATTGCGTCGGCTTTTAATCGAGTTTAACAAATGGGGACATTTTTTGCCTGCCGTGAAGAAAATGAGAAAATTGCGGCATTTGTTGTGTATGACATATAAAATGAGTAACTTTGCAGCCGTTTCAATGGCGTTTGTTGCCGTTGATGCAGACGAAATCACTAACAGAGAGGAGGTTGTTTTTTTCTTCCCATATAGACACAGACAATATAGTAAATTGTACATATTAAGAAAAAGCGTTGGTCGTCCGGAGCAAGTCACACGGCCGGGTGGCAGTTGATTGGCAGAGGCATTCTGCTCGTGATTAGTGCAGGTGCGTGTATGCGACAGTGTGGCAGTGATTTCAATTCATATAATAGTTAAAACTAAAAAAAACAAGAATAAAATGATAATCGTACAAGTAAAAGAAGGTGAGAACATTGAAAGAGCTTTGAAGAAGTTCAAAAGAAAATATGAAAAAACAGGTATCGTAAAAGAACTTCGTGCACGTCAGGCTTTTGAAAAGCCGTCGGTGACAAAGCGCAAACGCCTCATGAAGGCCATCTACGTGCAACAAATGCACCGCGACGACGATTAATGTTGCGAGCCTGTCGCAAGGACAGAGTAAACACTGACACAGCATAACCGAAGGCGAGAATCGCAAGGGAAAAGAATCCTGCGATTTTCGCCTTTGTCGTGTTGTGGTATTTTAGACGCAAAGACAAAAAATGGAGATGTTTTTGGATGATAGAAATAATTGATATGTGTTTCCTCAATGGGCGAGTTTTGGGTGTCCCGGGACATGGTTAAGCACAATAATTGTGAAAAAAGTCAATATTATTATTGTCTTTTGGTTTAAAACTGCTATATTTGTAAAAAAATGACGAAGTATGAATCCTGAACTGCAAGACACCTTGACGCGGCTCATAGGAAAGACCGAGGTGCTTGTTGAAAAATACAATGCACTCAAGGCCGAAAAGGATGCCGTCGAAAGGGAGAATGCAGAACTCAAAGCGGGGTTGGAAAGGATGGACGCAAAAATGGAAAAGTTGCAGCAAGACTACGACTACCTGAAAATAGCGCGAACCGTCTCTACCAACCGCGATGAGCTTGACCGTAACAGGGCCATGCTTGGCAAGTTGGTGCAGGACATCGACAAGTGCATCTCTCAATTAATGGAATGATGCTATGGCAGCAATTGGAAACGACCGTATTTGGATTCAAATAGCAGGACTGAACCAGTTTGAACTGAAACTTAAAGACAAGGCCGAAGAAAAAGCATACAGGAAAGCCGAAAAAATGCTCAATGAAGCATGGAGCAAATATGCAGCCGGCTTCAAAGGCAAACGCTCCAATGAAGAAATAATGGCAATGGTGGCTTTCAAGTTTGCTTGGCTTGCAGTGGAAACTAATGCCAAAAGTGATGCTGTGGCAAATTTTTTGAAAGAATTTGAACGACAACTCGACGAAATTGTTGTAAAAATATAACGCACTAAAAGATAACCTAAAGCAAGTTACCGCCGCAATATAGATATGCGCACGATGCACACAGGCCGTTGCGATTTTTTGTGAAGCAATGCGCAAGAAAACGATTTACGGGTGGGGCATGTTGCAGATGCCACAAGTAAGGAAAAGCGGCAGTCGGCCGGCGAGTAACATACATGCAAGCAAGTGACGCAATGCGTCAATAATGCAAACGAAGCAATTACCTGCACCGGGGAACGTGATGTGTGGCAGAGATAGCTGATAATCTGCTACGAGGCGTTGGTCGGTGTTTTTTTATATACTTTAACAAAACAACAAATGGATATTATACTATTAATTGTTTCTATCGTAGTGAGCCTTGTCGTAGGGGCTGTCGCCGCTGTAGCCATTTCGCGGCGTATTGACAGGGCAAAAGGAAAAGGCATCATAGATGAGGCAAAACTTGAAGCCGAGATGATAAAGAAGAATAAAATCATCGAGGCAAAAGAAGCCGAAATGGCAATAAAGTCGGAAGCTGAAAAAGCCGCAAATGCGCGGTTGTCAAAGGTGCAGACTGCCGAAGCAAAACTCAAGCAGCGAGAAATGCAAATGTCGCAACAACAGGCCGATTTGCAACGAAAGAAAAGCGAAATCGACTCAATGAGGGGCAATCTTGAAAACCAACTGGCTCTCGTAGAAAACAAGCAAGCCGAGCTC
This sequence comes from uncultured Muribaculaceae bacterium, assembly GCA_944321865.1. Classification (GTDB taxonomy): domain Bacteria; phylum Bacteroidota; class Bacteroidia; order Bacteroidales; family Muribaculaceae; genus Avimuribaculum. The sequence continues at coordinate 16,803 of CALUMZ010000038.1, forward strand.
GACAAGATGCAGCGCAATGTCCAAGAGACGCTTGAACACGTGTCGGGGTTGTCGGCCGAGGAAGCAAAGGAGAAACTTGTGGAATCGCTTAAGGACGAGGCAAAAACGGCTGCCGCGTCATACATAAACGATATTATGGATGATGCCAAGATGACCGCCAACAAGGAGGCCAAGCGCATCGTGGTGCAGACAATTCAACGCGTGGCCACCGAGACGGCCATCGAGAATGCAGTAACGGTGTTCCATATCGACAGTGACGAGATAAAAGGGCGCATAATAGGCCGTGAGGGACGCAACATTCGTGCCCTCGAAGCTGCAACGGGCATTGAAATTATCGTCGACGATACCCCCGAGGCGATAGTGCTGTCGGGATTCGACCCCGTGCGTCGTGAGATAGCCCGCCTTGCGTTGCACCAACTCGTTGCCGACGGGCGCATTCACCCGGCACGTATCGAGGAAGTTGTGGCCAAGGTGCGCAAGCAGGTTGAAGAGGAAATTATCGAGACCGGCAAACGCACGGCTATCGACCTTGGTATACATGGCTTGCACCCCGAGTTGATAAGGCTTGTGGGCAAGATGAAATATCGCTCGAGCTATGGGCAAAACCTGTTGCAGCATTCACGCGAAACAGCCAATCTGTGTGCCATCATGGCTTCGGAACTCGGATTGAATCCTAAAAAGGCACGTCGAGCCGGATTGCTGCACGACATAGGCAAAGTGCCCGACGAAGAACCCGAATTGCCACACGCACTGTTGGGCATGAAACTTGCCGAGAAATACAAGGAAAAGCCTGATATATGCAATGCAATCGGTGCGCACCACGACGAGGAAGAGGCTGCAAGCCTGCTCGCTCCGATAGTGCAGGTGTGCGATGCTATTTCGGGCGCACGTCCGGGTGCGCGCCGCGAAGTGGTCGAGGCTTACATCAAGCGTCTCAACGACCTTGAACAGCTTGCCCTTTCATATCCGGGCGTAATCAAGACCTACGCAATACAGGCCGGCCGCGAGCTGCGTGTGATTGTCGGTGCCGACAAGATCGACGATGCACAGACCGAGAAACTGTCGGCCGAGATAGCCAAGAAGATACAAGACGAGATGACTTATCCGGGGCAGGTGAGGATTACCGTAATTCGTGAAACACGTGCCGTAAGTTTTGCCAAGTAAGCAGCAATGAGCGAATTAGAGAAAGATAAGAATGCAGCGGTTGGCGACTCGGGCGATGCCTCTCGGCAAGACCGTCAAAACGGTGGTGCCAAGCCGGTGGCGTGTGCCTGCCCGAGGAGCAAGTTGCACAGTTTCAATTGGCTCGCCGACGTGCCGGGCGACTTCAACCAAGCCGACGACATTGTGGAAGTGTCGTTCAAGAACACGCGGCGGGGATTCTATCGCAACAGCCAGCACTTGCAGCTTGCCATTGGCGACCTTGTGGCCGTGGAAGCATCGCCGGGACACGACATCGGGCGTGTGTCGATGGTCGGGCGGCTTGTGAAGTTGCAAATGCGACGAACCAATTTGCGCCAAGATGCCGAGATATTGCGCATATTCCGAAAAGCAAAGCCTAACGACATAGCACGTTACGAGGAGGCCAAAGCCAAGGAAGTTGACACCATGATACGTTCGCGCAAGATTGCCGAGGACTTGAAATTGAACATGAAAATCGGCGATGTGGAGTATCAGGGCGACGGCAACAAGGCCATATTTTACTATATTGCCGATGAACGTGTCGACTTTCGCCAACTCATAAAGGTGCTTGCCGATGTGTTCAAGGTGCGCATTGAGATGAAGCAGATAGGTGCGCGGCAGGAAGCCGGGCGAATAGGCGGTATAGGTCCGTGCGGACGGCCTTTGTGCTGTTCGAGCTGGATGACCAATTTCGTGTCGGTGGCCACAAGTGCCGCCCGTTACCAAGATATTTCATTGAATCCGCAGAAACTTGCCGGGCAGTGTGCCAAGTTGAAGTGTTGCATGAATTTCGAGGTTGACTGCTATGCCGAGGTTGCCAAGAAATTGCCGCCAAAGGATGTCAGGCTCGAAACCAAGGACAATATATATTACCACTTCAAAACCGACATATTGAAACGGGAGATGACATACTCGACCGACAAGTCGGTGCCTGCCAACCTTGTAACACTGTCGGCCGAACGTGTGGCCGAAGTGATAGCTTTGAACAAAAACGGGGTGAAGCCCGAGAAATTGTCGCTCGACAGCAAAGAACGCGAATTTGAACGCAAGGCATTCGGCGACATTATCGAGCAGGCCGATGTGACACGTTTCGACAAGGCCAAGCGCAAAAAGAACAAGAACAACAAGAAGCCTAAGCAAGGGGGCAAGCAAGGCGATGCGCGCGAACAAGGAGGCCGGCCGCCAAAAGTGCGCAACAATGCACAGCCGGCAGCCGAGACCGGGAAACAGCAATTGCCCCCGCAACAGCCGGGCAAGCCGCAGGAGGCAAGGCCGGCTCAGCAACAAGGTAATGACAACGGGAATGGACGTCGCTGGAATGGTGGCGGAGGTGACGACAACATGCAGGGCGGCGAACGCAGGCCTCAAGGCAACCGTCGCAATCGTCCCCCACGGCGCAATAACGGTTCCGAAGCCGGAGCAAGGCCCGAAGCCAAAGGCAAGGGTGAAAACACCGGAGGCAACAGAAACGAATAAAACTTGCCATAACAAAGTAAAGTAGAGAGTGGGGGCTGCATGAGAGGAGCCCCCCTTATGTATTATTGGGCATCGATATACTTATGCAGGAATTGAATTACGACAGACAACTTATATTGAACCACATATCATCGCATGAGATTGAACTTGTGGGAAGCGTTGCCGATGAAATAGGCCGGGAATGCTATGTGGTGGGCGGATATGTGCGCGACATATTTCTCGGGCGCACATCTAAGGATGTGGATTTTGTCACCGTGGGAAGCGGAATAGAAGTTGCCGAACGGGTGGAACGCCGGTTGCGCCATGCAACGCTTGCCGTGTTTCGTAATTTCGGAACGGCACAAGTGAAGTGGCGTGGAATGGAACTTGAATTTGTCGGTGCTCGCAAGGAGTCTTATTCTCACGACAGCCGGAATCCCATAGTGGAAGATGGTACTCTCGACGACGATCAGCGCAGGCGGGATTTCACCATAAATGCCATGGCGATATGTATCAATCGTGACCGATTCGGGGAACTGCTTGACCCGTTCAATGGAATAAGTGACTTGAATAACCGGCTGATACGCACACCGCTCGACCCTGATATAACTTTTTCGGACGACCCGTTGCGCATGATGCGTGCCATACGTTTTGCAACCCAACTGAATTTTGAAATATTTCCCGAGACATTCAGTGCCATTGAGCGTAACCGCGAGCGCATTTCGATTATATCAAAAGAGCGCATAACCGACGAGTTGATGAAAATCATGAAGGCCGATGTGCCCTCGCGCGGGTTTGTGTTGCTCGACCGTTGCCGTCTTCTCGAATTGATTTTCCCCGAACTGGCGGCGTTGAAAGGGGTGGAAACCGTGAACGGACGCGGGCATAAGGATAACTTTGCACACACGTTGCAAGTGCTTGACAATGTGGCGGCAAAGAGCGACAACGTGTGGCTGCGCTGGGCGGCGCTGCTGCACGACATAGCCAAACCTGCCACGAAGCGTTATGACGAAAAGCTCGGGTGGACAGTCCACAACCATAATTTCATAGGCGAGAAAATGGTGCCGCGCATATTCAAGCGTATGCGTCTGCCGATGAACGAAAAATTGAAGTATGTGGCAAAACTTGTGGGGTTGCACATGCGCCCCATAGCGTTGGTTGAAGATGTGGTGACCGATTCGGCCGTGCGGCGAATGCTTTTTGACGCAGGCGACGACATTGACGACTTGATGCTGCTGTGTGCCGCCGACATCACGTCGAAGAACCGCGAGAAGGTGCGTCGCTTCAAGGAGAATTACGACCTTGTGCGGCAAAAGCTTGTGGAACTTGAAGAGAAGGACCGCATACGCAATTTCCAACCGCCTGTATCGGGTGAGGAAATTATGGCAACTTTCGGGTTGCCTCCGTGCAGCGACGTTGGGAAGATTAAGGAGGCCATAAAAAATGCCATTCTCGACGGCAAGGTGGCCAACGACCATGACGAGGCGCGGCGTTTCATGCTGGAGGTTGCCGCCGGCATGGGGTTGAAGCCGGTTGCCGACGCGGAACAGGGTTAAATCATTTATAATACATACGACATGAAAATTACCGAAGGGGAAGAAACCCCGTGGACCATTCTCGACAGCGAATATGTGGTGCGCCACCGTTGGTTGACGGCTCGCCGCGACCGTGTGCGCATGGCAAATGGTGTCGTAAACGATGCTTTTTTCGTACTTGAGTACCCCGACTGGGTAAACACCATTGCCGTGACCCGCGAGGGCAAATTTGTGATGATACGCCAGTATCGCCACGGCGTGAGGCGCACAAGCTATGAGGTGTGTGCCGGGTATTGCGAAAAGGGAGAGACGCCCGAGGAATCGGCCCGGCGGGAGCTTATGGAAGAGACCGGCTTTGGCGGCGGCGAGTGGCGCGAACTGCTTGTGATTGCGCCCAATGCGTCGTCATCGGACAATTACACGCATTGCTTCCTTGCAACCGGCGTGGAGAAAGTAGCCGAGAGCCGCCTTGAACCAACCGAAGAGTTGAAAGTGTTTCTGCTCGACGAGGCCGAAGTGCTCGACCTGCTCAAGTCGGGACTTGTGATTCAGGCCACGATGGTCGCTCCGCTATGGAAATACTTTTGCCTGAAAAGCATGGGAGAGCTGTGACACATCCCGAGTGGGAGAGTATCATATTTCCATTGTTGATGTATAAAATGCTTAATATCAAATAGTTCGCCGACATGGTTGTAGAGGGTGTATCAAAATGCGAACGGGCGGCAAAGCCGTCCAACTATGCGTAACCGCTGTGTGAGGCGAAGCCGAA
>CALUMZ010000039.1 GCA_944321865.1 uncultured Muribaculaceae bacterium
AGGGTGTATCAAAATGCGATTTCGCCATGAGTAGAGACGTGGCGTGCCGCGTCTCGATGTTCACAACAACATATAAAACATTCAATATCAATAGTTTATCCAACCAGATTGTAGAGACGCAAAATTTTGCGTCTCTACTGCCACATTGAAATGATAATTTTGATACACCCTCTACAACAGGGATAGGCTGAGGAAAAGGCAAGAGGGTGTATCGAAAAATATATGAAGCCACGGCGTGCCACGCCTTCATTGCATTTAACCCTTATTTACCTGATTTTTCACTTATTTGATACACTCGCTCTTGCCTTGCTATAATTAGGAGTTTTTATTTGTCTTCTTCAAGAATGCCCATATAGTAACTGCGCACATCGTTCCAGTGATAATAGGGATAGATGTCGGTCGTGACCGGCACCGAGGTTTCGCGCTCGTTGTGCAGGAATTTCACTATGATGTCGTCGTGGTTCTTCTTGTTGCGGAAAAATATGATTTGCACGTTGCCCGCCATCGGTGAAATCTCGTATGACACGAAATGCTTGTAGAAGTCGGCGGGATTTTCAACCGAGGCATAGCACCCTTCCATGCCGAGCAATCCGGTAAACGGAATGAGGTTGCCGTCGTGCCCGAAGCGCAGAGTGGCACCGGTCTTGCCAGAGGCTATCACTGCGTCGGCCGACTCGATGACGTTGCGGAGCAACGGCTTGGCATTGTCAAGCAACATTCCGTTGCTGCCGGGATAATTGCTGTCGCCCACATAGAAACGGTAGTTGAACGACTGATACAAGTCAAACAGTTCTTGCGGCTCAAACAGGTCCATGAACGATACTTGCGTCTCAATGTCCTGCATTCCCACGGCAAGCCAGTAGAAGCCCCACATCAGCGTGTGCGGGTTGACGTTGCGCACCACAAACTTCTCGTCGCTGAAAAGCGACTTCACAAGGCGGTCGCCATTGGTGTGCGACATCTCAAATTTTCGATACTCTTCCTGCCACGGGCCGTCGGGAGCATTAAACGCATTCGACTCGGGACTGTGGTAGTTCATGTAGCACATGTAGCGGTTGCTTGCCTCGCGGGTGATGTTCAACTCGGGGTTCAGCTCCTTCAGCCGCTCGCAAAATGCATCCATGCTCATGGCGCAGCGCATCACTATGGTCGAACGGGCAGATATGTCGACCCGTCCTTCAAACACTTCGGGGAAAGTCCGGAACATGCGCTCGGCAATGCCGCGATGCTGCCGCACACCCAATGGCGACAAGTCTCCGCCGCGTCCTTCGGCTTCAAGCCACACTTTCTCCACGCGGTCGAGGGCATCGAGCCCGAGCGGGGTGAGCGCACCGGCATCCTTGGCCTTGCGCATAAGTTTCAACACCCAATAATAATCGTTGTCGGCAATCAGGTAACGCGAGCCGTGACGGCCGTAATGGCTGATGTAGAACGGCTCATACCCCTTGGGGGTGGCAGTTTGTTCAACCGTGCTCACCGGATAGGCATAATACACACCGCCGGCCTTGTTCAAATCATTGAAAATATCTTCTTTCGCCGCGTCTTGCGCAAATGCCAAAGCCGGCAAAAGCAGTAAAACGGAAACAATTTTAAAAAATCTGTTCATAAATATCGTCTTTACCAATTTGTTGAGAATTTGTTAGAAAAAATGTGCCGGAACACACATATAGCACTCAATCACTGTTCCGGCACAAAGATATATAAATCAGCAAATGTAAAACTCAAATTAATAACCCGGATTTTGCTTGAGCGTAGGATTATTGGTCAATTCGCTTTCGGGTATCGGGAAAAGTTTATACTTGTCGTCAACGTCGCTTCCAAGGCGTTCGCCGTTCTTCCAGTCCCAGTTGTTACCCTTGGTGTACTTGTCGAAGCGAATCAAGTCGGTACGGCGTATGCACTCCGAGGCCAATTCGCGCTGACGCTCGTCGAGAATGAAGCCGAGCGTCAGGTCACCGTCACCAATCTTGCCCGAAACTGCATTCTGCCCATAGTTATCCGACATGTAGGCACGGGCGCGCACTTCGTTGACGTAACCGAGAGCCTTGTTGCGGTCGCCACCGGCACGCAAGATGGCTTCGGCTGCCATCAGGTAGGCATCGGCAGTGCGGAACACCGGCCAGTCGATCGATGTGTAAGCCTCATCGGCAGGGTCATCATTCTTATTTACATTGCGCCACTTGATGTAACCATATCCACAGGTGAATGTGCTGGTCATGGCAAGGTTGGCATCCCATGTCTCCTTGGTTTGCGGTGTGCCGTCATCGGCTTTGAGAGCTGTCATGAACTGTGCACGCTTATCGTTCTTGCCGTTGCCCCAAGTGTCGTTCTCGTCAAATTGCACGTCGGCCGGGTCGAATGCATCGACAAGTGTGGTCTTCGAGCGCACGTTGCCCCAACCGCGGCTGCCAACGCCGGTTTGGTACAATTCGTCCATCGGGCCGTTGACGAAAGCCTTCACATAGAAGTTGGTTCCAGCCGAACTCTGTGCATGGTCGCCATCTTGTACGAGCGGCCAAATGATTTCGGTGCAAGTCTCGTTGTCGGCAAGGAAGATGTGGCGATAATCGGAAGCCAAAGGATAGTCGCCGCCGGTGATAATCTTGTCGGCATAGGTGAGGCAATCGTCCCAACGTGCCTGCCCCGTATAAACCTCGGCATTGAGATACATGCGGGCAAGCAGGAACCATGCTGCGACCTCATCGACACGGCCATACTCGTTCTGTCGCGACTTCTTGAGCAATTCATCGGTCGAGCCTGTTTCGCCAAGTATGGCTTTCAATTCGCTCTCGACATATTCAAACACCTCTTTGCGAGATACCTGAACCGGCAAGAAATCTTTCACGCCTACCGGGTCATTCTCATCGATAATGGGCACGTTGCCGTAGAGGTCGCACAACATCGAGTAGCAATAAGCACGAATAAAGCGGGCTTCGGCACGTAAAGTGAGGTAGTCGGCACTCATGGCATCCCACACGCCACGTTCCTGCATCTTCTCGGGAGTGCATTCACGCAAAAACTCGTTGCAATATGCTATTGCCATATACAAGCGTTGGAAAGTCCAAGTCACCACCGATGTGGTAGCATTCCAGTTCAAGTTAAGGCAGTTACGCAAGCCGTTTGACGACGACGGCATCAAGAAGTTGTCGGTATTAAGTTCCTGCAAGTAGAACAACAGGCGAGTATAACCCGAGTAGCCCTCATTGGCGTTTACAAGGTCGGGGTCACCACCATCGCCACCCTGCTGGCCGGTCAATATCAACGAAGCGTAGCATTTAGCCAGAACTCCCATATAACCCTCCCGGGAGCTGTAAACCTTCTCAGTCACAAGGTTATTGTCGTCGAGCGGCATTGTGTCAAGGTCGCCGATACATGAAGTAAGTCCGAGGCAACCCACAACAAACATCAATATATATTTTTTCATTGTTTTCATTTCTGTTTACAATTATTTGTTAGAATGTGAGATTTACACCAAGCGTATATGTACGCGGGCGAGGATATACTTCACGGTCGATACCGTCGGCCAATTCGGGATCCAAGCCAGAGTAACCGGTTATGGTGGCTATGTTCGACACCGAGAATGTCAGGCGTAAGCGGCTCGAGTCGTTCCACAAGCGATCGAAGGTATAACCCAGTGTAACATTGTCGAAACGGAAGAACGAACCATCTTCAAGCCACATGTCAGAGTAAAGTTGTTGCTGTTGGAAGCCGTGGTCGCGAGTAGAGCGCAAGATGTTGGAGAAGCTGCCTTGGTCGCTGTATACCGACTGAACATATTGGTCGGCTGCAACATAGTTGTAAACATAGTTTCCAAACGAACCGTGCCCGCTGAGCGAGAGATCCCAGTTCTTGTAAGAGAAACGTGTGTTAAAGCCAAGGTAAGATGTAGGCAGCGCACTCTTTCCGGTGGCATAGCGTGTCTCTGTACTCGATACCGACCCATCGGGTTGAACATATTTCCCTTCGATGGGCTTGCCGTTTTCGTCATACGCTTGTTTGCACAAATGGAATGTATACGGGCGTTCGCCTACCATGAACACTTGCACATATTTGCCTGTGCCCGATATTGCACCGGTCTGAACGAAGTTTTGCCCGGTGTCAATCATGTTGAGCTTGGTAATCTTCGAGTCGTTCCATGTATAGTTAAAGCCTACGGTCCACTCAAAATCCTTGGTGCGCACCGGAACTGCATTGATGGCAAATTCCACACCTTCGTTCTCCATCTTGCCGATGTTGGTGGTCAGCACCGACGAGTAGTTGGTACCCGAGCTGACGTTGATGGTGTTCAACAGGTCCTTGGTAAATCGCTTGTAGTAGTCGATAGAACCGTAGATGCGGTTGTCGAGGAATCCGTAGTCGATACCGGCATTCCACGTAGTGGTGGTTTCCCACTTTATGTCGCGGTCATAGCCGTTAGGACGGTAAGTCCTGTACCATGTATTGCCAAACAGGTAAGACGATTCGGGATAAGAAATCGTGAACGTCGTCATGTAAGGATAGTCGTTCAATATATCCTGCTGGCCGGTGACACCGTAGCCCAAGCGCAATTTCAAGTCCGACATCACATCTTGCTCTTTCATGAAATCCTCTTGGATTATGCGCCATGCAAGAGCCACCGACGGGAATATGCCCCAACGGTTGTCTGACGCAAACCTCGACGATGCATCGCTACGCAACGTGGCCGTGATGAGGTAACGGTCGTCGTAGCTGTAATTGACACGGCCATAGAATGAGAGCAGGTAATATTCGGTCTCGTAGTGGGTGTCGCTTTGCAGCTCGTTCCCTCGTGGGTCGTCATACGAAAGGTTGTACTTCTTCCAAAAGTGCTGCCAGCCGTAACCCACCATCGCGCCAAAAGTGTGCTTGTCGCCAAAGGTCTTGTCATAGTTGGCAAATGCATCGAGCAAGAGGTTGCGCTTGTTTTGCACGCCGCGTTGCATCAGCCCGGTGCCATCCTTTTGGTTTTCGGTATACATGGTGCCTGCAAGGTCGGGGACATCCTTGTTGTACTTACTTTCGAGCACGTCATAACCAAGGTTGACGTTCAACTTCAGGTCTTCAAGCCCATGCACCTTGTAAGCTATTGCCGCACTACCTATCGAGCGTACCACTTTATTGTTTTGGTCGGTCAATTCGAGTTGTGCAACGGGGTTGTTGGTCTGTATTGCCATGGGCGAACCGCCGTTGGTCCAAATGAAATAGCCAAGTCCCGGGTCGGTGGCCGCTGTCGGGCTGCCGGTCATTACCGGGCGTGTTGGATCGTAACGCAATGCAGCACCCACCACCGAGTTGTCAACCATCTGATTATTCTCATACGACACTTTCAAATTAAGGTTGGCCGTGAGGTGGTCGTCAAAGAACGACGGGGCAATGTTGCCGCCAAACGAAAGGCGTTGGTAATTGTTTGTTTCAATGATACCATTCTGGTTGGTATAGCCGAGCGACACACGGAACGGAGCCTTGATGGGCTTAACCTTGCCCGACACCGAAATATTTTGCTCCGTGCCGAATGCGGCACGATATATCTCATCTTGCCAATCGGTATTTGCCGAACCGAGTTGCGGATTTGCCGGCACACCTGTCACGGTGGGAACAAATGCTTTAAATTCATCGGCAGTCAACACATCGAGGCGGTTGGCCGTGGTGCTTACCGAATAGCTGCTCGAATAATTTACGGCCAAGCGGTCGCCACCTTTCTTAGTGGTGATAACAATCACACCATTAGATGCACGCGAACCGTAGATGGCGGTAGCCGAAGCATCTTTCAACACGGTGAACGTTTCAATATCATCGGGATTGATTGAACCGATTATATTTGACGCACCTTCGATGGTAGAGTTGTCGACAGGAACACCATCGATTACAATCAACGGGTCGTTGCTTGCCGACAATGAGGCACCGCTGCGCACACGTATCGTGGCACCCGAACCGGGAGCGCCCGAACCCGTTACCACGTTCACACCGGCTACCTTGCCCACAAGTGCATCTTGGGCCGTAACGCGGTTGCCTTTGTTAAATTCATCGGGCTTGATGGCTATAACCGAACCGGTGGCATCCGATTTCTTGACACTGCCATAACCAATTACCACCACTTCGTCGAGATTCTGCGCATTCTCGCGCAAAACAATCCCGGCAGTGAGTTCCGGCGAATTTGCTGCAACTTCGCGAGTTTCGCAACCAACATAAGAAATCACAAGCATTGCGTTTTCGTTGGGAACCTTCACTGTGAACCGGCCATCGAAATCGGTTGCCGTGCCGGTCGGGGTTCCCTTTACCAATACTGACGCGCCAATTACCGGCTCGTGGTTACTGTCAATGACAAGACCACTGACCGTCGTTTGCGCATAAACGCTAATGTTCAAAATTAGTGCCGCTGCAAGAACGAACACCCTGAACAAATTTGACTTTAAATAATTCATGAATCAAAACAGGTTTGTTAATATGTATTAAGAGAATCACTTGCTGAAATTCGTCATTGCAAAATTATCATCTACATATAACAAAGGTATGACGTTAGAGTGGCATGAGTAAGGTTTTATAAAAGTTATATTATTTATTATCAACACATTAAACAGCACACAACTACTAAATTTGGTAAGTATTTTCACCGTTTAAAGGAAACCGGCAATGACGTCAAAGGCTCTTTTTCATGGTTTATCTGTCTCACTGCATCCGCAATTTGCAGTTGTGATTTTTTTCACTCGTTCACAATTGTGCTCCAAAATTATGTTATACAACATTAATCCTATTTCCATGCGTTTATGCACATACACACCTATTGAGGGTATATCAAAATTATCATTCCAATGTGGCAGTAGAGGGTGTAGCAAAATTATGAAAGATGCTAAAAAGGGCTGCGTAGCTGCCCCTTCCTCCATTTTTGATACACCCTCTACATGAAACATTTGTTTTTTGTCTTTATGTCTAATAGATTCTGCCGGGTAGCAGTGCCGCACCTCCATGCCGCCGTTACAAGTTCTGCACGGCTTCCACGAACTTGTCCTTGGGCAACACGGCACGGCTGCGCACCTTTTGACGGTAATTATATACCGTCTGCAAGGAGTAATGCAGCAACCCGGCTATCTTGGTGCTGTCGTTTATTCCGAGCCTCACAAGTGCATAAATCCTGAGTTCGGTGTTCAACCCATCCTTTTCCTTTGGTATGATTTCGTAGCCCGGCTTCATCAACCGGTTAAAATCTTCGATGAAATTAGGAAACAATTCAAGAAATATCATGTCGAACTTTTTCAAGAAGTCTTTCATGGCTTCGGCCGTCATGGGTTGCGACAGCACCGACTTTATTTCGGAAACCTGTCCCGTCTTCAACTTGCGCGAAAGCAACACACGGAATGCCTCCATCTCGTCGATATATTCGGTACATATTTTAAATAGTTGGGCAATATACACTTCTTTTATCTTGTTTGACTCACCAAGGCGGCTGTTGGCCGTCTTCAGATTATCGTTCAAGGCTGCAAGTTCTTGGTTCTTATTGTCGAGCTTGTGCCTTATTTCCTGCAACTTGCGGTTGCGCCGCCTCAACTTCACCATTATCACCACCAAAACGGCAATCAATGATGCCACCACAACGTCAAACACTATGCGCGTGATGCGTATGTTCTGTTGCGCCCTTGAATATGCATCGAGAATCACCGGCATATATTGCGACACCTGCACAAGTCGGCTGCGTACATTTCCGGCCATCACGTCTTGCATGGCGCAACTTATGTAACGGTAGGCGCGCTCGGTATCTCCCTCCTCATTAAGCAGCAGCGCAAGTTCCTGCAATGTGGTGTAGGTCTTGATACAATTACGCTTGTCGATTATCGCTCCCATTGCAAGGCAGTATTTTTGCGCTTCAAAATTCCCGAGTTCTTCATACGCGTTGGCAAGAACACTCCAGTACATCGCATTGCGCTCCACTGCGGCCGGATTATCTTTCCTGGATTCTGCCAACACGTCCACGGCATCGCCTGCCCTGCCTTCACTTATATAAATTTCGCCCAAGTTTATGACATACCCCAACGTGCCCTCGGGATTTATCTTCAGAATCGTGTCGCGGTAGCTGCGCAACTGCTTCTTATAATAATCGTCCAATTGGCTGTCGCCCTCATCTTCATATAACGACAATGTGATGGAATGCAACAAATAATAGTAATAATCGCTATTCTTCACAAAATCTTCATGCGACAACCCCTGCAACAAGTCAAGTCCCTCATAAAAACGCCCGAGTCCCTTAAGCCCGTCGGCCATGTTCAATTCTGCCGCCACCACCGAATCCCTTATGCCCAGTCTATTTGCCACTTCAACTCGTTGCCGGGCAAAAATAAGTGCTGAATCAAGGCGGTATTTGCTATACTGCCTGAATATTTCGCCAAGTGCGTCAAACAATGCCGAATCACCACGCGCCTGCCGCAGGCGGGCCCGGGCGGCTGTCACTTCACGTTGTTTTGCTTCCTCTATATGTTCCTGCCCCGCCACTATTTTGTCAAGGACTACCAACAGTGAATCGGTCTTGAAACACTCTTGCGCCCCTTTCATTCCGGCGATTCCCAACAGTGCAAATAACAACAGGCAGACGATTCGGATGTTTCTCATAATTTATGGGTTACATAATATTAACAAATATCGATGACTCACACGCTCCGAGGCATTTACACCGGTTGCCCGTTAAGGACAATGCGGCTTATTATGGAGGTAGTGTAGGCATACGGTATGAAATCAATCGACGGCAACGGACGGGTCACATAGAAGTTGGCACGCTTCCCCACGGCTATCGACCCGAAGCTGCCGCTTTGCCCCATGGCGCACGCGGCATTGATGGTCGCGGCATTGATGGCCTCGGCGGGCAGCAGACGCATCTTTATGCAAGCCAACGACACGGCAAATTTCATGTCGCCCGACGGCGTTGAACCGGGATTATAGTCACTTGCTATCGCAACGGCGCAACCGGCATCTATCATCTTGCGCAACGGCGCGTATGGCAAGTTCAGGAAAAACGACGTTCCCGGCAACCCGGTGGGCATCACTGCCGAATTGCGCAGCATGTCGATCTCCCCGTCGGTGATGCGTTCAAGGTGGTCGACCGACAATGCCCCGTGGTCAATGGCAACTTTCACTCCACCCGACGCGGCAAGCTCGTCGGCATGTATCTTGGGGCGCATCCCCCACTTTGCCCCGGCTTCGAGTATGCGGGCGGTTTCTTCGGGCGTGAAGAATCCTTCGTCGCAAAACACGTCGATAAACTCGGCAAGCTGCTCCCGTCCCACCTCGGGTATCATTTCGTTCAGCAACAAATCCATATATTGCGGCTTGGTGTAATTGCGCCCCACGGCATGTGCGCCAAGGAAGGTTGCCGACACGTGCATCGGCACACTCTCCCTGATGCGCCTTATCACGCGCAACATCTTCAGTTCGTCGGCAGTGTTCAGCCCGTAACCGCTCTTTATTTCCACACAACCTGTTCCCTTGCCCATTATCTCCAATGCACGAACCATCGACTGCTCGTAAAGTTCATCTTCGGTGAGTGAATGCAGCAAATCGGCAGAATTGAGTATGCCGCCGCCACGACGGGCGATTTCGGCATAGCTCAATCCGCGTATCTTGTCGACAAATTCACCCTCGCGGCTGCCGGCATACACTATGTGAGTGTGAGGGTCGCACCACGAGGGCAACACCATGCCCCCCTTGGCATCGATAGTGACATCGGCCCGAATCCCCTCGGTCGGCAAGTCGGCCATCAATCCGAATTCCGACACCTCACCGTCGTCGGCCATGAGATAGGCATCATCGAGCGTTTCCAACTCACCCATCTCCCGGCCCTGCAGTCGCGGCCTCGCCAACCTGTCGCACACAAGCGTGGCGATATTAGTTACAAGCAATCTCATAGGGGTTACGGTTTTGTTCGATAAAATCAACCGAATGTTTTATATGAGGATACATCACCTCGTCATTCACTATAAACGGAACAACCGCACGATACTTGCCGTATATGGCTTCAATCATCGGCGACGACTTCAACGGACGGCGGAAGTCGAGTGCCTGCGCTGCGTTGAACAATTCTATGGCAAGCACCCGGCGAGTGTTCAGAACCACTTTATACAATTTGATGGCGGCATTTGCGCCCATGCTCACATGGTCTTCCTGCCCTTGGCTCGACGGAATGCTGTCGACCGACGAAGGTGTGCAAAGGCTCTTGTTCAGGCTTACGATGGAGGCTGCCGTGTACTGCGTAATCATGAAACCGCTGTTCACTCCCGGATTGGCCACAAGGAAACTCGGCAGGCCGCGTGTGCCCGAAACTAATTTGTAAATGCGACGTTCCGATATGTTGGCAAGTTCACTCATTGCAATGGCAAGGAAATCCATCGGCATGGCAATCGGTTCGCCATGGAAATTACCTGCCGAAATTATCAAGTCTTCATCGGGACACACAGTTGGGTTATCGGTAGCCGAGTTTATCTCAGTGTCTATTACCGACTCCACATAATCAAACGTGTCCTTGGCTGCGCCATGCACTTGCGGAATGCAGCGGAACGAATACGGGTCTTGCACATACGACTTGGGCGTTTCCACAATGTGGCTCCCTTCGAGCCACTGCCTCATGCGCTCGGCCGTCTGTATCTGTCCGTGATGCGGACGAACCTGATGCACAGCATCGGTAAACGGCTCGACAAGCCCGCAATAAGCATCAAGCGACATAGCCGATATGGCATCGGCCCACCGGCACAAGCTGCGCCCTTCAAGCAACGCCCACACGGCAAATGCACTCATGTTTTGTGTGCCGTTCAGCAGCGCAAGTCCTTCCTTCGATGCAAGTTGTATCGGTTCCCAGCCTTTCAACTTCAGCATTTCGCCACCCGACATGACTTTTCCTTCATACTCCACCTCGCCAAGCCCCACGAGCGGCAATGACAAGTGGGCAAGCGGCACAAGGTCGCCCGATGCTCCAAGCGAGCCTTGCATGTAAACTATGGGGTATATATCGTTATTGAAGAAGTCTATAAGCCGCTCCACCGTGTCGAGCTTGCAGCCCGAGTAGCCATAGCTCAACGACTGTATCTTAAGCAATAGCATTATCTTTACTATCTCGTTGGGTACACGCTCGCCGGTGCCGCAGGCGTGCGACATCATCAGGTTGATTTGCAATTGTGCAAGATGGTCTCCGCCTATCGACACGTTGCACAACGAGCCGAATCCCGTTGTCACGCCGTAAATGGGGGCGCGGTTTTCGGCAATCTTCTTATCAAGGTATTCGCGACACTTGACAATGCGTGCACGGGCATCATCGCTTAATTCTATTTTATAACCTTTGCCGATAATTTCACCCACACGTTCTATGGTGAGATGTTCGGCCGATATTTTATGTATCATTATTTATGTAGTTGTTTATAAATCATTAAAATTCATGTTCGCGCTAACCCGGTTGCAGAGGTTGTATCAAAAATATTATTCTGTATCCGTAGAGACGTGGCGAGCCGCGTCTCGTTAACAACAATAGTACATAAAATATTTAATATCAAATAGTTTATCCAACCCGGTTGTAGAGACGCAAAATTTTGCGTCTCTACTGCCACATTGGAATAATAATTCTGATATTCCTATTGCTGCCACAACGCCGTAAAAAAGTCTTTCACACCTCCACCCGGTCGAGCAGGCTGTCGTCCACCAAGTTGGGCATCGTCACTTTCAAGTCGGGGCACTCGTCCATTGCACGCTCGATGCTGTGCATCGAACCTTCGTTACGCGCCCAGCTGCGGCGTGCAATGCCATTATTGACATCCCAGAAGAGCATCTCGCGTATGTGACGCTCGCTCTCGGCCGACCCATCGACCACCATACCGAAACCGCCGTTTATCACTTCGCCCCAGCCAACTCCGCCGCCATTGTGGAGCGACACCCACGTTGCACCGCGAAATGCGTCGCCTATCACATTCTGCACGGCCATGTCGGCACAAAATTGAGAGCCGTCATATATGTTGCTCGTTTCACGGAAAGGAGAATCGGTACCCGACACATCGTGGTGGTCGCGACCGAGCACCACCGGGCGCGTTATCTCACCGGCTGCCACAGCCTTGTTGAAGGCAAGTGCAATCTTGGTGCGGCCTTCGGCATCGGCATAGAGTATGCGAGCCTGCGAGCCCACCACAAGGTGGTTCCTGCCGGCTTCGCGTATCCAGTGTATGTTATCGTCGAGTTGTCCCTTGATTTCATCGGGGGCAGTCAGGCGTATTTCTTCAAGTACTTCGGTGGCAAGGCGGTCGGTAACTGCAAGGTCATCGGGATTGCCCGAAGTGCACACCCAGCGGAACGGGCCGAACCCATAATCAAAGAACATCGGCCCCATTATGTCTTGCACATACGACGGGTAGCGGAATCGCCCGTCAGCACGTGTTATATCGGCCCCGGCACGTTGCGACTGCAACAAGAATGCATTACCGTAATCAAAGAAATACATGCCGCGGTCGGCAAGGCGGTTGATTGCCGCAACTTGGCGGCGCAACGATGCTTCCACCATCTCCTTGAACCGTGCGGGATCGTCGGCCATCATGCGTTTCGACTCCTCAAACGTCAGTCCTGCGGGGTAATATCCGCCTGCCCACGGATTATGCAACGACGTTTGGTCGCTGCCAAGGTCTACCCTGATTCCTTCTTCGGCCAACCGTTCCCACAAGTCCACCACGTTGCCAACGTAGGCCATCGACACAGTGCGTTTACTCTCCACGGCCGATTTTATAGAACACATGAGTTCGTCAAGGTCGGAATGCAACTCGTCTACCCAACCTTGGTCATATCGTTTCTGCGCAGCTTGTGGATTGATTTCAGCCACCACGCTGACAACTCCGGCAATATTCCCGGCCTTGGGTTGTGCGCCCGACATACCTCCGAGCCCCGAAGAGACAAACAACATGCCATGTATATCCTTGCGTTCGGGATAGTCGGCAAGTTTCTTGCGTGCTGCATTAAGCACCGTTATCGTAGTGCCATGCACTATGCCTTGCGGGCCGATGTACATATACGAGCCGGCAGTCATTTGCCCATATTGGCTCACGCCGAGGGCATTCATGCGTTCCCAGTCGTCGGGCTTTGAATAATTGGGAATGACCATGCCATTGGTGACAACCACGCGCGGTGCATTGCGATGCGACGGGAACAGCCCGAGCGGATGCCCCGAATACATCACAAGCGTCTGCTCGTCGGTCATCTCGCTGAGGTATTTCATCGTCAGCAGATACTGCGCCCAATTCTGGAAAGCCGCACCATTACCGCCATACACAATCAACTCATGAGGATGCTGCGCCACTGCCGGATTGAGATTGTTTTGAATCATCAGCATTATCGCAGCAGCCTGCCGGCTGCGGTGAGGATACTCATCGATGGGGCGGGCATACATTTCATATCGAGGACGGAAACGATACATGTATATGCGTCCATACTTCCTCAGCTCTTCGGCAAATTCGGGAGCAAGTGTGGCATGGAATTTTGCCGGGAAGTAGCGCAAGGCATTGCGCAATGCGAGTTTCTTCTCCTCGGCAGTGAGAATATCCTTGCGGCGGGGAGCATGGTTGACGGTCTCGTCGTATGGTTGTGGTTCAGGCAATTCGTCGGGAATGCCTGCACGTATCTGTAATGCAAATTCCTCTTGAGTCATAACACACATTATTTTATTTTGTCGTTCACCAACTTTAATATCTCATTCTCTTTTTCAATGGCCTCGGCGGCAATCTTTTCGGCCTCGGCGATCAATTCGGCGGCACGAGCCTTGTCGGCCAGTCCTGCCGCATTGATTTTCACATTCAGCCCGGCACCGAGAACGGCACTGCGTGCGGCAAGCGCCCCCACCCCGGCATCAGTCACACTGTTAGGGTTTCCTTCGATTGCCATGGCACGGCACACCTCAAATACCTTGCAAGCGCACTTCATAGTCTCAAGGGGCACTTGGGCTGCATTTTCGGTTGCTTGCTCTATTGCTTCGGCACGCAACCTCTTTTCCTCGTCATTCCCTTTGGGCATCGACAATGCGGCCATTATGCCATTGAACGCCTCGGTGTCGGCATCCACAAGGTGCAACAGTTCGGCTTGCAACTCTATACCCTTGTCGGCCCACCTGCTGAATTCTTCCCAACGGTCGTCCCAACCGGCCTTGTGCGCCGACAGGTTGGCCACCATCGTGGCAAGCGACGCTCCGAGGGCACCCATGTAAGCCGATACCGACCCTCCTCCGGGCGCAGGCGACTCGCGAGCCGTTTCATCGGCAAATCCCTTGACACTCATTGACGTCAACTGTTTTTCGGTCTCGGCATCGGCATCGAGCAAGTATTCTATAACCTTTTCTTGCGGATTGAACGGGCGTAAATCGTCAAGACCGAGCGACTTAACGGCAATCTTCATGATGTCCTCCTTGGGAACTCCCGTGGAACGATGCTGCATGCGCAAATAGTGCCTGCCGGCATCGAGCAGTGCCCGCTCGGGCACAAGCCCAACGATCTCGGTACCTGTCACGCGCAATCCGCGCAAGGCGGCACACCGGCACACTTCGTCAAACGCCTTGTGCAGCGGGGTTATACCTATATTGGTTATATTCATCGACACTTGCGCTATGCCATATTCTTCGATATACCATCCTATCGCCTTTGTTGCTTTCAATGTTCCGGGACGCATGATTTTCTTCCCGTTGGCATCGAGCTTGATTTTCCCGGTTATGGGATTACCCTCGCGCTCCGGGCGACCTTTTTCCCGCACATCAAATGCCACGGCATTGGCGCGGCGTGTGGATGTGGTGTTAAGGTTGAAATTCACGGCAATAAGGAAATCTCTTGCTCCCACTACGGTGCAACCTGTGCGGGCCACACGCTCGTCCATCGGGCGCGCGCCAAAGTCGGGAGCCTCGGCCGGGTCGGTGATGCGCTCGGCTATTGCTTCATATTCCCCTTTGCGGCACACGGCAAGGTTGCGACGTTCGGGCTTGAAGGCTGCCGCCTCGTAGCAGTAGCAAGGTATGGCAAGTTCCTCGGCTATGCGGCGGGCAAGCCGACGTGCTATTTCGGCACATTCTTCAAGCGTAATGCCGCTTACCGGCACTATGGGCAACACATCGGTAGCTCCTATGCGCGGGTGCGCTCCATGATGCAGGCGCATGTCAATCAATTCGCCGGCCTTTGCAACGGCCTTGAATGCAGCCTCGGCAACGGCATCGGGCGAGCCGACAAAAGTAACCACCGTGCGATTTGTTGCTTCGCCGGGATCTACGTCGAGCAACCTCACTCCGTCCACAGCCTCAATTTCATCGGTTATCTGCTTTATAATCTTTTTGTCGCGCCCCTCACTAAAGTTGGGCACGCATTCCACTATCTGCCTTTCCATACTGTAATATACGTTATCCGGTTTTTATTCAAAATTACTACAATTCACGCACCGGACAAAATTACAGCGTCTAAATTTTTTCACATATACAAGGTCGTCACCACCACCGCACACTATAATAGCACAAAAAACAGAGTCCGGTTCATTTCCCCTTGTATCGATTATACGCCTCGGCAAGCCTCGTGTGGTATGCATGCCGGGCATAACCTTCCCCATTGTATGCACGGGCAAAGCGTTCCCAGTCTTTCGCCCGCAGATATTCATCCAACCCGGTTTCTTTCAGATAGCGGGCAAAAAGTATATGCTGCGCATCTTCCGAGGCACTCATTCTTTCCACAAAATCGTTTAACGAAGATGCCCCGCATAGTTTCCAATTACTACCGCGTATCTGGTACATGCCCCAGTATGTACACACCTTTGCCAAACTATCATCGATTGCCGAAGCTGCACGATACATGGCTCGCTGAGCCTTCAACGGATTGGCATATCGGCTCTTGCTTGGACGCTTGAATGCATCGGGAACTGTTTTTATTAATGAATCTACATTATATCCGCATTCATGCAATGACTCTTTGAATATGGCCACATCAAGATTTACCACAGGCGAACCGGTGGAAATGAACGCCTTATGCGATGCTCCCGACTCGATACTGCTGACGGCAAGCATCGATGCGACTTCAATTCCGAGGTCGGCAGCAAGGCTGTCGTATATCGATGCCGGGGCCGATGCAGTGACAACAGGCAACGTGGGATACTGCCATACCGAATCGAGCGGCATGTACACCTCTTTACAACTATTTCCCGGCCGCAACGTACACAAGGCTATCAATGCAAGCACACACAAGGCCATGAAAAATGATCTAACAAGTGTTTTCATGTATTCATGGGTTTAAGTAATGGTAAAAGGTATTCTTTTGGTTGAAAAAACATGGGGTAAAAGTCTTTCCTGTAAAGCCCTTTACCCCAAATCGGTCATTAGATTTTATGCCGATTTTTAGGATTATGCCGAGTAGATTTTCAAGGTATGAGCCGCAGGCATAGCGGGCTATGTCAAAGCTCGTACCTTGAAAAACTACCGGCAGAAACTATAAAGCGACATAAAAAGCATTATTCAAAAACTAATATTTGCGGTCTAATGACCGTTTTGGGTTTACCCCATGTATCCGGATTCAAGGTCGGCAAATTATTTATCCTTTGCCACCATTTCCAATATCTTGGTAAGGAATATCCAGAATTTTTCTACTGCCGGAATATGCATCGATTCTTTCGGAGAATGCACGTCACGCAACGTCGGACCGAAAGAAATCATGTCCAAACCCGGATAATTAGTCAAGAACAATCCACACTCAAGCCCGGCATGTATGGCCGTCGCCTTGGGCGTGGCGTTAAACAGGGTTTCGTAGGCCGACGTAGCTATTTGCAGTATCCTCGAGTCCATGTTGGGAGCCCAACCCGGATAGCCGTCGCCATGGCTGACTGTCGCACCTGCCAACTGGAACACAGCTTCAACTTGACGGGCGATGTCATATTTGCGGCTTTCCACCGAGCTACGTTGCGATGTAGTAACAAGTATCTCGTTGTCGGGCAACATCTTCACCGATGCAAGATTTGTAGATGTCTCTACAAGCCCGGGAATATCATGACTCATCGAAACCACCCCGTGAGGAGCACAATAAAGAGCACGTATCAATGCTGTTGCCGTGTCGCTGTCGATGCACTGCTTCGGCTCGTCGGTGCTTTCTATGGTAATGAGCATGTCTTTCTCGATATGCTTGTATTCATTCTCCACCTCGGCAATATAACGGTTAAGCCTTACGCTCAATTGTTCCTTATGGTCACAATGTATTCCCACCACGGCATGTGCCTCTCGAGCAATGGCGTTACGCAAGTTTCCGCCGTCAATCGACGAAAGCGATATTTCATAATCTTGCGACAACTCCCACAAGAAGCGGGCAAGCAGTTTGTTGGCACAAGCACGACCCGTATTGATGTCAGTACCCGAGTGGCCGCCTTGCAATCCCGAAATATTGATTTTGAAATACATAAAATGCTCCGGAGCAAGCGACGGTTTGTAATTAAACGTAACCGTGGTGTCGATACCTCCTGCACAGCCTATGCATATTTCGCCATCCTCTTCCGAGTCGAGATTGAGCAATATATCTCCCTCTATCATACCTTCACCAAGGTTATTGGCTCCGGTCAACCCGGTCTCCTCGTCAACGGTAAACAATGCCTCGATCGGGCCATGTACAAGGTCGTCGCTCACAAGCACCGCAAGCGATGCAGCCATGCCTATGCCATTATCGGCACCAAGCGTCGTTCCGTTGGCACGCACCCACTCCCCGTCAACGTATGTTTCTATCGGGTCGTTTTCAAAATCATGCTTCACATCATTGTTCTTCTCGCACACCATGTCCATGTGTCCCTGCAAAACCACACGTTTTGCATTCTCATAACCCGGTGTTGCAGGTTTGAACATAGCCACGTTCCCTATGGCATCCGTCTTATATGCCAGTCCGTGTTCCTTTGCAAAATTCACAAGGAAGTCATGTATTTTGCCCTCTTTCTTCGACGGGCGTGGAACCTTGGTAATCTGGTCAAAAATGCTCCAAATGAGCGTCGGTTTTAAATCTTTAATATTCATATTATTTATATTAAAACAAGTCCATATTGAAAGAATGTTAAAAAACTCCGTTTTCGCTCACTAAGTTACAAAAAAATAATTTTAATGCCGCATAAAATTTTAAAACTACATTGCCAAAAGCCCAATTCCACATCGCCATGCCGCCTATCCCATACATTAATTCAACCGGACTGCACGCCACCGACATTTGCCCGAGACGTGCTGAAGATGAATTTACAATTTTCATGCAATTATGTCTTGCAAATGCGGTTGCCTTGCACTATCTTTGCAGGCAAATCCGCAATACCTCAAGTGAAACTTGTCTTAATTTCAATATTATTGGTAGGCATCTGTGTAATGCTATTGGGAGTGAGAGTCTTTTTCGTGAAAGGCGGCAAATTTCCCAACACCCACATACACGGAAATGCAGCATTAAAGAAAAAAGGCATCACTTGCGCAAGCGAAGAATAAAAAGAAACATTAAACCTACAGAAATGAAACTTTATAGGCACTTAGCTAAATCTGTTTTTGTCGCCGCAGCTCTAATGTTGGCAGTATCTTGTTCAAATGGTAATGCAGGCTCAAATGCCGCAAATACTACTACGGCCGACTCTTCGGCAAACGAGCGAATGATTGTTCGTTACATCGATGGCGACTCACTCATGGCAAATTACAACCTTGCAAAGGAAATAAACGAAGCAATGTTACGCCGCTCCAACCAACTTGACAACGAGCAACAAAAACGCGGAGCCGAAATCACTCGATTCGGCAACGAAATTCAAAATAAATATCAAAACAACGGTTACCTGACGCAAGAGAGCTTCAACGCCGACCAAGCTAAGCTGCAACAAATGCAAATAGATGCACAAAACTACATGGCCAAGTTGCAACGCGATGCTCAAAACGAAATGCAACAATACAACATGCAACTCAATGACTCGGTGGAAAACTTCATTAACGATTATGCCCGGCAAAAAGGTTTCGACATGATTATATACAAGGCTTCAGGAGTATACATGGACAAAAAATACGATGTAACCAAAGAAGTCGTTGAAGGGCTTAACAAACGATACACAAAGGTCGAAAAGAAGTAATCCAACCCATCGACATCACAATTTTATAAAAAAATTTAGCGAGTTGCGGCTTCGTATATATAAATCGAAGAGGCAACTCGCCGTTTTTATCCATTCACATTAAAAATATGATTGAAGACCACGTTATAACTGACAGTTCAAACGAGAAAGCCGTATTGGTGGGCATTATTACCCCGTCTCAAACCGAAACAAAGGCCAACGAATATCTTGACGAACTTGAATTCCTTGCCGACACAGCCGGTGCACAAACGATGAAAAAATTCCTGCAACGCATGGATTCGCCCAACAGCACTTCATTCGTCGGCAAAGGCAAACTCGAAGAAATCAGGCAATACGTCGAAGACAACGAAATAGGGCTCGTCATATTCGATGACGACCTCACACCCAAACAGGTGGCCAACATCGAAAAAGAACTTAAAGTCAAGATACTTGACCGCACGAGCCTCATTCTCGACATCTTCGCAAAACGTGCAAAAACTGCAAATGCAAAAATGCAAGTGGAATTGGCTCAATACCAATACTTGCTACCTCGCTTGACGCGAATGTGGACACACCTCGAGCGCCAACGTGGTGGCATCGGTATGCGTGGCCCCGGCGAAACACAAATCGAGACCGACCGACGCATTATCCTTGACAAGATTTCTCTACTCAAGGAACGCCTGCGCTCGCTCGACAAGCAAAAAACCATCCAACGTAAGAACCGCGGCAAGCTCACCCGCATCGCCCTCGTAGGCTACACCAACGTGGGCAAATCCACCCTGATGAACCTGCTGAGCAAAAGCGACGTGTTTGCCGAAAACAAACTGTTTGCAACACTCGACACCACATGCCGAAAAGTAATTATCGACAACCTGCCGTTTCTTTTGAGCGATACGGTAGGATTCATACGCAAATTACCGACACATCTCGTGGAATCATTTAAAACCACACTCGATGAAGTACGTGATGCCGACATACTTGTTCATGTAGTTGACATATCACACCCCCAATTCGAGGAGCAAATAGAAGTTGTCAACAAGACACTAAATGAAGTATGCGATGCCGCCAATAAAGAAATGATACTCGTATTTAACAAAATAGACGCATTCTCCTACATTCCAAAAGATGCCGACGACCTCACGCCACGCACACGCCGCAACATCCCCCTCGAAGAGCTCAAAGAGTCGTGGATGGCTCGTGCCGGAGCCGACTGCGTTTTCATCTCCGCTAAAAACCGCATCAATATTGAAGAATTAAAACATCTGCTTTATAATAAAGCCAAGATTATACACACCAAGCGTTTCCCCTACAACGACTTCTTGTTCCAAAAATACGACGACCTCGGTGAAGAAATAGAACTCTAAACAAACACATCACCCACCGGTTACACACAATGCGCGAGGACGGCAGCAGCCCATTCCCCGCGCATTGTGATTTACCCCACCGGCCCAATTGGGGGTCAGTCCGAAAACACAGTTGTACAGTTTTTCAGGGACAAACATGACGAATATGGTCTATTTTGCCGTCTTCTA
>CALUMZ010000040.1 GCA_944321865.1 uncultured Muribaculaceae bacterium
GCCATGAGTAGAGACGTGGCGTGCCGCGTCTCGATATTCGTAATAATGTATAAAATATTCAATATCAATAGTTTATTCAGCCAGATTGTAGAGGGTGTATCAAAATGAAAACGGAGGGCGGCGAAGCCGTCCAATGTGCATAACCGACGGTGCAGCGACCATCGGGAGCAAACCGTCGGAGGAATGAGCAGCCACACAAATCGGCCTCGCGAGAGGTCGAATAATTCACTGTCGTACAACCTATTCGACCTCTCACGAGGCCGTCGGGTAGGTAGACATGCAACGTCCGCAGGTTCGGCTACGCCTCACGCAGCGGTTATGCACATTGGACGGCTCTGCCGCCCGCACACAATTTTGATACATCCTCTACTGCCACATTGAAATGATAATTCTGATACACCCTCTACTGCCACATTGAAATGATAATTTTGATACACCCACGTCAATCACAATTGTGCAGCAATATATGGGGACGGAACAAGCTGTCGGCCGGCTAATTGCGGATAATGCACAGCGAGAGCAGGGCAAAATAAATGCCTGCTTTTTATTGCCCGGCAACCATGCCGGCGGCGGCTTGTCGCACTTCTTCCATGAGCCAGCGTGGGGTGGAGGTGGCTCCGCAGATTCCTATATTTTCTTTTCCGGCAAGCCATGACGGATTGATTTCGTCGGCCGACGAGATGCGGTAAGACTCCGGGTTGGCGCGGCGACATTCTTCATACAGGATTTTACCGTTGCTGCTTTTGCTGCCGCACACAAATAGAATCAAGTCGTGTGACAGGGCAAACCGGCGTATGCGCGGAATGCGGTTTGCCACTTGGCGGCAAATGGTGTCGAAACTCTCGAAGCCCGCATGGCGGCGGCGCGAAATCTCATCGACCATGGCGGCAAATCCGTCAAGCGACTTTGTAGTCTGTGAGTACAGGTAAATGTCGCGGTCGAAGTCGATGCGGTCGAGTTCGTTCGTGCTTTCCACCACTATTGCTTCGCCATCGGTTTGCCCTACGAGCCCGTTCACCTCGGCATGTCCTTTTTTGCCGTAAATGACAATTTGCGGGTGCGAGCCGTCGGGCAACACTTCGTTATATCGGGCATGTATGCGGCGTTGCAGCTGCAGCACCACCGGGCATGTGGCATCGATTATGTTTATATTGTTGTTGGCGGCGGTGCGATATGTCTCGGGAGGTTCGCCATGGGCCCGCAATAGCACCGTCACACCATGCAGCCGGTGCAGCTCGTCGTGTGTGATGGTTTGCAACCCTTTTGATTCGAGTCGTTCCACCTCGTTGGAATTGTGCACGATGTCGCCAAGGCAATACAAGTGCCCTGCGCGTTCAAGTTCTTCCTCGGCTTTGCGAATGGCTGTCACTACCCCGAAGCAAAAGCCCGATTCGCTGTCTATTTCAATCTTGGCCATTGCACTGTTTCGTTATTTTGTGGTACAGGTCGAGTAACCATTGGTCTTGTTGCTCTATGGACATGTGTGAATTGTCGAGCGTGTAGGCATCGTCGGCTTTGCGCAGCGGACTTTCGGCGCGGGTGGTGTCGATGCGGTCGCGTTCCACAACGTTGTGCAACACTTCGTCGTAAGTTACCGCAGTGTTGCCTTTTGCAACGAGTTCGTCATATCGGCGGCGAGCGCGAGTCTCGGCCGATGCCGTCACATACACTTTCATCTCGGCGTCGGGGAATACCACCGTGCCAATGTCGCGGCCATCCATCACAATCCCTTTCCCGCGGCCCATTTCCTGCTGCCGTGCCACGAGTGCGCGGCGCACGGCGGCAATTTTTGCCACGTTGCTCACAGCCGACGACACACGCATGTCGCGTATTTCACGTTCCACGCAACGTCCGTTGAGATAGGTTTCCGACCGGCCGTCCGCAGGGTTAACGCGGAAATCTATCGAGATGTTGCCAAGTTGCGATGCGAGTTGCTCCTCGTTTACATTTCCATCGTGGTCGGCAAGCCCGTTGTCGAGGCAATAAAGTGTGACTGCGCGGTACATTGCTCCGGTGTCGATGTAGGCATACCCTATGCGTCGGGCAAGTGTCTTGGCCATTGTGCTTTTGCCTGTCGAAGAGAAACCATCGATGGCTATGATTATACGTTTCTGTTCCATATCTTGTCGTTTGTTTTTATTTTACGTTCACTTTTAATTTTACGGAAGTGCAGCAACTCATTTTGTCGCCGCGACACGCCCACCGTTTGGACATCATTTTGGGCATCACCAAGGGTATATCAAAAATGCCATTTTGTCCCTGTAGATACGTGGTGCGCTGCGTCTCTGTGTTATTAATTGGGATAAAACACTGAATACCAATCATCTTAACCCACTCGGTTGTAGAGGGTATATCAAAATAAAGAGAAGGGCTGCGGAGCTGCCCAATCATGCTTAACGCCGGGCGAGGCGACCAAGGAGGGAGCCGAACCCGGTGTAGACAAGATCATTACAATGCCGTCCCCGTAGGTGGGCAAATAACTGCTTGTATACAAATATGTTCGCCCTCTGCGAGGACGCTTTGTATGGATGAGGTATTCTTACACCGGGTTCGGCTACGCCTCGCCCGGCGTTAAGCATAATTGGGCAGCTACGCTGCCCTTTTTTTGCATCTTTCATAATTTTGATACTCCTTCTACTGCCGCATTGGAATGATAATTTTGATACACCATCATGCAAAGATAGTGCAAACCGAGCGCATTGCGAAAAAAGGCTTGCATGTTTTTTGCAGCGTTTTTTGCGACAATGCCGAGACACAGCCCATCTTATAAAAAACGAAAAACAGGCGACACCCGCGCCGGGAGTCGCCTGCTGTATGTGCTATGTGTGTATAAGATAATTTCTGTGCCGGAACTGATTAGAATACCCAACCAATGCGGAGCGACGGAGTTGCGCTGAATTCAAATGAGCTTTCGCGCCTTGAAGAATTCCCGTCTTTTTCTGTCGTTTCGGTTGCAGTTTCAGTTGTTGTTGTTCCCCTCTTATAGTTCATCATATCATAACCAAGGCCAAGCTCAACACCCATATAGAGACCTTTGACAATATATACATCTACACCGGTGATAGCGTTGATGCGGAAGCCAAAGCCAGGAGCCTTAGTTTCGGTGCGAGATTCGGGTTTTTCTATTTCATTGATTGTCTTTGTAGAAGCTATACGTATGCCCAATTCTGCACCAACATACGGAGAGATGCGGTCAAACTTGTTGAAGTGATATTCAAAACCCGGCATGATTGAGAAAGTAGTAGACTTTGTTGTGTTGTAGTCTTCTGTTTCACCTGTTACTTTTGACGGGTCGGCAGGATCTTCATACAAAGAATTGTAAGTGGTGGTCTTGTTTGACGATGTGCCAAGACCGAGGTTCAAGCGAACTACCATTTCGTCGCTGAGGAAGTAGCGGAGCTTGATGCCATAGTTGTCTTGGTCGGGCAACTCAAATGCACCGTTATCCTTGCCACCAAATTGGTAATTAAGTTC
This sequence comes from uncultured Muribaculaceae bacterium, assembly GCA_944321865.1. Taxonomy (GTDB): domain Bacteria; phylum Bacteroidota; class Bacteroidia; order Bacteroidales; family Muribaculaceae; genus Avimuribaculum. The sequence goes on from CALUMZ010000040.1 coordinate 3,475, forward strand.
TGTTGCGAAACTGCCAGCTTCGGGTTTGTAGTTGTTTTCTGCTACAGCACTGGTAGAAACTGCTGCCATCAAGGCAACTGCTAAAATAATTTTTTTCATAATTGTTTAATTTTAGTTTTTGTTGATTTTCTCAACATCTCATCATATTTTTAACACGCTGCAAAGGTAGTTGCTTTTTCTTAATTGGCAACTATTTTCGGCCGCTTTAACTCTGTCATCATGCTAACAAGCTGATTTGCAAATCAATGATGCCACTAAGCAGACTAAACAACAATTTTAACTCAATAATTGTTAATCGGTACTCGGCATCTATCGACACAAGATTTCAAGACAGCAACAAATTTTACACTACAAACAAATCATCGAGTTTTACCTCACTTTGGACATTCCCACTGTACATGTTTCTTTTCACGCCATACGTAGTTATAAATGTTTGATGCAGTGCCTTGCGTGTTTTTGTCTCCGAACGAAACATTTCGGCCCGTTCGCGCAGGTGTTCATCATACGACTTTGTTATTTCATACTCACTTTGCGAAAATTTCATCTCACACAGATTAATTGTCTGGTCACGACGGTCTATCAACAAATCAATTTGCCCACCTTTGCCTTTCCACGCACACACATCACTTTGCACCCCGCTGATACCCAATTTTTGCTTGATTTGTCGTATGTGATGAAGGCACAATTGCTCAAAAGAGTAACCACTCCACGCCCTGCGCGAAGGCGAGTCTACCATATTTTGCCAATGGTGCTCGTCCTGTCCCCTGTAATTCTTGACATAACGAAGGTGGAACAAACTAAACAGATCGGTCAGTTGGAAAATCATACCGCGTTCGCTCTTGCCAAATGCCGTGTACTGCCGTATAAAGTCACAGTCACACAAGTTTCGTAAAGATTGCGTCAACGCGCCTCCGTCTTCGGCATTTATCGCCGACATTATTTCCATGCGCGTCATGCCTATTGCCTTTTTTGCCAACAACTCTATGACTTGCCTGTGCAATGTTGCTTCTTTAAATAAGGAACGAAACAAGAAATCATATTCCCTCGACAATGGCGCATTCTGGGCAAAAAAGAGATTATCCACATTTTGCGACAGGCTTAGGCCACGTTCTAACATTTGCAGATAAAGCGGAGTGCCGCCAAGAATCATGTAGCATTCTGCTATCTGATAACGGTTCCAACTAAAACCTTTCGAGAGAAGATATTGCTCGGTTTCGTACAATGAGAATGGTGCAAGGTAAACGCTGCGTGTTGTGCGATTATACAACCCCCCTTTGTCAGACAGTACATTTTCGCGCATCCATGTGGTTGCGCTGCCACAGACAATTAATTTCATCCTGTTGTTTGTCGCTCCCCATGAATTCCAAAAATACTCAAACGCCTTTATGAAACGGCTCTTTGGGGTGTCCATCCAAGGCAACTCATCAAGAAACACGACTATGGGGGCATTCCCACCGACCGTTTCAAGATATTCCCTCAACTGGGCAAAGGCATCGAACCAGTCTTTTGCGACAGTCCATTTGCGACCGGAATAGTATTCCAACTGCCGATTAAACGCCTTTAATTGCTCTTTTTTTGTGCCCTGATAGATGCCGGTTGAATAAAAATCAAATTTGTCGTCGAAATATCGGCGTACAAGAAAAGTTTTTCCTATTCGCCGCCGTCCGTAAACAGCAATAAACTCGGGATTACCCGAGACCATACGCTGTTGCAAAATCCTTTGCTCTTCTTTCCTTCCTATAATATCGTCTGCCACTGTACTTGTATATGTTTTCGACAATGCGCGCCATGCCGCAGGTTATCTTCTATGCAAATATACGCAAAAAAGTCGATTCTGCGTCGGTAACTGTTTATTTTTGTTAGTTACCGACGCAGAATCGGCATATTGCGCTCTTTATAGATTGGCAAAACTAAATAAAGGATTCGGGCGTACATGGAGCAATCTGCCCCGCTGTGCGCCCGAATTCGACATTGAGATATATATCTAACTATTTGCTACAAAATGTCTTGGAGGTATTCCTCGTATTGATCTTCGAGTTCCTCGTAGTTGTTGATAAGGTTGCTGAACACGGTGTCATCCTCATCGAAGTAGCTGTCAAGGCTGTAGCTTGCGCCGTCACTCGAGAAGCGGATCACCCATTCCATGTCCCAAGATTCATAACCGCTGTATGCGTATTCCAAAACAGGAGCTGTTTCGATGATAGCAACAGTAGGACCACCATAATTAACACTTATTTTTAAGTATTTATTGAATGCAGCACATTGGTTCCTCGTGTCTAATTCAGAGTTACTTACAAATTGCTCTGCTTCGTTGGTCAATTGCTTGATGCTGCTACATGAGCTTTCAATCCAAGCCTCATTCATGATGTTGACCGATGCCGTTGCATCGTTGAAGAGGTTTTCAGGATTGTCCTTGTCGTTTTCGGTGGGGTCGGTCATGCGTTGGCCGTTGACGTGGCCGGTTCCTTCAACAAGCATGGTATTGTTGCGGTAGAGGCTGAACTCGGCATCGCCCGACTGCATGGTGGCGTTGAAGTCGCCGCGGAATGTAAATTCGTCGGCATTGATGATTGCCGTGACGTAAGCTGTTTTTGCGGCATCGTTCAAGTCGGCGTTGACAGTAACTGTGGCAAGCGTCCTGCCCGACACAGACAAGTAAGCCTCGCCATGTTCGGGGATTGCGATTTGGTCGCCTTCGTCACCGTCCACAATGGTCTCCTTGCCGCTGCATGCCATCTCAATAACCACCATTTTGCTCATTGACGGTGACATGAACTGGAATTTAAGCGACTGCCCGCCGGCCGAGTATGCCCACTTTCCGTTGCCGTAGGTGTAGGTTCCGTAGTATTGGGCTGCACGGTAAAACTCGCCGCCGGTGCGCGTGAGGCTGAGGGTTTTGGTGAGGTTGTTAGTCGAGCATATTTCGCCTATCGTCTGCCAATAAGCCGAAGTTGCCCTGTATGCGCCAGCCTTTTCAACGTCAAGGTTATATTCGTCGGCAAGATAGCAGAAGTCGTTGATTGCGCGGAGCAATTCTTCATGGGCCTGCGGGTTGCTGAACTCGTTAACCACCTTTTGCCCAATGCTCTCGAATTTCACCTTGTTGGCCTCGGCAGTCAGGTTGTCCGCAGTTTGGTTAGTGCTGCTGCCAATCCCTTTGGGGTCGTCGCTGCACGCCGTGAGTATGCACACCGTCATTGCCACTGCCACGTAGGGCATCAATAATCTCAGAAATTTCATTTTGGTAAGATTAAAAAATTATAACTCAACTTGTTGTTTTTTTAAGGAACACACATTAGCATATTTAGCTGCAAAGGAACAAATAAATTCTAAAATCACCCCCCCCCAATTGTTAATTTATGCAAATTGGGACTATTAACTTATTTTACAAGTTGATAAATAGCCGGTGCAATCACCTGTTAAAATGCTGTAACCGATGGCAATATGGGCGCACATTCCCGCCTGTCGCGGCACTCTCCGTTCACGGCCGGTATCGGCTTCGCGCCTTGCAACTGTATTACAATGTGTGAGAGTGTATCAAAATTATCATTATCAATGTGGCAGTAGAGGGTGTATCAAAATAGTGAAAGATGCCGGAAAAGGGGTTGCGAAGCTGCCCTTTTTCCCATTTTGATACACCCTCTACAACCGGGTAGGTTAAGATGATTGATATTCAGTATTTTAGATTAATTAATACCATCGAGATGCGGCACGCCACATCTCTACCGGAGGATAAAATCGTATTTTGATACACTCTCTACACATAATCCTAAAAATCACCATAAAATCTAATGACCGTTTTGGGTTAAAACAACATCGATTCCTATTATCATATATACGGGGTCTGCAACTCAAAATTAGGGCTTTGCTCCCGATAACTACCCGGCCACGATTATTCAAAGTAATCCAAGTAGTCGCGATACTGGTGCTCGAGTTCGTCGTAGCTGTCGATCAAGTCGCCAAAAGTGACTTCATCGTCAAAATACTCGTCAAGGCTGTATTTTGAACCGTCGTCAAACACTATTATGCTTTCGAGGTCCCAGTATTCAATAGTTTGACCGTTATAGCTGTTGTAATAAGTGTCACTTATGTAGGCATGCGCTTCGAGAGAAGCAACCACTGCGCTTGAGGTCGTGTAGTATAAATTTACATCCACGGCATTGTTTACCGCTATGGCTTGTTCCTTATAACATTGTTCGTCTTGCGTCCAGTCATATTTGGCATCGATTGCGTCCAATTGGTCGACAAGCCCCTTTATATTGGAGCATGATGCGGTTACGTAGGCATCATCCAAGATGTTGACACGTGATGAAGCATTGTTGAAAAGATTCTGTGGATTGTCTTCGTCGGCTTCTGTGGGGTCGGTCATGCGTTGCCCGGTAACATCGGCGTTGCCCGAGATTATGTTAGTGCCGTTTTTCGACATGTTGAAGTTTGCCGTTGCTTTATTGGGGGTGGCGTTCACGTTGCAGGCAAATATGTATCCGCTTGCGTTGAGGGAAACTTCAATGTTGGCTGTTTTTGCGGCCGCATTAAGTTGGGCGTTCATTGTGAGGTTGCACACTTCACTGCCATTGACAGTTACGGTTGCCGATGCATGTTCCGGCACGGCGAGGGTTTCCCCGTCATCGGTCGATTTCCAGAATATCACTTCAGAACCCGAGGTCGTTGCCGAGAATTTAACTTTCCTGTTGTCTTGTGTGGTGAAATTAAATTCCAGTCGGTCGTTGGACGGTGATTTCGACCAAGTCCCATTTGCATAAGTGTAAATTCCGTAATATTGTGCAGCTCGATACAAGTCGGAGTTTGCTCCTGCAAAAAGTAACACTTTCCCAAGGTTGTTCTTGCCGCATACGTCGCCCAATGCCTTTATCAATGTAGAGGCCGAGCGAAACTCGTCACGGTCTACTTCAAGGTATCCATAGTCGCTGAACCGACAGAAGTCGTTGACGGCGGTTAATAGCGCTTCGTGGTCGGTGGGTTCAAATTGGGCAACAACTTCCGACGCGATGCTTTCAAATTTTTCTTTGTTTTCGTCGGGGGTGAGGCCTGATGTCGATCCTCCTTCCGGTGATAGTCCCGAGTTGTCGTCTTCACATGCAGCCATGCAAGCAGCCAATGCCACCATAGTGCATGGCACTAAAAATTTCAAAAATTTCATTGTTTTAAAATTTAATTAAACTCAACATTCTTTTTTGCCTTCTACAGACATGGTATCGAAATGGTTCCTTTATGAATGATTGAAAAAAGACCATTTGATGCACTTTCCTTGTGCAAAGGAATAACTTTATTCTGAAAAAGACAAATTTTTAATGTTGAACCACCTCATATAATAGTGTAAATGTTTAGGCCGAAGAACGGTTACGGGGTCACTTGCGGTCGCGCAACAGGTCGCGTATTTCGGCAAGCAGCTTGGCCTCGGCACTCGGTTCGGGAGGAGTGGCCGGCTTTTCGACGGCTTTCTTTCGCTGCGACAGACGGTTGAACAACTTGATGAACAAGAATATGCAGAAGGCTATTATTATAAAGTCGAAAGTGTTTTGTATAAACACGCCGTATTGCAGTTCCACGGCATCTCGCACCACATTGCCTGCGGCGTCGGTCTTGGCCGGCGACATTACCCACTTGAGCGAAGTGAAGTCGATGCCACCGATGAGCATTCCGAGCAACGGCATCACCACGTTGTTGACGAGCGACGTGACAATCTTCCCGAATGCTCCACCGATAATTACACCCACAGCCATGTCGAGCACGTTGCCACGCATGGCAAACTCTTTGAAATCTTTTAAAATCTTGCAGTTCATTTCTACAAATTTACAATGGGTTAGACAATAATGAAACTGTTTTTTGTGCTTGAAATTGTGCCTCAAATCATTTGATGAAAAAATTAAAACAGTTGCTAAATCAAAATTAAGGAAATTTTTCCATTATTTCACTATCCGAAGAAACAATTTCCGAAAAAAAATATTAATTTTGCGGAGAATTAAAAGGGACTGTTGGGTGTTAAGAGCCAGCAAAATGCCGTGATGACGGTCGAATGGCAAACATCTATATGCGACCCACTTAAATCAGGATATTTAAATTGCAATTTTTCGGAACGAAAGATATTTTAACCAAATTAATTTCTAATAATATGATCAAAGTAGGTATTAATGGTTTCGGACGTATCGGTAGATTCGTTTTCCGTGCTGCTCAAAACAGAGACGATATCCAAATCGTAGGTATTAACGACTTGTGCCCGGTTGATTACTTGGCTTACATGCTTAAGTATGACACTATGCACGGAGCATTCGATGGCACTATCGAAGCCGACGTTGAAAACAGCCAACTTATCGTTAACGGCAAGAAAATCCGCGTAACTGCAGAACGCAACCCGGCCGACTTGAAATGGAACGAAGTTGAAGCTGAATATGTAGTTGAATCTACTGGCTTGTTCCTTACAAAGGAAAAAGCTCAAGCTCACATCGATGCCGGTGCTAAGTATGTAGTAATGTCGGCTCCTTCAAAGGACGACACCCCGATGTTCGTATGTGGCGTTAACTTGGACGCTTACGTTAAGGGTACCCAATTCGTTTCTAACGCATCTTGCACAACCAACTGCTTGGCTCCTATCGCTAAGGTTCTCAACGAGAAGTTCGGAATCGTTAACGGCTTGATGACTACTGTTCACTCTACTACTGCTACTCAAAAGACTGTTGACGGTCCTTCTATGAAAGACTGGCGTGGCGGTCGCGCTGCAAGCGGCAACATCATCCCGTCTTCTACCGGTGCTGCTAAGGCTGTAGGTAAAGTTATTCCTGAACTCAACGGCAAGTTGACCGGTATCTCGATGCGCGTTCCTACCCTCGATGTATCGGTTGTTGACCTTACTGTAAACTTGGCTAAGCCTGCTACCAAGGCTGACATCTGCGCTGCCATGAAGGAAGCTGCTGAAGGCGAATTGAAGGGTGTTCTTGGTTATACCGAAGATGCAGTTGTTTCTTCTGACTTCTTGGGTTGCACTCTTACTTCTATCTTCGATGCAAACGCCGGTGTTTACTTGACCGATACTTTCGTAAAGGTTGTATCTTGGTATGACAACGAAATCGGTTATTCTAACAAGGTTCTTGACCTTATCGCTCACATGAAGAAAGTTAACGGTTAATCTGTCACTTCTTAATGGATATACGCCGGGGCGCACCTGTATAAGGTTGCGCCCCGATTTTTTTGGGGGGTATGTAATTATGACGGCAGCGAGGGTGTATTAAAATTATATTTCTATGGCATTGTGGCAGTGAAGGATGCATCAATGTTGGGAATCGTCTTATTATCATGGCAGCACATTAGACGCAATGAATCGCGTCTCTACTTACCCTCGATTTTATGGTGCATTACGATTTCGCCAATGTATTACCTGTGTTCAAGTAGAATAATGTGTTATTCAGCGTGTTATGTGATTCAGGCTTAATCGGGCGTTGATAATAGTAATTGTGCTTGCCGACAACAAAATCATGGCTTAATACTGTCGGGAATACAGATTGTGCGGGTCTCTTGCCCGTATCCGCACCATATTCCCATTCCGCCACTGATGTTCCCTTGCAGGTTTATCATGCTTGGGAATATGGGATTTTTCCCGTTTGTAACTTCATTCTCATAGTCTGACCAGAACAAGAATCCGTCTCGCGGAATTTGTGTGAATTTCACATTCACTGTATCGCGATGGGAGAAGAATGGCGTGTAATGGTCGAGGTCGGTGTGCCTGAACGAACGGTATGCCGAAACTTCGCCCGAGCCGTCGGCATCGAGCATTGTGTCGTCGAATATCCCCATGAACGATGAAAAGAATCGCGAATCGCGTCCGCGTACTTGTGTGAATATTTTATAGTAATTGTGGGCAGGGTCGGTATCGGTAAAATGAATTTTTACTTGATACAGTGTGTCGGATTCTGAACTTTTCTCTACCGTTATCCGGTTTATGTCGACCGGGTCGGGGATTGTGGTTGTCGCGCTTAGTGTGCGCCCCGAATATTCTACCGTGAGCGTGTAGGTTTTACCGGGAATGCCGCGAATAGTATTTCCTGTGTATATGAACGGAGGGATTTGTCCGGGAGTCAGGCGGCCGGTAAGTATTTCGGTTTGTTCGCCGTCGCTTACCGACACTTTTGCCCATCTTATGGTGGAATCAACCACCGACAAGCTGTCGAATTGTTCCTCGAGTCCGATGGTGCGGCTCAGAATCACTTTGGCAAAGCCGCCATTTTCAATTTCGCCTTCAACCACAATCTCTTGTGGCACCGGCATGTCGTAATCGATGTCCCAAGCCGGGTCGCAACTGCACAATGCCATTATATTGACTATGGCAATCAGGTTGACGATGAAGGTCTTGTTTATGTGTAAGGTTGTCATAACTCAAAATTTAAAGAAGTAGCCAATCGACGGTATGATGTTGAACAGGCTTATGCTGCGGTGGCGTATGGAGATTTTTGTCTTTTCTTCGTTGGGCTCCATTTTTATTGTCATAAATATGGGGTTGTTGCGGGCGTATGCATTATAGACCGAAAAATTGATTCCGCTCTCGGTCTTGCGGCTGCGGCGCAGCCACAGGTTGGCCGACAAGTCGAGCCGATGGTATGCCGGCATTCTTGCGCTGTTGTGTGCGCCGTAGTGGTTTATCAGGTTCTCCCCGACGATGTAGAAGCGGTCGGGCATGGTGAATGCACACCCGGTGGCATAAACAAACGTTGCGCCTATGTCCCATTTATCGTTGATGCGGTAGTTGGCGGCAATCGACAAGTCGTGCCTGCGGTCAAACTTTGCCGGGAATCGCCGGCCGTTCTCTATGCCGGGAAATTGGCGGTTGTTCCACCCAAGTGTATAGCTTATCCAACCCGATAGACGGCCACCGTTTTTTTGCAACATCAGTTCTATGCCGTAAGCCTCACCATTGCCCGAAATCAATCCCGACTCGGCGTCATACCGACGGTTTACCATGTCGAACAATTCGCCGTCGTATTCGAGCAAGTTGTACATTTTGCGGTAATATCCTTCGACCGAAGCTTCAAAATTCCCATTCCCGAAAGTGCGAAAATATCCGACATTGACGGCATGAGCCCGCTGCGGCTTGATGTTACGTGATGCCGGTACCCAGAAGTCGGTAGGGAATCCGAGGCCGGATGTCATTACTTGGTTCATGTATTGTGCCGTTGCGATATATGAAGCCCTTATGCGGCTGTCGTGGCGCGGAATCCATGTAATGCCTATGCGGGGTTCGGCGTTGCCGTAATATTTGTGTATCCCTTTGCCGAGGTCGGTCTCTGCAATGGTTGTTCCTGTTTCGTCGTGCAGACGGTCGGTATACGCTCCCGTGTGCAGCAAGTTGCTGTACCGCAGGCCTATGTCGGTGAGCAGGTGTTCGTTCCACGGCGTGCGCAAGTTGGCATATATGCCTATTTCATGGGTGTTGTATATTTGGTGGTCTTGCCGGCGCGTATTGCCAAACATTTCCATGGCATCGGGCACTTGCGGGTCTACGTAATGGAAAGCATAATCTGTCCCTATTGTCAGATACGACGCTCCGACCGGCATTGAAAACTTCAGTCGTGCACCCGTATCCCGGATTTCCGACGGAAATATGATATGCACGTTGTTTTGGTCGATGCTTATGTGATTGCGATACCAAGAAAAATATGCCGTGGCATCAAGGCGGCAGCCGTCGCTCAGCGTCTGTTGCCATTGTGCCGACGCGGCACCGTTGTTCCATTTTATTTTACCGGCTATCTGGTATTGATATTCTTCCATGTCGGCATGGTCGTTGCCGAAGTATCCGTTAATCAACAATTTCCCTCCGTCGACCGGTGCTGCCGTGTAAGACAGGTTGACGTCGGCAAAGTCATAAAGCATCTTCATCCCGTCGTCACTCCGGAACAGCTTCAAGAACGGACGTAGATAGGTGGTGCGGCCCGACAGATAGATGGTGCCAAAATCGCCGGTTGGTATCGAGGCCGTTGCTTGCGATGAAATTAGCCCCACCGACCCCCTGATTGAGAATTGGTCGGCGATTTCGTCGTGCGATGACATTTCAAGCACGCTCGACAACCGTCCGCCATATTCGGGCGATATGTATGACTTTTGCAATGTGGCTTGGCTATAATGGTCGCCGTTGAATAGCGAGAAGAATCCCATCAAGTGCATTGCGTTATATATGGGAGCGCCGTTTAATAAGATGTTGTTGTGGGCAGGGTCGCCGCCTCGAATGTATATGCCCGAATTTAATTCGCCGCTTGCCTGCACGCCGGGCAGCAATTGAAGGGTGCGTACCACATCGGTATGGCCGAGGAATCGCGGCAACGTGCCCAACTTGTCGAAGTCGAGAGTGAGCTTGCCTGTGATTGCCCCTTGTAGTGCATTCCCTTTTTTCCAACCGACTACGTTCACCTCCTGTAATTCTTTTCCCACCGATATGGCAACAGAGTCGTTTTGCCCCCACACCGGCAACAAATTACAAAAGAAAAGCAGCGTTAAACATATATTAAATGAACTTCTCTCAACCCAAATCATATATGTACGTGAAAAATGAATTTAACAAGTGCAAAGATAGTGAAAGTCGAGCGCAATGGGAAAAAACAGGCGTGCATGTTTTTTCCATTGCCGAGACGCCTCCTGTCTTATGGAAAGATAGTGAAAGTCGAGCGCAATGGGGAAAAAAACAGGCGTGCATATTTTTCCACATTGCCGAGGCGCAGAGAACCGAGGCGGAATCGAAATCGGATGGTCGAGCGAAGGGCATTTTGTGCTTTGGAAATTAATTTGTTACTTTGCAAGCAATATAAAACGCTGAAAATACAGGATCATATTATATGACTGATAAACCAAAAGATGCCGGACGTCCCATGTGGCTGCGAGTGTTGCTGAATCTGCCATTGTTGATAGTGGTGGGGGCAATATTAGTGTCGATTGTGTGGGGCGACAACAGCTATATACGGAGGCTCGGTTACCAAGCACGGATTGGGGAACTTGAGAGCGAAATAAAGCAATTCAACGATTCGGCTTCATATTATTCTCGTAAGGCCGATGAATTGAATACCGACCCCGAGTCGCTCGAGAAAATAGCGCGTGAACAATATGGCATGAAACGCGAGAACGAAGAAGTGTTCATAACCGACATAAAATGAGCCAACAATAAAAACATTGTAAAATAATCATCATCATACATTTATTTGTCTGCAATGGATAAGAGAACCAAGATTTTGGGCATAGTGCTTTCGGTGGCAATGCTCATGATAATGATACCGGTACTGCTCAATTTGTTACTGTTCCGTCAGCCGTGGTTAAACTATGTGTTTGCTGCAGGGGCTGTTGCCGCACTTGTTGTGCGGATTATGGATAAATATCCGGGGACAAACCTGCGCATCAAGCGCTTATATCGCATATCTACCGTGTCGGCGTTGTGTTATTGCCTGTCGGCATATTTCAAGTTTTCGGCCGAGTTGCACTTTTTCCCATACGCTTCGGGTTATGATTGGCTTGGATTTTTGATGGCCGGTGCTGCATTGCAGATATATACCGCCTTCGTAATCGGCTATGAGGAAAAGAAAGAATTGAAAAAGAAATTGAAAAACAACGGTTGAGCATTCTTCGTCCATGCTTACATCGGGAAAAATGGCTTATTAGGCACTGCAAAGTGCTAAAAATTAGCAAACATTAATCACATTTGCCATGTAATTTGTAATTTTGCGTCCGAATGCCGTTTGTCGTTTTCCTTGATTATGTCTTTTCAAGAAGCGGTATGGAAGGTTTACGAAACGGCTCCCAAGATTAACGGATTTTATGAATCTCACTATAGATCAAGGTAACTCATCGGCAAAGGTGTCGGTGTTCAATGGCAACGCCATAGTAGCCGTGGCACGGTTTGACTTGCTGTCGATATCGGCCTTGGTAAGGATTATCAAAGTCTATGATGTGAAAGCGGCGGCCTATTCGTCGGTTAGGAAACCCGATGCCAGAATCATGGATTTGCTGCGGCATAAAGTCAAGAACTTCATCTATCTGGATGAAAATACGCCACTGCCCGTGAGCATTGACTATGATACGCCTCACACATTGGGACATGACCGCATTGCCGCCGCCGTCGGGGCTGCAACATACGCGCCGGGGCAGAATGTGCTTATCGTCGATGCCGGGACGGCTGTCACTCTCGACATTGTTACGGCCGATTGCCGCTTCCTCGGTGGAAATATTTCGCCGGGTCTGCACATGAGGTTTGAGGCTTTGCACAATTATACGAGCCGTTTGCCGTTGGTAGATTATAAAGGGGAAGTCCCTCTGATAGGGCATAATACCGTCACTGCAATACGTGCCGGAGTGGTCGGGGGGCTTGTATCTGAAATAGACAGCTATATCGACAAGATAAAAGCCGAGATGGGCGACCTGACGGTTATATTTACCGGTGGTGATTGCAAGTTCCTTGCTTCAAGGGTGTCGCACCGGGTGAAGGTTGTCGACAACTTGCTTTCGATAGGACTAAACAGAATATTATCATATAATGAAAACATATAAATTATTATTAACCGTTGTAGCAGCATTGGCTTGCTGCGGTGCCGCAGTGGCACAAAATGGTGAGACAAGCCCTTATTCGATGTTTGGATACGGTTCATTGAGCGACTTTTCCACAAGTACGCAACGGGCCATGGGTGGCGTGGGATATGCCATGAACAACGGTCGTCAAATCAATGTGAAGAATCCGGCTTCGTATGCACATTGCGACTCGCTTACTTTCTTGTTTGACTTCGGGCTTGATTTCACAGGCATGAAGATGACTGAGAACGGGAAGAGCGGAAAGAGCTTTGGCGGCGGCCTTGATTATATAACCATGCAATTCCCGTTGAGCAAGACTGTGGGCGGTAGCATAGGTCTTGTGCCGTATTCGTCGGTAGGATATTCATTTGGTGGTTCTTCGGATGGCAGCAGTGACGGGCAGAATGCACGTGGCGGTTCCGGCGGTATCAACATGTTGTATGTCGGGGTTTCATACATGCCGTTCAAGAATTTCTCGATAGGTGCCAACGTGTCATACAACTTCGGGTCGATAACCCACGATACATACGTGTCTTCGACAATCGATGGCGTGTCGTCGCAGTCGCTTTATGAACGTGTGCTTGAGGTGAAGGATTGGGGCATACAGTTTGGTGCGCAATATACCATCGACCTCAATGAGCAGAACAGCATCACATTGGGCGCTGTGTATATTCCCAAGAAGTCGTTCCGCGGTACTGCGCTCGGGCGCAAATACGACTCGCAGAACGATGCCACGGCGGCAATCGACACGGTGAGCAACATATCGATGAAAGACCGTTTTACGTCGCCGGCTACTTATGGCGGTGGTATTGCATATAATCTTGGAAACAAGTTGACGGTATCGGCCGATTTTACTTACCAGAATTGGGCAAGTGCAAAGTATGAAAACCTTGCTAATTTTGAACGTGTGGCATTTGACAACCGTTGGAAAATTGCAGCCGGTGTTTCTTACACTCCAAATGTCAGGGGTAATTACTTGCAACGCATGACATACCGCATGGGCGGGCATTTCAACCATGATTATATAATGGTCGGCAAAAATAATGTCAAGGACTATGGTGTGTCGGTGGGCTTCGGTCTGCCTGCCCCGTCGAGCAAGACGGTGATTAATATAGGGTTTGAGTACAAGCACCGTGCAGCATATCCGGCCAACTTGATTTCGGAGAATTACTTCAACATCACAGTGGGTGTGAACTTCAATGAAATGTGGTTCTGGCAAAATAAGATCAGGTAAAACAAGGGGTAGGGTATAGTAGCAAAAAAAACAGCTTCTTTGGAAAGAGCACGGAACATATTTTTCGCGATAGTCGTCGGAATGTTTTTCATGGCGTGCCGCAACGAGGTCGACAGCGTGGTGGAACATGCCACCGACCCAGAAACCACGCCGACAATGACTACCGACAGCGTGTGCACCCTTGTGAGTGATTCAGGGATTACCAAGTATAGAATCACGGCACAAACATGGTTGATGTATGAGGAAGCAAAGAAGCCGTTTTGGCGTTTCCCCGATGGCTTGTTGCTTGAACAATTCGACTCGGTGTTTAATGTGGCTGCATCGATAGTGTGTGATTCGGCTACATATTTCAAGAACGACCAGCTGTGGCGGCTTGACGGCAATGTCAATATAGAAACTGCCCGAAAGGAGGTGATTCTCACAAATCAGTTGTTTTACTCCCAACGCAGCAATGAAATTTACTCCGATTCGTTTGTGCATATAGAAAAGGCCGACCGCATAATCGAGGGGTATGGATTTGTGTCGAACGACCGCATGACTACTTACAGCCTCGATAGCGTGAGCGGCATATTCCCCGCCGAACAGCAACCGTCGTCGCGCCGCAGGCAGCAGGGCAATGATTCGGTGGCAACCGATTCGGCAGTGCCCGGTGTCGTTGCTTCTCCACGGCGGGAACATCGCGAGTGACTTTTGTGAATGTGTGTGCCGGTTTAAGCCATGAATAAACAGATAATCGATGCAATATTGAATGCAGCCATTAAGGCTCCCTCGGGACATAATACCCAGCCGTGGCTTTTCTGCCCGTGTGCAGGCGGCATCCGTGTTTTGCCCGATGCTTCGCGTCGGTTGCCCCGGCTTGACCCCACCGACAGGGAATTGTATATTTCAATGGGGTGTGCTGTGGAAAATATGTGCATTGCAGCCACTCAGTATCATCTTGCGGCAAATGCCGAAGTTGACGGTGACGGTAGTGTGAGGGTGCTGTTTGCCGAAACCGGTCGGGTGGAAGAGTCAAGCCTTGTATCGGTGATTCCTTTACGGCACACAAATAGAAATACGTTTGACGGAAGCGGCGTTCCCGGCGATGTGATTGATGCTCTGTCGGGGTGTGTGACTCTGTTGTGCCATAACGGGACACCACAGTTCGACATTATAGCCGATGGTATAAGAGAAGCCAACAAGGTGATATACGGCAACCGTCAGATGGTGGGTGAATTGAAAGAATGGCTGCGATATAACAGGCAGGAAACCAACGCCGGCGCCGATGGGCTGGGGCATGATGTCATGGGGCTGCCCGACATGCCTTCGTGGATTTCCCGGGCAATAACTTCGGTTGCTTTAAATGCAGGTGTGCAAACTCGCAGTGACATTAAAAAACTTTATTCTTCTCCTGCTGTGGCGGTTTTTTCTTCGGCCGATGATATTAATGGTCGGATTGATTGCGGACGCAGGCTTCAACGTTTTCTGCTCACGGCTACTTTGCACGATGTGGCTTGTGCATTTATCGGGCAACCGTGCGAGGTTGAGTGGGTGGCAGCCAAGTTGGCTATGTCGTTGGGCTTACCCGAACGCCTGCAATTGCTGGTCAGGATAGGTCATGCCGCGCCTCCTGCGGCATATTCGCGCCGTCGCCCGCTCGGCGATTTTTGGCAGGAGGGTGATTCTTGAAAATATCCAAAGAATCGTTTGTCCCGGAATGTGTGTGGGGGGGTAAGAAATTGGCCGCGATATTGTAAAATAAACGACAAAGTCGGGAAAGTGCATCAAAATAGCGATGCTCCATCCCGACTTTGTAGCTTTTAAGTGGTGGTTATTTGTAGCCTTCGGCTATGGCTTGTATTGCCAAGAATATATCCTTGTCTACTTCGCTGAGTTCTACATTCCGGCGAGCCATTACGCGGTGAGCCGTGTCAAAAAATTTCTGCATGGGTACATCGGAAAACCCTGCGGTGGAGCCTTCGGAGAATGATGCCACGAAGTTACGCGGGAATCCGGCTCCGTGGATATTGACACCGACCCCTATTACGGTGGCGGTGTTGAACATGCAATTAATTCCGGCTTTTGAATGGTCGCCCATAATCAGCCCGCAGAATTGCAATCCGGTTTTAAGGAAGCGGTGTGCGGGATAGTTCCACAGTTTTATCTCGGTGTAGTCGTTCTTCAGGTTTGATGCCGTGGTTCCGCCTCCGATGTTGCACCATTCGCCTATGACGGCGTTCCCGAGAAATCCATCGTGCGCCTTGTTGCTATATCCTATCATCACCACATTGTTCAGCTCTCCGCCCACTTTGCAATATGGTCCCAGAGTGGTGGCTCCATATATTTTTGCTCCCATGTTTACTTGGCTGTGTTCGCAGGCGGCGAAAGGTGCACGAATGCACGCGCCTTCCATTACGGTGGCATCCTTGCCTATGTAAATAGGGCCGTTGGTGACATTTATGGTGGCACCCTCGATACTTGCACCCTCTTCGATAAAGTATTTTGATGAGCCGTCGTCAAATTCGTGGTCGCCTATGAGACGGTTGGTTGGACTTAGCGATTGCGACTTGCGACCTGCCGCGATGCGATGGAAGTCGAGTACCAGTTGCTCGTCGTTGTGCAGGAAAATGTCGTAAAGCCAGTGCAGTTGTTTCGGCACTTCGTTGTAAGCGACAGTCGAAGTGAAGTGCTTCTTCTCAAAGTCTTCCATTCCGCCGCGGAAGGCTATCAGCTTCTCGTCGGGCGAAATGAGGGCTTGCCCCTTTTCGAGAGAGAAAATGGCATCAATCAATGTGTCGCAAGGGTATATGTGGCCTGCAATGAAATAATTCTCGTCGGTTATGGTGGTTGGGAATTTTTTCATCAGATATGGGTCGACATACGAACTGAATTCTGCGTCTTTGATGAAGTATTTCCATTTCTCATAGATTGTCGTGATACCCACCCGAATGTAGGAAACAGGTCTCGTGTAGGTGATAGGCAGTAGGTTCATGTGTACCGCCGGGTCGTCAAAGATAATGATATTCTTCATAATAAAAAGAAATTAGACGTTACTGGAGAAAGGTGTTATAATTCCTGATTGCAGTCGGTTACTTCTTTTCGGGCAAAGTTAACGTATTTTTTCAATAATATTATTTGGAGTGCGGTAAAAAACTAGAGGGTGTATCAAAATTGATAAATGAGGCAACGTTACTTACGAATTATAAGTTACAGTAACTTCCCCTTACATTT
>CALUMZ010000041.1 GCA_944321865.1 uncultured Muribaculaceae bacterium
TCACCGCAAAGAATTTACGAAACAGCTGATTTAAAGAGTGTTACAACCGTTGGAATCTTAGGCTGTCAAAGTCAGGAACCTGTTCGCCTCGTTCTAAAAAATAAGTTTCTTCGCAACTGTCATGCCATTCTTGAACACGACTTTGAGGATTCCTCCCCCGGCTTCCGCCGGAAGAAGAATTTCCTGTGTTGCAGAATTACACGCCACATCGGCCATGAGCCTGCCGTCGAATGCGTACACCGACACCCGGCTCATCTCTGCGCTGCCAATGACCGACATCGAGCCATCGCCGACTGCCACTGTAACATCGGCTGCGGTTGCGGCCGATTCTTTACCGGTCACACCGCTCCAATCGCCCGGCAAAAGACGAAATTCAAGCCATGTCCACGAAGCATCGGTATCGACATCGGGTATGGTTTCGCGCTCGCGAACATACTCTTCCTTGTTGACGATTTCCAGTGCCATTGCCATGCGCTGTCCCACCGGAGCCTTGCTTTTGCCGAGCAATTCCCATGGAATTGCCACCTCAATGTCATAGTACATTGATTTGAGCGATAGTGCATACTTTATGTCGGCCGTGTTCTCATCGGCGACCCAACGCCCGCCATCGGCACGGCGGAAATCGATGGTGCCGTCGGTGTCGAAGAAGAAACTGTACATGCCCTTCACCGGTTCGGTATCCGACACATTGTCGGCATCAATATAGAACGACACACCATCGTTGTCAATGCCCGTGTTCGTTATATTACGGTCGATAACACGGGTTGTGAAGTACAGATACTCTTCGTCATACGCAAAATCGGCAGTCGTCCTGTTGCCGGTGTTGTGTCCCATCATCAGTTGGTCAGCATTCTTCGTATACCAATTTTCGTTGCTTCCCTTTTGTGCATCTACCGCTATCGAGTTGCAATAAGCAGCAACGGCCTGACGCTTGGGGTACCCCTTGATGATGTTCACATGATTGTTCTTGTTGGGATTGCCTATCGACCCCACGGCAACCACCACGCTGTCTTCTATCACCGACACCGAGTTCCAGATGGAGTGCTGGTCAAGCCCCAAGGCAAACGGAGTGCTGCCCGCCTTGAAATTCTTGGCATTCTCATCGCCCACGTACACAAACATGTCGAAATACTGCAAGTCGGTCACACCGCTGCGCCCCTTGTTGCCTTGGAACGAAGCGATGGTTTCTCCCCAAGGCAGCATTCTGATGTAAGGAGCAGCCGAAACCTCTCCCACCGGCGGAATTGTCTCAAATATCATGTTACGCTTGGGGCTGTCGGCATCGACATATCCGCTCGTCCAGTTATCTTTGATGGTCGTGCGCACCGTGGTTGCGGCAAAGTTCCCACGGCCGGGCCAACCGTTGTCCTCGATAATGACCGCTATTTCGCCGTTCTGCAACAGCACAGGCACAGGCATTCCGTCGCGCGAGCCGGCACGGAAACACACCTTCACCGGTTCGCTCCACGACTGCCCCTTGTCAGACGAACGGCACATGGATATGCACTGCTCGCTTGAAGCGGTGTATTCCCCTTCGTTGGCAAAATAACATTGCACCTCACCCGAAGGCAACTCAAGGAAAGAGGGTTCCCAACAGCCATCGTTGAAAGTGGATTTTGCGTCATATACAAATGTCACCTCACCCCACGTTTCGCCATTGTCGGTGCTACGCATCGTCCTTATCCCAAACAGCCGGTCGTCGGAATACGGCTCTTGCGGCCGTGGATTGAAGCCCACGATTATAGTTCCGTCACTGAGTTGTATTACATCGGGGACGGCATAGAAAACTTTACTCGGCGATGCCACTATGCGTTCGGGCGAGCTCCAGCTTTTGCCCTTGTTTTGGCTGTAAGACACCTGTATGCCGCCACTCCCTTCCGACACGGCAAGCAGTCGGCCGTCTTGCAATTCTATCATTCTTGCATAATTGCCTTGGTCGAAAACAGTCACCTCGCTGCTCATGTCCCAAAAGATACGCGACCCACTGTAAGGCTCCCGTTTTTCGGCCTGCGATGCTCCGACTGTGAGGAGCATTATAAATAAGAATAATCCTGATTTTTTCATTTCTAAATTTGTTTGCATTTACTGTATTTGTCAATTCAAGAGGTTGTGCCTCAATGATTCATTTCGGCACACCCTCTTAAACAAACCGAAACACACATTCATGTAACCATTTACTCGAAATTGACCGTGACTGTCACCGTCGACTCGGCCACAGCCTGTGCATTGTCAGGAGATACGCCTACCAGCCTGTAAACCACCGGGGCGGTGAAGTCAACGGCCGACGCACCCGACACCTGTTCGGCATCGCCTATGTAAGCGGTTTCGTTGCCGGCTGTCAACGTAAATTCAGGCACCGCGCTGCTCACATCGGTTCCGGCAGGCAGAGTTACGGTGTATGACAATGCGCTGTAATCAAATTCGTCGCGCGTCAGCTCGCCCTCCACGCCATTGATTTTGAAAGTTTCAAACTCGGGATACTGCACCGTGTAGAGCGTGTAATCCCTTTCAGTGCCAAAATCAGACACCACCTTTATGGCCTGGGTCTTCGACAAGTCATATTTCGTGGTGCTGCCAAAGGCCTCACCCCCCACGTACACCTTTGTCGAGTCGGAATCGATATAAAACTTCAACCTTTGCGACAACGAAATCGACGGCTGCGCAGTGTTATACTTCACCTTGCGCGGCAATTTCATCACCCAGTCGCTGTCGCCCAACTTTTGGGCGAACACTTCGTCGTACAAAATCTGCGGGCAGGATATGTTGCGTATTTCGGTCTCGTCGTCAATGACGTTTACCCACACCGAGCAAGTGTCTTGGCGCAAGTCGGTGGCCAGCTCATTATAAGTCGATGCTATGCACACCACCTTGTATGTGCCCGGAGACGAATAAGAATATGTAAACAATCCCTTGTTGACCACGAAACCGGTGTTGCTCTCGCTGCGCAATTCATAATTGTGCGACTCGTCGCCCGTGTAAATTGCCACTTGGTCGGCCGTACCTTCAAAATTAATCGTCATGGTCTCGTTTATGGCAAGGGTGGTCTTGTCGACAACCATTCCGGCATGTGGCTCGGCAGCCTCGTCATCGTCGCAACTTGCCACAAACGGAGCAAGCAGCAACACGAGCGACACCCTGATCAAAGACTTATCTATTTTCATCATTTCAGCTATCATTTTTAACAGTTAATAACCGGGATTCTGCGTCACCACTCCGTTTGACACATCAACCTCGCTTTGCGGTATGGGGAATATCTCGTTCACGCCCTCGCGGAAGTAATAACCGCGGCGGTTGGCTCGGTCGGCACCGTATGCCTTTATGACCTCGGCGGCACGCTTCTGGCGTACAAGGTCGAAGAAGCGGTCCCATTCAAATGCAAACTCCTTGCGGCGTTCTTCCCATATCTGGTCGCGCATGTACCCATACCCGCCGCCGACATAGAGCGTCGTGCTGTTGTTGAGCGTGTTCACCTGAGCCTTGCACTTGTTGAGCTGTTCGAGGGCTGCCGCGCCGTTGCCACACTCATTGAGGGCTTCGGCATACATCAGCACCACATCGGCATAGCGCAGGTAACGGCGGTTCTTGCCGTTGTCGCCCGCATTCTGCGAACGCTCCTTTACCGGGGTGTACCACTTGAGCGAAACGAACTTGCCCGGGCCGCACTGGCACAGTTCACCGTCGGGGGTATAAGTCTGGTGGCCAAGGTTGTAGCTGCGGCGTGGGTCGCTGCCGAAAATCTCGGTCAGTATATTGTCGGTAGTCCACACCACGGGTGCCGTGGAATACATGTCGTCGAACACATATCCGCCCTCGTTGGTGTCACCCCCGGTACCGTCGGCCGATTCCTTGAACACCACTTCAAATATCGAACCGCTGCAAAATTCCCCGGTTTGGAAAAACTGGTCGATATAGTCGATTGAAGCACCATAACAGTCGGTGTAGGAAAGCGAATATGCCATGTGCAAATCGGGCAGGGCCGAAGTGGGGGCTTCATAGGGGTCGGTGGGGCTGTTAAGCTCCTGCGGCTTAAACCACAGGCGTTTGCGCAACGCTTCCCAGTCTTCCTGCGAATCGTCCCACTTGAGCATATCGGCGTAGGTCATCGACATGCCATCGACAAAATATTGCCCGAGCCGCACCATCTCTTCCCACTTGTCAGAGCGAATGCCCGGCGTGGCCTGATACATAAGAGCCTTCATGAGCAATGCGACCGCTGCGCCCGACCCTGCCTTGCCTGCATCGGTGCGCACATAGCGCGTGTCGAGCATTATTGCGGCCTCGCGCAAGTCCTTCTCAATATAGGCATAGCACTCTTCGAGCGAGCTGCGCGGCACCACAAGGTTATCGACATTTTCCACCTCGGGACGGATGGGCACGCCGCCATAAGTCTTCACAAGGTTGAAATAGAACAGTGCCCTCAGGAACTTGGCTTGCCCCAAGATTTCGCGCACCTGCTTGTATTCAAGGTAGTCGTCGGTCGACAATTGCACACGGTGCGCATTGGCTATCACCTCGTTGGCCCGGTGGATGCCCTTGTAGTTTATCTCCCAGCGGTCGCGGATGTAAGAGTTTGACGTATTGAAACGGAAGCTCACCAATTGCCCCATCTGGCTCGACAATCCCTCGTCGGCACCCCACACATCGTCGGCAGTGGCTTCACCGAATCGCCACTCGGTGTCGTTGAACACATCAGACTGCAATATGTCGTATGTAGCATCCAGTGCCGACTGCAATTTATATTTCGTGTCATAAAAATTTTCATCGGTTGAATACCCAAGGACCTCCTTGTCGAGGAAATCCTCGCAACCGGAAAGAGAAAACATCAAGAGACACGCAAAGCCATATTTTACAAATTTCTTTATCATAATTGTTATGCCTCTGTGTATATTATAATCCTAACTTAATACCAATCGTGAATGAACGTGCCTGCGGATAATTGCCGTGGTCGACACCCATGCTCAGGTTGTTGCCTTCGGTGCCGACAACCTTGCCCACCTCGGGGTCAAGCCCGTCATACCCGGTAAACGTCAACAGGTTGTAAGCGCAAAGCGACACAGCCAAGTTCGACAACCTCCACTTCTTGACAAGCTCGCCCGGGAAATTATACGTCAGGCGAAGTTCCTTCAGGCGTATGTATGAGCCGTCTTGCACAAGGAAGTCGGACGCGCGGAAGTTGCGTGCGGCATCGGTCGGGTCAAGATCGGGGACATCGGCCGAAGTGTTCAACGGGAAGAATGCCCTGTCGGAGTTGAGTTGCCCCGACCAATGGCGTTCGCGAATGTCGGCATACACGTTTCCGTCGGCGGCATTGTAGAGGTAATAATCCATCACGTTGAAAATCTTATTGCCGGTTTGCCCTTGGAAGAATATGTTCAAATCGAAATTGCCGTAACTCAACTGAATGGGAATACCAAACACGAAGTCGGGAAGCGGAGAGCCAAGGTAAGTGCGATCTTCGGCAGTGATTTTCCCGTCGCCGTTAAGGTCCTTGAAACGGAAGTCGCCTGGACGCGTAGTCTGTTCCCAATCGTTCTTTCCGGGTTCATATTGCGCACTCTGGCGCACCTCCTCGTAACTTTGGAAAATACCGTCGGTCACATAGCCATAGAAGCTGCCAATAGGTCGGCCCACCTCGGTCTTGGTCACATAGTCAAGTATGCTGCCCTCTTCGAGATATGCGCCCCAAATGGGTTCGTTGCCGGTGCCGAGGCTCGTGACTTCGTTCTTAATCCACGACACATTGAACCCGACTTCATACCTGAACTTGTTGATTTGATTCTTGTAGCTTACGTTCCACTCCACGCCATAGTTGCGCACGGCACCGGCATTAGTCATGGGGTAAGCCGTATCGTCGAGCCCGGCAGAGAGCACCGTGGGCACGCGCAACAGCATGTCGGTGGTCTTCTTGTTGAAATATTCGATGCTCATCGACAAGCTGTTTTCAAGGAAGCCGAGGTCGAGACCCACGTTAAACGTTTCGGCCTTTTCCCACTTTATGTCGGGGTTGCCTATCGTGACCGAAGCGGCGCCGGGATAAAGAATGTGGTTGCCTATGCCGTAAGGATAATTGTATTGCGTGGTGATGGTGGTGTAACGCGACAACTCGTCGATGCGGTTGTTACCGAGAATACCCCAGCCCACTCTCAACTTACCGAGGCTCAGCCAGTCGAGATTTTTCATGAACGGCTCGCTTGAGAATTTCCAACCGGCAGAAACCGACGGGAATATACCCCAACGGTTATCTTTTGAAAACACCGACGAAGCATCGGCACGCACGTTGGCTTGGAACAAATAACGGTCGAGTATGTTATAGTTGACACGTCCTATGAACCCTACTGCCGACCAGTGCGAGTCGAGACCGTAGGTCTTGTCGCCGGTGTACCCGCTCGACAGATACCAGTCGTTGTCGTTGTTGCTCGGCGTGCCGCGCTTTGTCGACTCCTGCCAACTGTATTTATAGCCCTCGGCAGTTTGTCCGGCAAGCACCGTCACGCTATGCACCTTATTGTTCCAGTTGAACGTCAACAGGTTGTTCACCTCCCACTTGTCGGTGCGGTTCTGGCGTTTGTAGACGGTGGTCAGGTCGCCCGGCATGGTGAAATCCTCGTCCAACTTCTGCACTTCGGTAAAATTGTTGTTAGTCTCGGGCACCAAGTAGTAAGATGCCTTAAACTGATATGTAAACCACTTTAATATGTTGGCCGTAAGGCTCAGGTTCACGTCAAAGCGGTCGCTGCGAATGCGCTCGTGGTTGCGGTCGAGCATGGCAAGCGGGTGATCTTCCGACCAGTACCCCTTCGAGTTGTAAGTGTAAATAAGCGGATTCTGGTACAACGCCTTCTTGAGTACGCTGTTTTGCCCCTCGGGCACGGCATTGCGGTCATCGTTGGTATAAGCCATGGTTGCCTGCATGTTAAGCCACGAAGCCAATTGATGGTTGATGTTGGCACGGGCATTGAAGCGGCGGTAACTTGAAGTCTCTACAAAACCGTTCTCCTTGTAATAGCTTGCGCTCACCAAGAATTTCGTCTTTTTGTTGCCGCCCGACACCGACAGGTTGTAATTTTGCTTGAAACCCGTACGCGTGATTGCGTCCCACCAGTTGGCAGGAGTGTTGCGGCGTATGGTATCGACACGGTGGAACTTGTTTTGATCGAAGTACATGGCACCGTTCTCGTCCTTGGAATAATATAACTGCCCGTCGACCGAATAGTCATGCAGGCCGTTGATATAGTCGGTCATCAAAGCATAATCCTCCACACCCATCACGTCGATTTTCTTCCACGGATTGGAGATACCCACATAGCTATCGAATGTGATGCGCGTCTTTCCTTCCTGCCCGGTCTTTGTGGTGATTGAAACCACACCGTTGGCGGCACGCGCGCCATACACGGCACTCGATGCCGCATCTTTAAACACCTCCACGTTGGCTATGTCGTTGGGGTTAAGGTAGTCGATGTTGTCGACAATAAACCCGTCTACCACATAAAGCGGGTCGGCATCGTTGACAGTACCCGTACCGCGGATTTTTATTGTCGTGTTGCTGCCCGGCGCACCGGTGTTCTGGATAATGTTGACACCTGCCGCCTTGCCTTGCAAAGCCTGCAAGGCCGATGACACGGGAACATCGTTGATGTCGCGGCCCGACACCGACGATATGGAACCCGTTATGTCGCTCTTGCGCTGAACGCCGTAACCGATTACGACAAGTTCGTCGAGTTCGGCCGTTGTCGACTGCATTACCACTTGCAAGTTTTGCTGCCCGTTGACTTTCACGTCGATTGACTTGTAGCCGACATACGAAAACGTCAATGTGGCATCCTTGTCAACCGATAAACTGAATTTGCCGTCATAATCGGTCATCGTACCGTTGGTGGTACCCTTTTCCATTATCGACACGCCTATCAGTGTCTCTTGCGTATCGGCATCGTTCACGCTGCCGCTGACGTTGATTTTTTGCGCGAACGAAGAAAAGGCGACCAGCAACATGGCAACCACGACGGCTGCTGTTTTCATATATTTACGCATTTGCCTGTTATTGATTTATAGAAAAGTAAATGATTTGTTCCCCACCCCCGACTGCGAAGGAGCATGTGCACTCCCACAAAAAACAGGGATGCCGAAACATTATGCGCCCGGGTGCTTGCACACCGGTTGTATTGCGGCATCCCGTCATTTTCTTATCAGTTATAGGTGGTTATACAATAGTACCCGTTTATTTTACGACCAGCTTCGAGACATAAGTACCGCCGTCGGTAGTGATAAGCACGCTGTAAATGCCATTGCCCAGACCGTTGATTTCAACATTAGAGTCATCGCCGTTGTCGGTCAGCACGAGGCGTCCGGCAAGGTCATATACCTTGACATCCTTTACATTGCCTGAAACATTGAAGTTAAAACTGTCGGTTGCAGGGTTGGGATATACTTCAACACGAGTTTCGTTACCCTCAATCTCTTCAACGCCTGCACCACCTTCTATTTCCTTGCGGGTGCGGTATTCGGGTTCAAGGTTGTCCTTGTCGGTATCGGGGTTGTAACCGTCCTTCTCGTAATAGTAGCTGTAAAGCCCTTTGTTAGCATCGCTGCGGGCAAAGAGCAGCTTGCCGCCGCAGTTGCGCAGCGAGTGTATCATGTCGCCGTCGGCCGAGAAGTCGGTAACCTGTACCGGGAATTGCTCCTTGTTGTCGATGCGCCACAAGTGAACCTTCATGTCGCCGGCAGCTTCGTTCCACCAGTAAAGGCTGCCGTTGCACACCGTCAGGTCCTTCACCCAGTTGCTTTGAATGCCGGGGCCGAGGTCTGATTGCATCTTCAACACTCCCTCACCGTCGGTATACCATAATTCGCCGCCATGGTTCGAGTCGATCATCGGGTCGGTTCCGGAATTTGCACAGAACATGTAAACGCCGTCAAATTCCACACCCGGGTCGGCAAAGCTCTGGTTGGTAGCAGTCGGATCGGTTACGTTAATGTCGAAAATCTTGAAGTCGCCCTTTTCGCAGTTAGTCGCAGCAAGTTCGCAACCGGTTTCTTGCGAATAGCCGCGGAAATAGATTCTTCCGTTATACGGGTACATGGCCACGTCAGACGCACCGCCACCGCGAGGAAAGCCTGTATCGTCGAATGTCGGGTTGGAATCATAAATCTGATATGTTCCTTCAGGCGTGCCGTCACTTGCCCACGGCTCGTTGCTACTTTCAATTGAGAAGGCCTTGAAGAACAATTTTTCGTTATAGAAGTTAGTGAAACTGTCAAGGGCCGAATCGGCAGTGCCCGAAGCAATCTCCTCGGTGTTGATATCCATCACAAACTTGGTCCCGGCCTCTGTTCCGTCGGTTACCCACAGTTCGCCGCCCATTGTTCCTTCAACATCGTCGGCCTTGAAGAACACTTTGCGGCCTACGCGACAATACGGGGTCTTCCATGTGGTGTTGTCCTGTCCCGGGAACTTCATCATGCATTTCTTGATAAGTTTCGTGCCCTCTTCGGTTCCGTCAGTAACCCACAACCACCATTGTGCGCCGTCGTCACTGTATATTTCACTCTCGAAATCCTGGGCTGCAAATACCACTTGTGTCTCGTTGACCTGTGTAAAGCCGCGAGGGTTGGACGAGCTTATCTCGTGGATGTTCTTCACCATGTATGTTCCGGCTTCGGTACCGTCGGAAATCCACAGCTCCGTGCCATAGTCATCGGTAGTGGCGGCAAACACCACTTTATCGTTGAATCGCGTCAGGTAGCAAACATCCGAACTTTGGCTGCCCGGAACAATATCCTTCACCATGCGCGTGCCCTGCTGCGTTCCGTCGGTCACCCACAGCTCTTCGCCATGCTCGGCATCGGTAGCGGCAAAAAAGGCATAATACCCTTTTTCGGGAGAACCGGCAACGACAAGGTTCTTGTCCTTGGCCAGATTCCTCACTGTCGAGATGTTAGCCTGCACTCCTTCGGGCAACAAGCTCACCAATTCTCCGTCGGCCTGCGATGTCTGTGCCGACAGGTTTCCGGCAAGTAATGCGCACCCTGCCATCATTAGTAAATTTTTCTTTTTCATAGTTTGAAATTTTTTTAACTGATATTTTATTATTTGGTTTATTGTTAATCCATCTGAAAAATCAGATGCCTTACAAGAAGGTATTTTCTCATTTATCGGGTTCCATATAGTTTAATTGCTGCAACATTTCAGCCACTTCCTTTTTGGCTTGTTCACGTGATTTGGTAAATATCTTACGTATCCGTTCCATGTCAAACTTCTGTTGCCGGTCGTAAGTGTATATGCCATTCTTTTCAAGTTCCACATCCACAATCTGAGTGAAACAAAAACCGTCGATATGGTCAAGGCTCAATATCACATTTACCTGTTCTTCGAGACGCTTGTAAAACTCCTCTTCGGTACGCGGTGCCGAGCCATATCCCCAAAAGTCTTTGTCTGACCCGACTTCAGCAACCTTCATCTCTTTCACCCAGCGTATTCCGCCAAACTCGTCAATCATGTACACCTCCCCGCGGTAAGGCTGGCTCTGGTGCGGACGATTGACGTAAGGCTTGCCGTCGGCATCGAGTTTCAGCTGCTCATAAAGTTTCACAGGGTCTTGTACATAGGTATGTTCCGAATATATGTCGGTGAGGCGCGCATGGTCTCCCCCGCTGGCAGTAACCACGGGACGGGTGCGGTCGAGACGGTGCGTAATCATGTACAAGTCGTCGGTCAGTCGGGCACGTTGGCCGTCAACGTCGTCCATGCGCGACTCGTTCAGCGGCGACCATGCCACCAGCGACGGGGCATTATAATCGCGCCGCACACACTCCTCCCACTCGGTAATCATGTTGCGCGCCGCCACCGGGCTGCACCAGTCCATGCCCCAGCTTGCCGACTCGCCCCACACAAGGTAGCCGAGCTTGTCGGCCCAGTAAATGTATCGTTGCTCAAACACCTTTTGGTGCAGGCGCGCCCCATTGAATCCGGCTTGCTTGCCCAACTCTATGTCTCGGCGCAAGGCCGAGTCACTGGGAGCAGTCCACTGACCGTCGGGATAATACCCTTGATCAAGGACAAGACGTTGATAATAAGGTTCGTTGTTTAGATAAAACTTAGTCCCACGTAATTCAACCTTGCGCATGCCGGCATAGGATTTAACCTCATCTATCATATTGCCATCCCTGTCCATGACACTTATTAGCACATCGTAAAGGTAGGGTGTCTCGGGTGACCACGTTTTGGCATCTTTAACATCGGCACACACCACAGCACTATTGCTTGCTGCGGCTTCGACTGTCGATACCAATTTGCCATTGTCGAGTATTTGAACTTTGAAACAAGCAGCCGTACCGGGGTCAAAAAACTCAGGTTCAAACACAAACCGACCGTTATCCAAATCTGGAGTGATACGGCAACATTTCAACCCGCCCTTTTCCACAGCTTCAAGCCAAACAGTCTGCCAAATGCCGGTAACACGAGTATAGAATGCGTTATACGATTCAAGCCTGCGCGACTGTTTGCCGGCAGTCTGCATCATCGAGCGCAAATCATCTTCCACATATACCACCAAGTCATTGTCGCCCGATTTGATATAGCTTGCGATGTCTACCGAGAAAGATGAAGAGCCTCCGAAATGTGTCATCACCTCCACACCATTAATATATATTACAGATTTGTAATCAACCCCGCCAAAATTGAGCATTATGTGCTTCCCACACCAGTCGGCAGGTATCTCTAATTTGCGATGATACCACATGGCATTTATGAAATCTTTGTAACCCACACCCGATAAACTGCTCTCGGGGCAAAACGGCACAATAATGGTATCGGCAAATCCCGACGATTGCTTTAAATTGCGTTCATCTCCGCTTTTTGAGAAATCAAATTGATAACTCCATTCTCCATTCAGATTAATCCATGCATCGCGTTCAAATTGTGGTCGCGGATACTCAGATCTCGGAACAAATGCCTTTATGGCAAACCAAGGCATCACACAAGCTAATATTAGCAGAGTACAAATTCGATTCATTTCAATAGTTTCGTTTTTTTTGTTGGTTTATGTCAAAAAATCTTTCCGGGTTCAAAAGTAAATTACAGTCAAATTTTAGACAAGTAAAAATGTTTTTAATAACAGCACTTTTGTGTAAATCTATCGGTAGAAAGGTTGAAACATTTTTACATCAAACATTAAATACATTGTATTTCAATCAATTAACCTTGACAAACATGCTCCATTTCATTAAAAATTGATACTGTTCTACCGCTGTTTGCTCTTGAAAGCACTAATTGTCATGGCATGCAGCCAAACATGCGCCTCATATAATTATATGCCACATTCCCATACTTGGAACTTACCTATAAAGCTGTTTTTTGCTGACTATAGGACCCAGTGCAATCGCAGCATCAGCCAACATTTTTAAAATCATGGTGGCACATACTGTCATCGATACGCAGCATTCGCATCTCCTCGCACGAGTGCATTTACCGCATGGCCAGGGGGCTTTATCGAAAGATTCCACCACAACACACGCCACGGTATAAATTCCCCTTAAAGGTATTAATTCCAATCACGTATTTATCATGGTTGTCAAGAATATATGGCATAAATTCACAGGCATTCAAAGACTAAACTTGATTACTGTTCTCTCAAAGATATTTCTTTCAATTCTTTTACTTAATTTTGCCGTACCTACTTGTGATAACTTTACTCGTAAAAAAATAAAACCATTTATTTTTTACTTTGCACTCGACTTTTTGTATATTTGTATGTTTAATTTATAGGTACAATCCTATCAAACCACTACGGAGAAACCAAACTTATACTAAACGTTATTATACATTTGTTATTATGGCAGAAAACAAAGAAAAATTGTTCGACAAATTTCCTCCTGTTTCTACCGAGGAATGGAGAGCCAAAGTCGAAACCGACCTTAAAGGTGCCGACTTCCAAAAGAAATTAGTTTGGCGAACAAACGAAGGGTTCAACGTACAACCCATGTATCGTGCCGAAGATATCAAGGACCTGAAAACTACCGACTCGCTGCCGGGAGAATTCCCTTATATCCGTGGCACACGTACCGACAACCATTGGGCTATTCGCCAAGAAATCGCCGTTGCCGACTGTGCAGAGGCCAACGCCAAAGCCAAAGAGATACTTGGCAAGGGAGTAAATTCGCTCGGATTTTCTTTAAAGAAAGATGCCATGTCAGGTGACTTTATAGGCACGCTGCTCAACGGTATCGACCTCGATGCAACTGAAATAAACTTCAATTGCTGCCCGTCTCGTGCGCTCGAAGTGGCTCAAGCCCTCGTTGCATACCTCAAAACTACCGGAGCAACCGAGAAATTCCGCGGCTCCATAGGATTCAACCCATTCAAGCGATTGCTCAAGCACGGCCTTGACTTCCCGCAAGACATCAAGCAACTTGCCGCCGAATTGGTAAAGACCGTTGCCGACGTAAAGAATTTGAGAGTTCTCGCCGTAGATTCGTCAATGCTCAACAACTCGGGTGCATACATCTATCAAGAACTGGGCTACGCATTGGCTTGGGGAAATGAGTGGATGAGCATGCTCACCGATGCCGGCATAGAACCCGACGAGGCTGCCCGCCGCATCAAGTTCAACATGGGCATTTCGTCCAATTACTTCATGGAAATTGCCAAATTCCGTGCCGCTCGCATGTTGTGGGCACAAATCGTAAAACAATACGAGCCCAAGTGCGACTGCGCTTGCAAAATGAACGTGCACGCCACAACATCGGAATTCAACCAGACCATATACGACGCATACGTCAACCTGCTGCGTTCACAAACCGAATCGATGTCGGCAGCAATAGCCGGTGTAGACTCTATCACAGTTACACCGTTTGACAAGCAATACAAGACTCCCGATGAATTTTCGGAACGCCTTGCACGCAACCAGCAATTGCTGCTCAAGGAAGAAAGCCACCTCGACCGCATCGTCGACCCTGCCGGCGGTTCCTACTACGTAGAAACTCTCACCGTGTCGATAGCCAACGAGGCTTGGAAACTATTCCTTGATGTCGAAGACAACGGCGGCTTCTACAGCCAACTCAAGACCGGAGCCGTGCAAAAGGCCATAAACGAGTCGTGCGACAAGCGCCACACCGACGTTGCCCGCCGCAAGGAATCGCTGTTGGGCACCAACCAGTTCCCCAATTTCAACGAAACGGCAGCCGACAAAATCGAAGATACCGGTTGCTGCTCGGGCAAGAAGAGTTGCGGTTGCAGCCACGAAGAGGGAGGCAATGCAGTTGAAGCACTCAAGGGGACACGCGCAGCAAGCGACTTTGAGGCTTTGCGCCTTGAAACCGAACGTTCGGGCAAGCGTCCGCGCGTATTCATGCTCACCATCGGCAACCTCGCCATGCGCATCGCACGCTCGCAATTCTCGTCCAACTTCTTTGCTTGTGCCGGATATGAAATCATCGACAACCTCGGCTTCGACACAGTGCAACAAGGCATCGACGCTGCAATGGAGAAGAAAGCCGACATTGTGGTTCTCTGTTCAAGCGACGATGAATATGCAACGCTCGCTCCCGAAGCATTCAAGGCTCTCGACGGCCGTGCCGAATTTGTCGTAGCCGGAAACCCGGCTTGCACCGACGACCTCATTGCAGCAGGCATTACACAATTTATCCACGTTCGCAGCAACGTACTTGAAACTTTAAAGGCTTTTAACGCTAAACTATTAAAGTAACACACGAGTATGAGACCTAATTTCAAAAACATAGATATAGCAAACGAAGCCTTCAACGTTAAGCACAATGCTCTTGCCGAAGGCGAAAAATGGATTACTCCCGAGCTTATCCCTGTCAAGCCCATATACACCAAGCACGACCTTGAAGGGCTTGAACACCTCAATTACGTAGCCGGCATACCACCATACCTGCGTGGCCCGTACAGCTGCATGTATGCACTGCGCCCGTGGACCATTCGCCAATATGCCGGATTCTCCACAGCTGCCGAGTCTAACGCCTTCTACCGCCGCAACCTTGCTTCGGGACAAAAAGGCTTGTCGGTTGCATTCGACCTTCCCACGCACCGCGGCTACAATGCCGACAACCCGCGCGTGGTAGGCGACGTGGGCAAAGCCGGCGTGTCGATTTGCTCGCTCGACGACATGAAGGTACTCTTCGACGGAATCCCATTGAACAAAATGTCGGTGTCGATGACCATGAACGGTGCCGTGCTGCCAATCCTCGCATTCTACATCAATGCAGGACTTGAACAAGGTGCAAAGCTCGAAGAAATGGCCGGAACCATCCAGAACGACATCCTCAAGGAATTTATGGTGCGGAACACATATATATATCCGCCTAAATTCTCGATGAAAATTATCGCCGACATATTTGAATATACGTCGCAAAACATGCCCAAGTTCAACTCAATCTCAATCTCGGGCTACCACATGCAAGAAGCCGGCGCAACAGCCGACATCGAACTTGCCTACACGCTTGCCGACGGTCTCGAATACATCCGTGCCGGCATCAACGCAGGCATGTCGATCGACGCTTTCGCTCCACGCTTGTCGTTCTTCTGGGCCATCGGCATGAACTTCTTCATGGAAATTGCCAAGATGAGGGCTGCACGCATGTTGTGGGCAAAGATTGTGAAAGAATTCGGTCCCACCAATCCCAAGTCGCTCGCATTGCGCACACACTGCCAGACTTCGGGCTGGTCGCTCACCGAGCAAGATCCCTTCAACAACGTCGGCCGCACTTGTATCGAAGCCATGGGCGCAGCTCTGGGACACACCCAGTCGCTCCACACCAACGCTCTCGACGAGGCTATCGCACTGCCGACCGACTTCTCGGCGCGCATCGCCCGCAACACGCAGATTTACATACAGGAAGAAACCTACGTTACCAAGGAAATCGACCCGTGGGCAGGTTCTTACTATGTTGAAGCTCTCACCAACGAGATTGCCCACAAGGCATGGGAGCATATCCAAGAAATCGAGAAACTCGGCGGTATGGCAAAGGCCATCGAAACCGGAATTCCCAAGATGCGCATCGAGGAAGCCGCTGCACGTACTCAAGCTCGTATCGACTCGGGCAAGCAGACCATCGTGGGTGTAAACAAATACCGCTTGGAAAAGGAAGCCCCGATCGACATTCTCGAAATCGACAACACCGAGGTGCGCAAGGAGCAAATCGAGCGGCTTGAATACCTCAAGGCTCACCGCGACGAAGCTGCCGTGCAAAAAGCCCTCGACGACATTACAGAGTGCGTCAAAACGGGTAAGGGCAACTTGCTCGACCTTGCCGTGAAGGCTGCCGCCGTGCGCGCTTCGTTGGGCGAAATCTCTGATGCCTGCGAAAAGGTTGTCGGACGTTATAAAGCAGTAATTAAAACTATATCAGGCGTGTACTCATCAGAAACAAAGAATGACCCCTACTTTGAAAAGGCCAAGCAGATGACTGCCGAATTTGCCAAGAAGGAGGGTCGCCAACCTCGTATCATGATTGCCAAGATGGGACAAGACGGACACGACCGCGGTGCCAAAGTCGTTGCAACAGGTTATGCCGACTGCGGTTTCGACGTCGACATGGGTCCGTTGTTCCAAACTCCGGCCGAAGCTGCCCGCCAAGCCGTCGAAAACGACGTGCATGTGTTGGGTGTTTCGTCGCTTGCCGCAGGCCACAAGACTTTGATACCGCAAGTTATCGAAGAATTGAAGAAACTCGGCCGCGAAGACATCATAATCATCGCCGGCGGTGTAATCCCCGTGCAAGACTATGACTTCCTCTACAAGGCAGGCGTGGCCGCAATATTCGGTCCCGGCAGCTCCATAACCAAGGCTGCCTGCGAAATCATGGAAATCCTCAACAACGCCGAGGAATAATCCCCTTCACCAGCGTTGTATTGATACTACACAAGGCGAGAGCCGCACTCACAGCAAAGAGTGCGGCTTCGTTTTTTTATGACCACGTTGCGCCCTACCCACCCAATATCGCTTGGATATTGCAATTTTTCAGTACCTTTGAGGCTCTGATTAATACAATGCGAGCGAAATGAAACATTCGTTTATCATTACAATATATATACTGGTGGCCGGCATTGCCACGGTCTTTGCACAGCGGCAGACGGCACCGGTCGACTCTACCCTGCTACAAGAAAACCCGGCACTCGACCGACTGCTGCAATTGCAGAGCGACCTGAGCGACTTCGTTTTCAAGGACGAAGAGCGACTGTTGCACCGCAACGCCTCTTTCAGATTCCTGCCATCAATACGGCGCACTCCCGGTTACGGTTTTTCATTTGGATTAGGTGGAGCAGTATCGTTTTACACCGACAAGACCGACTTGCGGCTACGGCGCAGCGAAGTTCCGTTGGCCGTGTCGGTGGCTTTCACCAAGCCGTTTTCTTACCAGATTGCCTGCGAACCCACGTTCTACTTCGCCGGGAACGCATTGCGCCTTTCGGCCACAATATCCTACCGCGACTGGCTCGAATACTACTTCGGCGTGGGCTACAAGACTTGCCACAACCCACAGTATGAAAAAAAACGATACACCTACGAAAGCGCGTTGACGCGCTTCAAGCCATCATTGCAATTCCGCATGGGCAACGACAACCTGTATGGAGGCATCGTGGCCGAAGTGTGGCACGAGCAAATCAACAACCCGGAACAATTTGTTGTAAACGACACCCACTTCCGCCAACTCACCGGCAACACCTCGCGACACTCGGCAACCGGCACCGGTGCCGGGCTCAACATCACATACGACTCTCGCGACGTGCCCAACGACGCTTACCACGGCATGTTGCTCTCGGCCGAAACCATGCTCTACACCACGGCACTCGGCGGGAACACCCGCTACGGGACACTCACGGTCGATTACCGGCAATACGTCAGGCTGGGCAGCCGCAAGCAGTTGCTTGCATGGAACATAACCAGCAACAACGCCTTCGGCAACCATGTGCCATTCATGCGCTATGCCACAATAGGCGGGCTTAACAACTTTCGCGGATACTACAATTACCAGTACCGCGACAAGTCGATGCTCACGGCACAAGTGGAATACCGCTACTGGCTGCAAGTCAACTCGCAATGGGGAGTGCTACTCAACCGCTTCGGCTTTGCCGTGTGGATCGGCTCGGGAGCAATAGGCACAAATCCCGTGCGGTACGAGGCTCTGCTGCCTCAAGCCGGTGCCGGAGTGAGGTTTGCCCTGCGCGACCGCCTCAACTTCCGCTTCGACGTTGCCCACAACCCCATCGACCACGACACCATGTGGTACATCAGCTTCTCCGAATCGTTCTAAGAAATATCCCAATTAAGAAGCTGTTTGTTTGCTTTTTGCGAAAATTTGTTTAAATTTGTAATCGATAATAAGGCACCAATGCCTGCTTCGGCATAAATGAAACGCCATGCGTAGCTGACAGGCATTAAATAGCCAATGTGTAGAATCTCTTAAAACCAATTGAACAAATGAAAGCAATTAAAAGTGTAATTTCGGTGGCAATCGTGGCCATTGCCGTGCTATTGTCGTCAACCCCGGCCGATGCTCAAATCAAGTTTGGTATCAAGGCCGGCGCCAACTTCAACAGCCTCAAGTTCAACCAAGACCTCCTCGACAGCGATAACCGCGCAGGCTTCAACGGCGGTGTGATGCTTGAGTTCACAATGCCGCTCATTGGCGTGGGCATGGACGCATCGGTGATGTACGTTCACCGCTCGGGCAAATCCGGCGTCTCCGAGTTAGATGAAAACGGAAACATAGTTTCAACAAGCACAAGTTTCAGCCGCAACTACATCGACATCCCACTCAACCTCAAGTACAAACTCTCGCTGCCGGGTATCGGCAGCTTGGTAAAGCCGTTCGTAACCACCGGCCCGAGCTTCGCATTCCTCATTAGCAAGAAAAGCATCAACGAATTTCTCAAAAACAAGAGCTGCGACATCGCTTGGAACTTCGGTTTCGGTGTAGAACTGTTCTCACACGTGCAAGTTGCCGCAAGCTACGGCCTCGGCCTGACCAACACGCTCGAAACCGTGGGCGTTGTAGACAACAACGAAACCATCGAAGGGAAGAACCGCTACTGGACTGTCACCGCAGCCTATCTGTTCTAAGCGCAACAACCGCAATTTGTAAAATAAACTAATAAACGGCATTTTCGCCCATTACGCACCATGTAATGCACGAGAATGCCGATTTTTTTTGCCTTTTGCAATAAAATGTGGTAGCTTTGCATGTCAATTGAAAAAAACAAGACTATAAAATGAAGAAAATCGCATTTGCACTTACATTGTGCTGCATGATACTGGCCCGCACCTTTACGGCCGATGCCGAAACACGTTGGGGTATAGTGGCCGTAGGCAATTATTCCAATCTTAAATTCAACCAAGACCTAATCAGCGTAGACAAAGGTTTTGGAGGCGGTGCCGGATTGATGGGGGAAATCATCATTCCGGGCATAGGCTTTGCCGTCGATGGCTCGGTGATATACTCGGCTTTCACGTCAAACGTGCATCTTGGGGAACGCCCGGTATGGCGAAACGACGGTTTCGGCAACGAGACGCTATGCAACCACACCATCGACATCCCATTGAACCTTAAATTCAAGTATTCCAACCTTAACGGCATAGAAAACATCATAGCCCCGTTGGCCTACGTCGGCCCGTCGTTCACAGTCCATGTGGGTGACGGCAGCAAGGGTGCCGACGCGATGAGCTACAAACGAATTGCCTTTGGCATTCACGTGGGTGCAGGCTGCGAACTATTCCGCAGGGTGCAGGTATCGGCAAGCTACACTTGGGGCATCACCAAAACCCTATCGACAATAAAACTCGATGACTTTGAAGCCAAAAACAAATATTGGCGACTGCAAGTGGCATACATGTTCTAAAAATGTGCTCCTGAATGAATACCCCGGGCACGGGAGACAATGGCATATAAAATATTTAATATCAACAACTTATCAACCCGGTTGTAGAGGGTGTATCAAAATTCCGACATTGATGTTGTAGAGACGCGGCGCGCCACGTCTCTACGAGAGCAACAACATATAAAACATTAAATATCAATAACTTACCAAATACTGTTGTAGAGACGCGATTAATCGCGTCTCTACTGCCACATTGAAATAACAATTTTGACACACCCTCTACTGCCACATTGAAATGATAATTTTGATACAACATCTTTGTTTTTATTGATACCCTCATATCGACAATTTATTTTCCATCATTCTATCGCCATACCACACAAAACACTATTTTTGTATATCGAAATTACGAAAAAGGTCTAAGTGATTGAAAATGAGTTGCAGTTACCAACTCATAGTAGTAATAGGT
>CALUMZ010000042.1 GCA_944321865.1 uncultured Muribaculaceae bacterium
CGGTGGTCGCTACACCGTCGGTTATGCACATTGGACGGCTTTGCCGCCCCTCGCACACATTTTGATACACCCTCTACAATCGGGCGGGTTAATATGATTGATATTCAGCATTTTAGCTAAATAATGCCATCGAGACGAGGCACACCACGTCCCTACGTGTGGTATAATCGCATTTTGCTACACCCTCGGCATCCCTGCCACGCAATCATAGTTTTTAAACAAAAAGATAGAGGGTGTATCAAAATGGGAAAAAGGGCTGCGGAGCTGCCCCTTTCCCGGCATCTTTCACAATTTTGATACACCCTCTACAATTGGGTGTGAATGTCTAATAAACCACAACCCACAATATGTCTTTAAAAAAAACAACATGTTTTTTTGTCTTTATGTCTAATAAACCGAGGCGGCGTGTAATGGCAGGGCGAGAGGGGTTATCGCACAATCACTTTCTGCACAGCAACTGTGCGGCCGGCTTCTTGCACGGCCACAAGGTATATGCCGCGGCCAAGGTGAAGGTCGAAACGTTGCACGCCGTCGCCGTCAACCGGCATCGACGCAGCCACACGTCCCGTGATGTCAACCACGCGAACTATTTGCCCTGCAGA
Source organism: uncultured Muribaculaceae bacterium (assembly GCA_944321865.1). Classification (GTDB taxonomy): domain Bacteria; phylum Bacteroidota; class Bacteroidia; order Bacteroidales; family Muribaculaceae; genus Avimuribaculum. The sequence goes on from CALUMZ010000042.1 coordinate 603, forward strand.
GGCACCGCTTACGGTCAGCACATTGCTGGCATACGCAATGCCGTAGCCGTTCCCGTCACCGGTAACATCGTTCACTCCGCCGGTGTTGTCGAGCACAAACACCACATTCACCGTGGCACTGCTACCGCCGCCTTCAACGGTAAATGCCACATGAGCCTCCCCACCTTCAGGGGCACCAGCTGAAATGACCATTACATGAAATTCATCATACTGACCATTGGCAGGAACAGTAAATTCCGGAGTTTTATCTCCCGGCCAACAACTTGTTGTACACATCATAGGAGAAAGACCATCATTATGACTTTCATTTTTTGAAACAATTGCTTTGATAGGATCATCAGAAGAATTAGCTATATGTATATATTTTCCCTTTATAAGATTATCCGCATTGTCGGCAATGGTGATGGTCTCCCCTTCAGAGAGAGTTTTACCCTCGTACACCCACGAAAGTTGTGCTACCGAAGTCAACGTTCCGGCAGCAAGCAAACACAATAAAGTAGTAATTTTCCCTATTTTCATAAGCATGTAAAAATTGATTAGTTATTATATTATTTATCCTTGTTGTCCGTAGAGACGCCATAATATGTCGTCTCTACAACTCACTGTAATCACCACCTTGCGGCTTGAATCACGTTGCCACGCGAGGCGGTCTCATACAGGAACGCCACCACGCGGCAATTCTCGGGCTTGCAAGCCTCGCCAATGGTATAATTGTAACTGCGCGCAACGGTGCTGCCTGCAACGGGGACACCAATCTCCTCGCCCCAAGTGCCGTTAATTGCATCGCGCAGCACATGGTTGTGAACATAATCGAGGATAATGCCACTACTTGATAGCTGAGCACCCCTGATGCTGTCTTCAACAAGCCACAGTTGCAGCGACAGTCCGTATCCCATGGCCGAATTAACCTCAGCCGTCACATCGATCGACAGGTTGCGGTCGTTACGAGTCACGTCAAGTTGCAAGTCGACAGGCGACGTTTCGATGGCGCGTTCAAGGACATCGGTCGACCATGTGTCGTAATTTGAATTTATCGAGACCAAATTGCCGTCGAAACTCCGGTCAACCATTGCAGCCGGGAAAGCATCGGGTTCAAACTCGTTATAATAAGCATCTCCGGCATCGGTGGTGAAATCTTGAGCAAATGAAGATCCTTCATTTGCTGTGGCAAAATCGCCGCAATGTATCGACACCGGTATCACATGCCCCCGGGCCCAAGTTTCAAGCCCGTGAACCACCTCTGCCCCGTCAGGACAGTTGATGCACAAGTGTCCCGTAAATTCCTCGAGCAGCACCACCTTGTTGGTAAATTGAAAATCTGCCGGGTCGGTCGGAATAAGCCGTTCGTCTTCGCCAATCTCGTCGCACGAAACTGCCGCCACGGCCAACGCCGCCATCAGCAAACCATTAAATATTCCTTTGTAACCCATAGTAGTCGTCAAAAGCTGTAATTATAAGAAAGTTGCACACCCTTGCTTGCAGGCACGTAGCGGCACACACCACCCGAGCAGTTATACCCGGCACGGGTGCGCACATAGCCACCCTGAATGCGGTGAGCCTTGTGGGTAAATGTCACAAGAGCTTGGTAATAGTGCAAGTCGGTGTCGCCGTTGTTGAACATGTCGCTCACCGTAAACATCAACTTGCGGTTAACCGACAATTCGAGAAGCCCGTACATCCAGTCGCCATAGTCTTGCCGCGTGTGCAAGTATTGCACCTCGGCGCGCAACTGCAACTTGTTGTTGAAGCGGTATTGAGCCTCAACGACGGCGATATTTGACTTCACCATGTCGCCATCATTTCCGTGCCCTTCAACCACGGCTTGGTTGTAGCGTTGGTTCATATACATGATGTTGGTCTTGAAGTCACTTGTCCACTTCTTCTCCATCGTCACGTTGATGTCTTGGTAATACACATTTTCGGCACCTTCCACGCGGTGCAAGGCCCTGATGTGCGAAGCATTCAGCTTGAGCGTGGTGCCGTAACGTCCGCCAAGCACCGAACGGCGCGGGAACGTGTAACGCACCTCCCCTTGGTAGGCCCACTCGCCAAGCGGCTGCGTGGCATAGGGGTACATGGCAGCCAACGCGTAGGTGTGCTGGTAGGTAAACGCCGGCAGGTGGTTGATGAACGACGATGTTCCGGTCATGTCGCGGTCGCTGCGGTATGACATGTTCTCGCTGCGCTTGGCTTGGAACAAGATGCTGTAACCGCGACCAGAATATGAAGCCGACAGCAACGCCGCCGTTCCGCGTTTGTAACTATACCGGTTGTCGAACGACGGGTCGTTGATTTTCCACGCATACTCGGCAAGCACGTTGAATCCCGACTTGCCAAACTGTGTGCGCACGTCAAACGCCGGAACCGTCTCGGGCAATCGGAGGGTGTATAGGTCGGAACCCTCCATCACATAGTGCGGAGTGGATTTCTCGTGCTTGCTCACGTAAGAAGCACCCACCATCCACGTGCCGCCGCGCTCGCCAAGGCCGCGCCACCAACGGTCGATGTTCAATTCGGCGTCGGCACCCCACACCCAACTGTCGTTATGGTCCCAGTAGCGGCGTTGCTTGCCGCCGAGCATCTTCACGTTGATGCCGTCGAAGGGTCGTAACACTATGCGCCCGCCACGCAGCGAATTGTCGATGCCGAGACTTCGCTCTTCGTAGGTGCGGAATATAAGCCCGCTGCCAAACTGGTCGTAAAAGTCGCCCACGGTGATTTCGCCCCAACGGCAACGCCCGGTCACAAATATATTCGGCACACCCCACCCTGCAAAATCGCGCTCGAATCCCGGCAACGGATAGTCAAGGTATTCAAGCCGCGCCCCAACGGTCACATAGTCTTTATACGACAGGGCAAGGTTAAGGTAGGTGTTGGTAACAACGTCGCCGGCATACGGCTCGGTGCCTATCGAGGCATCGTCTTGCGGAATCAATATGTCGCTTTGCAAGCTACCGGTCAGCGACAGCCCGTTCCACTGCACACCTTGTGCGGCACACGTCGCCGCAGCACCGATGGCAAAAATTGCCGAAAGGAATAATGCACGTCCTCCGTTCATCGCCCAATGCGGTTACTTGCTGTATTTCCTTACTACCTCGATAAGTTCTTCCTCTCCGCCGTCGACATAGCCGGTGTGGTTGTACACGATGTTGCCCGAACCGTCTACCACCAACGCATACGGAATCATATTGATGCCGAGCGCACGCTTAAGGTCACTGTTGGGGTCGAGCAGCACGTCATATTCCCAACCGTAGCCGTCAACGAGCGGCTTCACCTTGTTGGCATTCTGACCCTCGTCGATGGAAATAGCCACCACCTTCACTCCGGTTTCGTCTTGCCAGTCGGGATACACATCGTGAATGGCCTGCAACTCACGTTGGCACGGTTTGCACCAAGTAGCAAAGAAGCACACAATGATGGGGTTGCCGTCATTGTCAAGTTGTGCCACATTCACCGATTTACCGTTTATATCTTTCAATTGACAATTGGGCATTTTGCTCTGTGCAAATCCCATAACTGCCGTGGCAAGCACCGCCGCCAATACAATCAAGTAACGTTTCATCTATCTAAAGTTTTTTATTAAAAAATAGCAATTATCCGAGCCTGAAAAAACATTGTCTTCCGGGGACAATAAGCAGGCCTTAACATTCAGCGTGTAAAGTTAGGTATTTTGCACAAAATATCGCAGAATTTCAAGAAACAATTTTCATTTTGCCACCATTTTTCGTTTTTTCCCTACATGCAGAAGACTTCTCCCGGCATGCTTTTTTTCGTGGACATAAGCCGGGGAAACGACAAATGCCAAGCACTGACCGATGTTGTCATGCTTGGCATTTGTAGCCCATAGCGGAATCGAACCGCTCTTTCAAGAATGAAAATCTTGCGTCCTAACCGATAGACGAATGGGCCATATCCATTTTATGCTTATATTGTCCTTCCTGCCCTGCAGCGTTCCAATGCCGGACTACTGCAATCGGGGCGATATGAGCCTATTCTTCACGGCTGCCTGCGGCACCAAGTTATGCAGCAGCGGCAAGCTTGTTTACGTGGCGTTGCAGTTTCGACTTCAAGTTGGCTGCCTTGTTCTTAGAAATGATATTCTTGCGAGCAAGCTTGTCAAGCAAAGAAGAAACCTTGATGAAAGCTGCAGCAGCTTCATCCTTATCAGTCATAGCGCGCAAACGACGTACCATGGTACGCGATGTTTTGGCATAATAACGGTTACGGAGATTTCTTGTAACAGTCTGACGAATTCTTTTAATCGAAGATTTATGATTTGCCATTGTAAATTTGTTGTTCTTTTTAATTTATTTGTAGCCCATAGCGGAATCGAACCGCTCTTTCAAGAATGAAAATCTTGCGTCCTAACCGATAGACGAATGGGCCTTGCTTGCGGCTGTGCCTCAAAAGCGAGTGCAAATATAGGCACTTTTCCCGAACTGACAAAATTTTTCGGGCATCAAGTGCATTTTTTTCGTAATTTTCCACTTATTTTGCCTGCAAGTGCGTAATTTAGCGTCACAAAACACCGTTTTGCCTTTAGGCAGAAAGACAAAAAACATGGTTTCCTGTAGGATGGTATATCAAAATATGGCATTGCGGCAGTAGAGACGCAAAATTTTGCGTCTCTACAACAGCGCAGCCGATGTAATTGGTATCAATATCTGCATTTTACGCAATTTTCCTTAGGCAGAAAAACAAAAAACATATCAAAAACGACAAATCGGAGATTATATATAATATATATTATGTATGAAAAGACTCGCGGCATTGTGCTGCATGTGATAAAATACAGCGACCGGAACTCGATTGCCCACCTATACACCGACACTCACGGCCGAATGTCATTCTTGCTGCCGCAAGGCAACACACGGCAGGCCCGCATTCGCAACGCAATGTTTATGCCGTTGTCGTTGATTGAATTTGAAGCCCGTATCACCACCGGGCGCGACCTTGCTTCGTTCAAAGATTGCAGATACACGGCACCGTTTACACGGCTATATTCCGACCCGGCAAAAAGCGCAGTAGCCATGTTCATAAGCGAGCTGCTCACACGCTCCATCCAAGAAAGCGAGCGAAACTTGCCCCTGTTCAACTTCATTGCCACATCGTCACAATTGCTCGACTCGCTCGACCGGGGTGTCGCAAATTTCCACATCTGCTTCCTTTACCACCTTGGAGCATTCGTAGGCATACAACCCGACACAGCCACCTACCGCAACGGATACTGGTTCGACATGGACAACGGCATATTCACCCCGCGGCAGCCCCTGCACACGCATGTGCTTGCACCAAGGGAGGCGGCAGTAATGATGCTATTGTCGAGAATGACATTTGCCAACTTACACCTGTTCCGCTTCAATCGCGACCAACGCAACGAAATACTCGACATAGCACTCAGTTACTACCGGCTGCACAATTCCACAATAGGAGATATGAAATCACCCGACATTCTGCGACAAGTATTCGACTGAACCCCGCAATATTCCTTATTCGGCCGAGAACAGATAGGCTTCTCCCCCGTTTCCGGGCTCGACACGATATGCCTCGGCAGAGCGGCAACCCACCACCCACACTATTTCTCCGTCGGCCTCAAGAAGCCACACCCTGCGTTTTTCGGCATCGGTCAGTTTCATATCGGTAAAAAGGTCGCTCACGAGACGGCTGCGTCCTTTCATCCCAAAAGGCTTGAAACGGTCGCCCGCCTGCCAATGCCGCAACACTACCTCGCCACAGCGCGCCACGGCTTCACCGAAACACACCTTGTGGCGACCGTCACACATCGACTTGCACAAATCCCCTGCGGCCATCTTCTTTATCGCCAATTTCAGCCCGTCGGCGGCTACGACAGCTCCATCTGCAACATTAACGGCCACACGCGACTGCTCTACCTCCCCTTTGGCAACGACTATCCTGTCTCTGTCAATGACAGCCTTGTATCCCGCAGCATAAAAAGCCCTGCCGACGGCATTCCCTCGCCCGTAAGCCGCCAACATGTCATCCACCTGCTCAGAATTAAATCCATACCGGTGCATTATGCCAAACAGCATTGCTTCGGCTCCCGGACCGGCAGCAACGGCTTTCAAGTCTACAATAATGCACTCGCCGCCGTCGGCGACATACCTTGCCGCCCTTTCGGCAAACAGCGATTCATACAGTTCGTAACATGAGAGCATGTTGCCGAGCGTCCGTGCAAGTCCGGCATCGGCAGCAGGGAAACACTCCCTGATTGCCGGCAAAACAATGTTGCGCAAGCGATTGCGCTTCACATCATTTTCGGCATTCGTACTGTCAATCACATAATCCTGCCCCATGCTGCCAAGGTAATTTTCAATCTCAATGCGCGACACACACAGCAACGGCCTCACTATATGCCCGTTTACCGGCTTTATACCCGCCGCACCGGCTATTCCCGTTCCTCGCAACAGGTTAAGCATGAGAGTCTCCACATTGTCGTCACGATGGTGGGCAACTGCAATGCAGCTGCAACCGCTATCTTGCCTCAACGCTTCAAACCATTCATAGCGCAAGTCGCGGCACGCCATCTCCACCGACACGCCACACTCTTCCATGCGAGCCTTGACATCGAAATCACGCACTTCAAGCGGCACGCCCGACTTGGCACACAATTGCCTCACGAATCGCTCGTCACGCATCGACTCATCGCCGCGCAAATGAAAGTTGCAATGGGCGGCCACGCACTCATAGCCCAACCGCACAAGCACCTTGAGCAATGCCACCGAGTCGGCTCCGCCACTCAGCGCCACAAGCACTTTCGCTCCGTTGCCGGGCATACCGTGCCGGGCAATATATCTTTTTATCCGTTCAAGAAAATCAGTTTCCATTATGATTCATCGGCTGCCAAACCTGCGAAAGCCGTGCTGCAAATTTACGAATTTGCCGGTGGTGTAGCAAAAGAATCATACGTTACGTTCCCCGCAACCATGCAGAAACGTCAAGATAGGCGGCGGCTCGGCAATGGCAAATTCATGCAAGCATGATTTGCAATTGCGCTCGCCTTGCACTATCTTTCGATAAAACAGGCGGCGGCTCGGCAATGGCAAATTCATGCAAGCATGATTTGCAATTGCGCTCGCCTTGCACTATCTTTGCAGCGGCAAAATTATCAAGATAAAGATGTTAAACAAGATAGAAGAACTGAAAAAGGCTGTTGAGGCACTGAAAGTCTCCTCAATGGACGAGATTGAGGCTGCCCGCATCAAGTATTTAAGCAAAAAAGGCGAAATAAGCCAATTGTTCAACGATTTCCGTAATGTACCGAATGAACAAAAACGTGAAATAGGGCAACGACTTAACGAGCTGAAAAATCTTGCTACCGACAAAATCAATGCGCTCAAGGCCGAGTTTGAAAACAATAACGACGCAAATGCCGAAGTCGACCTCACTCGCACGGCAGCACCATACTCTATAGGCACACGCCACCCGCTGTCGTTAGTAAAAGAAGAAATTATTGCCATCTTCTCTCGCTTGGGATATACCATAGCCGAAGGTCCCGAAGTCGAAGACGACTGGCACGTGTTCTCTTCGCTTAATTTTGCCGCCGACCACCCTGCCCGCGACATGCAAGACACATTCTTCATTCAACGAAACCCCGACATATTGCTGCGCACACACACATCGTCGGTGCAAACGCGTGTAATGGAACACACGCAGCCGCCTATCCGCATCATTTGTCCGGGTCGTGTGTACCGCAACGAGGCAATATCCTACCGCGCCCACTGCTTCTTCCACCAAATCGAGGGCTTATATGTCGACAAGAATGTAACTTTTGCCGACTTGAAACAATCGCTGCTGTATTTTGCGCGTGAATTGTTCGGCCCCGATACCAAGATGCGCTTGCGCCCGAGCTACTTCCCATTCACCGAGCCATCGGCCGAAATGGATATATCGTGCGACTTGTGCGGCGGCAAGGGGTGCAACTTCTGCAAGCACACCGGCTGGGTCGAAATACTCGGATGCGGAATGGTCGACCCCAACGTGCTCGACGCTTGCGGAATCGACAGCAAGACCTACTCGGGATTTGCATTCGGCATGGGTATCGAACGCATTGCCAACCTCAAGTTCAGGGTCAAAGACCTGCGAATGTTCTCCGAAAACGACGTGCGTTTCCTTGAAGAGTTTAAATCGGTTCATTAATCGAATCCACACACCAACCATAACGTGTGCCGTTAACCCCATACGAAAAAAAATGGGATATGACGGCACACTCGTTTTAAACTAAGGTATAATGACTACCAAACAACGATACCGGGAAGTTATAGATTGGTTTGAGCACAATATGCCCGTCGCCGAAACCGAGTTGCAATATCGCACACCGTTTGAGCTGCTCGTGGCCGTGATACTATCGGCACAATGCACCGACAAACGCATCAACATGGTCACTCCGGCGCTGTTTGAGGCTTACCCCACGGCCGAGGCAATGTCGAAAGCTTCGGCCGACGATATTTTTCAATATATCAAGAGTGTCACGTTTCCAAACAACAAAGCCCGTTCGCTCGTGGGAATGGCCAACACTCTGGTCGATAATTACGGCGGCCAAGTACCCGACACCATCGAGGAACTTACTAAAATTCCCGGAGTCGGCAGGAAAACGGCAAACGTCATACTGTCGGTGGTATTCAACAAATCGGCAATGGCCGTCGACACGCATGTGTTCCGCGTATCCAACCGCATAGGCCTCACCGACGATTCTCCCAACCCGCTTTCGACCGAAAAGACCCTCGTAAAGAACATACCCGAGGCGTTGGTGGGCAAGGCTCACCACTGGCTAATACTGCATGGCCGATACGTCTGCACCGCCCGAAAGCCCAAGTGCCACGAATGCGGATTGCGGCCTTTCTGCAAATTTTATAATTCCACCGGACAAGCATCGAAATGAACGAGTTGTTTCTATTGATTATCGAAATCATCGGCACGATGGCATTCGCCATCAGCGGCATCAGGCTTGCCGCAGCCAAAGACTTTGACTGGTTTGGCGCCTACTCGGCCGGGCTGGTCACTGCTATCGGCGGTGGCACCATGCGCGACGTGCTGCTCAACACCACCCCGTTCTGGATGAATAGCGGATGGTACCTCGCCGTGACGGGATTGTCGCTTATCATCGTAATCGTGTTCAAGAAATACCTCGTCCGCCTCAACCAGACTTTCCTGCTGTTCGACACCATCGGGCTGGCACTGTTTGTCGTCATCGGCATCCAGAAGACCCTCACGTTCGGCTTCCCCATGTGGACGGCAATCTTCATGGGCACCATGACGGGAGCCCTTGGCGGCGTGCTCCGCGACATCTTCATAAACGTAGAGCCGCAAATATTCCGCAAGGAGGTGTATGCCACGGCCTGCATTGCCGGCGGCATCATATACTGGCTTACCCTGCTCGCCGGGCTCGATGATGTTGTGGCACAAATAGCATGTGCCGCCACAGTGATAGTGCTGCGCTACCTGTCGGTAAGATACAAATGGTCGATACCGATATTGCACGATTGACCACATATAAAGTAATTTCCACAGTCACAATCCAAAATAAAACCATACACGACAAAAAAATGAACAAGCAACAAGCCAAAGCCACCACCATTCAATTGGTCAAATACGGGTTAGTGGGAGTGAGCAACTCTCTCGTAACCCTTGTTGTCATATTCCTGTGCGACGAGGTGATGGGGCTTAAACTAATGCTTGCCGATGTAATAGGATATATCGCCGGACTCATTAACAGCTTCATCTGGAACAAGACGTGGGTGTTCAAGTCACACAACAAGCGGCTGCACCAAGAAGCCGCCTTGTTCATTATCGGCTTCCTCGTGTGCTTCGGCCTGCAATTCATCACCGTGCTGCTGTTGCGCGACCCGATGAAAGCACTCGAAATAAACCTGTTAGGCATTCCCTCCGACACATTCGGAGAATATGCAGCCATCTGCATCGGTATGGCAGTATACACACTTTGCAATTACGCATACAACAGGTTCGTAACATTCAAGTAAGGAGTAAAAGATGCCACGCAAAATCAGTACCGACATAGCGCTGCTTGTGTTCCTGTCGATAATTGTGGGGGCAATCATATTCCCCATTTTGGGCAATATGCCTCCCACCGACTATGAGTCGGCGATGCTGCAACACATCGCCGACACAGGCAATGCCGGTTCAATTGCAGGCATATTCCACTCCGGCGGCAACATCTTCGTAGGCGCGTATGTGCATTTCGCAATGCTGCTAAAAGGACTGATGCCCGGGCTCGACGGCATAATGGCACTGCGGTTGCCCGGAGCCGCCACGGTAATGATTCTCACACTGTGCCTGTTCCGCTTCGGTGGACGAATCGACCGCTACAGCTCCTCGTTCCTCGCATCGTTGCTGTTCCTGTCAAGTGCATTGATTATGCGCATGACATTCAATGTCTCGGTAGTGATATTGCCTGCCGCACTTTTCATCTTTGCTCTCATGAGCCTATACCACTGGCTGCACCGGCTCGACAAGCGCACCTTCTGGCTTGTCGCCACTTCCACGGCCATTGCTTCGGTAATAATCGGGGCCACCGCACCGATTTCCATCGCACTGATGGCATACGTATTCCTGATTGCATCGCGCCACCGCACCCCACAGTCGTTTGCAATCATCACGGCAGCACTTTTGGTAGCCTGCTGCATCGCATTCTTGATTATATACATAATAACGGGCGACACATCAACCGCCATGGACATATTCGACATTCGCCAGCAGTTATCACTGCTGCACGGTGAAGAATACTCCACTACCCACATATTTGTTTACTACATCGTGTTTGCCATCTTCCCATGGTCCATTCCGCTCATTATATCACTGCCATGGCTCATACGCCGCCCCGGCAACCTATACCGACGGTTTCTCGGCTTGTCGCTGCTGCAACGATATTCGGTGATAATATTCCTCTTCTCCCTCCCATTCCTGTTCTTCTTCACACACCTGTCACTCGTGCTGATTGTGGCCTCGATGTTTTTCAACATGCCGCTTATCGGACGTTACCTGCTCATGCAGTCTGAACACCACCACCGTGTATGGAAAATTTCGGGATACGCATTTGCCTGTGCAATTGCAATATTGCTCGTCTCATTTACCATCATGTCTGCCGGCACCGAAATACACATACTTGGCACCACCATCACGTTGGCAGGCGGGAAAACAGGCCCGTGGGGAATCACGCTCACCGTGATGGCATTTTTCGGCATCTACACCCTGTGGCGCAATGCACGCAGCATAGGGCAAAACAACCGTTTCCTCTATAACATCATCTTCCTTTACTTCTGCTCGGCCCTCCTCTGCACAGGCTATATCCTGCCTCGCCTGTCATAGCCCCCGCGCCGGCAATCATGCAATCCAAATCGAGCAGCATAAAAAGCACTCTCAAAACAAATTTTTGCGCGCTCTGCCGGCCGTTTTGGGGATTAAACCACGTAGAGACGCGATTCATCGCGTCTGACACCACAACAGTGCAAAACAAATGTTAGGAATGCAATTTTGTGATTACAACAAACCCGGCGTGACCGCCAGCCATGCAAATAACTGATATTCCATCACAGAGAGAGAGGTATAACCTTAATTATTAGCAAAATAACAGTAGAGACGCAAAATTTTGCGTCTCTACAACCGGGTTAACCCATAATTCTTGTGTGCAAACTTTCGTTCTTTATTGCACCACCCGTGCGTTATATTGTCATCGCACTATTTCAATCGGTGTCATCGCCACGGTCGACGGTAAACACAATCTCGTTGCGCATCGAAACGGGACTATCTTCGTCATACGTCATCTTCACGCTGCGAAGTCCCTGCACGTTGATATACTTGGTTTCGGGGTCGTAACCATACTTGCTCTTGAACTTCTCGATAACCGATGCCTGACGCTCGCTCACACGGAACCCGCCCGGGAAATACACCGAGAGCGTGAAATTGCCATCGAGCATCACATCTGGATTGAATGTATATTTGTAGCTCCAGCCGCTGCGAGTTCTGTTCCATGCATTCACTCGGCGCACGCTAACGGATGCCGCAAGCCCTTTCAGCTTGTTGCTGTATATATACCCGTCGATCCCGCCATATTTCGAGAAAGCGCGTTCTTCAAGCCCGAAAGCCTGCTTCAGGTCGCCTGCCGTCTGCAGCGAGTTAAGTTTTTCGAGCATCTGTCCGATAGCATTGACGTATGCGTCTACATCTACATATTGACTGTATGCCGCCGTGTTACATCCGTATCCACTCAAATTATACTTAATGTCACTTATATAGTCGGAATACTTGGGGTTCACGATATATGTCCCCTCCATGTCAATCAAGCCGGCAAGGTAGCTGTCGTCCCGCGCTATCAGGCGGTCATTGTTGCCAAAGTAAACCAACTCCTTAAATTGCGGGTTAACCACCCACTCGCCTTCATCGTTAATCAGTCCGTAAGCCTCAGTGGTGTTGTCAAATGCAATTGCAAGTCCATTGGGCATGAACGGGTCGATTCTGCCGAATTGCGGGTTCACCTGCCATCTTCCTTCACGGTCAATAAGTCCCCACAAGTCGGCCCCGTCGTCGAATGCCGGTGTAAGGTCGCGTCCGTTAAACGGGCGCACGTCACCAAACTGCGGATTGATGACATACTTGCCTTCGCTGTCACACCAACCCCATGTGTCTCCGTTCCTAAATGCGTAACCGTCGCCGTCGGGAATAATTTCGGAGAATTGCGGATTAATCACATATTTGCCTTCCTTGTCGATTATGCCCCACTTGTCGCCCTTGTTTTCAACAGGAATGCGACCTTGCTTGATGGCATCGATATAGTTGCGGTAAAACGAGAAATTGGGGTCATACACACTTTTGTCGATGCGATCAAAATCCACACCTACGGTTTCCATGCCGGTGATGAGCATCTTTTCCTCGTTTATGTCATACAGTCCGAAACCGTTGCCATCTTTAACGGCAATCAACCCGTCAACGACCACCGGCACCACTTCGGTCCAACGCGGCACTACCACCACTTCGCCGTTCTTATCGACTATGCCATAACGGTCCTCGGCGTTAATAAACACTGCCATTCCCTCATTGAATGCGTATGCTCTCTCAGCCTGCTGAAAGGTGAACTGCACTTCGCCGTTGGTGTCGATGACTCGCAGGCAGCTGTCTTCAGGAGTTACCCATGCCAGACCCTCATTGAATGCCGTGGCACTGCCATAATATGCGTTTTCGCCACCAAGCTGTTCACCCTGCTTGTTGACGAACAAGCTATAAACGCGGCCGCCGTCACCAAAGGTGTACCCTTCATGGAACAGCGAATTTGTTGTGTACGGGTCACCGGTAAGTTTGTCGTTTACTTCGCCATTGTCCGGGTTTACATACACCAAGCAGTCGTTTACATCAACAAATGGAATATACTCCAAGTCGTCGGTAACGGCATAACCCTTAATGTCCGTCCCGCCGCCGCACGAGGCCAACACTGCCGCCATGCCGCAAAGCATCATAATTTTAGTTTTCTTCATAATAGCTCTTTTTATTGTTATATGGTTAATTGTCAACTGTCAATTATCAATTGTCAAAGTTCTTGCACATTATTCGGGGAAAAACATTATCTATTCTTATCGAAATACAAGCCGACACCTTCAGAGTACGCACGGTAACCTAAAAGGGCGTTGTCTTCCCATACCGGAATCAATGGGTGACCGTCCGAGCCCAAACTAAATGTAGCAGCATGTACCCCGTCTCTATCCCAAAAATCAGTGGACTTCAACTTGTCGCCATTCTTATCCAACATATACACGATATATGCATCTTGCGACCTGTCAATATCCGACACCGGCTCTAATTCTATATCGAGATATACCTTGAATGTACCGCCACTTATAATACCTATTTTTTCTACCGACACCTTTGCCGACGAGAATACATCTTCGTTGAACTTCGCCGGCAACTCTTTCCCCTTAAGTTCTTTAGTCAGCTCATTCAACTCATCTGTATAATATTCGTCAATATCTTTAAGCACTTCTTCTTTGCGTTCCCACATGTCGTCCATTCCGTCAGCGTCTCTTTTTTCTACGAGGTCACTGTACAACTCGTGAAAAGTATTTTCAGCGGTTGTCCTTGCAAGTATATACCGTTCCGAAATTGAAGGCAACTCACCGAGCATTGGACTTTCTTTCAACTCCACCGAATTCTCGGCTACGTCTATACAAGCCCCGGCACTCAGTCCGCCGTCGCACGAGGCCATCACTGCCGCCATGCCGCAAAGCATCATAATCTTAGTTTTCTTCATAATAATAGTTTATTTTGATTAATTATATGGTTAATTGTCAACTATCAATTATCAATTGTCAACTGTCAAAGTTCTTGTACTTTGTTCAGGAACTCTTCTTCGTAGAGTTTCTTCGCGTTCTTGTCGCCGGCTTTGGCCGCGGCTTCAAGCAAGACTTTGGCGTTTTCGCGATTCTTTGTCGTTCCCACTCCATACAGGCAGCAACGCCCCAGCTCATATTGCGCTGCGGCAACCCCTTGGTTGGCCGACTTGGTGAACCACTCCACCGCTATACGGTAATCGACGGTTACCACGTTGTCTCTACCCGTGTAATAGAACATTCCCAAGTAATATTGAGCATTCTTCTCATCATTCAACCCGGCATCGTGGAAACACCAGAATGCTTTTGATGAATCTTGCACCTTGCCTCGGCCAAACAGGTAACACTGCCCCAACATGCTGAGCGCATTATAATATATATCTATGCCTTTACCATCTTTTACAACTTCTTCAAAAAGTCTGGACGCGATTGCGTAATTTTTTTCTCTTATTGACTTGGTTGAGTCATTGATGCCATGACCAAAGTAGTAACACAGCCCCAAATTATATTTGGATGTTATGTCACCTTGCGCAGCTGCAAGCTCAAACCATCTTACTGCCTCGGCATAATTACGCGCCACGCCGGTTCCGTTATAGTACATTGCACCAACTATACCATATGCAGGCTCGTAACCGTCTTCCGCTACCGACAGGTAATAATGGAACGCCAACGCATTATTTTCCGGCATACCCAAGCCGTCATCACAACAAATTGCCACGAGATACCGCGCACTTATTATATTAACCTTGTTATCGTAGCTATAAGAATCTGCCACTCTGCGCAATAATCCGACGGCACGAATATAGTCTACCTCAACACCATATCCGTTATAATAACACAGCCCGAGGAAAAATGCGGCATCTAAATTAAATGGGGCAGCCTTTTCAAACCAATACACGGCTTGCTCATAATCTTCCTCATTATAATATATGTAGCCGAGTTCTGCTTGCGCGACATGAATTCCAAGTTTGGCTCTCATTATCAAATCGTCAAAATAGTTCTTGCTGAAACCGCTGCCACCGCTGCTTGAACCACCACTCTGCGGCTTGGCAAGAGCCGATTCTACCCGCGCAAGGGCTTCGGCTGCTCCGGGATAACCTTGTGCGGCGGCTTTGCGATACCACTCCAAGGCCTTGTTGAGATTCTTCGTCAGCCCTGTCCCGTTTTCGTAACAACGGCCAAGGCGGTACTGTGCGGCGGCAAATCCCTGCTTGGCAGCTTTATCATACAAATCCAATGCCCGGGTTAAATCTTTCTTCTCAACCCCTGTCCCGTTTTCAAGGCAAAGGCCAAAACGGTACTGCGCCTCGGCATATCCCTGTTCAGCAGCCATTTCATACCACGCCACAGCCTGTGCCAAATCCGTCTCGACTCCTGTTCCGTTTTCAAGGCAGCGGCCAAGGGCATACTGCGCTTCGACATGTCCTTTCTCGGCAGCCTTGCGGTACCACTTCACCGCTTCGGTGGGATTCTTTTTTCCTACGCCAATGCCGTTTTCAAGGCAACGTCCAAGGGCATACTGCGCTTCGGCATGTCCTTGCTCGGCGGCCTTGCGATACCACTCGATCGCCTGTGCCAAATTTTTCTCGACTACTATCCCGTTTTCATAGCAGAGGCCAAGGCTGTATTGTGCAGGAGCATATCCCTGCTCGGCCGATTTGCGAATCCACTCCACGGCTTTCACCAAGTCCTTTGCAACCCCTGCTCCCTTTTCGTAACAGCCGCCAAGGTTATACTGTGCAATGGCATATCCCTGTTCGGCCGACTTGCGGTAGCACTCCACTGCCATGACGGTATCTTTTTCCACTCCGGTGCCCATAATATAACAGCGACCGAGGCTGTTTTGCCCGTCGGCATTACCCTGCTCTGCCGCCTTGCCATACCAGTATGCAGCCTGCCTGCCATCTTTCGGCAAGCCAAAGCCGCCTTCCTCGTAACAACTTCCGAGTATCAGCATGGCATCGACAACACCCCGATTGGCAGCCCGCCTGACCCACATTATTCCTTGTTCAAAATCGCGCTCCTTGCCAAAGCCAGTCAAGTAGCACATTCCCAAGCCAAACATTGCCTGCGGATAATCTTGCCCGGCCGACAGCTCGTAATAATGGGCTGCGCGTGCGCCATTCTTCTCTGCACCGCCAACGCCTCTTTTATATCGCTCGGCAAGCTCATATTGCGCCTCGGCATTGCCGCCATCGGCCTGCTGCAGCAACGCGGCAAAGTCCATCTGCCCGAAATCCTGTTGCTGTGCCACGGCAGCCAATGCTGCGACAAGCACTGTCAGCACTGTCAGTATATGTTTCATTGTCATAAAAAAGATATTTAAGGCAGGACGACTTTAGAGCATCTGCCGCCGTCCCGCCAATGAGTGATGAATAATTACCTGCCGCTGCCGAAGTAAATGGTTGCTCCGTCGTGGTAGGCAAGGTCGCCAAACAGACGCTCGGGCGAACCCAAGAGTAACCCCATATCCCTATCCCGGGACAAGCCGAATGAAGTGCTGCACTCCACATTTTCGCCAAACGAATTGCGTATGACCAACACGTTACCGTTGCCATCTAGCATCTGTGCCACGTAAGCGAATGCCGACCCGTCAGGCTCGCCCACAGTTTCCAACTTTGTGTCAAGCAGCACCTTGAAATAGCCCTCATCCGAAACAGATACTTCGGTGATCGTCACTTTTGCCGACTTGAACACCGCATTGTCAAACTTCACGGGAACCTCCTTCCCTTTAAGTTCCTCGGCAATTTCGGTCATCTTGGGATAATAATACTCTTCCAACTCCTTAAGTGCCTCGTCCTTGTGGTCATACAATTCACTCAGTTTGTCGTTAAGTGTTTCTCTATCTATTTCATCGTTCCTGTATTGCTTCCTGTATTCATCATACAGCCGGTCGGCTTTTTTTCTCGCTATTGTCTCGGCCTCTCTCCACTGGTCGGAAAGCGAGGGAAGCTCACCAAGCAGCGGACTTTCTTTCAATTCTATCGACTCCTCAGCACTGTCGATGCAGCTACCTGCATCAAGCCCATCGCCGCAAGATACCATCAATGCAGCCACCGCCGCAAACACACTTGTCCTTAAAAATGCCTTCATCTCAATCATGTTTTTTATAATATTTATTATAGTTTTCATAGCAATAAGCACGCAAAAACAGCATTTATTAATACTGATACACAAAAGCAAACAAAAACGTCAAAATCACCCCCCCCAATTACTAAAATATGTTAACATTATTTCATATACACACAACACGCTACAAATGACCGCGGCGCTGCTACATAACGAAAGTGGTGCTTTTTAGTGGAGGCGGGTGGTGTGCCGGTGATTAATTTTGCTGCCATGCAAGAGATGGATAAAGTGACGGAGTGGACTGCCGAGCGGCATTGCCGCCATCGGCCATCTGTTGCAACGCGGCCAAGTCCATCTGCCCGAAATCCTGTTGCTGTGCCACGGCAGCCAATGCTGCAACAAGCACAACCAGCACTGTCAGTATCTGTTTCATTGCCAATAGAGAAATAATTATTTAGGCGGAACGACTGTGCGCATCTGCCGCCGTCCCGCCAATAGGTGATGAATAATTACCTGCCGCTGCCGAAGTAAATGGTTGCGCCGTCGTGGTAGGCTTGGTCTAAAAACAAATCCTTGACATAGTCGGAAAAACGGTCTAGCAGCCGCCCGTCTTGGGACAATCCAAATGGAGTGCTGCACTCGACATTTTCGCCCAACCAATTAGCAACCACCACCACATTGCCGTTGCTGTCGAGCAACTGCGCCACATAAGCGTAGGGCGACCCGTCAGGCTCGGCCACAGTTTCCAATTTTGTGTCAAGCTTCACATCGAAATAGCAGTCACCCGAGACCTTCACTTTCGTTATCGTCACTTTTGCCGACTTGAACACTGCGTCGTCAAATTTCACGGGGATTTCTTTCCCGCTAAGCCCCTCGGCAATTTCGGTCATCTTGGGATAGAAGTATTCCTTTATCTCTCTAAGCACCTCTTCCTTGCGGTCAAGCAGCTCGTTCCGATTGTCGCCATCCGTTTCATTCTCAAACAGCTGGTGAGCCTTGTCTCTCGCTGCTCTACTGGCCTCAATACACTGGTCCGAAAGCGAGGGAAGCTCGCCGAGCAACGGACTTTCTTTCAACTCTATCAACTCTTCTGCACTGTCGATGCAAGTGCCTGCATCAAGCCCGTCGCCGCATGATACCATCAATGCAGCCACGGCAGCAAATACGCTTGTCCTTAAAAATGTCTTCATCTCAATCTTGGTTTATTATAGTTTTCATAGCAATAAGCACGCAAAAACAGCATTTATTAATACTGATACACAAAAGTAAACAAAAACATCAAAATTACCCCCTCCCGATTGTTAAAACATATTAACACACCACAGAAAACTCCCCTCCTACGTTCATTAGCTTAAGTAACACACAAGACCACTCTCTGACCACTATATCAAACTCATGTTTACCAACATATTACAAGCAAAAATACCCCATTTAAGCCCGGCCGCAAGCGATTTTTTCAAAAAATGTATTGCGAAAATTTGCACGTTACAACAAATCGACTTAACTTTGCACTCGCAAATCGGGACAAACGTGTTCCACTCCTTTTAAAAGGAAGCACAACCCACGTCATGCGAAAATAGCTCAGTTGGTAGAGCACGACCTTGCCAAGGTCGGGGTCGCGGGTTCGAGTCCCGTTTTTCGCTCA
>CALUMZ010000043.1 GCA_944321865.1 uncultured Muribaculaceae bacterium
TCACCGCAAAGAATTTACGAAACAGCTGATTTAAAGAGTGTTACAACCGTTGGAATCTTAGGCTGTCAAAGTCAGGAGGCGATGGTGCGGCTCATCGTGCCGCAGTAAAAGCATTTTCAAAACTATTATTTGCGGTCTAATGACCGTTTTGGGGTTAACCACATATCACACACGACATGGGCGTCACAGCAACTTTTGCCGGTGACGCCCATGTCGTGTTTTATCAATAAATATCCTAACCGTTAGCTGTCATAAGTTGGCAAGCCATTTTTTACCCGACTTGGTGTTCAGCCAGATAAGAAAAACAATACCGAACACCGATGTTACGGCAAACAACAATATCAAGCCTTCCATATACATTTATTTATTTATTTACAATTTCATTATTTTATGACCTATCCGGGCAAATACAAAAGTTGTAATCAAGCCTATGCCAATCAATAACCAGCATTCCAACTTCTTTTGCTCGGTGGTTACTGATACTATACTGCCCACAACCAATGCGGTGAAAGCAATTTTAGCCAAGTCATAAAAGAACTTGCCAAGTGTTTCACGACCAAGCTTTTCTTTCTCCTTGACCTCCTTCTGCTTTTCTTGTTGCGTAGTAAAATTGCTCATGCTTGTTTTTGCAAATATAGTGATAGTAGGGCACAACACAAAAAATGTGCTTGCTCAATTTTGTGTGCATTACCCAGACGCAACATGCATTATGGAAATATCGGGAAAGCCCAATCCGGTTACGCATTTTGCTTCAGCCATTCCTCGGTCTGGGTAATCAAGCGATAGTGGGACGCATCGTGCTGCAACTCTTTGCCAATGGGGTGGCTGTGGGAATGGTGGAAAATCATACCCGTAAGTTGCGACCGGCAGGCTTGCAGCGCCGATTCCGCCCCACGCCCGGGACTGCTGATGAACGGGCGGAAAAACAGGTTGGCAAGCGGGTCAAACCACCGGTGCATGGTTATCATGCCCGAGTTTACCACACCCGGGTCGGCACAATTCACCCGCAACCGTCCTGCACATTCTTCGGCAAGGTACATGGCATAGTGAGTCAAGGCAAGTTTACTGCGCCCATATGTGCCAAGTTGAGAAAAATCTTTTTCCGACGGGCACAATATATTTTCGGAAAGGCTGTGCAAGCGACGTGTAATCGACGTCGTGAACACCATGCTTCCATTCCGCTCGATTACAGGGAGCAACAATTTAGCCAACAACACCGTGCCGAAGTAATTGACAGCCATAGTCTGCTCCAACCCTCCGGCGACAAGTGAATAATTGCGGCACATCACACCGGCATTGCTTATTAAAGAAGATATGGGCAACCCCTCTACACGCCGGCAAAAGCCATGTATTGAATCAATGTCGTCGAGCCGCAACTGTTCACACCTCACGTCGGCACCGGCAGCTGCCAACTGCCTCAATTCATTCACAAAGGCATTGCCACGCTTGCTATCCCGGCAAGTGGCAATCACGCTCCCACCGGCAGCGACAATCTTGCGACAAATTGCACCTCCTATACCCCCGGTTGCTCCCGTTACGATTATGTACCCACTTAAATCGTTCATAACGATTCAATTCCACTTGACGATGTATTACATTGCATACACGGGAATATGAAATATGGCATTATGCGCTCTTGCACGATTCCGTTATTTCGTCACAGAGGCTTTAAGTCCCTCTATCACTGATGCAGAAAAACCGTTGCGCTCCATTGCGTTAAGCCCCTTGATGGTAATGCCGCCGGCCGTAGTCACCCGGTCGATTGCCACTTCGGGATGCTCCCCGCTTTCGGCAAGCATTGCCACAGCTCCTGACACGGTTTGCAACACTATTTCGAGCGATTGGCGTGCAGGGAACCCAAGCTCTATGCCGCCTTCCATTGCCGCACGCACATACCGCATGGCATACGCTATGCCGCACGAAGCAAGAGCCGTGCCCGCTCCCATTAATCGCTCTTCGACCACCATCACCCTGCCCATTGGCTCAAAAATGCCGCAGACGGCGTTTATTTGGCTTTCGGAGGTGTTCTTTGACGACACGAACGTCATGCTTTGCCGGTTGGCTATGGCAATGTTGGGAATTACGCGGAACACCGCAGGGTGCGTTCCGGCCGGGGCGTATGATTCGAGATGTGACAAATCGACACCGGCCACTACCGATACAAGCATTTGCCGGGAAAGGTCGATGCAGCCGCGCAGTTCGTCCATAACAGCGTCGATGAGCCACGGCTTGACAGCCATGACGATGATGTCGGCATCGCGTGCGGCATCGGCATTGTCGGTCGATACGGCGATTGACGAGAATTGCGATTGCAATGTATCAAGTTCCCCGTGGCGGTTGGGACTGCCGACGGCAACGGTGTGGTTTGTACCCGAGGCTATTCCGCGGGCTATTGCGCCGCCCATGTTCCCGGCGCCTATTATTCCTATTTTCATGATTAATGTGAATAATGTGCAACGTGAGTAAAAAAGAGTACTATAATCCGTAATTCTCAAGGCACAACTTGAAGCGGTGCAGGAACTCGTCGGCTTGCTCCATTGTTAACACGAGTGGAGGGAGCAGGCGGATAACGTTGGTGCCGCTTACGCCGGTAAACACGTGCTGCTCTTTGAGCAGGCGCGTGCGCAACTCTTTTACCGGGCGATCCATTTCGATGCCAATCATTAGCCCGCGTCCGCGCACTTCCTTGATTTGCGGTATTTTGGCAAGCTCGCCAAGCAGGTGGTCGCCCACGCGGCGGGCATTTTCGACAAGGCCCTCACGCTCGAATATTTCGAGCACGGCGATTGCCGCAGCACAAGCAAGATGGTTCCCACCAAACGTGGTCCCGAGCATTCCGTATGTGGGTGTGAACTTCGGGCTTATAAGCACTGCCCCCATAGGGAAACCGTTAGCTATGCCTTTTGCCACAGTGATTATGTCGGGACGAATGCCGGCCCACTGATGGGCAAAGAAACGACCCGAACGACCGTAGCCCGACTGAATTTCATCGAGAATAAGCACTGTGCCATGCTTGTCGCATTCTTCGCGCAGCTGTTGCAGGAATTCGTTTGACGGCACCTGTATGCCACCGACACCTTGAATCCCTTCAATTATTACGGCACTAACGTCGCCCTTGCCAAGTTCGGCACGCACGGCATATATGTCGCCAAGCGGGAGGAATGTGACATTGCCATTGTTGTTGACAGGCGAAACAATGCGAGGATTGTCGGTAACCTCGACGGCAAGCGACGTCCGGCCGTGAAACGACTTTGCAAACGATATTATGCGACGGCGTGCCGTGTGGAACGATGCCAACTTAAGCGCATTTTCATTAGCCTCGGCTCCTGAATTGATAAGGAACAATTGATAATCATCATATCCCGATATACGTCCGAGCTTGTCGGCGAGCCGTTGTTGCAGGCTGTTCACCACCGAATTGGAATAAAACACCAATTTCGCAGCCTGCTCCTTTATGGCTTGCACATAGTGTGGATGTGAGTGCCCTACCGAAATTACGGCATGGCCGCCATAAAGGTCAAGATATTCGGTTCCGGCGCTGTCATAGGTGTAGCACCCGTTGCCGCGCACGATTTCTATGTCAAAAAGCGGATAAACATCAAATAATTTCATAATCAGTAGAAAAGTGGAGAATGGTATTCCGAGTTTAAAATGCCGATGCTTTCAAGTTCAACCCTACCCGTTCATGTAATCCAAACAACAGGTTCATGTTGTGTACGGCTGTACCCGACGCACCTTTAAGCAAGTTGTCTATAACCGATATTATCAGCAACTTGTCTCCTTCCTTTATTAAATGCAGCAAGCACTTGTTGGTGTTTACCACATCCTTCAAATCGGGCATTCGGTCGATGACGAATGTGAAATTGTGGTCGTCATAATATTTGTCATACAATTCACGAATCACATCAAGTCCGACGGGACAATCAAGATATACCGAAGCCATGATGCCACGGGAGAAACAACCGCGCATGGGGATGAAATTAATGTCGGCCGAGAAACTGCGTTGCAACTGCTCCAGCGACTGCCTTATTTCATCAAGGTGCTGGTGCTTGAAAGGCTTGTATACCGACACATTATCGTTGCGCCATGAATAATGGGACGTTGCCGACGGTTTCACTCCGGCTCCAGTGCTGCCCGTAATAGCAGTCACGTGTATATCGCTGTTGAGCAACAAGTTTTTAGCCAACGGCAACAATGCAAGTTGAATACACGTGGCAAAACAGCCGGGATTGGCAACATGCCGGGTCGATTCGTTAACAATAATACGCCGGTTCAACTCAGGCAACCCATACACAAAATCGTGCGTCCCATCGATGTGCCTGAAATCGGTCGACAAGTCGATAATGCGCAAGTCGGCCGGTATATCGTGAGATTCGATGAATTTCCGACTTTCTCCGTGGGGAGTGCAACAAAACAGCACATCGATACAGTCAAGAGGGGCATTGGCGATGAACTTCATGTCAAGTTCTCCCACAAGCCCTTGGTGTACCGACCCTATGCCATTACCGGCGTTACTGCTGCTGCACACCCATTGCAGTTCCACGTCGGGGTGGTTTATGAGCAATCTAATCAATTCTCCGGCAGTGTATCCAGCACCGCCAATGATACCGGCTTTAATCATATCGCTTATTATTTTATTTTACCGTTTTTAACTTGGTTGCTGTAGAAAATCTTCATCTGGTTGCCAAGTATCTTGGTAAACCCTTTCACGTCATCGGCAGTCCACCCACGGCTTATTTCGCCATACTCGCCAAAGTCGGTTTTCATCAAGTCGAAGTCACTGTTTATGCCCACGAGTATATAGCGGTATGGCTTTAGGTCGATAATTACATCGCCCGTCACATTTTCCTGCGAAGAAAGCAAGAAAGCCTCGATGTTGCGCATCACCGGTTCAAGATATTGAGCTTCGTGCAAGAACATTCCATACCATGTTCCCAACTGGTCTTTCCAGTATTGTTGCCACTTGGTGAGCGTGTGTTTCTCGAGCATTTTGTGCGCTGCAATAATCAACATCGGTGCGCCGGCCTCAAACCCGACACGGCCTTTTATGCCTATTATTGTGTCGCCAATGTGCATGTCGCGTCCTATCGCGTATGGCGCTACGATCTGCTCAAGGTCTTGAATGGCGGCCACCTTGTCGGTGTAAGGCTTGCCGTCGATTGCCGATATTTCGCCCTTGTCGAAGCTCAGGGTGATGCGGCGGTCGGCGGTTGCCGTCATTTGTGTTGGATATGCCTCTTCGGGCAGCGTTTGGTCGCTGTGCAAGGTTTCCTTGCCGCCTATGCTCGTACCCCACAGCCCTTTATTGATTGAGTATTCCATTTTCTTGAAGTCGGCTTCATACCCGTGCCGCTTCAAGTAGTCGATTTCAAATTCGCGGGTCAGATTCATGTCGCGGGTCGGAGTAATTATCTTTATCTCCGGGGCAAGTATCTGGAAAGTGAGGTCGAAACGAACTTGGTCGTTGCCGGCACTCGTGCTTCCATGTGCCACATATTGCGCGCCTATCTGCTTGGCATATTCTATTATTGCTATTGCTTGGAAAATACGTTCGGAACTAACCGAAATGGGATAAGTACCATTGCGCAGCACATTGCCCATTATCATGTATTTTATGCTCTTTTCATAATATTCTTGCGTGATGTCGAGCGACACATGCTTCACCGCGCCGAGAGCAAGTGCGCGTTCTTCAATACGTTTCAGCTCTTCGCATGAAAATCCGCCTGTATTGGCGATTGCCGTATAAACGTCATAACCGCATTCTTCACTCAGGTATTTCACACAATAGGATGTATCTAATCCGCCACTAAATGCTAAGACAACTTTCTCTTTTTCCATAATCTTATGTTTTTGATTTTCTCGTAGACTAAGTTTTTTATTTAGTATCGCCGGAATGCTCGGCAGGGTCATAGAGCATGCCTGTACACAAGCACATGCGCCGACCGTTACGTTGCAGGATGTCGAAGTTGACACAACTTTCACACCCGCGCCAGAATGCTTCATCGTCGGTGAGCGAAGGGAATGTCACCGGGCGATAACCCAGTTCGCTATTCATCTTCATGACAGCCTCGCCGGTTGTGAGGCTGAAAATCTTGGCATTCGGGAATTTCTCACGCGACAAGTCAAATATTCGTCGCTTGATTAACTTGGCGAGACCTATGCCTCGAAATTTAGGAGCAACAATCAAGCCCGAATTGGCCACGAATGTTTTGTTACTCCAACTTTCAATGTAGCTAAATCCGGCAAACTCTTGCCCTTTATAAAGAGCAAGCACGGCTTTCCCTTCAATCATCTTCAGTTTCACATATTCGGGAGAGCGTTTTGCAATGCCGGTTCCACGCACTTTTGCGGCATGGTTGATTGTCTCAAGCACTTCGTCCACGTATTTTACGTGTTCGGCGTTGGCAACGACAATTTCAATGTCAT
The DNA here is from genome assembly GCA_944321865.1 of uncultured Muribaculaceae bacterium. Taxonomy (GTDB): domain Bacteria; phylum Bacteroidota; class Bacteroidia; order Bacteroidales; family Muribaculaceae; genus Avimuribaculum. The sequence continues at coordinate 6,427 of CALUMZ010000043.1, forward strand.
TAATATCAATCATTCTATTTAAGTAAAAACCATAAAATGTGAGTGTATAGTATAATTAAATATATAACATCACAACGCACATACATGTGTGTGACTACATGCTGTATCCGAGAGGATGGCATGTGCGAGGCTACCCTGCGCACATTATTATTCCCTCATCGGGCCACTGTCGCCATTGTTGTCCTCGATATTAATGGGAATAAAGCGGGCGAAGATGTGGCGGGCCTGCTCGCGCGTAACATCCTCGCGCAGCATGGCAAATATGGTGTCGGCTCCCGATATTGTACCCAGTATTTCGGGAGTATGGCTCATGTCGATGTCGTATGCAAGTCCGCTGGCATATCCGTTGCGGGTTTTTATTATGGCACAATGCCCCGAGAAGTTTAACGACACAAAACCTATGGAATGCCCCATTGTGATGCCCGTCTGCCCCTGAGAAAGCATTGTTTCTTGCAGATTGTTGCCATCGGGAATAATATACATGTAATTGCCCATGTCGGTTGCAACCTTGGTGGTTTTTAATATTTTCAAGTCGCGCGACAGGGTGGCTTGCGTAACCACATGCCCGCGAGCCGCAAGCAAGCGGGCAAGCTCGTCTTGGCTGCCTATGCAGTTCTTCTTGATGAGCTCCACGATAAGTTGCAATCTTGTACGTTTATTCTTCATAAATTCATATTTTTACTTTGCGAGAGAGGCATATTCTGTTTTAACCCTGTCCTGACTTAAAATAACGTATTGCATACATCCGTAGTGCGAGCAATACAGTCGCCAAAATTTACAATCGGCATAAATTCACTTGTTTCATGAACAATGTTAAACTTCATGGCCATTTGCACAATTTGTTTTGAATGCAAAATTAATTACAAAATTACAATTAGTTGCAGTTAAAAAGCGAAAAAATGTATTTTTATTCGCTTTTTAACTGCAACCTCATGCTTTTATTGTTTTTTCGCACTCTTCCAAGGGTGCGGTTGCACAATATCGGAGTAATCAGGCGGTCACGCAACCGGCCATTATTCGGCAATGTCCTCGAGTTCGTTGAATGCCTTTTGAATGAACAGCAACTGGTAATCGAGCGAATTACTCCAATAATCGGCATTGTGTTCTCCCGGACGCTCGATATAATCGTGCGGTATTTTACGTTCAAGCATTTCCTTGTGCAAATTGCGATTTACTTCGAGGAAGAAATCTTCGGTGCCGCAGTCGATTAATATCTTTTGCCCTTCATTATGCTTGCCGCTCTCAATGAGATATATGACCGAATGCTGTTTCCACAAGTCGGGATTTGCCGCATATTCGCCCAAGGCATCTTTCATGTCCCAGTTTTGCGGGAATGGAGTAATGTCCACTCCGCCACTCATGCTGCAACAAATGCCAAACACGTCGGGATGCCGCAACCCGAGCCACAAACTGCCATGTCCACCCATGCTATACCCACACACGGCACGCATGCGCGAATCCTTAATTGTGCGGTAGTTGTCATCGATGTAGCCTACGAGTTCGGTAGTGACGTATGTCTCAAATTGAGACGCGTCGTTTATCGGAGAATCCCAGTACCAACTGTTTTCCCCGTCGGGACACACGAAAATGACACCTGCTTCCGATGCAAGGTAATCAAGGTCGGGCCTGATTCGGCCCCACGAACTGTAATCACCCCCATATCCGTTCAAAAGGTACACAACAGGATAAATCACATCTGACGATTCTTCTTCAAAGTACTGCGAAGGCAAAACGATGGTATTCTTTATCATTCTCTCCATCTTGGTGCTGAATACTTCGATAGTGTCGGCCTGACATGGCAAATAGCCATCGTCGATTAACCCATCGGCTTCTTGAGCCCAAACGGCTGTACACATAACCAGCATTGCCGTGACAGCCAACATAAGTCGTTTTATCTCGTTAAGCATAATATGTGTTAGTAATTATAATTTCATAACAAGTGCAAAATTACGCCAATTTCCGGGAATTTCACCATACTGCCGATGCTTTTATTTACAATCCGAACCGGCACAATGCGGACAAATGCCCTTAACCATATAGTTGATGGAACTCATGGTGAAACCGTCGGGCATCTCGATGGCAGGGATATGTATCGACTTGAAGCAGTAGGTGCGATGGCAACGTTCACAGTAAAAATGCGTGTGCATGTCGTCAAGGGTACACTCATCCTCGCCATTGCAAACCTCATACCTCAACACCCCGTTGCCATCCTCTATGGAATGTACCACATGGTTTGAAGCAAACAATATGAGTACCCTGAAAATGCTCGAACGATCCATTGTGCCGATAACCTCGTCAAGCTCGGAAAGTGACAACGGACGGGCAGCGGCTATCAGAGCCTTGAGCACAATGATGCGATTGGGAGTCGGTTTTACCCCTTTTCTTTCAAGAATAGGACAATCGTATGTGCAATCCATGACAAATGCGTATAATTATTTTCTCGACTCGAAGATACTCAATAAATCTAAAAACTTATTATCACCACATGGGAAAATTTCATACCCGGGAAATAAAGCCCCCTGTAAACCTTACTCCATGTTTATGGCATTGCCATTACAAAAAGGCAAGCCCCTCACTGCACTATATAATGGCACCGGGGGCTTGGAATTTACCTTGTTAATGCGCAATGCAAAGTTTATTCTTCTTCGCTGTCGTCTTCTTTCATGTTATGGAAAACATTCTGCACGTCATCGTCGTCCTCGAATTTTTCGAGCAATTTTTCGATGGTTTCGCGCTGCTCGGGAGTTACATCTTTTACATCGGTCGGAATGCGTACAAATTCCGAACTGATAATTTCATATCCGTTGTCTTCAAGATATTTTTGTATGGCCGAGTTGTCTTCAAATGCTCCATACAAAGTAATTCCCTCCTCGTCTTGGTCGAGTTCGTCAACCCCATAATCAATCAATTCCAGTTCAAGGTCTTCGAGCGACACACCGTCTTTAGGCTTGATATGGAACACGCATTTATGGTCAAACATGAACGACAGGCTGCCCGATGTACCAAGGTTTCCGCCAAATTTGTTGAAGTAACTGCGTACATTGGCAACGGTGCGGGTATTATTGTCGGTTGCCGTTTCCACAAGTATTGCGATTCCGAAAGGACCGTATCCCTCGAATACCACCTCCTTGTAATCCGAAGCATCCTTGTCGGTTGCTTTCTTGATGGCACGTTCCACTGTGTCTTTAGGCATATTGGCAGCCTTGGCATTTGCCATAAGAGCCCTCAATCGGGAGTTTGAAGTCGGGTCGGGGCCTCCTGATTTCACTGCTATGGTGATTTCCTTACCAATCTTTGTGAATGTGCGGGACATGTTACCCCAACGTTTCAATTTCCTTGCTTTGCGATATTCAAACGCTCTTCCCATATACTATAAATCTATTATGAGTGTATTTTTAATTATTAATTGCTTCTTTTTTCGTCATCTCAGCTTGGCATCGAGTTGCTTCTGCAGGTTTGCAATGATTTTGTTCATTGCTGCATCGATTTGCTTGTCTTGCAATGTTTTTTCGTCATCTTGCAGTGTCATGCTGATGGCGTATGACTTCTTGCCTGCTTCAAGGTTTTTACCTTCGTAGACATCAAACAAAGTGACATTGCGCAACAGCTTCCGTTCTGATTGCCTTACCACCTGTTCTATCTGGGCAAACGACACACCTTTGTCGACCAGCAGAGCCAAGTCGCGTTTCACCGGTTGTGTCTTTGGCAGGTCGGTAAAAGTGACACTCTTTTTCAATGTCATTTTCACAAGTGCGTTCCAGTTGAATTGGGCGAAAAATACATCTTGGTCAATATCGAATTTCTTGCGTATTGCCGGTTTTATGATACCCAGTTCACCAAGGTACTTGCCCGACTTATGCTTGAAGGTGAGCATCACCGAATATATTTCGTTTCCAGCGACCTGTTCGGTAGCAATCTCTTTCTCGTCCAGTCCCATGCGGGATAAAATGTTTCCCACCATTGCCTTGAGGTCATAAACCGATAGCTTGCATTCTTTCCCGGTCCAATTGGGTTCGTGGTTCATACCACTCATCCACAGGCCCAAACTTGTGTATTCGGTATATGGAGCAAGCAATTTTTCATCGGAATTTACCGACGGGTCAAATGAATATACGTTGCCAAATTCATAGAATCGCAAATTGGCCGCCTTGTGGTTAATGTTGTGGGCAATACTTTCAAGCCCGCCATACAGCAGCGTTTGACGCAACACGCCAAGGTCGTTGCTGAGCGGATTGAGCAACTTGACGCAATTATCGAGCGGATAGACTTCCGACCCGTCATAATAAGCGATCGAAGTGAGCGAATTGTTCATTATTTCGTTGAATCCGGCTGCAGTCAGCTGTTCGGAAACAAGCGACTGGACGTGCTGCTTCATGTCGACTTCACCCTTGTATGACAGGCTGCTGTGAACCGTATCGCTAAACTCAACGTTGTTGTAGCCGTATACGCGCAACAAGTCTTCGACCACATCGCACGGGCGTTGCACATCGACACGGTATGTGGGAACCTGCAGTTTTAATGCCGAGTCGGATTCTTCGGTAATCTCTATTTCAAGGCTCTTCAGAATGTTTTTAATTGTGTCATGCCCTATTTCCTTACCAATCAAGCCGTCCACATAACCATATTCAAGCGTCACCGGGAATGGTGGAAATTCTTGGCTTTTGATGTCGACTATTTCGCCACATATTTCACCGCCGGCAAGCTGTTTTACAAGCATAGCCGCTATTTTCAGGAATTTGACAGTAGTGTTGGGGTCTATACCGCGTTCAAAACGGAACGAAGAATCGGTATTAAGCCCTTGACGACGTGCCGTCTTGCGCACCCACGTGGGGTTGAAATATGCCGATTCCAAGAAAATATCGGTGGTGGCTTCGGTAACACCCGAGTCAAGCCCACCAAACACGCCGCCTATGCACATCGGCTCTTCGGCATTGCATATCATCAAGTCATGATCGGTGAGTGTGCGCTCCACTTCGTCGAGGGTTACGAATTTCGTACCTTCGGGAACTGTCCGCACAACGATCTTCCCGCCTTTTACTTTTGCAAGGTCGAAGCAGTGCAGCGGTTGGTTAAATGCAAGCAATATGAAATTGGTTATGTCGACGATATTGTTGATAGGTCTCTGCCCCACTGCTGTAAGGTAGTCTTTCAACCATTTAGGACTTTCACCGACTTTTATATTGCGTATCGTTATGCCACTGTATCGCGGGCACGCCTCAACGTTTTCCACAGACACAGCCACGGCACCGTCGGGACGGTCGTTATGGTAGCCGTCAACCGATGGCATCCTCAAATGCCCGTCCTTGCCTCGCAATGCAAGCCATGCCGACAAGTCGCGGGCCACGCCGTAGTGCGAGGCCGCATCTATGCGGTTAGGCGTGAGGTCAACTTCAAGCACATAGTCGTCACTGACGTTATAGTATTCGCGAGCCGGAGTGCCGGGAACAGTGTCGGCAGGCAATACGATTATGCCATCGTGCGACAAGCCCACACCTATCTCATCTTCGGCACATATCATTCCGAACGACTCTACGCCGCGTATCTTGGATTTCTTGATTACAAACTCTTTGTCGCCGTCATACAGTTTCGTACCTAAAGTGGCAACTATTACATGTTGCCCGGCAGCCACGTTGGGAGCCCCGCACACAATCTGTACCGGATTGCCGTCGCCAAGGTTTACTGTGGTAACGTGCAAATGGTCGCTGTCGGGGTGCGCTTCACAGGTTAAAACTTCGCCTATGACAAGCCCTTGCAACCCACCTTTTATGGATTCTACTTTTTCGACCGAGCCGGTTTCAAGCCCGAGCGACGTGAGAGCATCTGCCATTTCTTGAGGAGCAAGATCGGTATCGATGTACTCTTTAAGCCAATTATATGAAATGTTCATATCGCGTGAGTGTGTGATTTATAATCTTGTAAATGCAGCTGTTGACTGCTGCGGCACTGCATCATGGACAATGCGAATACAATAAGCCCATGATAAAAAATGCGCACAAATTTAGCGAAAATCTCCGTAATAATATAAAAAAAGGCCGATATTTGCGTAAATAAAATTGAGGGATAGGCAGTTAGAATGCCTTGTCCCCTGTGCACAACCGGAAAATTGATGAATAGATTCGCAAAAACAATAATTAAGAAAGTTATGGAAAAGCAACTGAAGAAATCAGACTGCTACACAATAAGGCAGGCCTCCGTGGAAGATGCGCCGATGATAGCCGAGGCGATTATAATGGCCGTGGGTGAAGACACGGTGAAACGTTTTTGCCGGGGTGATTATCGTGCAATGTTTGAAGAAATGACCCGTATGGAACTGTCGCAATACAGCTACCGCAATGCGTTGGTGGCCGAGGTTGACGGGGTGGCAGCAGGAGCAATTGTCGGATATGACGGGGCTCGGTTGCATGAATTGCGGGAACCGGTTTTCGAGGTCATGTGCAAATACAACGGCGAGCGTCCCGTTATTGCCGAAGAAACCGGCCCGGGGGAGTTTTACTTGGATTCAATGGGCGTGTTGCCACAGTTTCGCGGGCGGGGTATAGGCGGCAGCCTGCTTGCCGCATTGCGCGACAAGGCAATAGCCGAAGGGCATGAATGCACGGGGCTGCTGGTCGATTTTGACAATCCCGGTGCCGAACGCCTGTACCACAGCCTCGGGTTCCGCCGGGTGGAAGTAAAGGATTTCCTCGGCCACAAGATGTGGCACATGCAGTACAGGCCAAATCCCAAAATTTGATGTAAATTTGGGATTGTAATCCCAAAATATCATTGATTTTTGGGATTAGCAACTATATATACAACCACTCAGTGTAGTTGCCGGGGGTAATAACCACACTGTTTTTTAAAGGATAATTGGAAGTGAACGTAGCAGGGAACGGAGTCTTTGCCCGCTTCTCATTCCATTTTATTTCAAATATCGAGAACGCTCCGTCAGATTCTTCAATATAGTCTATTTCTTGTTGCGTGGTAGTGCGCCAAAAGTAACAATTGGCGCGATTGCCGGTGTAATTGTTATGTTTTATCCGTTCTGCTATAAAGTAATTTTCCCATAAAGAACCGACATCTTGTCGTAACGCCAACGGAGCAAAATTTTGAAGAACCGCGTTGCGTATGCCTGTGTCGTAGAAGTATATTTTTTTGCTTTTCTTCAGTTCGTTACGAAGATTCCTGCTGAATGCCGGAAGCGTGAATATGACATAGCACTTTTCAAGCAGGCCAATGTATCGTTCGACAGTCTTGTTGTCGCTCCCTATGGCTTTTGCCAATTCGTTGTAAGACACTTCACTGCCTATTTGCAGTGCCAATGCTATGAGCAACTTGTTAAGCAGTGCCGGACGCCTGACGTTATCGAGCGACAAAATATCTTTATATAAATAGCTGTCGGCCAAACCGGTCAATAACTCTTTAGCTTCCTCGGGCTTGTTTATGATTTCGGGGTATGAACCGTATATCATGCGAGGCTCCAATTGTTGCTTGGCCATGAGCAAACCGAAGTTGTCGATTATTTCCTGTGTTGAAATTGGGTACAGATGATATTCATACTTTCGTCCGGTCAGTGGCTCGTTAAGATTATTCTTAAGTTCAAATGAAGATGAGCCTGTGACAAGAAGTTGTGTCGACGGGAAATTTTCAACAATAAGTTTCAACGTCAGCCCTATGCGTTCCACGCGTTGGGCTTCGTCGATAACTACAATTCGATTGTCGGCAATCAGTAACCGAAGGGTTTGTGTATTGGCATCGGTAAGCAACTCCCTTACCTCAGGTTCGTCGCAATTGAGCACAAGGGTCGACTTCTCGCCCTCGATTATTTGCTTGAAAAGCGTGCTTTTCCCCACTTGGCGCGCTCCAACCATGACAATTGCTTTTCCTTTGAACATTTTGCGTTTAATGGCATCGGTTATTTGGCGGCGTATGAGCATGACAGTTAAGTTCTTGTTATGACGCAAATATAATGATATTTCGGCCAAATCCCAAAATTTAATGTAAATTTGGGATTGTAATCCCAAAATATCATTGATTTTTGGGATTAGCCGGTGGTTGCATGTTATTGTATTGCAAAAGTCGTGGCATAATCTTATATTTGTATAAGATAAGCTTCACCTTGGCATAACACTCAAGCAAGGCTTGGTGATTCTGCTCTCGGGTTGCATTATCTTTGTGAGAATAAATCATGGATAATTTGCCTTCCTCTTGATTAATGCCGGCATGACAATCCTTTTTTTGCTGCACCGGGATGGCAGGCAAAATTTTTTTTGAAACAAAGGAAAAAAACGTCCGAGGCTATGGAAAATGAAATAGGCAGTAGGAGACCATACACATTCGACCGTGTTACGCGGCTTGTCATTACGGCTGTGTGCGTGGCGGTGGGTGTGTGGCTATTTAATTACCTGCGTGGAGTGCTGATACCATTTTTTGCAGCATGCATCATTGCATACATGCTTAACCCCTTAGTAGAATGGAATGGCAAACTGCTCAGGCTGAAAGGGCGCGTGTGGCCGGTGATTCTCACCATAGTGGAAGTGACTGCAGTCATTGGTGTGGGGTTGCGCTTTTTCATACCATACCTTTACACCGAGTGCGAAAACATGATAGCCATGTTCCAGACTTACGCCAAAGCCAATTTCGATGTTCCATATTTACCCAAGGCCATACATGACTTCATAGTCGAAACGGTAAATGTTGATAAATTGTCGTCGTTGCTCACCCGCGAGGAGTGGATTAACCTGTTCAAGGAGGCAGCAAGCAGCACATGGTCGTTTGTGGGGGGCACACTGAGTGTGATACTTAGCATTGTCAGCTGGTTCATTGTCTTATTATACATCGTTTTTATCCTTATCGATTACGACAAAGTGATGAATGGCTTCAAGAGTGTGGTACCGCCAAGGCATAAGAAGCGCATCTTCGGGATTCTCGATGATGTGAAGGTGAGCATGAACCGCTACTTCCGCGGGCAGGCACTGGTGTCGTTTTTCGTCGGCATATCTTTCTGCATAGGATTCTGGATTATTGATTTACCCATGGCCGTGGTATTGGGTATGTGCATCGGAGTGCTCAACATGGTGCCCTACTTGCAATTGATTTCCATTCCGGTGGCGGCGGGATTGTGCCTTGTGAGCACTGTCTCGACAGGCACCGACTTTTGGGAAATGTTTTGGTTGGTAATATTGGTATATTGCGTGTCGCAGGTAATACAAGACTTGATATTGATACCTAAAATAATGGGGAAATACATGGGATTGAACCCGGCCATTATATTCTTGTCGCTGTCGATTTGGGGTGCATTGCTTGGCTTCATTGGGCTGGTTATAGCCGTGCCACTAACAACGCTGCTGCTTGCGTATTACGAGAAATATATCATTCGCCGCGATTCTCGGCCATGGAACGCCGCACAAGACAGTGTACAGGCCGTACCCCCGGCAGACAAAGAGAAATCGTCCGACGACGTGGTGCAGCCATAAACATGACGCAATCGCCACACATTCGACATACTTGTGAAACGACAAAACCCACACATAGAAATTTCTCATTTGAAATGTTACACGATATAAACGCATTCAACACTTTTCTTGCCATCATGACGGTGGTTGCCGTGGTGGTATATGTGGCACTGCACTTCGTCAATGCCGGCTATGGAATTATGTACAACCGCAAATGGGGTCCGTCGGTCGACAACCGGGCCGGTTGGGTGCTGATGGAAGCTCCGGTATTCATCACCATGTGCATAATATGGTGGAGCAGCAATCGCCGGTTTGAGATTGTGCCATTGATAATGTTTGCTTTATTTCAACTGCACTACTTCCAACGCTCGTTCATTTTCCCCTTCCACATAAAAGGCCGCAGCCGCATGCCACTGGCAATAGTTGCGATGGGGGTGCTGTTCAATGTGTTAAATGCCGTGATGCAAGGCGGGTGGTTGTTTTTCCTGTCTCCGCCCGACCGTTATGGCATCGACTGGCTCTTTACCCCACAGTTCATGGCAGGAGTGACAATTTTCTTCACCGGCATGGCTATAAACATCGACAGCGACAGCATAATACGCAATTTGCGCCGCCCCGGCGACACTAAGCACTATCTGCCTCGCGGCGGAATGTTCAACTATGTGTCGAGTGCCAACTATTTCGGAGAGTTGCTTGAATGGGTAGGCTTTGCCATTCTCACGTGGTCGTGGGCCGGAGCCGTATTTGCCCTGTGGACTTTTGCCAATCTTGCCCCTCGCGCCGAACAGATATACAAGCGCTATGCCTCTGAGTTCGGGGAAGAATTCACTCGGCTCAAATTGCACCGCATAATCCCATTTATTTATTAAGATTTTATATTTAACCTAATATGCCTTCAAAATTATTCACTCCGGCCCACATAGGGCCGTTGACATTGCGCAACCGCACTATTCGCTCGGCCGCATTTGAAAATATGTGCCCCGGCCATCGCCCATCGAAAATGCTTGCCGACTATCACCTGTCGGTGGCTCGTGGCGGTGTGGGAATGACAACGATTGCATACGCGTCGGTCAATCGCAGTGGTCTGTCGTTCGACAACCAGTTGTGGATGCGCCCGGAGATAGTGGGAGAACTTCGCGACCTCACCGATGCCATACACCGCGAGGGGGCAAAGGCCTCGATACAACTCGGACATTGCGGTAACATGTCGCATCGTTCAACGGCCGGACGAATGCCCATTTCGGCTTCGAGCGGGTTCAATTTGTATTCTCCGACTTTTGTACATGGCATGAATGAGGACGAAATTCAAGAGGTGGCTCGGGACTTCGGGACCGCCGTGCAACTTGCAATCGATGCCGGCTTTGACTGCGTTGAAATTCATGCCGGACACGGCTACTTGATAAGCCAGTTCTTGTCGCCATACACCAACCGCCGCCACGACCGCTGGGGTGGCGACCTTGATAGCCGCATGAATTTCATGAGGCTGTGCATGGAACATGTGATGCAGGCTGCCAACGGGCAAGTGGCTGTAGTGGTGAAGACAAATATGCGCGACGGGTTCAAGAGCGGGAACGGCCTTGCCGAAGGAATTGCCATTGCCCGTGAACTGGAACAACTCGGTGCCGACGCATTGGTGCTCAGCGGCGGATTCGTGAGCAAAGCCCCGATGTATGTGATGCGGGGCGAAATGCCCATCCGCACCATGACACACTACATGAATTGCCTGTGGTTGAAATATGGAGTGCGCATGTTCGGCAAGATGATGATAAAAAACGAGCCTTACAGTGACCTTTATTTTCTCGACGACGCTTTGCAGGTGCGGCATGAAGTGAAATTGCCTCTTATATACGTCGGGGGCTGCGTGTCGCGTGAAGGCATCGACAAGGTGCTCGACTGTGGATTTGAAGCTGTGCAGATGGCTCGTGCGCTGCTCAACGAACCCGACTTCGTGAACCGGATGGCTGCCGGTGAAGAGCGTTGCGGCTGTACGCACACCAACTATTGCATTGCCCGCATGTACACGCTCGAAATGTCATGCCACAAGCATCGCACCGACTTGCCTCCTTGCCTATTGAAAGAGATTGAAAAAATCGAGCTGAAAAATGGGCAACGGTAATGATAATAGGCGACCCATGGCACTCGTTACCGGTGCTTCATCCGGGATCGGGCGCGAATTTGCACGGCAACTGGCTGCAAGGGGACACGATGTGCTGCTCGTGAGCAATCAAGAGAAAGAATTGGACGAGACTGCAACCGAACTTGCCATTTCCAATCCTGAAGGGAATTTCCCGACATTCTTCATCGACCTTACGATGCCCGATGCCGATACTCGGCTGCTTGACTTTTGCCGCAACAACGGGTATGAAATTGGCGTATTGGTCAACAATGCCGGAATATTCTCGTTTTGTCCGGTTGTTGGAACTCCGGCCGGCCGCATAGACCTGTTTATAGACCTGCACATAACGGCTGTGACACATTTGTGCCGGACGTTTGCACTCGACATGAAACAACGCCGTTGCCGTGGCTACATACTCAACATGTCATCTATGTCGTGCTGGATGCCCATGCCCGGCATTGCCATGTACAGTGCCACAAAGGCTTACATTCGCGTCTTTTCGCGAGCTCTTGCCGTGGAACTTGCCGACGACGGAATCACAGTGATGGTGGCCTGCCCCGGAGGAATTGCCACCGACCTGTTCGGGCTGCCACGAAAATTGCAACGGCTTGGAGTCAGGCTTGGAGTCCTCGCCACCCCGCAACGTTTTGTCAGGGGCGCATTGAAACACCTCTTCCGTCATCGCAGACAGTATATCAACGGATTTGTTAACCGTCCGGCCATTGTCGCAGTAGCATCGCTGCCCCACTGTTTTCGCCGTGCGATAAAGCACCATCTGCTTGACAAGATTGGCAAGCTATAACCATTGCATATATATATATTACGCCCTTAACCCCAAATCGGTCATCAGATTTGGAGTTAAGGGCGACGTGGAGAATCTGTTCCTTTCTGTTACTACTTCACAATGACTTTCGTTGCCAAACGATTTACCATAACGATGTAAACACCCGGATCTACGGCCACACGGCAATCGGCATCCTTAATTTTCTGCATGGCTACAAGACGACCATCGATAGTATAAACTGACAAAATCTTATCCTTTGCCCCCAAAACGATGAGTTCGCCCGACATTCCGGCTATTTTCACCTCGCTATCGGTTGCTACAGCTTCAATTCCACCGCTCTTGTCATTCTCAACACGAATATTGTCGATGAAAATATATGGCAACAAATTATGGGTCAGTCCGAAAACACAGTTGTACAGTTTTTCAGGGACAAACATGACGAATATGGTCTATTTTGCCGTCTTCTA
>CALUMZ010000044.1 GCA_944321865.1 uncultured Muribaculaceae bacterium
CCTCACACAGCGGTTACGCATAGTTGGACGGCTTTGCCGCCCGTTCGCATTTTGATACACCCTCTACTGCCACATTGGAATGATAATTTTGATACACCCTCTACATGGGAAACAACATGTTTTTTGTCTTTGTGCCTAAAAAATGGTGAGAGGGGAATACTGATTGACAAAATGCAAGCGGGAGGGGGTAAAAAATGACAAAGTTTCGGGTGTTAAACAAATTTAACTCAAAAATTGCAGCGTGTGCGTTGATAAGCCTTACATTTGCAATTACTAAGCAATGCTAAATGCTGCTTAAAAATGTATATTCACACAATTCAAAACAGATAATGCTTATGAAATTGAAATCTTTACTCAAATTCGTGCCTGCCGTGGCAATGCTGTGTGCGACAGGCTTTATGGCACAGGCTGCTTCTTCTGAAGTCGCAGCGTTCTCGCCGTCACCGGCAAAAATTCAATTAAAAAATGCTGTACGCCCGCTTGATATACAAGAAGGAGAGTCTGTATTTTCTTATGCCCCTGAAGGTACAAAAAATTTTTATGGAACCCAATCTACCGATTCTTATGATTTAGCGATACTTGTAAAGGACCCATCTTTAGTTGGTGCAAAAATAGTGGGTATGCGCTTTGAATTGGAAATGAATGCAGGAATAGAAGATGTGAGTGGATGGACTTCAACATCATTGGCTGAGACTCCTACCGGAGAGGTTGTAAATGTAACAGACGTTGAATCGGGGTGGAACGAAGTTCGGTTTGAAACACCGGTTGAAATTACGAACAACGGTATTTATGTTGGTTATTCACTCACTGTGGCTCAATTGGTGTCGGGAGGTGCGAATGGTTTCATCATGGCAACAGGTGAAAATAATGCAGCGAATGCTTTTTTCTTGAGAACTGAAAACGTGACCAAAGGAAAATGGGTTGATCAGTCCTCTTATTACCCGGCTCTTTCAATGCAGGTGATATTAACAGGTGTGGCATCGCAAGGTGTTGATATTGCTCTTGATGAGTATATAATAGCCAAACCGGGTGAAACTTCTTCGTGCAATTTGACTGTTGTTAATAATACAGGGAAGAGCGTGTCATCGATTGAATATAGTTATAGTATTGCAGGAAAAACATCACAATCCGGAACAGGTTCAAAATCGGTTACTTTGAGCTCAATATTAGGTGCTTCTGCTACGGTAGCTATTGACCTGCCTGCAGTTAGCGAGGCTGGTGAATATGACCTCACTGTAAAAGTGACTAAGATTAATGGCGAAGAGTACGCGGACTACAACTCAGAAGCAACTACCAAACTTGCTGTTACCGACATGGATATCAAGCACCGAGCAGTGGTTGAAGAGTACACAGGGGCTTGGTGTCCGAATTGTCCGCGCGGTTATGTGGCAATGGAGTACATGGCCGAAAAGTATCCCGATGATTTCATTGGTCTTGCTTATCACTACAAAGACCCTATGCAAGGAACCAATGTAATTGAACCTTCGTCTATATCGGGTTGGCCGTCGGCTTACTTGGATCGCGCGAGTGGTGAAATTGACCCGTATTTCGGTTCAGGTGAAAATGAAATGGACATAGAACAGGATTGGCTTGACCGTTGCGAAGCGCCGTCACCGGCTGCGATAGAAGTGGAGGCCGCACTGTCTGATGACTTGGAGACGGTATCTGTAACAAGCCGCACGGCATTTGCATTGTCGGGCGTTGAAGGATTCAAGGTGGCATACGCATTGCTTGCCGATGGGCTCACCGGTACAGGTACAAGTTGGAAGCAGGCTAATAATTATAGAGGCTATTCGAGCGCACTCGACATCGACGCATGGGATCAGTTCTTTAATGGCGGTTCATACGTAACTGTGGAATTTAACGACGTGGTGATACTTGCGCCCGACAGCAAGGGTGTTACCGGTAGCGTTCCTGCCGAAATAACAGTGGGCAAGTGGAACGAGCATGAGTATACATTCACGCTTAGCAAGGCCACGAGTGCTTATTCGACAAGCAGAGGGGAATCGCTTGTACAGAAATTGTGGAAGCTGCGCGTGGTGGCAATGCTGTTGAATGCCGATGGCGAGATTGTGAACGCTGCCAAGTGCAATGTGTCGACCCCGGCCGGTGTGAACGGCGTGGAAAGCTCGATGGACGAGCCTGTGGAGGTTGCCCGCTATTCGCTCGACGGCCGCTTGCTTAGCGAGCCCGAGCGTGGTGTGAATATCGTGAAGATGTCTGACGGCACTGTCCGCAAGGTGATAGTGAAGTAATAGCGCGACGGCGTTTGTTGATATATCCGGCAGCAGTGGCTCAATTGCCTGCTGCCGGATTTTTTTGTGCAATTTCCAAGCAAAAATTGGTTCCTCCTGTAGAGGGTGTATCAAAATGCGATTTTGCCATGAGTAGAGACGTGGCGTGCCGCGTCTCGATAGCATTAATGATTCATAAGATGCTTAATATCAAATAGTTTGTCAATCCGGTTGTAGAGGGTGTATCAAAATTATTATTTCATTGTGGCAGTAGAGACGCAAAATTTTGCGTCTCTACAACCGGGTTTGATAAACCATTTATATTCAACACATTACACATCATTATGGTCATAGAGACGCGGCGCGCCACGTCTCTACAACATCAATGTCGGAATTTTGATACACCCTCTACTGCCACATTGGAATGATAATTTTGATACACCCTCTACAGATGGTGGGGTGGGGTAGACACGCAAAAAAAATCCGGCTACGCTCACGCGCCACCGGATTCCTAACCTATGATTCACTTATTTGTTGTTGCTTATATTGTAAGTAAGATAAATAAGGGAGGACACATAGATATATGATGATACAATAGTTTTATTTGATAGGATGGTATTCAACGAATGCCTCCATAGCCTCGTAGCAAGCAAGGCCAAGGTCGCTGTAAAGTTGTGCCGTTGCACGGTTGCGGTCTTCGGCGCGTTGCCAGAAGAGGCGGTCGTCGTTGCCGAGGAACGGGGCGTTCTCCATCTGCGACTGGTGCTTGAGGATAGAGTTACGTTTAGAGCGCAATTCTTCGGGGCTGATTGGCACTGCCATTTCGATGTGGTCGATTTCCCATTCGGCCCAAGCACCACGGTACATCCAGATGCGGCAATCTTTCATGAACGGTTCATCGAGCAATTCGTCGACGGCTGCAAGTACGGCATCGGTACAGACTTTGTGCGTGCCGTGCGGGTCGGCGAGGTCGCCTGCCACAAAGATTTGGTGCGGCTGCACGTCCATGATTAGCTTCTTGATGATGTCAACATCGACTTGCGTGAGGTCGCCCTTCTTGATGGTACCTGTTTCATAGAACGGCAGTTCGCAGAAGTGGATGTTCTCGGGTTTCACTCCCATGTAGTTGCAGGCAGTGGTGGCTTCGCATTGGCGGATTTTCCCTTTGAGGTAGCGGATTATCTCCATGTCGATGTCGCCCTGCTTTTTCTCTTTGAGGAAGTTGTGGATTTCTTCGCTCACCTCCTTGTATTTCTCGGTGTCGATGCCGAAGCGTTCACCGATGCGGTCCATCAACATCACGTAGCGGAACATGTCTTCGTCGCCCACGGCGATGTTGCCCGAAGTTTCGTAGGCCACATGCACATCGTGGTGCTGGTCGACAAGGCGTTTCAGCGTGCCGCCCATTGAGATAACGTCGTCGTCGGGGTGCGGGCTGAATACAATCACACGCTTGGGATATGGCACTGCACGCTCGGGACGATAGGTGTCGTCGGCGTTGGGCTTTCCGCCCGGCCACCCGGTGATGGTGTGTTGCAGGTCGTTGAATATCTTTATGTTGACGTTGTAGGCCGAGCCGTAGTAAGCAAGCAGTTCGCTCAAGCCGTAGTCGTTATAGTCCTTGTTGGTGAGTTTCAAGATGGGTTTGCCCGTCTGTCCGCACAGCCAAACTATTGCGCGGCGTATGAGCTTGTCGGTCCATTCACACGAAGTCACTTTCCATGGGTGGCTTATGCGGGTGAGCTCGTCGGCAGCCGACAAGTCGATAACCAACTTGGCATGGTGGTGCATTTGCAGTACCGAAGCCGGAACTTGGTCGTCGATTTTCCCTTCAACGGCGCGATATATTATGTTTGAAATGCTTTCGCCCCAAGCCATTGCGATTACGCGCTTTGCCGAAAGGATGTTGGACAATCCCAATGTGATGGCTGTGGTGGGCACGTCGTTGCAGTGGTAAGATTCTGCAATCTTCATGCGCATTTCGTTGCTGAGGCGCATCAAGCGGCATGCCGAGTTCATCGACGAACCGGGTTCGTTGAAAGCAAGCGTGCCCAATTGTCCTATTTCGCATATTGCAAGGTCGAGACCACCGCATTTTTCGATGTCGGCTTCGTAGTAGTGGCAAAATTGCAGTATATCTTCGATAGTGGTGTTTACGTCAAACTTGTGGAAGTTTCCCGGAGTGATGTCCACTTGGTTCAAGAACACTTCGCGCAGGCGGGCAGTGGTGCTCGGAGTGCGTGTCTCGTCGATTGGGAAGAACTCATAGAGGTTGAAAACGATAACGTTCTTGAAACTTACTTCGCCCTGCTTGTAGAGGTTTACGAGTTCCTCGTAAATTTTCAATGTGTTCTCGCCTGTGCCAAGACCGAGTACGCACTTGCCGGTAGTGTCGACAAACCGGCGAATGGTGGTCGCAATTTCCTTGGCGATGTATTCGGCACCCTGAGCCGGGGTTTCGAGTATCTTGGTGTTTAGTTTTTCATTACGGGTGAGTGAAGCAAGCTCAATCTCACTCGTTGGGGCATAGTACTTTTTGGGTACTCTGTCCAATTTAATCTGAGAGCTAAGGTTTGTTTTCATTTATGTGATTTAGTTAGTGGTAAATTTTTATGCAAACTTACATTGAAAATTGACGGGGCCGACAATATTTAACGCATCTTTTGAAATTGGAACATAAATTTAAGCGACACGCCGCGAGACTGGATTTTTACTTCCCGCGTCATGTAACTTGCTTCTCCCGTCATGGGTTGGCATGACGGTTTGGCTTAATCTCATTACGTACCAAGCACATAGTGTGGCCACGACTTAATCTATACTTTCCGACAAAGTTAATCTTTTAATTTCAAACGACATAATTTCGGACGCGTTATTTTTTGGCGCAGAACTATTTTTTTTCTATGAGGTGAGGATGTATCAAAATGCAATTTTACTCCCCGTGATGGTGTATCAAAATTATCATTCCAATGTGGCAGTAGAGGGTGTATCAAAATTATCATTTCAATGTGGCAGTAGAGACGCAAAATTTTGCGTCTCTACAATCTGGTTGGATAAACTATTGATTTTGAATGTTTTATATGTTGTTGCGAACATCGAGACGCGGCACGCCACGTCTCTACACCTAAAAAACCGCATTTTGATACACCCTCACAATATAACATTGTGTAAAGCGTTGAATATCACACTAATTATATCGGCAATCAGGCTGTAGAGGGTGTATCAAAATTCCAACGGGCTGTGCAGCCCCTTTCCCGGCATCTTTCACAATTTTGATACCCCCCCCTCTTCTGCCCACTCGGTAATGGGGCTGTTGATAAATGTTGATAACTGCCGCAGGCGGCGAGGGTTATTAACAAAAAGTGCCACTTATCAACAATTTTGCAATTTTTCAACTGAATTACAAGGAAATATAATTTAAAAGTAATTCCTTTGCAGCGAGAAAATGATTTTAGTATATGGGTAAAATTATTTCAATAGCCAATCAAAAAGGGGGCGTGGGCAAGACTACCACTGCGATAAATCTTGCCTCGTCGCTTGCAGTGCAGGGAAAGAAAGTGCTTATCATCGATGCCGACCCGCAGGCCAATGCGACCTCGGGGCTCGGCATAGACCCGAAGTCGATGTCTTCGTCGATTTATGAATGCCTTGTCGACGACTACCCGATAAAAGGGACGCAAGTGAAGACGTGCATCGAGGGGCTTGACCTCGTCGGGTCGCGCATCGACCTTGTGGGTGCAGAGTTGGAATTAATCAACAAGCCCAATCGTGAACGCGTGATGCGAAACATGCTGGCTTCGATAAAGAACGACTATGACTATATTCTCATAGATTGCAGCCCGTCGCTCGGGTTGATTACGGTGAACGCGCTGACGGCGGCCGACTCGGTGATAATTCCGGTACAAGCCGAGTATTTTGCGCTCGAAGGCATCAGCAAGTTGCTTAACACTGTGCGCATCATCAAGTCGAAACTCAACCCGTCGCTCGCCATCGAGGGGTTCTTGCTCACAATGTATGATGCCCGCTTGCGGCTTGCCAACCAGATTTTCGAGGAGCTTAAGAGCCACTTCGGCAACATGGTGTTCAATACCGTGATACCGCGCAACATCAGGCTGAGCGAGGCTCCCAGCCACGGACTGCCGGCAATATTGTATGATGCCGAAAGCCGCGGTGCTACCAGTCACCTGCAACTGGCACAGGAATTGATATCGAAGCCCCACACCCGCCAGTCGGCATGACGCCGCCGTGCGCACGAAGTCTGCCGGGAAGCCCGGATTAAACACACACATTGACAAAAAACGACAATTGTATCAACATATCAATAACAATACTGCTTTATGTCACTGAAACGCTCAGCATTAGGCCGTGGCCTCGACTCGTTGATTTCGATGGACGACATACAGACCGGCGGCTCGTCGGCCATCAACGAAATACCGGTGGGGCAAATATCTCCCAATCCCGACCAACCGCGCAGCTCGTTTGACGAGGAGTCGCTCGAAGAACTCGCCATGTCGATACGTGAGTTGGGTATAATACAACCGCTCACGCTGCGCAGCACCGGAGCCGACAGTTACCAGATAATTTCGGGAGAGCGCCGTTTCAGGGCAGCCAAGATGGCCGGGCTCGACACGGTGCCGGCCTACGTCCGCACGGCCAACGACTCGGAAATGACCGAGATGGCCCTCATCGAGAACATCCAGCGCGAAGACCTGAATGCCATAGAAATAGCGTTGACGTTCAAGAAGCTCATCGAGCAATACAACCTCACGCAAGAGCGGCTGAGCGAGCGCATAGGCAAGAAGCGCGCCACGATAGCCAATTTCTTGCGGTTGCTCAAACTCCCGGCCGAGGTGCAACTGGGCTTGCGCGACAAGATGATCGACATGGGGCACGCGCGGGCATTGCTTGCCGTGGAAAAGCCGTCGTTGCAGTTAAAACTTTATAATGAAACCCTTAAAAAAGGTTTATCGGTGAGACAGGTTGAGGCGCTTGCCAAACAATACAACGAAAAAGGAGAGACTGCAACCGAACCCGAATCAGGGGAGCATAAGCGTCTGACCAACAGAGATTATGATATTTTGAAGAACCATCTTTCGGCAACATTCCACACTCCTGTCAAGTTTAGTTGCGATGCGGCAGGCAAGGGCAAAATAACGTTTCCGTTCCAAAACGAAGAGGAACTTGAAAGGTTAATTAGCATCTTTGACAAATTAAAAAATGAAGATTTGCAAAATTTGCAGTAAATTTGCAAGCAGCAAATAGAGAAAGAAATAGAGAACGTGAAATTTGATTTCAGCGCAAGGGAGAGATTGTACAAGTGCATTGCAATGGTGCTTTGCAGCGTGTTCATCATACCCCTTCAAGCGTTTGCCGATGCTAAATTGCTTGCGCAGCTGACGGTTGCGGCTCCTGCCGACTCGACAGCGGCCGAGGAGGAGCCGGGATTGCCTGTCGATCGCCCCACACGGTTGCCGGGCGACCGTGTACACATATCCCTTGATGAAGAGGGGGAAGCAGTGGTGTCGGACAGCATCAGCGTGGCCGACATGATGATGGGTGATACCGTGCATGTTGCCGAGACCGACAGTGTGTCGGCTGCATTGCTTGCCGAGCGCATGAAGCATGTCAACGACTCGATAAGGCAGGATTCAATCGACCGAGTAACATACGGCAAGGTGCGCGAATTCAATCCCGACCCGACAAGGGCCGTGTGGCTGTCGGTGCTTTTCCCGGGATTGGGGCAGATATACAACCGCCGCTACTGGAAACTTCCTATCGTGGTGGGGGGATACGTGGGGCTTGCGTATGCGACTTCATGGAACAACCAGATGCTCCAAGACTATGCGCAGGCATACCGCGACATTACCGATAACAATCCCGACACCAAGAGCTACATGGACTTTTATCCGTCGACGGTTACCGAGGCCGACCTTGACATGGCATGGCTCGAGCGCACGTTGCAGTCGCGCAGGAATTATTACAGACGATACAGGGACTTGTGCATCATATTAATGGTGGGGCTTTATGTGATATGTATCATCGACGCATACGTTGATGCTTCGTTGGCCAATTTCGACATTTCTCCCGACTTGTCGATGAAAGTCCGCCCGACATTGTTGAGCAACAGCCCCATAAGCCGATGGCCCGCACTTGGCGGCTCATTCAGCATCGAGTTCTAAAGGGCGTATGCCTCCCGATTGTGCTCTTTCCCTATTGAGAATCAAGCGGGAAGGCATCATGCAACAGGGGATTGTCGCCGAGGTGTATAAATCGGACCGATTCCAAATATGAAACCTAAGAAACAAACAACATAACGAGAGAGAATATACATAAATATGAAATCGCGAGCAATATTGACATTCGTTTTTTCGGCCGGGGCAATGATGGCGGCATGGGCAGCTCCGGTTCCGACCATACTGACGATAAAGGAAACAATTTCGGACACGGCAATCGTGTATCCCGAAAGTTTTGAAACCGACACGCATGCCATGCGTGAAAACTGGTATATACGCAATTATACGGCACTCGATGCCGATGTTGAGTCGATAGCGGCGAGCGATAATACGTCGGATGCCGTTTTCATAGAACGGTTAAAGGCATTGCCCACAGAAATAGAGATGCCTTATAACTCTATTGTACGCAGCTATATAGAAATGTATATCACCCGTCGCCGCGACTTGGTGGAGACGATGCTCGGCATGAGCATGTATTACATGCCTATTTTCGAGCAGGCGTTGGAGAAAGAAGGCATGCCGCTCGAATTGAAAAACCTGCCCATAATCGAGTCGGCACTGAACCCGGTGGCAGTGTCACGCGCCGGGGCAACCGGGCTGTGGCAGTTTATGATAGGCACTGCCCGCGGTTTGGGACTCGAAGTCAACTCTCTCGTCGATGAACGCCGTGACCCTTACCGCTCGTCGGAAATGGCTGCTCGTTATCTGAAAGAACTTTACGGAATCTATGGCGACTGGTCGCTTGCAATAGCAGCATATAACTGCGGTCCGGGCAACGTGAACAAGGCGTTGCGTCGTGCGGCAGCCGACAGTGGCGACTCGGGCAAGAAAGATTTCTGGGAGATATATTATTATTTGCCGCGCGAAACTCGCGGATACGTTCCTGCATTTATCGCAGCCAATTATGTGATGACTTACTTCAAGTGCCACGGCATCAGCCCCGGGCTTGCGAAGAAGCCGCTGATTACCGATACCATCAGCATAAACCGCCGAGTGCATTTCGACCAGATCTCGGCAGTGCTGAGCATGCCGCTTGAAGAAATACGTGTCCTTAACCCACAGTACCGCAAGGATATAATCCCCGGTAATGTGCGCCCGTATAAATTGATACTGCCATCGCAGCAGGTGTACAGTTACATAATGAGCGAAGACAGCATTCTCGCATACGAGAACAGCCGATATGCCCAACGCGAAGTTGTCAATCCCACGAATTACGATGAAAATTCGGGCAACGGAACATACGAGCGCAAACTCGTTACCAAGTACCACAAGGTGCGCCGTGGTGAGTCGCTGTCGGTGATTGCACGGCGTTACGGAACTACTGTGAGCAGCATAAAGCGAGCCAACGGGCTTCGCGGCGATGGCATACAACGCGGCCAATTGCTGAAGATAAGCACTTACCAGCGAGTGAGGGTTAAAGACAATGATAAGCAAGAAGTAGCCAAGGCATCTGCATCGAAGAAGCAATCAAAGGCGACAAAGAAAAAAACTTCGGCCGCCACGCGCAAGCACAAGGTGCGTTCGGGCGAAACGCTGTCGGGCATAGCCATGAAGTACAAAGGCGTGACAGTGGCCGACATACGCCGGGCAAACGGCATTCGTGGCAGTAAGATACGTGCCGGACAGACATTGTTAATTCCTATAAAATAATCAAGCAGATATGGCAGAAAGACAGCGCCCGCTGATATTTGTCGGCAATGACGACGGGTATCAAGCGGGCGGTTTGAAATATTTGTCGGATATTGCAAGGCAATATGGCGACGTGTTTGTGGCAGCACCCACTTTGCATCAGTCGGGAAAGTCGTCGGCGCTCACTGTAGAAACCCCGTTGAGGGCAAAACTCGTGGCCGAAGAAGCCGGTTTCGCGATGTATCACGTTAACGGAACTCCGGTCGATTGCATAAAGTTGGCATTGAACTATCTGGTTCCGCGACAACCCGATATTGTGCTGTCGGGAATCAACCACGGATATAATTCGGGTAACAGTGCTATATATTCGGGTACTATGGGGGTTACGTTTGAAGGGTCGTTCCTCGGCGTGCCGAGTATAGGTTTCTCGTATGGCGATTATGGCGCCGAACCGAATTTCTCGCCGTGTGAACCTGTGGTGCGCCGCATGATAGAGCTTGCGATAGCAGGCAAGTTGCCCACCGATGTGTGCTACAATGTGAACATACCCAAGTGTGACAAAGTTAATGGAACCAAGGTTGTGGCTGCGGCTCCCGGGCGATGGACCGAAGAATATGACCGCCGTACCGACCCGCATGGCCGTGCTTACTATTGGTTGACCGGCAGGTATGTCCCATCGGATCCGGACAATGAGAATCAAGACTTGTATTGGCTTCAGCGCGGGTATGCCACGGTAGTGCCATGTCGCGCCGACCAGACGGCCCGCGATTTCATCCCCGCGATTTCCGGGATAATATAAGCCGGCACTTCGTTCCCGATAGGTTCTGAGCGAGTTACAAGACTATACCCATTAATTGGTATTTATCTGAAGTCTAATGGTTAAGAGTATTTTGCGTTTAATGCTTGCAACCGGCTTATCATCCTGTGCAGGCTGTCGGAATTGCTTTTGGCATTTTCGGGATTCCATTGGTTGGCAATGAATGGGAGCAGTGCGGTATTGTATTCTTTGCCTTTGCATTTCCTCCCATGAGATTTAATTTGCTCTTTTAAGTCGGCTTTAGTTGATTCAAGAATTAGGGAATGCGTTAAATAGAACGAGGCTTTTGTTGCAATCTGCATTTCAGTGAGGGCTTTCATCCCACCTTGTTTTTGCGGGCATGAAACGGGCATTTTTTCTATATCGATGCCTAAAAAACGGGCAAAATTTACCCTGTCGGCCATTAACCATGCTTCAGCCTCGTCTACGGCAATGTTTATGATAAAATCATCTTGCCTACGTAACCCCTCAATCAGACGGCTTTTTGTCACCGGTGCACAATCGTCGGTGTCTAAGTCGGTTAGCAGTATAACGGGGGCGGTTGCAGCCAAAGCATTAAATTCCGGGATTTTATGCTTTATTTCACTGCCGCGGGCAGGTAATTCAGCCTGTATTTCAAGGGCCGGAGCATATTTCCCCATTATCTTCCTAATGATGGCTTTTGTTACATCATCTTCTCCTACAATATACACTTTTTTCATCGCCGGTCAGTTGATTGTTATGTTTGCCATGTTGTGTACATTGCCGGGCTTTGTCAGCGGTAGTACCGCATCGGCCATTGTGAAACCTGCGTCTAATACGTCTTTTGCATTCTTTACGTCGGCGATGACTTGGGCAATTGTTCCTTCGGCATTGTTTTGCAATAGAATCACTTCTTTCTCGTCAATACCTTCGTTAGCCAAAATGTCGTAACTGTGGGTGGTGATAAATACCTGCCTTTTTTTATAACGTTGCATTCTGGCTATGAATTCGGGTAATTGGGCAACCACTCCTTGGTGCAAGTTTATTTCGGGCTCTTCAAGTAAGGTGATGCCCTTGCCTGCCAATATGGCGAATAATATGCCTATCAGCCTGAGTGTGCCGTCGGAGAACTGCGCTTCGGTTTGTTTGCTTCCCTGTGCCCTCCAGTGTATGTACTTGGCTTCTAAGTGATACAGACCGTTGCCGTCTTTGGTGAAAGACAGGTTGTCTAACTGTGGAACGGCGCACCTAAGCACATCGTTGATGCTTTGCAGATATTTGTTGCGAGTGTTTTCGTTAAGTTTTGCCATGTCGGCAAGGAAGTTTCTGCCGAAGTAATCTTCTTTTACGATGGGATTGGAATTTGATTCGCGCACCAACTGGGGAATAATGTTAAGGTACTCTATTTCGGCAAATGTGCTCCTCACCTCCAGAAACTTTTGGCTTGTAACTGCTTGTTCAAGATGGGTGTATTTTAGCGTGTCTTCGGTCTCGTTTTCAGAGCGTTCCGTGCGGTTGACCAAATACTCGTTTTGGGGTATCAAGAACACTGATTCATTGTTGACAATGACTTCATTGGGTCTTATCCCACCTCCTATATGTTTGAAACTAAGCGAGTAAATCCACTTGTCCTGTCCGTCCGGACTTTCTTTAAGTGTAACTTTGATTTCTATATCGGTTCTTTTACGGGCCGACAGGCATCTTATTTTTTTTATTCCGCCTCTTGCGTCAACGGCTGTTTGCAATCCACCTCCTTTTTTTGCTTTGTCTTTTAAAAAACGGAGAGCATCCAAGAAATTGGATTTCCCGGTGGCATTGGCTCCCACAATGAAGCATCGTTCTGCAATGTCGACGGAGCATTCTTGAAAGTTTTTCCAATTATGGAGTTCTATTTTTGATATAATCATGACTGTGCGTATTGATTGAGGTAGTTGTTATGCAAAGATACAATTTTTAAAGACAGCTTTTCGGATTAAAAATTTCCATTTGAAAGAAAAAAAACTTAAATTTGTAAACACAATAGCCTGCCGACAAGCCAAGTGCGTTGCCGGTAGGCGTTAATACCTTGTAAATCCCTGTGTTATGGCAAACGATCAGGAAGGAAAAAAATCATCGCGCAAAAAGAAAGAAATGGAAAGTCGGGTTGTCGACTTTTTTAACCGAGAAGAAAACATACCGTACAATTATAAGCAGGTTTCGGCCGCGATAGGTGCCGAGACTCCCAAGCAGCGAGCCTTGGTGGTGGAAGTGCTTGAAGAACTTGCGCTCGAAGGGATGCTCGTGGAGGTCAACCCGGGACGTTTCAAGGCCAAGTCGAGAAGCAATGTGGCCACAGGTACGTTTGTGCGCCGCAGCAATGGCAAGAACAGTGTAATACTTGACCAAGAGGGCGAGGCGATTTTTGTCGCCGAACGCAATTCGATGCACGCGCTCAATGGCGACCGTGTGCAGGTGCATATTTCGGCTCAACGCAAGGGCTTTGAACCCGAGGCCGAGGTGATAGCCATCATCGAGAAGAAGGACCAAGTGTTCATAGGCACGTTGCAGGTGGAGAAATATTTTGCACACTTGATTACCGACAGCAAGTTCCTTGCCACCGACATACTTATCCCTCTTGACAAGTTGAAGGGCGGAAAACAAGGCGACAAGGCCGTGGCTAAAATTATTGACTGGCCCGATGACGCCAACAGCCCTGTGGGGGAAATTGTCGACGTGTTGGGGGCCGCAGGTGAGAACAACACTGAAATCCATGCGATACTGGCCGAGTACGGGCTGCCTTACCGCTATCCCGAAGAGGTGGAGAAGGCCGCCGATGAAATCGATGCAACCATCACGCCCGAAATCATTGCCGCCCGCAAGGATATGCGCGAGGTGGTGACATTTACCATCGACCCAAAGGACGCGAAAGACTTTGACGACGCCCTGTCGTTGCAAAAGTTGCCCAACGGCAACTGGCAGGTAGGCGTGCATATTGCCGACGTGTCGCATTATGTAACCCCGGGCTCGATAATCGACCGTGAGGCTTATAACCGAGCCACGTCGGTGTACTTGGTTGACCGAACAGTGCCAATGTTGCCCGAGCGGTTGTGCAACGATATTTGCTCGTTGCGTCCCAACGAGGAGAAGCTCGCATACTCGTGCATACTCGAACTCGACGACGATGCCAACATATTGAACACCGAAATTTGCCACACGGTGATTCGCAGCAACCGCCGCTTTACGTATGAGGAGGCGCAAGATGTGATTGAGACCGGCAAGGGCGACTATGCCGACGAAATACTCACGCTCGACCGCCTCGCCAAGATTTTGCGCAAGCAGCGGTATGACAACGGGGCTGTTAACTTCGACCGCTTCGAGGTGCGCTTCGACATAGACGAGCAGGGCAGGCCCATCGATGTTTACTTCAAGGTGTCGAAGGATGCCAACAAGTTGATTGAGGAATTCATGCTGCTTGCCAACCGCAAGGTGGCCGAGAGCATAGGTAAAGTGCCTTCGGGGAAGAAAGCCAAGACGTTCGTATATCGTGTACACGACAAACCGATGGAGGAGAAACTCGACAATTTTGCCGAGATTGTACGTTCGTTTGGCAGAAAAATAAAGACATCGGGGCCATCGGCCGAAATTAACAAGTCGCTCAACCGGCTGCTCAACGACATAAAAGGCTCGCCCGAGGAAAACATGCTTTCAACGCTTGCCATCCGTTCGATGGCCAAGGCGATATATTCGACGGTGAACATTGGGCACTATGGGCTTGCATTTGACTATTACACGCACTTCACTTCGCCCATACGCCGTTATCCCGACGTGATGGTGCACCGCTTGCTCGACCGCTACAAGGCCGGCGGACGCAGTGCCAACCAAGAAAAGACCGAGGAATATTGCAAGCACTCAAGTGAAATGGAACAGCTTGCAGCCCAAGCCGAACGCGCGTCGATCAAGTACAAGCAAGTGGAATTCATGGGCGAACGCCTCGGCAAGGTTTATGCAGGTACCATATCGGGTGTGACCGAGTGGGGCTTGTATGTGGAAATCGACGAGAACAAGTGTGAAGGGCTTGTGCCTATCCGCGACCTTGAAGATGACTATTATGAATTCGATGAAAAGAATTATTGCCTCATAGGCCGTCGGCAGAAGAAACGTTACCGTCTGGGCGACCATGTCACCGTGCAGATAGCACGTGCCGACCTTGTGAAGAAGCAGCTCGACATGGCGCTGATCGACGAAAAGCACCCCGTGGGAACGCATCACATCGACTCGGCACCGATAACCGTGGCATCTTCGTCGCGCCGCAAGGAGTCGCGAAAGGAACGTATGCGGGACAATTTCGAGAACGCCGGGCTTGGTGGTGACAAAAGTCGCCGGAAAGGTCAGGGCGGCGGAAAGAAGAAAGAAGGGAAGAAACGCTCAAAACGTCGCTGACATAATCATGCGTGCATAGAGATTTTTCCCTTTAACCGTTTGCAGTAACGGCCGAAATGCAATAATTTTGCATAATGATTACATGCAATGGACGTAAATCTGTTGAAAATCAAATATTCTCATAACACAAACAAATTTATTAACACTTAATTCAGAACTACTATGTGGTTAACAAATTCGTCCGTAGGCCGGAAAATGGTGATGGGTATCACCGGACTTTTCCTCGTCCTATTTGTAACCTTCCATGTGCTGATGAATGCCGTGGCGTTGTTCTCTCCCGAAGGGTACAATGCCGTATGCGAATTTCTCGGTGCTAACTGGTATGCCATTCTTGGCACCCTTGTACTTGCAGCCGGCTTCATCATTCACATCATTTATTCATTTTGGCTGACGTTGCAAAACCGCCGTGCCCGTGGTAACGATGCATACGAAGTGAGCAAGCGTCCTGCCACAGTTGAGTGGGCGTCGCAAAACATGCTAGTGCTCGGTATCATCGTTGTGTGCTTCATGATTGTGCACCTCGTACAATTCTGGGCCAAGATGCAGCTGCCCGAATTGCTCGGCGAGCATCTCGAATATACCGGTATGGGATTCGTTTATGCGTCTTTCAGCCAAGTGTGGACATTGCCTGTATATCTGATCGGCTTTATTGCCTTGTGGTTCCACATGACCCACGGCTTCTGGAGCGCATTCCAGTCGATTGGTGCCAACAACGACATTTGGCTTAACCGTTGGAAAGCCACTGCAAAAGTTTGGGCTACCGTTGTATGCTTGCTTTTCGCCGTTGAGGCTATTTGGTTCACTGTTCAAGCTCAGGACAAGACCAACATGGACAAATATGGCGTCAACACCGAGGTTGTCGTAGAAAATGCGATTGAATCTTTGGTTACAATCACCGATGCTGAGTAATAAACCTCTCACTTTAAAACTTCAATACTGAAATGGAAGATATTAAGAAAGTCAAAGATACTGCCGCTCAGCCGGTTATCGATTCTAAAATCCCTGAAGGCCCGATAGCGGAAAAATGGACCAACTACAAGGCCCACCAGAAACTTGTCAATCCGGCCAACAAGCGTCGTCTCGACATCATCGTTGTCGGTACGGGTCTTGCCGGTGCTTCGGCTGCATCATCGCTCGCCGAAATGGGTTTCAACGTCCTGAACTTCTGCATACAAGATTCTCCCCGCCGTGCCCACTCCATCGCAGCACAAGGCGGTATCAATGCAGCAAAGAATTACCAAAACGACGGTGACTCGGTTTACCGCTTGTTCTACGATACAGTAAAAGGTGGCGACTATCGTGCACGTGAGGCCAACGTGTACCGCCTTGCCGAGGTTTCCAACAACATCATCGACCAATGTGTGGCTCAGGGCGTGCCTTTCGCACGCGAATATGGCGGCCTGCTTGCCAACCGTTCGTTTGGTGGCGCGCAGGTGTCGCGTACTTTCTATGCCAAGGGTCAGACAGGCCAACAGCTGTTGCTCGGCGCATACGCTTCGCTCAACCGCCAGATACAGATGGGCAAGGTAAAGAGCTACAACCGCTATGAAATGCACGACGTGGTAATCATCGACGGCCGTGCCCGCGGTATCATTGCACGCAACCTTGTTACCGGCAAGCTCGAGCGTTTCGCAGCCCATGCCGTTGTAATAGCAACCGGCGGATATGGCAACACCTATTTCCTTTCGACCAACGCAATGGCTTGCAACTGTAGTGCTGCAATGGCTTGCTATCGCAAGGGCGCATATTTTGCCAATCCGGCATTCGTGCAAATCCACCCGACTTGTATCCCGGTTCACGGTGACAAGCAATCGAAGTTGACACTTATGTCCGAGTCGTTGCGTAACGACGGCCGCATCTGGGTTCCGAAGAAGCTCGAAGATGCAAAGGCTTTGCAAGCCGGCACCAAGAAAGGTAGCGACATTCCCGAGGAAGACCGCGACTACTATCTCGAACGCCGTTATCCGGCATTTGGTAACCTTGTGCCCCGCGACGTTGCTTCGCGCGCAGCCAAGGAGCGTTGCGACAAGGGCTTCGGCGTCAACAACACCGGCCTTGCCGTGTTCCTCGACTTCTCCGAAAGTATCGAACGCCTCGGCCTTGACGTTGTGCGCCAACGTTATGGCAACCTCTTCGACATGTACGAAGAAATCACCGATGTCAATCCGGGCGAATTGGCACGTGAAATCAATGGCGTTAAATATTACAACCCCATGATGATTTATCCGGCCATCCACTACACGATGGGCGGTATCTGGGTAGACTATGAATTGCAGACTTCGGTTAAAGGCTTGTTTGCAATCGGCGAATGCAACTTCTCCGACCACGGTGCAAACCGCCTTGGCGCATCGGCTCTCATGCAGGGTCTTGCCGACGGTTACTTCGTGCTGCCTTACACCATCCAAAACTATCTTGCCGATCAAATCACCGTGCCGCACTTCAAGACCGACACGCCCGAGTTTGACGAGGCAGAAAAGAAGGTACAGGCTCACATCGACCACTTGATGAACATCAAGGGTAAACGTTCGGTTGACTCAATCCACAAGGAACTTGGCCACATCATGTGGGAATATGTCGGCATGGGCCGCACCAAGGAAGGCCTTGAAACTGCATTGAAGAAGCTCAAGGAAATACGCAAGGAATTTGAAACCAACCTGTTTATCCCCGGCACTCAAGAGGGCATGAACATAGAACTTGACAAGGCATTCCGCCTTAACGATTTCATTACGATGGGTGAACTTATCGCTTACGATGCGCTTAACCGCAACGAAAGCTGCGGCGGCCACTTCCGCGAAGAATATCAGACTCCCGAAGGTGAGGCCAAGCGTGACGACGAAAACTACTTCTACGTTTCGTGCTGGAAGTACAACGGCAGCGACGAGGTAGCTCCTACTCTCATCAAGGAACCGTTGCACTACGAAGCTATCAAGGTTCAAACCCGTAACTACAAGTCTTAATTTTCTAACACACAGTATCTAAACAATGGAATCAAATATAAGTTTCACTCTCAAAGTTTGGCGTCAAGCCGGCCCGAAGGAGAAAGGTGGGTTCAAAAACTATGAAATGAAAGACATACCTACCGATACTTCGTTCCTTGAAATGCTTGACATCCTTAATGAGCAGTTGGTGGAAAAAGGTGAAGAACCCATAGTATTCGACCACGACTGCCGCGAAGGTATATGCGGTATGTGCTCGTTGTATATCAACGGTCACCCGCACGGCCCTGCCACCGGTGCCACCACGTGCCAGTTGTATATGCGCCGTTTCCACGATGGCGAGACCATCACTGTTGAGCCGTGGCGCTCGGCTGCGTTCCCGGTAATCAAGGACCTCATGGTCGACCGTAATGCATTCGACAAGATACAGCAGGCAGGCGGCTACGTGTCGTTCAACTGCGGCAGCGCACAAGATGCCAATGCAATTCCCATTCCGAAGACGGCTGCCGACGAGGCTATGGACTCGGCTTCGTGCATAGGTTGCGGTGCTTGCGTTGCAGCTTGCAAGAATGGTTCGGCCATGCTCTTCGTGTCGGCCAAGGTGAGCCAGTTTGCCCTGTTGCCCCAAGGTCGTGCCGAGGCTGCACGTCGCGTGAAGGCCATGGTGAGCAAGATGGACGAACTCGGGTTTGGTAACTGTACCAACACGGGTGCCTGCGCAGCCGAATGTCCCAAGAACATCAAGCTGAGCAACATTGCCCGCATGAACCGCGAATATCTGTGCGCCAAGGTTAAAGATTAACCCCGTAAGCGTACACGAAATATAGTAGCGGCTGCCTCAAAATCCCGAGGCAGCCGCTTTTGTACTTGCGCGCTGGAATATTTTGGGGCAGTCCGAAAATACGGTTGCGAACAAATATAGTGGTGGCTGCGGAGCTGCCATACTCGGCTTAACCGCATGTG
>CALUMZ010000045.1 GCA_944321865.1 uncultured Muribaculaceae bacterium
CGCCGTTCCCCGTTTGCGGTTGCAAAGGTACTACCAAATTCCCCAACCAACCAAATTTTTCCACAACTTTTTTCAGAAAAATTTTACACCTCTTAACCAATCTTCTGTATTACAGCAATATGAGGAAAAACAAAAAAATGTCGTTTGCTGCAAAAGCCCACAAAACGGCACTTTATTTCAATACAGAAAACATTATTTCGCACATTCAATACTTAAACCTCGCGCATTAAGGCAACACGCGCATCAACTTATCATCACAGACAGCTATTGATTCCTCCGAACTTGGCGCAATTTAGAAAAAACACCAAGGTTGAGAAATATGCCCAACACAAACCCCACCCAATAAGTCAGGCCTTCGTTTTGGAAAGAGAACACATTAATATCCCAATTGCCATATTCGGGATTTATATATTGCACAACCACCGACACCAGCTTTAGCACCAACGATACCAATATTATTATCCCATGCCACAATCCGCCCCAAAAGCCATAAAGAGAAAGCGGCTGTTCAGTGGCAAAACAGGAAGTCATCGACAACAAAACAATGCTTGTAAAAAACAAAGAAAACTTCTTAATAGACATAACAGGTTGCTTCAAAAAGGATTAATTAACTCCAATTCATTCACACGTGCAACACGACACGAAAGAAATCATGTCGTTCACACCTTCATTTGTCAAAGTTACAAATATTATCGCATACGGCATAAAAGAACGGCACAAAAAAGCCGCAACAGGCTCATTTTCCAAGCCGTTGCGGCACTTTTTCTCTTTGGTTGCCACTTAATCAATTTCCACTCAGCGGAGCCGCTTGTGTGTAAGTGCGGGCGCCAAGCTCCTTGTCGAGCATATACAAGCCATAGCCGTTATCGTTAATCATCTTCAAATTGTCGATGATATTTTGAGCAGTTTCTTCCTCTTCCACCTGCTCATCGATAAACCACTTCAGCATGCTCTGAGTTGCATAATCATTTTCTTGAGTGGCAAGTGCACACAAATCATTTATCAACCCCGTCACTTTTTGCTCATGGGCAAGCGTACCCTCAAACACCTTCAAAACCGAATCCCACTCGGTAGGCACCGGTTCGATTGCCTTAAGTTTCACATTGCCGCCACGCGAGATGACATACTTGAAAAATATCATTGCATGATCTTGTTCTTCCTTAAACTGCACTTCAAACCACTTGCCCATGCCCGGCTTGCCGCTGGCATGGCAGTAAGATGCCATTGAAAGATACAAATAAGCCGACCACATTTCGGCATTGATTTGGGCATTAAGAGCCTCTTCGATTTTTTTACTTAACATGATACTTATTTTTTAATAACGTATAATTCAGATTATCCTTCCTACAAAGCTATGCAAAAATACTGCCAAAGTCAACATCTGCGTACACAAAACCGATAAAAAAAGTTCCGACAGCCCGACATTAACACAAGCGACCCAAACACACGTGACAATTTCCAATCATCCTGCCCGGCGATATGACAAGATTGCTCCCGGTGCCACAACATTGTGTTTTAAAACATGTTATTTTTCTTGTGCGCAAAACGCAAAATTAGTTACTTTGTAAGTGCCTTATGCTTATACATATCCGGCAGTCTAATTACACATATAACGAGTGGGAGAACCACATCGGTTTGCATGCTTTAATCTCCCCGCAAAACAACGGCTCGGGCACCACACCCCATGCACACGTTGTGGCAACGGCTTCACAAACGAATTAAGCACGCAGGCATTCTTAATGTGCATACATTATAATTGAGCTCAAAAAAGCGAAACATAAATCAAACATATTTCTAAAAACAAGAACAGAAATGAACAAGTATCCTAAAATTGGCATTCGCCCAACCATCGACGGACGTCAGGGCGGTGTTCGTGAGAGCCTTGAAGAAAAGACTATGAACTTGGCCAAGGCTGTGTCCGAACTTATTTCAAGCAACGTAAGATACAGCGACGGGACTCCCGTGGAATGCGTCATAGCCGACGGCACAATAGGTCGTGTGGCCGAAACAGCAGCTTGCGCCGAAAAATTCGAGCGTGAAGGCGTGGGCGCAACCATCACAGTCACTTCGTGCTGGTGCTACGGTTCGGAAACTATGGATATGAACCCCTATTGGCCCAAAGCCGTTTGGGGCTTCAACGGGACTGAACGTCCGGGTGCCGTTTACTTGGCAGCAGTATTGGCCGGACATGCACAAAAAGGCTTGCCCGCATTCGGCATCTATGGCCGTGACGTTCAAGACTTGGACGACAATACGATTCCCGAAGACGTTGCCGAAAAGATACTGCGATGGGCACGTGCCGCAGTTGCAGTTGCCCAAATGCGCGGACAAAGCTACCTGTCAATCGGAAGCCAGTGCATGGGTATTGCCGGCAGTATCGTCAACCAAGAGTTCTTCCAAGAATACCTTGGCATGCGCAACGAAAGCGTAGACGAGACCGAAATATTGCGCCGCATGGACGAAGGCATCTACGACCATGAAGAATACAAAAAAGCAATGGCATGGGTTGAAAAATATTGCAAGCCCAACGAAGGCTGGGACAAGAACCGCCCGGAACGCCAAAAGACCCGCGAACAGAAAGAAGCTGACTGGGAATTTGTAGTAAAAATGACACTCATCGTCCGCGACTTGATGCGTGGCAACCCCAGACTACGGGAAATGGGATTCAAAGAAGAAGCATTGGGCCACAATGCAATAGCCGGCGGTTTCCAAGGGCAACGCCAATGGACCGACTGGAAGCCAAACGGCGACTTTACCGAAGCCCTCATGTGCAGCACGTTTGACTGGAACGGAATACGCAAATCATTTGTACTTGCCACCGAAAATGACTCGTGCAATGCCGTGGCAATGCTCTTTGGCAACCTGCTGACAGGTTGCGGCCAGATGTTTAGCGACGTGCGCACATATTGGAGTCCCGAAGCCGTGAAGCGCGTAACCGGCAAAGAATTGACCGGACTTGCAGCAAACGGTATGATACACCTAATCAACTCAGGCGCAACCACACTCGACGCTACAGGTGAAAGCATCAACGCCAATGGCGAACATTGCATGAAACCATGCTGGGAAATGACCGAAAAAGACATGGAAGCATGCCTGAAAGCCACCAACTGGCTGCCTGCCGACCGTGACTACTTCCGTGGCGGCGGTTTCTCAAGCAACTTCTTGTCGAGAGGCGGAATGCCCGTGACCATGTCGCGACTGAACATGGTGAAAGGGTTAGGCCCCGTATTGCAAATTGCCGAAGGATGGACTGCCGACGTTGACCCCGAAATATTCGAGGTATTGAACAAGCGTACCGACCCGACTTGGCCGACAACATGGTTCGTACCACGTCTGTGCGACAAACCGGCATTCAAAGACGTTTACTCTGTAATGAACAACTGGGGTGCAAACCATGGCGCAATCAGCTACGGTCACATTGGTGCCGACTTGATTACGCTGGCCTCTATGTTGCGCATACCGGTATGCATGCACAATGTCGACGAAGACAAAATCTTCCGTCCGGCAGCATGGAATGCATTCGGCATGGACAAAGAAGGTGCCGACTACAGAGCATGCAAAAACTACGGTCCTATCTATAAATAAGTTAACTAAGAAACAACTTTTTAAATCAAACCGGAAAGAGGGTGAATTGCACAAGTCACCCTCCTTTCCCATTTTTTACAACCTAAAAATACATAACGATTATGATTACCAACCTTGAAATAGAAGAATTCATCAGACAAGCCCACCGTGTGGGCGATGCAGGCCTCACAATTTGCAGCAGCGGCAACCTCTCTTGGCGCATAGGCGACGAAGTGCTAATCTCGGGCACCGGCTCTTGGGTACCAAGCATACCGAAAGAAAAAGTTGCCATCTGCAACCTTGCAACCGGGGAAAGCATCAACGGAATAAAGCCATCGATGGAACACGTGTTCCACCTCGGCGTGCTGCGCGAACGTCCCGACATGAACGTGGTGCTGCACTTCCAGTCGCCCTACGCAACTGCCATAGCATGCATGAAGGAGCAACCGGCCAACTTCAATGTTACAGCCGAGATACCATGCCACGTGGGACGTGAAATACCCATTATTCCATACTACCGTCCCGGCTCGCCCGAGTTGGCAAAAGGCGTTATCGAGGCATTGAAAGACCACAATTCGGCACTCATGCTCAAGCATGGACAAGTGGTTTGCGGAAAAGATTTTGACGAAGCATTCGAGCGCGCCATGTTCTTTGAAATGGCCTGCCGCATAATCTTGCAATCGGGTTTCAACTACAATGTTTTGTCTCAAGAAGAAATCGAAGACCTTGACACATATATCCTCGGAAAGGTAACCAAATAAGCCACGACAGACATTCATGAAAGAAGTTTATCTCGCTATTGACTTTGGTGGAGGGAGCGGACGCGTAATCGCCGGCTCATTCCACCAAGGCCAATTAGAATTGGAAACAATCAGCCGTTTCTCCAATCGGCAAGTAAAGCTCGGTCGCCACACCTATTGGGACTTCCTATCGTTGTTCCAAGACATGAAAGAAGGAATCAAGGCTGCCGCGCGAAAAGGCTACAGAATCAAGAGCATCGGCATCGACACTTGGGGAGTTGATTTCGGACTTATTGACAAACAAGGCAACCTGCTTGGTAACCCCATCTGCTATCGCGACCCGTTTACCAACGGGCTGCCCGAAGAGTTGTTTGCCGGAGACAGCGCCTCGAAGCATTATGCCACAGCCGGCATACAAATAATGCCCATCAACACCATCTATCAGCTATATGGGCTGAAAAAAGAAAATGATGCCCGGCTTGAGATTGCCGACAAGTTACTGTTTACCCCCGACCTGTTCAGCTACTTCCTGACCGGCGTGGCAAACAACGAATATAGCATTGCATCTACTTCGGAGCTGCTCGATGCTCGCAAACGCGACTGGAACCGGGAATTAATTCAAGACATGGGATTGCCGCAACACCTCTTTGGCGAGATAGTAATGCCCGGCAGCAAAAGAGGCACGTTAAAACCCGACATTGCAACGGAATTAGGCATCGACTATCCGGTCGAAGTCATTGCAGTCGGCTCACACGACACTGCCAGCGCCATTCGCGCATTGCCACCGACGCAGCACCCGGCCGGCAGAGCATTCCTCAGCTCGGGTACATGGTCTTTGCTCGGCATCGAACTCGACGAGCCAATTCTCACCGACGAAGCCCGCAAAGCCGGATTCACCAACGAGGGCGGTGCTTCGGGCAAGATATGCTTCTTGCAGAACATCACAGGGCTGTGGATTCTGCAACGACTGCGTGCCCAATGGGAAGAACAAGGCAAAGAAATCGATTATGGCAAACTAATCGCCGATGCCGAACATGCCGACATTACATCGACAATCGATGTTGACGCGCCCGAATTTCAGAATCCGACCGACATGGAAGCCGCCATTGCTTCACACTGCAGCAAGTCGGGACAACGGATACCGACAACCCAAGGAGAATTCATGCTGTGCATAATGCAATCGCTTGCCAACCGCTACAAGCGCGGAATCGACGAGTTGAACCGTCTCATCGGCCGCCCCATCGAAGAACTGTGCATAATAGGCGGCGGGAACCAAAATCGGCTGTTGAACCGCCTCACCCAAGAGGCACTGGGCATTCCGGTGGTGAGCGGCCCGGTCGAAGCTACAGCCATAGGCAACATATTGGTTCAAGCCGAAGCCTTAAAAACCATTTGAAACCGTAAAAACCATAAACCTGAATAACTTTACACTGTAATAATGGAAAAATTAAAAAAATCCGCATCCTTGCTACACCATAACGGGATAAGTTACGTGCTGCCGTTCATTCTCATCACGAGCTGTTTTGCCTTGTGGGGATTTGCCAACGACATCACAAATCCCATGGTGAAAGCATTCTCCAAAATATTCCGCATGAGCGTGACCGAAGGAGCACTGGTACAAGTGGCATTCTATGGCGGATATTTCGCCATGGCATTCCCGGCTGCCATATTCATGCGCAAATATTCCTACAAGGCCAGCATCCTGCTCGGGTTGGGGCTGTACGCCTTAGGCGCACTGCTATTCTTCCCTGCAAAGATGACCGGGGAATACTTCCCGTTCCTCATTGCCTACTTTATACTCACTTGCGGGTTGTCGTTCCTTGAAACCAGTAGCAACCCCTACATTCTGTCGATGGGTAGCGAGGAAACAGCCACGCGTCGCCTGAGCCTTGCACAAGCATTCAACCCCATAGGGTCACTGCTCGGCATGTATGTGGCAATGAACTTCATACAAAACAAGTTGCACCCTATGGACACTGCCGCAAGGGAAGCATTGAGCGAAGCCGAATACATCGCCATACGCGATGCCGACCTCACCACACTCATCGCGCCATACCTTGTCATAGGCCTCGTCATTCTTGCCATGTTCTTCATCGTGCGTTTTGCCAAGATGCCCAAGAATGGCGACCAGTCGCATGAAATCAATTTCATTCCCACCATGAAGCGCATCTTCTCGCTGCCGCGCTACCGCGAAGGCGTGATCACGCAATTCTTCTACGTCGGTGCGCAAATCATGTGCTGGACGTTCATCATCCAATATGGCACACGGGTATTCATGGAAATGGGCATGACCGAACAGGAGGCCGAAGTGGAATCTCAATTCTACAACATGATTGCCATGGGGCTCTTCTGCGTGAGCCGGTTTATATGCACATTCCTGCTCAAGTATT
Organism: uncultured Muribaculaceae bacterium; assembly: GCA_944321865.1. GTDB lineage: Bacteria > Bacteroidota > Bacteroidia > Bacteroidales > Muribaculaceae > Avimuribaculum. Next base: position 6,695 of record CALUMZ010000045.1, read on the forward strand.
TCAACCCCGGCCAACTGCTCAAGATTCTGGCCATAGCCGCAGCCATATTTACACTCGGCGTGATATTCTTCCAAGACATCTGGGGTATGTACTGTCTCGTTGCCGTGTCGGGCTGCATGTCGCTCATGTTCCCCACCATCTACGGAATTGCGCTCAACAGGCTTGGCGATGATGCCAAATTCGGATCGGCCGGGCTTATAATGGCAATCCTCGGCGGGTCGGTATTGCCTCCGTTGCAAGCTGCAATCATCGACATGGGTACGGTATTCAACATGCCGGCTGTGAACGTGTCGTTTGTCCTTCCGCTCATCTGTTACATCATGGTAATGATATACGGCCAACGCACCTATAGCCGGGCCAAACGGGGTATTATATAATCTCCACCCCACACATAGTCAAAAAAGGGAGTGTGCCTTGATACAAAATTGTATTTTGGCACACTCCTTTTTGCACAAAAATATTATCTTCGCATACATAATATATAAACCTATACACAGAATGAAATCATACCTATCCATTGCAACTTTCGCAATTGCCTTGAACTTATGCGTTTCGTGCGCAGACAGCCATTTTATAGGCGACGACACCGAACGTGCGACAGTCGAAGCCGACTTTGCAGCACGGCGCGACAGCGTGCCATGCCGCCACTTCTTCGATGCAATAGACATGATGGAAATTTCCGACAAACAATGCGAAGCACTGAAATTCCTGTATGCCTACATGCCTCTCTCCGACATAGCCGACCACACGGCCGAATATTTCCTTGAAAACATCGACTGCTCGTTCAAAGCCCGCGAAGAAATGCCGTGGGGGAAAACAGTCCCCGAACGTGAGTTCCGCCACTTCGTGTTGCCAATCCGTGTCAACAACGAGAATCTCGACGACAGTCGCAAAGTGTTCTACGAAGAACTTAAAGAGCGCGTGCGCGGATTGTCGATGCAAGAAGCCGTGCTCGAAGTCAACCATTGGTGCCACGAGAAAGTTACATACCGCCCCACCGATGCACGCACAAGCGGCCCGCTCACATCTGTCAGGACGGCATACGGGCGTTGCGGCGAGGAGTCCACATTCACCGTGGCCGCCTTGCGCTCGGTGGGCATTCCGGCCCGGCAAGTCTACACTCCGCGTTGGGCGCACACCGACAACAATCATGCTTGGGTGGAAGCATGGGTCGACGGGGAATGGTACTTCCTCGGAGCATGCGAACCCGAACCAATATTAAATCTTGCATGGTTCAATGCCCCTGCATCGCGCGGAATGCTGATGCACACCAAGGTATTCGGGCGATACAACGGTCCCGAAGAAGTAATGTACCACACCCCGCGATACACCGAAATTAACGTAATAGACAATTACGCCCCGTCGGCACGAGTCGATGTTACCATAACCGACAGCAACAATGCACCGGTAAACAGAGCCAAAGTTGAATTCAAGATTTACAATTACGGCGAATTTTATTCCGTTGCCACCAAGGAGACCGACAATAATGGCAAAACGTTCCTGACAGCCGGCAAGGGCGACATGTTGGTTTGGGCTTCCAAAGATGGCAAATTCGGATATGCCAAGGTTTCCATTGGCAAAGCCACAAGAGTTACCATACAACTGAATAAGACAGGAGAGGAAGAAGGCGGCTTCGACATTGACATCGTGCCACCGGCCGAAGGCACCAATTTGCCTGAAGTAACACCCGAACAACGTGCCGAAAACGATCGCCGGTTTGCCCGCGAAGACTCCATACGCCGTGCCTACGAGTCAACCTTCTTTACTCGCAGCCAAGGTACGGATTTTGCCACAAAGCATGGCATATCCCCTGCCGAAACTGTGGCAAAATTGTTGGTTGAATCGCGCGGTAACCATGAAGTGATAACAGCATTCCTCTCTTCGCTCGACACCGACGAACAGAAGGCAGCCGGCATCGACCTGCTACAACAACTCTCCAACAAGGATCTGCACGACGTGAGCATTGAGGTACTCAACGACAACATGCTCAACTCCCGTCCATGCGACGATACTGAACTTTTCAGCCGATACATACTCAATCCACGTGTGAGCAACGAAATGCTCACGCCCTACAAGGGATTCTTCAGCACTGCAATTCCACAAGACGTGCAAAACGAATTCCGCGCCAACCCCATGCGGCTTGTGGCTTGGGTGGCCGACAGCATTGCAATCGACCGCAACTGCAACCTTGGCGGAGCTCCCATCTCTCCGATAGGCGTGTGGAAAACACGAGTGGCCGACAGTCATAGCCGTGATATTTTCTTTGTAGCGATGGCACGCAGCATGGGCATCCCGGCTCGCCTTGATTATGTGACGGGAAAGGTGCAATTGCTTGACAAGGACAATGTGTCGGACGTAAATTTTGAAGCTGTCAAACAAACAAATACTGCAAAAGGACGGCTATTTGCACGCTACACCCCGACCAAGCTGCTTGACGACCCAAAGTATTACGACCATTTCACAATATCACGCATCTCCGATGATGGCACGCTGCGTCTGCTCGAATTCGACGAAGGCTCCACATGGTCCAAATTGCTGAAAAACGGGCTGGAACTCGATGAAGGAAATTACTTGATGGTGACCGGCACACGCCTTGCCAACGGAGGAGTCCTTTCGCATCTCACCTTCTTCGGCATCGACAATTCCAAAAGCACTACCGTGAAACTTAACATGCGGGAAAGTCAAGATGAAGTGCAAGTAATTGGGAGCTTTAATTCAGAAGCCACCTACATGCCGGTCGACGGCGACTTGCAGAAGTCAATCTTGGCCACTACAGGACGCGGCTATTTCATAGTGGGAATTCTCGGTGTCGGGCAGGAACCATCCGCCCATGCATTGCGCGGCCTCATAGCCAAGAGCAAAGAGCTTGAACAGTGGAACCGTGGCATAGTACTCCTGTTCACGAGTGAAGAACAATACCGCAAGTTCAATCTCGAAGAATTCCCCGGACTGCCTTCGACCGTGACTTTTGGCATCGATACCAACGGGGCAATACTCAAGCAGATTCGCAACGACATGAAATTGCGGACAAACACACTACCGGTGTTTATCATTGGCGACACATTCAATCGGGTTGTATTCTGCTCCGAAGGCTACACAATAGGACTTGGCGAGCAACTGATGAAAGTCATCCATAAGCTGTAACTATACCGCGCGGCTATACACTCAAAAAACACGGGGTGGGAGAATGCGCTACATATTCTCCCACCCCGTCGCCGTTATACCCGAATCAGTCATTAGATTTTATGTCGATTTTTAGTTTCTGTCGGCATAAAAAGCATTTTCAAGATACACATTTGCGGTCTAATGACCGACTTAGGTTATACTACTATGCGTCACAGCACCGCCCGCACCTTTGCCGGGTCGGTAACGTCGCGGCTGTATTCGTCGATGCACACCGTTCCACCCATCGACACGCGCCGGTTGCGATAAACCATGCCACTACCGATGCTACTGCGAGCCGACAGATGAAATTCGCCGGCACCGGTCTCCCGGGCAATCTTTTCGATATTGCCTGCATTGACTCCGCAACCCGGCATTATGACGATGCGCCCGGCAGCACGCTCCACAAGTTGCCTGAGCAATGGTATACCCTGCTCGGCCGTAGCCTCTTGCCCCGACGTGAGTATCCTGTCGATTCCCAGCCCGACGATTTGTTCGAGAGCCCCCATCGGATCGCGACACATGTCAAAAGCCCGGTGGAACGTAACGCTCATGCCCTTACCCACATGCTCCAACAGCCTCCCCGCCATGTCGGTGTCGATACTCCCATCGGCTTTCAGGCACCCTATTACCACCCCGTCGGCACCAAGCCGCGTTGCCATGTCGATGTCGTGAGCCATTATTTCTTCTTCAAGTGGAGAATACAGGAAGTCACCGCCGCGCGGGCGTATAATCACATGCAGGCGCGTATGCGTCAATAACTTGCGTGCCACCGCAATTTCGCCATACGACGGTGTCGTACCTCCCTCGGGTATACCGGCACACAGTTCCACCCTGTATGCGCCCCCTTCCTGAGCCTTGACGGCACTCTCCACCGAGTTGGCGCACACTTCAATCAGGCGTCCCATCACTGCTTCAATGTGAGTTCTATGACGTAATCTATCTCGTCGGGCACCTTGGGCAGCTTCAACAACACGCCGCCACCCTTGTCCTGCCTGTATTCCACCTTCGTGCCGTCGACAAACACTTTTGCCCCGGTAACTTTTGCGTCCAAGGGCAGGTATAACCCATCATCGGCAAGGTCGAGAATATGTATGAACAAGCGGTTCCCTTTGCGGGTTGAAACGCCCCAAGGGTGAGGAGCCACATCTCCACCGCGAGTCCCATATATGGTCTCTCCATAAACCTTCATCCATTCGCCGATTTCCTTCAAGCGTTGAACAGCCACGGCAGGAAGTTCCCCGTTGGGTTGCGGACCAACGTTCAACAAGAGGTTTGCATTCTTGCCTGCGGCTCCCACCAAGTAGCGAATCAACTCTTTCGTGGACTTGTAATTCTGGTCTTGTATCTTATATCCCCACATGCCGTTCATCGTCTGGCAGGTTTCAAGCGGCAACGCGCTTATGTCTTGTCCCGACAGTCCTGCACTGTTTTCTCCCGGATGGTCGCGTTCAAATATCTGTATGTCTTCGCCGGGGTAAGGTGTCGTGTGATGATTGTTGCCGACAAGACAACTTGGTTGCAGGCTATGTATCAAAGCATATTGCTCGGCCGACTGCCAATCGAAATCGGCGGGTTGATCCCAAAATCCGTCAAACCATATTGCGCCCACAGGCCCGTAATTGGTCAGCAGCTCGGTAAGCTGGTTGTTCATAAATTCAAAATAATGCGGCCAGTCGCCATGCCCTTCGGGACGGCCAGTCCCCCTGCCGGTACGTCCTTGCGGGTAATCATCGCGCCGCCAGTCGAGATGGGAATAATAAAAATGCAGTTTTATGCCTTGCTTATGGCATTCATCGGCAAGTTCCTTGATTACATCGCGCTTGAACGGGGTTGCATCCACGATATTGAAATCTGAATACTCGGTGTCAAACATCGAAAACCCTTCATGATGCCGCGACGTGAAACATATATATTTTGCTCCCGAGGCCTTTATTGCGGCCACCCACTCGGCAGCATTGAAGCGCGAGGGATAAAACCCCGATGCAAGTTTCTCATATTCGCGCCAGTCTATGTCGCGATTGGTCATATACCACTCCCCTTGCGCGAGCATGCTGTATAATCCCCAGTGCAGGAAAATACCGAACTTGTTGTCTTGAAATTCTTCCCGGGCTTTCAGGTTCTCGGCAGTCGGGACGTATCCTCCCCCATTGTCGTCCTGTGCGACAGCTGCATTGCCCATTGAAAGCGATACAATTGCAGCAGCAACCAATGTTTTAAGTTTGAAATTTGTCATAATGCGTTTTTTGTTTAAAAGTAAAGAATTTGCATATACCATGCAAGTAAGACACTGCCTAAATTTTGCATTTTTCCGGATTTTCCCCAATTTTGCACCCAGTATAAAACATACAATAACAAGTTAAAAATAGGACAACCAGACTATATAGACCACGAAAAAATATTGGGAACCGATGGAATGATGCAAACAAAACCACTATCTTTGGATAAGATAAGCCGCACTTCGGCATAACAATTTCAAGCACGTGCTTGATTGTTCTGCACTCGATTTGCATTATCTTTGTAAAAAAGACATAAAAAAACCCGGATTCATCACCAGTAACTAAAAGCTGGGAGAGGAACGCCCGGGACTGCATTGCAAATATACATAAAATATGGGGCAAAACAAAGATTTTTTTGAAAAAGTTTTCTCGACCAAACGTATGGAGCGGTATTTCAGCCTCTATCCCGGGAATGAGGATCGAGCCATACTTCATTACCGCTGTAACCTGCAATTGGCTGAAGCACTTTATCCCAGTCTGTCCGTGTTGGAAGTGACACTACGTAATGCGCTTTGCCGTGAATTGGAAACGATGACAAGGCGTGCAGACTGGTATGCAACCTTTCCCTCAACTCCGGGGCTTTCAAAATTGAACCGTTATGTAACTCAGGCAAACAAACAGATTGCCGGACGACATGAACCCATCACCCCCTCCAAAGTAACAGCCGAACTGACCTTGGGATTTTGGGTTTCCTTGTTGAACAGCGAATATGAACGTCTCTTGTGGAAAGATTTGCGCAGGGCATTTCCATACATGCCTAAACATCTGCGACAGCGAAAAAACGTGTCTTCCCCATTAAACCAGTTCCGCATGTTCCGAAACAGGGTGTTCCATAATGAATCCATCTGTTGGAATCTGAACCGTGTTGAAGAAATACATAATGAAATGGTGGTGATGATGGGTTGGATAAACAAGGATGTTCCTGCATGGCTCAAACAAACAGACCGGTTTGACGAAGTATGTGAACAAATCCGTAAAACAATGGGATGGGAATAAGAATAAGGACAACACCCCAAAAAGCAAATAAAACACAGTATTTGCACAGCGGTTCCAATTGTATTGCTACAATTTGTAATTGTTGAAATTAGAAATATTACTGATAACAAGTAGCGGCTCAACCTCCCATAAAAGATCGGTAAGCCACCAAACATTATTCACAAAAAAACATATACATGAAACGATACATCAAGATAATATGTTGCATAGTCATAGTAGCGGCATTGGCTATTCTGGTAAAAAGCCGTTGGAATGCATGGTTTAAGAACGTTCCCGAAGAGCCATATGCCGCAGCTACGGTGCCCGACCGCATAACTCTCACGCCGGGCGAAGATTTCATGTCGGAGCGCACTGTGTCGTGGCGGTGCGGCGACACACTGGCACAATCGTTCCTCACCCTCACGGCGGGTGGCGACACAGCCACTTTCAAAGCCACAGGCTCTGTTATTGAAAGCCGTGGCGGCCGCGATGCTTTTTATTATGTAACCATCGACAGCCTGCAACCCGGCAGCGAATACAGTTACCGCGTAACCACGGCCGGGAAGCAATCGCGCGAATATCGGTTTGCAATGCCCGATGCCGACGAGCCTGCACGCCGGTTTCTCTTCTTCGGCGACGTACAAGACAACATTGGCGGACAGTCGGGCGAATGGTTTGCCAAGCTCTACCGCCAATACCCCGATGCCGATTTCTGGGCTTGCGCGGGCGACTTGATAGAACGTCCCATCGAAACATATTGGAACTACCTTTACCAATCGGCCGACACGATTCTTGCCACCATGCCGTTGCTCAACTCCACCGGCAACCACGACTACCTTAAAGGACTGTACCTAACTATCGACTCGCGTTGGAAGCACACATTCGTATACCCCGAGAACGGGGCTGCAACCGCAATTGGGATAAGCTACTACATCGACATGCCCGGCATGAGGTTCATCGTGCTCGACACCAATGGTATTCAAGACTGCGTGACTATCACCACACGCTATCAATGGTTGAAACGGGTGCTCGCCTCGGCAGGCGACAAGTGGAAAGTGGTAATGTGGCACCATCCGGCCTATTCGGTACGTTCAAGCCGCATAAACCTGCCTGTGCGTAACACTTTCGTGCCACTGCTCGAGCGGTATGGCGTACACCTCGTGCTACAAGGACACGAACACGGGTTTATGCGCCACATCGGCACCCACGGCGACCACCCTGTATACTTGATTTCTTACATGTCACCCAAGTCCTACAAACTACGGAAGTCAAGCCCGGGTTTCAAAGTGATTGCCGACACGCCCATGTACCATATCGTAGATTACAACAATTCGACCATGGAGGTACGCTCCTACGCCCTCGCCAACGACTCGATAATGGATTTTGTCAAGATTTCGCGTTGACTACGACACCTATCAATTTGGCCACCTGACGGGCGGCAAAGTACATATTGCGCAATGTCGTTTCCTTGTTCAAGGCACACTCAAGCGGCATTGGCGACTGCTGAATGGAAAACAGCGCGGCAAAACCGCCGTCGCAGTCGACCGCTCCGGTGTCGATTGAGCCTGCAAGCCCCACCACAGGCACACCCACCCGGTGCGCACGTCGCAACACCGCTCCGACGGCCTTGCCCATGCCGGTCTGAGAGTCCACGCGCCCTTCACCGGTGATTATTAAATCGGCATCGGCTATCTCGGCATCGAAATTCGCCATGTCGAGAATTATCTCACTTCCCGGCTTCAATTCGGCATCGAGCAACGCTGCAATGCCGCCTCCCACACCGCCTGCTGCGCCTGCGCCGGGCAGCGCGGAAATATCCCGTCCGCAGCAATGCTCGATTGCTGCGGCATACGTTTCAAGTCCCTTGTCAAGATACTCCACCGCACCGTGGTCGGCACCCTTTTGCGGAGCAAATATGCGTGCTGCTCCCATGCGGCCTGTCAGGGGATTGGTAACATCACACGCAGCAACGAAACTGCACCCGGCAAGGCGGCTGTCGGCATGGTCGCGCACCACTGCAGCAACCTGCGACAGACTTTCTCCCACCGGACGCAACTCATGTCCGCCGACATCGACAAACTTGAATCCCAATGCAGCGAGCATCCCCATTCCGCCGTCGTTGGTCGCACTGCCACCCAAGCCTATCACAAACTTCCGGCAACCACGGTCGAGTGCATCGCGTATCAATATACCGGTGCCGAATGTCGAGGTGTGCAACGGATTGCGCAATGCCGGCTCCACAAGCGGCAATCCCGACGCTGCCGCAAGCTCCACAACTGCCGTCACGCCATCGGCAAGCACAAAATAGCTTGCCGCCATCGGGCGCATCAGCGGGTCGAGCGTGTCACACTCAATCCTGTCAGTCACACCTTTGGCAACACGAGCTATCGCCTCGGCAGTCCCCTCGCCGCCGTCGGCAATGGGCAGGTTCACAATCTCGCAGCCGGGCAGCACACCGGCCAGCCCACGCCGGGCTGCCTCACCTGCCTCGCCGGCCGAAACCGACCCCTTGAACGAATCGAAAGCAACCACAATCTTCTTCATGGCTGTATGTCGTATAATCTGGTAAAAAACAGAGGCGCATACATAATGTGCGCCCCCATTATAAAATATACTTTCTTTTGTATTATATCAAACTTGGCACATTGCTACTCCTTCGTAAATTCAAGCCCTGCATATATGCCGTCGTAGTTTTCGAGCAGGCTTGTTATAGTCGAAAGTTGGGAAATATTCAATTTATCGGACACTGCCAACAACAACGATTGCAACTTCGACACATCGGCCATCAAGCTGAGTGTTGATATCGATTTTGTCACTTCAACCGTGATATTACCTATCTTGCTCGTACTCGACAATTTGTTGAAGCCAAACACCATTTCACCCTTGTTTTCACCCTTGGTGACAGTTCCGCTGAACGATTTCCCGTTTTTGAGCGTCACGGTAACTTTCCCATCGGCCGCTATCGTCATTTTCATGCCGTCGATACCTATTTTATCATAATAAGGCATCAGTTTCTCCTTCAATACCGATGCGGCAGCCGCTCCGCCCGCCTGCCCGAGCAAGTCATCGCTCTTGAACTGTATGGAAGGCCCGGTCACCACCCACGTGCCGGCAATGTCGGCAACTTCAAGGTCGTCCTTTTGCAGCACTCCGCCAAGTATGCCGCCCAAGAGCGAAGAAGCATTAGAGCCACTGTCCGATGTTGTATCAGTGCCGGCTCCGCCTTTCATGATGCCGCCCAACATGCTGCCCCAATCAAGAGCCTGTACAGGAACTACACAAGCACAAACCATCACGGCTACCAATAATAAAACATTAAATTTCTTCATTATGATTCCTTTCTTTTACGTATTGTAGATTTTCTATTACACGTTCACATCGGCAAAGTTACTGCAACCCTCGCGCAATTGCAAATCGATATGTTGATTTAAACAAGCTATAAATAAAAAATTTTTCATTATTGCAAATGCATGTCACCGGCACTAATTTTATCAATGTCACTTGTTTCACATGTCTTTAATCCAAATCGGTCATTAGATTTGGGTAAAAAAAAAACATGCAAGTTCGTTTTTGGCAGTGCGCTCGCCTTGCACTATCTTTCCATAAAATAGGCGGCGGCTCGGCGCTGCCCAAAAACATGCAAGCACGTTTTTTGGCAGTGCGCTCGCCTTGCACTATCTTTCCATAAAATAGGCGGCGGCTCGGCGCTGCCCAAAAACATGCAAGCACGTTTTTTGGCAGTGCGCTCGCCTTGCACTATCTTTGTGCAAAAATGATTTTACAATGAAATATTTCTTGATAGCAGGAGAGGCCTCAGGCGACATTCATGCCGCCCAACTCATTGCCGAAATCGGCAAGTGTGATGCCGATGCCCGGTTCCGGTTCTTCGGTGGCGACCTCATGGCTGATGCTGCCGGCTGCCCGCCCATCGTGCATTACAGCGAAATGGCATTTATGGGATTCATCGAGGTGCTGAAGCACATTGGGCAAATAGCCGGCTTCCTGAAACGCGCAAAAAATGAAATCGACAATTGGAAGCCCGATGCGGTAATATTGGTCGATTACCCATCGTTCAACCTCAAAGTGGCAAAGTATGCCCACAGCCGCGGCATCCCGGCATTCTACTTCATCTCGCCCAAAGTGTGGGCATGGAAGGAATATCGCGTGAAACAGATAAAACGCTACATAGCCGAGATGTATTCGATTTTGCCATTTGAAACCGAGTTTTACGCCCGCCACGACTATCGGGTGGAATACGTTGGCAACCCGACGGTCAAGGAGATGGCCGAAGCCCGCTCGCACTTCAGGCCGGCAGCACAATTCAGGCAGCAAAACGGGCTTGATGCCTCGCGCCCTATTATCGCCATTTTGCCCGGCTCGCGGCACAAGGAGATTCGCGACAACCTGCCCGAAATGATTGCAGCCTGCAACACGTTCCCACAGTGCCAGATAGTGATAGGCGGCGCGCCCAACATTGACGAAGCCGAATACCGCAACGTGCTGCGCACCGGAGGCATCGACAATGCCAACACGCTGAAAATCCTGTTCGGGCAGTCGTTTGAACTTGTTGCCAACGCACGTGCCGCCGTAGTGACATCGGGCACTGCCACACTCGAAACTGCCGTGCTCGGCACTCCGCAAGTGGTGTGCTACCGCATGAACGGCAGCAAGCGGGTTTATAACATCTACAAGCACTTGCTGAAGGTGAAATATGTATCGCTGCCCAACTTGATTGCCGACGAACCGATACTCACCGAGTTGCTGCTGCACTTCTGCGACCGCCGGTCGATAGCCCGCACTCTCGAACCACTGCTTGGCGACACCCCGCAACGCAGCGAGATGCTTGCCGGATATGCGCGCATGATGAACCGCTTGGGAACAGGCGATTGCGCCGCAAACGCCGCCGACCGATTGATTAAGTACCTTCACAACCGACATAACGAACAAAAATGAACACCTACATACACTCCACCACCGGCGACAACCGGTATAAGATACTTTTCGTGTGCCTCGGCAACATCTGCCGCTCACCGGCCGCACAGGGCATAATGGAACAACTGATTGCCCGGCGGGGGGTGCAAGACCGCTTCTATGTGGATTCGGCCGGCACCTACGGCGGACATAGCGGTAGCCTACCCGATCAACGTATGCGTGTCCATGCTCGTGCTCGCGGCTACGAACTCACGCATCGCAGCCGCCAGATTACGGCAGACGACTTCAGCCGGTTTGACCTGATTGTGGTTATGGACCGCAACAATCTGCACTCGCTGCAACACCACTCGCCAACTACCTTTGAAGAAGGGAAGGTGGTGGAAATTGCCAAGTTCCTGAGGTTACACCCCCACCACGACTCAGTCCCCGACCCTTATTACGATGGTGCCGAAGGCTTTGAACTCGTCCTCGACCTGCTCGAAGATGCCTGCACCGGCCTGCTCGACACGTTGCTACAACATTAAACAAAAAGCATCTCCATACGCTTTTTTAGACAGAAAGACAAAAAAACAAATCTTTTTTAAAGACATATTTTGGTGTCTTTGCCGTCATCAAAGTTTTCGCCGTGGCGCAAATGATCTTGGACGGGCTACAATATGTATTTAAAAAAGATTTGTTTTTTTGTCTTTCTGTCTAAAAATATTGGGTCAGTCCGAAAACACAGTTGTACAGTTTTTCAGGGACAAACATGACGAATATGGTCTATTTTGCCGTCTTCT
>CALUMZ010000046.1 GCA_944321865.1 uncultured Muribaculaceae bacterium
CCTATCTTATCAAAAGATAGTGCAAGGTGAGCGCAGAACAAAACAAATTTATTTGTTTTTTATGCCGAGCCGAAGCCGAACTTGACGCACCACCAGATTTTAGAACAGGGGAATGAATTGACAAACGCGTAATAAACACTGAAAACAACATAACACGTCGATGCAACAGGTTAAAGCAAAAAAATCACTCGGGCAACATTTCCTCACCGACTTGTCGGTGGCTCGACGCATTGCCGATACCATGGCAGGATGCAAAGAGTGGCCTCTGCTTGAAGTAGGTCCCGGCATGGGTGTCCTAACACGATACCTCATCGAAGCCGGCCACGACCTTAAAGTAGTAGAATTAGACAAAGAATCGGTCGCCTACCTGCAAAACAATTTCCCCGACCTCGACGGACGCATCATTGCCGATGATTTCCTGCGGCTCGATTTAAAAACATTATACGGGGACAACAAATTCTGCATCATAGGCAACTACCCATATAACATATCTTCACAAATTTTTTTCAAGGTCCTTGAATACAAAGACCAAGTACCCTGTTGCAGCGGAATGTTGCAACGAGAAGTTGCACAACGCATCGCAGCACCGCCGGGGTCCAAGACATACGGCATACTGTCGGTGTTGCTGCAAGCATGGTATGACATAGAATACCTGTTTACAGTCGATGAGAATGTGTTCGACCCTCCGCCAAAAGTCAAGTCGGGAGTGATCAGGCTTACGCGAAACGCCGTCACCTCGCTCGGGTGCGATGAAGCACTTTTCAAGACAGTGGTCAAGACCGCTTTCGGGCAACGCCGGAAAACATTGCGTAACTCTTTACGCTCCATGCTACCCGAGCCGCAACCCAAGCATGCCGAACTGTTGGCCATGCGTCCCGAACAGCTAAGCGTGGCTCAATTCGTCACCCTCACAAACATAGTCGCGGCAGCTCAAGGCAAGCTATAAAAAGCCGCACGCACAGCAGTCACCCATCCCGGCAGTGGTGATGCGGGAAGACTGACAATGATTTTTTTTTGTATTAACACTTTACACGCCCGGCTGCACGGGAATGTGTTGAAAATGACAGTATTTTTATGAAAGAGTACACCGAAGAATACTTGCAGCAAGTAAAAGAAATCGTTGCGAATAACGATATCGAAAAAGCACGGGAATTACTTTCGGGCCTGCACCCGGCAGATATTGCCGAATTATACCACGACCTCGAAACCGAAGAGGCCGAATTCCTTAACAAGTTACTTGATGAGGAAACCGCCGCCGAAGTGCTGATGGAACTTGATGAAGACGACCGTAAAGAGCTGCTCGCACAAATGCCCAACGAGGACATCGCCAAGCAACTCGAGCACCTCGACTCGGACGATGCCGTAGACCTGATTCAAGAACTCGACGAGGAAGACCGCGACGACGTAATCTCGCACATCGACGACGTGGAACAGGCCGGCGACATCATCGACCTGTTGAAATACGACGACGACACTGCCGGCGGCTTGATGGGTACCGAAATGATTGTGGTAAATGAAAACTGGAGCATGCCCGAGTGCATGAAACAGATGAGAATGCAAGCCGAGGACATGGACGAAATATACTACGTGTATGTGGTAGACGACGAAAACAGGTTGAAGGGTGTCTTCCCGCTGAAAAAAATGATTACACACCCGTCGGTATCGAAGATAAAACATGTAATGGTCACCGACCCAATAGCGGTAAAAGCCGACACTCCAATCGAAGAAGTTGCCCTCGACTTCGAGAAATACAACCTTGTGGCAATGCCTGTCGTCGACTCAATCGGGCGATTGGTGGGACGCATCACGGTCGACGACATCATGGACCAAGTGCGTGAACAAAGCGAACGTGACTATCAGCTCGCCTCGGGTATCTCGACCGACGTGGAAACCAACGACAACCTGCTCACACAGACCAAGGCCCGCCTGCCGTGGCTGCTGATTGGAATGATTGGCGGACTTGCCAACTCGGTCATTCTTGGCAACTTTGAAGACGGTTTTGCCACCAACCCGGCAATGGCTCTGTTCATTCCGCTCATCGGCGGCACCGGCGGTAACGTGGGCATACAGTCATCGGCCATCGTGGTGCAGGGGCTTGCCAACGGCAGCCTCGACATCAAGCATGCAGCCAAGCAGATAGGAAAAGAGTTGGGCGTAGGGCTCATCAACGCCTCCATCATCTCGCTGCTCGTGTTCCTCTACAACTGTTTCTTCCTCGACGACCCGGGACGCATAACCACCATCGCCGTGTCGGTGTCGCTGTTCTCGGTGGTGATTTTCGCCTCCATCTTCGGCACATTCGTCCCGCTGACCCTCGAAAAGATGAAAATCGACCCGGCTCTTGCCACAGGCCCGTTCATAAGCATCACCAACGACATCATAGGCATGGTGATATACACCTCCGTGAGCACCGTGTTGATGCAACTGCTGCAAGGCATCACCTTATAATGATGCAATTGCCGGTGGCAATTTTCACATTTATAATTTTGCCCTTTCGTGGCAAGTTGCTATCTTTGTGCGCCCATTCAATAGAATGGCCACCAAGGAGTGATGCTCGAGTGGCTGAAGAGGCACGCCTGGAAAGCGTGTATGCGTCAAAAGCGCATCGGGGGTTCGAATCCCCCTCACTCCGCAACCTTGACTGAACCACAAAAAGTTGCAATCAAAAAATGAATAAATCAGGGACTAAAGTTACGGCTTTAGTCCCTTTTAGTTTAACCCAAATCGGTCATTAGGCCGCAAATATTGGGGCAGTCCGAAAATACGGTTGCGAACAAATATAGTGGTGGCTGCGGAGCTGCCATACTCGGCTTAACATGTGGAGCGTCCGACGGACGCGAAACTTGCGGACAGGAATGGCAAACTTATCAAATCGGCTTCGGAGATGCCGCACTAACTCCGTCTGTCTCTTGTTCGGCATCTCCGAAGCCGTGCTTGTGTGGGGCTGTATGTCCTCGGGTTTCGCTCCCTGACGGTCGCTCCACGCCGAGGTTAAGCATAGTTCGGCAGCTCCGCTGCCGCTTCCTTGGTTTAACGCGAATGATAGAAGACGGCAAAATAGACCATATTCGTCATGTTTGTCCCTGAAAAACTGTACAACTGTGTTTTCGGACTGACCGCAAATATTTGTTTTGAGTATGTTTTTTATGCCTGTTTTTAGTTTCTACCGTTTTTTCTCAAGGCACAAACCTTGATCTGCGGTTCGTGCCTTGAAAAGCCACCCGGAATAATCCTAAAATCGGCATAAAATCTAATGACCGATTTGGATTAAAGCCAAGAATACGTTGATTACGCAATTAATGAACAGCAAGCAGAGCTGTCCCATTTTTCATTCCGACACATCGTGTCAATTTTCTTAGTGTTATGCGTCAATATGGCATAATCACAGTTTTATTTTGCAGAAAAAAAAACGCGATTATGAAAAATGAGATTTTACATAACTGTAAATTAGAGGCGATCCAAGATCTTTGGAGCCCCCATACACTTTCTTTACTAACCGGGGTGCCTCGTGTCGGGAAAACCACATTCACATTATCTGCGGCAAAATATATTGCGGTTGACAGGAATATACCGACACTGTTATTTTCAATGCGCAGTGTATACTACTGCGTTAAAAGACTTCTTGTCAATACCTATAACCTTGCAACACAAGTTATATATAAAAATGAGCAAGGTGAAATAGAGCTACTGGATTATACGAGATATGACGATTCTTATGAACCGGGATTTGACACAGAAAAATTTAAAGACGAGGAAGCTGTCGATCGAAATCTTGCAAATGACCAAACCTTAATGGAAGCTCCTTTATATTTTTATTCTGTTGAAAGTCTTGAAGAATTTGAAAGTATGACATGGATAGAGAAGATTCGATCTTCAATTATAAGGCATAAAATACAGTATGTTTTTATTGATTGGAACTATTCGTTTTTAGATGAAAGAGTATGCAAACGCCCTTTTCTACATTCATTAAAAGATTTGGCCAACGAATTAGATTGTGCAATAATCACTACGATATTTCAAAGTTATATTCTTCATGGGGAAGCCCCTCGTTTATGTCCGAAACAATTAGAAATAAGCCCCGAAGAATGGGCTGCCGCCGACACAATTATGTTTCTTGATCGACCTCACTATAATAATGCAGCTAAAATAATAGCAAAGAAACCTGATGGCAATTTAATCTGTAATTGTGATTTACTATTTGTAAGAAAATTTGCAAGGTTTGTTGATGCGGATAATAGAGTGTGCAAAAACTGATTTCTCCTCAATTATGCCTTTATTTCTCTTTCAAACCACAAATAAATATCCTGCACACGCATGGAAAGAGTGTATGCCTCAACAGCGCATCCGGGTCGAATCTCAAAAGACACAGTAGGGTGGCCAAAGTGACACACCCTACTGCATTGCTCAGCATCATTCCCACGTGAAAGTCTTGGCGACGGAATCATCGCCGTTCCACACACCGTTGCTGCCGCCATACACCCACTCGGCATCTTCCCCGTAGCGGGCGCGAACGATGTAATAGTAACTGCCGGTTTCACTAAGCGTCACACGGCCTTGGTAAGTCCAGTTGTTACCCGACCGGTAAGCCGCCCAACAGTTCTCGCCCCAAGTCCATGCGTCGCTTTGTGGCTCGGCATCGGTCTTGGATATGCCGAATTGCACTTCTATCCCCTCGGGAGCAACATCTTGGTCGGTCAATCCCTCGGCAAACACTTCGGCCGTAGCCTCGAAAAGCTGTGTGCCGTTATCGTTCCACACCGAAAACCAGTCAGTCAAGCTTGCCCACGTAATCTGCGCACTTACCGGAGGCTCCACGGCGGCAACTATCTCAAACGTGCCGCTCGTGTTCTCGCTTCCATCCCACAGCCCGTTGGTGCCGGCATACTTCCACGGTCCGGAACCATTGCGTGTGCGGAAGGTATAGTAATATGTGCCGACGGGAAGCACCGTGTCTATCTTACCTTGGTAATAGAAATTGTCGCCCCAATCGCCGTTGAACCAACAGTCAAACCAAGTCCAGTCTTCACCATCGGGAGTTGTATTGCCGGTTGAGTAACCTATCTGGCACACAATATCTTCACCCGTTGTCGATTCAAGCACATTGGTAATTCCGTCGGCAAACACGCAGCACCCGGCCTCGAATATGCCACCCTCGGCGAGCGATGTCCCGGCATTCCATTGCAGGTTTGCCCAAGTGATAGGAAATTCCTCTTCGGGTTCGTCACCATCCTCTTTCAGCTTCTGGCGCACCACCACGCGAGCCTTTTCAACATCGCCGATAAAGAAACTCACATAGCCCTCGCGGTCGATGCCATCGTCATTGTCGGCCACGGTAATGGCAACATTAGCCACAAAATGCTGCCCCTCCGACGGGTAATGATCGGGCGAAACCGTAATCCAGTAATCCGATGTGACGGCCGACCATTGGCGTGTGGCATCGACCTTGACGGCAAGCGTTGAACTGTATCCCGTAAAGGAAACTTCCTGTTTGTCGACCGAAAGCGACTCGGGCTGTAATTCGGGTTCATCGTCGGAACAAGCCGTTAACCCAATTACGGCAAATAAACAACTGATTATGCGGTATTTCAAATTATTATTCATAATTGCTATCGTGTATAAGTTATCATTTTATAAATTCCCGGGCTCCATAAAGCCTTGCGAGCCTCGGGCGAATAAACGAATATTTCGCCGGCCGGTGCCGAATCCATGAAATTGCCACCGCTGCCGGCATCGGCGGTAATGGTTTTGCGACCCTTTACAAGAAGTTGCGAATGGTGCCATGTTTCATCTCCGTTAAGCAAACGGGTCGGCACCCAGTTCCCTTCATCGTCGTATCCACCTTCCCAAACTTCACGTATGTACCCTGTTTTATCCTCGTCGGTCGAAGCCACCTTCACTTTCAAGCCTATGCCTGCCACAATAAACTCGCCGGGGCTGTCTTGTATAATCAACCCGAACGAATGCGGCGAATCATATTTGACACAAAGCTCGTAGTCCCCCATCTTCACCGTCCGCTCGGTCTCCCCTTCCGACGGAAGGAATCCGTATATATTTCCGGAACCTTGATGGCGGGCGATTATGGGCATCAATTCGTTAAGCACCTTGTAACCTTGCGCAAAATCAAAGTTTCCGTCGGCATCTTCAATACCGAAAGGTGAATAGCATATCGCATCATGCTCGGCAAAGGCATAAAATGCATTTGCGGCATTTACGGTAGCCTCGGGTATCAACAGCGGATTGTCGTGGCGGTGGTAATCAGCCACTATTTCCTTGAACTGCGGCAGGTAAATATCGGGGCACAGCACATCGATGCACGGTGCTGCCGCCTTCCACACATCAAACACTATCGACACCGGCCCCCCATTGGGATAAACACCGGGCAAGTCTCCATCGGCCTGCACTATCCAGCAGTTACAAAAAGTGGGAATGTCATATTCCTCGCGACCGGCTTTTGCCACTGTGTTAATGTAAGTGGCATATTGCCATGCTGTACAATAATGCTTCGCCTCGTGTAACGAGCCAAAGACATCTTCCCAACGTCCCGAAAGTTTGCGCCCGTTGGCATGCCATACACGTTTCAATTCGGGCCTCAACGTTGCCTCGTTTTCCAGCATATAGTCAATCAACCGACCGGGTACTTGCCCTTCGTAATATTTCTTGGCAATCGGGCTGAAATCCTTTTCGGCAAATATTCCCACCTCGTTTTCGGGCTGCATGGCAATGACAGTCCCGTCATAATCTATCCGGGCTATGTGGCGCATCAAGTGGCGATAGGCGTTGGCATCGGCTTTCATCGTGGCCTCGCAGAATGGCGAGAGCGTTTCGATCTCCCGTCCCGAAGCATCTACCACACGGCGATACTTCCCGGTGTCTTGCTTTACCCAAGCCGGCGCATAGCTCGACTCCCCGTTTTTCCATGACCCGAACCACAGGATTGCCACTTTCAGGTTATTCTCACGTGCCTTCTCGACAAGGTTGTCGACCAGTGTGTAATCAAACTGCCCCTCTGCGGGTTCGAGTTGCTCCCATGCAATGGCAGCAAGCACGGTGTTCAAGTTAAGATTATTCAACGCCGGCCACAAGCTGTTCATATAGGTCGTTGTCGAATTTGACGAATTGTGCAACTCCCCCGCAATCATCAAGAATGGTTTGTCGTTGACTATCAGTTGCACGGCACCATGCTCGTTCTTTTCAAGCCTTGACGGAACTGCCGCCACGGCAGCAACTGCGATTATTGCCGACAGTAACGATGTTACAATTACTCTTTTCATTTCTTGTCTTGATACTATTAGCGCAATATCACATCAATTGAGTTAGTCTCGACGGTGAGTGTGTATTTAGTGCCACGCTGCACGCCGGGATCGAAAAATTCGATTACGTTGGCCCCTGCATTGAGATGAATATTCTGTGAGTACACGACTTCACCTCCGGCAGTAGTGAGCGTGATGCTCGTCTCGCCCCCGATACGTGAATAGTAATCAATCATGTAGCACTCACGGTCGGGGTGCCGCATCATGTCACACACCCCGGTGCGGCTGTTGACGGCAGCAGTGTAGAATCCGGCCTGCCTTGTCGGTTCGGCAATGCCTGCAAGTTGCAACCCTTTCTTGACATGCTCGTTGTTCATAAGCAAATTCCAAATAAGCCCCGTTCGGTAATTCTCCATCATGATTGCCATGGGCGCATGTTCCATTGCAAGATATTCGTTCGACACTTCCTTGGTTGCCGGACGGTAAGCAACATAGAAACCATATTTACCATTCAGTTTGGGATAATTGCTTTCAAGGTTCATAAGCACCTGTGTGGAATAGAACGGAGTGTAGGGCATCGACGACAATGCGGCCGTAGGGGCTATCACGCCATCGTCGTTTTCGGGGTCGCGCGACAGGTAACCCGAGTCATCGCCCACACCACCACAAGCAGTAAGCCCCCAGTTCAGGGCATCATAACCGTTGTCGGCAGGAGCTTCATACACACAATAATGGCGGTTAATCATCGTGTGGTTCATGTTCTGCTGCCAATAGAAGCAATAATTATCTTCCATCTTCTTCGGGTCGAGCCCAAGGAAAGAATATTGGGCAAGGAACAACGGACCGCCGGTATCGGTTCCCAACGGCAGCTCATACCCGTAGGTCTCTCGTCCCGGGTGGCAGAAGTCATGCCCCTGCCAACAGTTCTTGTACACATCGACCGGGATATTGTGTCCTTGCGGGGCAGCCATGCCGAGTATGTATACCAACAATGTTTCATTCCAGCCGACAAGCGGCAACTCATGGCGATCCTCGTCTTGGTGCCATATCCAGTATAACGTACCATCCTTGATGAATCGGCTCCAGTTGATATTGTTCCATAATTCGTCGGTATTGGCACGAAGCTCCTTCTCGACCTCGGCCTCGCCATCGAAATATTCACATGCAGTCAACAATCCGCCCATCATGAATGCCGTTTCCACAACTTCGCCGGCCTGATTTTGGTTGCCAAAGGCAATAATTTTCCCTTGGGGTGAATACCAGTGGGCGAAACTGCCGTCAAACTTGTCGGCCGACTTCAGGAAGCGGGTTATCTTTGCCACCTGTTCGGCACCCTCTTCACGGGAAATCCAGCCGCGCTCAACCCCTATCACAATATTCATCACCCCCATGCCCGAAGCTCCGGTGGTAAGCGTATGCTTGTCCTCCGAACTGTTATAGGCCATACCGGTGGCTTCATCTGCTCCTTCGGTGAAGAAACGCACCGACTTCATTTCATGCTCGTTCATTATGTTACGAAGTTTTGCAGGAGAGTATGTATCATCATTTTCCACAAACTCACCGCCTGTGGTGGAAAGGTCGTCAACACAGCTTGCCATCATGGCAGTGACGCATAATGCGAGCAATATATTCATCATTTTTATTTTCATTGCATTTATAAGTTGTTAATAACCGGAATTTTGTTTAAGTTTTCCGTTTGACTTGTCAATTTCGCTTTGCGGTATGGGGAACAGCTCATGGCGCCCTGTCACAAAATCGGGCAACCTGTCTTTTGCCTCATCCCATCTGACCAGGTCAAAGAAACGTTCATACTCAAGGGCAAGCTCGATGCGACGCTCATGGTGGATTATCTCACGCAACTCATCGCGGTCGTCGGTACGAACCTCGGGCAGGCAAGTCAACGGAGATTTGTCTCCGCGAGCCCGGGCACGCACCATCTCGAGTTTCTCGCGCGCCTCGGGTAGTTGTCCCAGTTCACAGGCAGCCTCGGCGTGCATCAGCACTATGTCGGCATAACGTATGATGCGCATATTCATCCAGTACCCGTAGCACCAGTCCTCCCGTCCATATACTGTCCGTTCGCTCTTGGGGCAATATGTCTTGCCGTTGAAGAATGTATAATCGCTTGCCTTCACTATGTCGCCTTCAAGATCTTGCCCGTCCTCTATGACAGTGGCGGCGTAACGGGGGTCGCCATCCTCAAAGTCGGCCATAAGGTCGGCCGATGGTGCGTTATGCCCGTATCCGAAATTCGGGAATCCTCTCACCCCGCACATCATGCCCCACTGGCACCACATATCGATCTTTTGGTCGGGCTTGTAATCACAGTTGATTTCCCACACCGATTCGGGACCGAACTCATTTTCTTCATGCCATATTTCACTAAAAGGTGTGGACAGATCGTTGTCGCCCGACGCTATTATCTGCCCGGTGTAACTGAGGCAGTTGGCCCAGTCCTTGTCATACATATAAGTCTTGGCTATGACAGCCAATGCCGCATTTCGCGTTGCACGCCCGCCATTACCGCTTGCCACAAGGTCTCTGCGCGATGGCAGATGGTCGGCAGCCCACACGAGCTCGGGCAAGTAACGTGCATGTATTTCGGCCACCGGGAGCTGGTCGGCAATTTCACCCTCTTTCTCCATCACCCTGTCGACGTATGGCACTGCGCCAAACGCCTGACACAGCCTGAAATAACTAACGCCGCGAATAAACAGGGCTTCGGCTTTCAATTGGTCGAAATTTTCGATTTTTTGCCCCGATGCTTCTATGTCGGCAAGCATCTCAAGAGCCTCGTTGGCTTTTGTTATGGCATTGTAGTGCGAACTGTAATAGCTCGTAAACTGGCTGTTTGCCGGGGTGTAGCTCAACGTCGGGAACTGGCAAAAGTCGGTTCCGCCATCGCCGGCCGGCCCGCCGGGATGTGAATTGTCGGTTGTGTGGCAGTGCATGGCAGTGATGGGCCACGTCTGCTCGCGGAATGAATTGTAGCCGTCAAACAGCTTGGATATTACCATCAATTCTTGCCCGCTGCTCATGTCATAGTTGCCCGAATGGTATGTACCCTTGGGCATTGTGTCAAGAAAATCATCGCCACATGAAGCCATCGACAAACCTAAGGCAATAAGCGTTGTATAAATGACTGTTTTCATCGTTTTTTTGTGTGTTAGAAATTTACAGAAAGGCCAAACTGGTAAACGGCAGGCACGGGATACGTATCACCTTGATCCATGCCTCCGGTCAATGTCGAACCGTATATTTCGGGAGTGAAGCCCGAGTTCTTTTTCCAAGTCCACATATTCTGCCCGCTGACGTAAACGCGCAGTTGCGAAATCTTCCACTTCATGGTTAGCTCGCGCGGAAGCGTGTAGCCGAGCGTCATTGTGCGCAGACGCAGGTATTTGCCATCTTCAAGCAGATTGGTCGACGACCAATAGTTATGGCCGCGTGTCTTGTCGAGTATCGGCTCCACATTCGATGTGCCTTCGCCATGCCAACGCCCGAGTTGCTTTTCATAGAAATTCACGTTGGTCCATGCAACGGTTTTCTTCAAGTCGAGTATCTTGTTGCCGGCAACGCCGTTGAATTCGGCCGACAAGTCAAATCCGCGCCAACTCAGGCTGATGCCGAAACCGTAGGTAAACGTTGGCAGGGGACTGCCGATGAACGTGCGGTCGGCATCGGTTATCCGGCCGTCGCCGTTCACATCCTTGTAGCGTAT
This sequence comes from uncultured Muribaculaceae bacterium, assembly GCA_944321865.1. Classification (GTDB taxonomy): domain Bacteria; phylum Bacteroidota; class Bacteroidia; order Bacteroidales; family Muribaculaceae; genus Avimuribaculum. Next base: position 10,972 of record CALUMZ010000046.1, read on the forward strand.
GTCGCCCGGACGTGCATCATAATTCAGAGGAATGTAATTGTCGATTTCGGCTTGGTTCTGGAATATGCCATCTTGCACATAGCCGTAATACGAGCCTACCGGGTGTCCCACGGCAGTGCGGTGGTAGTCGCTCGAAATGATGTCGGCATTGTTGCCGCCAAGCTCGGTCACGCGGTTTTTCAGCGTGGCACCGTTTACGTCGATACTGTACGTCAGGTCGTCGCCGGCGACGTTGATTTTGTCGGTCCAGTTGACGGTAAATTCCACGCCTTCGTTCTTAATCGACCCGGCATTGGTTATTGCATATCCCGCGCCCAACGATGATGATGGGGAAACATAGGCCAGCAGGTCCTTGGTGGTCTTGTTGAAATAGCCGAAGTCAAGTTTCACGCGGTTATTCAACATTTGCAGCTGCAATCCGGCATCAAATCCCTGCATGACTTCCCAGTGTATATCCTCGTCGACCTCGAATGCCTGTGTGGGGATATACACCACTTGGCCGTTCAGCATGATTTGTTTGCCCATGGGGTTGATGGTGGGATAATACAGGTAATTGCCAATCTTGTCGTTACCGAGCATACCCCAGCTGGCACGAATCTTGGCAAAGTCGAGCCATGTGCGAGTGCCTTTCATGAAATTCTCGTCACTGATAACCCAGCCAAGCCCCACCGACGGAAAATATCCCCAACGGTTCTTTGGCGAGAATTTTGAACTACCGTCGGCGCGGAAAGTGGCGGTGAGCAAGTAACGCGAGCGATAGGCATAGCTCACGCGCGCCAAGTAGGAGATGAACGCTTCTTCCTGCCACCAGTCGGAAGTCGTCTGACGATTGGGCGACCCCATGCTGAGCATGTGCAAATCCTCGGGCACAACGGGCATACCGTTGGCAAGCGAGTCGACGGCGGCATCAAATCCTGTCGATGTCACCTTTCTTGCCGTATAGCCTGCCGTGGCTTCAATGCGGTGATCGCCGGTCGATTTCTTGTAAGTCAGCAATATGTCGCCCTGATAGGTCTGTCCGTGGTCGCTTTTGCGCGAGAACGAAGTCTTGTCGTTGCGGTCGGCCGACGAACTGGTGGCATTGTTCACGTCATACTTGGGGCGGTAGGTCTCGCCAAGGTAAATGCCTATATCGGTATAGCCGGTGGCACGGATTGTGAAATCTTTCAAAAAGTTCCACTCGGCATATATATTGCCGAGTATGCGATAGTCGCGGTATTTCTCGGTGTCGCGCAGCAGTTCCATGTGTGCCACGGGGTTTCTCACATTGTTCTGAATGTTGGCCGAAGGGTGATAGTAAGACCCCGGATTGTTAGGATCCCAATCCCCCTCGGGCGCATACGGGACATACGTGGGAACAGCCATCACAGCATCTTGTATGCTCGCCGATGCCGGCTTGTTATCCATGCGCGACACATTAAGGTTACCGCCCAGTTTCACTGTGGGAGAAATATTGTAATCTTCCGAGAAGCGGACGTTGAAGCGTTGGTAGGTGTTATACTTCAGCACGCCGTCTTGCTTGTAATAACTCAACGACAGCAGCGATTGGCTCTTTTTGCCGTTCATCGACACGGTGACGTTGTGGTTGGTAACCAACGCACGCTCCCGCAGCACCTTGCTCTGCCAGTCGGTGCCCTGCCCGAGCATCTCGGGTACCCATGAGGCCGCATTAGGGTCTTGGTTGGTGAGCATTTCATTGTATAATTCGGTGAATTGCGTGGCATTGGTGAGTTTCACCCGGTCGCGTCGCCACACCGTCTGAAATCCCACATATCCGTCGTAGCTCACACGTGGTGTCTCCGAGTCGGATCGTCGGGTGGTTATGATTATCACACCATTTGCACCTTGAACGCCGAAGATAGCCAATGATGACGGGTCTTTAAGCACCTCTATGCTTTGAATGTCACTGTTGCTCAAGAATTTAATATCAGAGCAAAACATTCCGTCCACCACATACAAGGGGTTGCTCGAAGCATTGAGCGTGCCCACACCGCGTATTTTAACATCAGGCTCTCCACCGGCCGACCCACTGTTGGTTACCATCAAGCCGGGAACCTTGCCTTGCAAAGAAGCCACAACATTATTGGTAGGTGCATTCTTGATTTCCTCGCCGGCCACCGATACAATCGAGCCGGTCAAGTCACGTTTCCTTGCTGTTCCGTATCCGGTAACTACAACTTCATCAAGATGCGAAACATTACTTTTCATGCGTATTTCTATCGGGGAAGACGCATTTTCCCGGGTAATTTCAACCGTTTCGGGCAACATTCCGATGTATGTGACACTTAACTTGTCACCCACTTCAATGCCACCCAACGTAAATTTGCCATCGACATTGGTGATGGTTCCGGCACCGGGTGAGCCTTGCAATTGAACCGTTGCCCCTATTAACGGCTCGTCAGTTGCATCTTCGCGCACCACCCCGCTTACGGTATGCGTTTGGCCTATTGCCACAAAAAAGGCTTGTGATGCCAACGCAAGGAGTGTTAAGATACGTTGTTTTGCCATTTTTAATTCTGTTTGTTTTTTCAGGTTTCTTGTGAGTTTTGTCCTTTTTTATTTGTCATAAAACTGTTGGCTGCGCGGTAGTACCTGCGCAATCTTTACGCAAATGATGTGTAATATCGGTTTCTTCCTTCGTAATGTCCCGGCCGACCGGGGGGACTTGATTTTTTCACTGATGTTTTCATATTCTTTCTTAGTTTATGTTATGATAATACTTGGTTTCTTTCAAAAGGGGGCAATACACTATATACCTGACATATCGGGTTGCTCAATCCGGCTAATAGCGATTGCCCACAACTCTAAACACAATCTTTTTTTTCTACCCGAAGTCTAATGACCTATTCGGGTTTAACCTTGCCACCCTTGGCCTACCTTGGTTTTTTCATCGTGGAACAAAATTAAGCCATGTCGCCTCCGGGAGCAAATTTCCACGTGCTACAAATCTTTCATTGCACGCAGCCGGAAATGTTGTAACCACATCAAAAACACAACATCGGCATATTATATCCTGTAAATAAGCCGGTTATTAATTATCAAATCTTAAATTGCTCCCTCTTGCGGCTATTTCGATATTTTGCTATTTTTGCATAACATAAACTCATTTCATACCATGCGATTTCAGTCAAAACCATCTCTTTTACCATTAATAATTGCTACCATGCTGGCAATTTCGCTCCATGCAACGGCGCAACATGGCACCATCACCAACTATGGATTGGGCGACTATGAGGGCGGGCTGCAAAACTGGGGAATAAGCTCCGACAGCACAAATATATATATCGCCAACAACTCGGGACTATTGCGCTTCAATGGCAACGACTGGCAGTTGCTCGAAACTCCGGGGCACAACCCCATCAGGTGCGTGGAACGTGTAAACGGACGCATATACATCGCCGGCGACAACATTCTGGGCTATTGGGAAAAGAAAGATACCGGCGAATACACATTCACTTCATTATGGAACAATGCAAAGGCTTTGGGGGTTGACAACGATGTGTTTTGGAATATTTGCAATTATGGCAACAATGTTTTTTTCCGCTCCTACAGCAACATTCTACGGTATGACGGGAAAGAACTGCGGCACATGGTAAAAGATGATTGCTACGTGTTTATCTTCAAAACACATAAGGGCATCATGGCACAACACATCTCGGGCCGCATCGATGCAATTGCGGGCAACGGCATAGAACCCGTTTTCAATCCCGATGGCAAGCCACACATGATAATCAAGTTCATGCAGGAAATTACCGACGGAACTTACTTGTGCGCATTTGAAAATGGCGAAATAGGGATAGCCGGGAATGAACATGGCGTGGAAATACTGCACAAGGTCAAGACCCTTCAGGGGAAACCGGTAAAAATCGACAATGCCGCATTTAATGGGGATTTACTCGTTTTGGGGACACTTGGCGACGGATTATACGTATACGACGTCAAAAACAAGAAACCTCTGGACTTCGACAACTCGGCTTTAGACGATTTCAACATACACGACGTGGAATTTGCATCGCCCGATGACATTTGGGCCTCTACCGACGTAGGTGTGACACACATCGACTTAACTCCACAGGCCTCGGGCAAGTGGGACATGCAAGACTACGGGGTGTTTTTCGATGGAATCTGTTTCAACGGCAGCATGTATATGGCAACAAACCGCGGACTTATTTCTTTTGGCGAAACAGGCGTGACACGGAATTTAACCGAACGGCTTCCGCTTGCTTTTTCCACGGTAAAAAACGAATTGCTTGTGGGCACGACTACCGACTTGCTAAGGCTTCCCGATGATTCACATAATTTCCGGTCGGTCCATGCATTCAATGGCGTGAGGCAATTTGAATATATCGCCGACAACGGCGAAGAATTCCTTATCCTTCGCGGATATGGCGGCTTGGGCATAATGCGCTATAACGGCAACAGGTGGGTATTCATCTCTCAGGTGGAAGGGACACAAGACTATTCATTCATATTGCCCGAAACGCCACATTCGGTATGGGCCGTGATTGGAGGCAACCGGCTTGCGCTGCTGCACCTCAGCCAAGATTACGGCAAAGTGGACCGAACTGTCACGTTCGACAAATTTGAAGAAGAGGGAGACATGAACGGACTTTGCATCTTCAAGGCAGACGGCAAAATATACTTCGCATCGCAAAACAAGGTATTTTATTACCAACCTCAAACCGACAAATTCATTCATGACACGGAAATGACCGGGACATTAATGCCCGGCTCGCCGGCAGAGATCCGGGCCATACATAATCTTGCCGATGGGAAAATATGGTGCTACGCCGGTGAAACCTTAAGAATATATTCCTACAAACAGGGGCACATTGCATTGCAAAACACATTTTATTTGGGACAAAACCAACTTGCCCTGTATGACGGGCACTACAATATTTCACTCATAAACGACAGTATCATCATGGCAGGGCTTCATGATGGCTGTCGATTGTTTAATTTGTCCGACACGGCTCAGGCTCCAAAGCCTATGGCATTGGAAGGCATCAGCTATTCCATAAACGACAAAACATTATATATGCCGGGACGCTGCGGCATTATAGAATTTCCCGACCATGCAACCAACGTCCAATTTCATGTCACCTCAACCATTAACGGCATCGGAGACAGGTTTTCATACCGGCTTAACGACCTGACAACCGAATGGAGCAACTGGCAAAATTCAGGAATAATCAGTTTTACTTCCATTCCGGCAGGTTCACACAGTCTGGAAATAAAAGACTTGTTTGGCAATTTATTGCGATTCAATATAGTGGTTCAATACCCCGTCTATAAACGCTGGTGGGCCATTGTCCTATACATATTTCTGGGGGCAGGCATGATTTCATTTATCGTATGGCGCATCGAGCGGCAAAGGAAAATGAAACTGAAGCATAATTTGGAAAAAGAAAATTCCCGACTTCAAAACGAACTCAAGGAACAAGAAAATCAAGCACTCCGGGAGAAAGTACGCTCACAAGAAACCGAGATGATGACAAACCTCAAGTTCCTTACTCAAAAACAAGAATTGATTGATGCCATATCGGCCGAAATCGACAAGCAAAAGATGGAATTGGGCGACCGTTGGCCAAACAAAAACTATAACCGGCTGCTCAAAGTTATACAAACCGGTACCACCGAAACCGACAAACTGCTTTCGTTTGAAAATTTCTTTGTCGAAATTCACAAGAACTTCATGGACCGCTTGAAAGCCGTCCATTCCGACTTGTCTACCGGAGAACTGCGACTTGCCTGCCTGATAAGGGCAAACCTTACCACCAAGGAAATCTCGGCCGTGATGGGCATAGCCTCGCGGTCGGTCGAAATAAAGCGATACCGGCTGAAAAAGAAATTAGGCCTGCCAAACGAAGCCTCACTCACCACCTACATCAACACCCTGTGAGACGAAAAAACCTCCCGGCGGCAAACCACTTGCCCACCCGGGAGGTTCTTTCTTCCAATGTTGGAAACATAAACCACTAAAACAAACCTAAAAAACTCTCAAGAAAAAACTAAACAATTTCCCTTGCTGTATATTTTTATTCATAGCACAAGTTAACCAAGAACTGTCGTCCCCGATCCAAAATGAGTTCATGTCCGGCAGCATTGAGATGGGCATTGTCGGCACTGCTTTGAAAATAACGAGCCCTGAAAGCCGAATCATTCGGATTTATTCCACTTGTCAGTGCGGCATCGAGCACAACCACTCCATTTTGCCGGCACACTTCATTGACGATGTTCAATACGGCCGGGAATCCGTTATATTCAACATTCCACGGTGTAACCCAACCAATTTTCGATTTCGGGTAATTCCTTTTCAAGCACATGCCTTGCCGCAGTTCTGCCTGTTTTTCAAGATTCTCGCCTACTATGTAAGCATCGTTATGGCCTGCAATTATCACTATCAAGTCGGCATCGGCCGGAATGGTTGAATAACGCTGCAAAATGGGCAGCCCGTATATTGAATCCCGCTCAAACACCGCGCTGTTGCCGTTACGTCCAAGGTTGTAATACTTCATACCATTCTCCTCAGCCACCCTGTAATGCCACGTTTCACTCACCGCGCAACCATGATTGGCCACGTAGCTGTCGCCTATGAAGCACACGCTTTTCCCGCGAAGAATATCTTCATCGGCAATATTGTCCTAAATAAAATTGGAGAAATAAAAAAAGGAAGTAGCCGCTAAAGGAAGAAATTCCTATATTAGCGGA
>CALUMZ010000047.1 GCA_944321865.1 uncultured Muribaculaceae bacterium
CTTTTTGATTTTGGCAAAATGCCACTTATTTAATCGAATTTTCGCGTTTTTTGGATTGTTAAATTTTTTTTGGGACAGTAGTGCGATTAATCGCGTCTCTACAACTACATTTGGTAAGTTATTGATATTTAATGTTTTATATATTGTCACTCCCGTAGAGACGTGGCGCGCCGCGTCTCTACAACATCAATGTCGGAATTTTGATACACCCACTACAATCTGGTTAGACAAACTATTGATATTGAATATTTTTATAATGTTGCGAACATCGAGACGCGGCACGCCACGTCTCTACTCATGGCAAAATCGCATTTTGATACACCCCCTTGCTATTTTGATACACCCTGCTACAACCGGGGTGAACTATATTTTGTGTACTGCGATATGCTGCCGGGCTGTGCCTGCGCGCTCGCATATTGCCGTGCACGGGCATCAGTCGTTCATCGTCAACAGCAGTTCCTCGTTTGAACGGGTACGTTCCATGCGGTCTTTGATAAATTCCATCGCTTCGATTGAATTGCGGTCGCTCAAGAAACGGCGCAATATCCACATGCGGTTAAGCGTGTCGCGCGAAAGCAGCAAGTCGTCGCGCCGCGTGCTCGATGCCATGATATCCACGGCAGGAAATATACGCTTGTTCGACAATTTGCGGTCGAGCTGCAACTCCATGTTGCCCGTTCCCTTAAATTCCTCAAATATCACCTCGTCCATTTTCGAGCCGGTCTCGATAAGCGCGGTTGCGATAATCGTCAAGCTGCCTCCATTCTCGATGTTTCGGGCTGCGCCAAAGAATCGCTTCGGCTTTTGCAGTGCGTTGGCATCCACACCACCCGACAAGATTTTGCCCGAAGCCGGTGACACCGTGTTATATGCTCGTGCAAGCCTTGTTATTGAGTCCAGCAATATCACCACGTCATGCCCGCACTCGACCAATCGTTTAGCCTTTTCAAGCACAAGCCCCGCAATCTTCACGTGGCGGTCGGCCGGCTCGTCAAACGTCGATGCTATCACCTCGGCATTCACGCTGCGAGCCATGTCGGTCACCTCCTCGGGACGCTCGTCGATGAGCAATATTATCATGTAGGTTTCGGGATGATTCTCCGAGATGGCATTTGCAATATCTTTAAGCAGCACCGTCTTACCGGTCTTGGGCGGTGCCACTATCAAGCCGCGCTGTCCCTTGCCGATGGGAGCAAACATATCAACGATGCGAGTGGAAATATTGCACGTTTTCCCTCCTGTAAGGTTAAATTTCTCCTCAGGGAACAGCGGGACAAGATGCTCAAACGGGATACGGTCGCGCACAAAGTCGGGAGTGCGGCCGTTGATAAGGTCGACCTTGCACAACGGGAAATATTTTTCCCCCTCTTTAGGCGGCCTTATGGTTCCTTCCACCACGTCGCCGGTTTTCAATCCGTTGAGCTTGATTTGGCTTTGAGCCACATACACGTCGTCGGGCGAGGTAAGATAGTTATAATCCGACGAACGCAAGAAACCATATCCGTCGGGCATCACTTCAAGCACACCCGATGCCTTCAGTATACCTTCAAAATTGAACGGTTCGGGTTCGGCAGGCTTTGCGGCAGCCTGCTTGCCGTTTTGCTTGTTGAACTTGTTGCGCTTGCCCGAAGCGGTTGCCGGCTGGTCGGCTTCCTGCTTTTCGGCCTGCGGTTCTTGTATTATGATGGGCGCCTTGGCAGCTTCTTCGGCGGCACGACGAGCCTCCTCGGCTGCCCGCCGTGCGGCTTCTTCGCGTTCCTCGCGGCTCCGCGGCTTGAAAGTCTTGCGTGCTCCGGTATTAAAAAACGAATCAAGCGAAATTGCAGGCTTCTTTACCTCGGCATTCACTTGCCGTGCATTCTGCTTGTTTTCGCCATCTGCGTCATTTACGTTGCCGTCTGCTTGAAAAGTCTGCTCGATGCTTTCTTCGGCAGGCGCACCGCCGTCGTTTACATGCGCCACTTCTTCGGCCATATCGGTCGAAAGCTCTTGCGACACCGCACTGACAGCGGCATCATCGGGCCGATTTTCAGTTAAAGCCGCACCATTATCGACCTTGCCGTCCACTACGGCTGCATCAACATCGACTTGCATCGACGCATCACTTTCATTGCTATTTTCCATTTCTTTATTTTTTCTTGTCTTTTTTCGTTGCTTGGCCTGCTTGCCGGCCTGAGCCTTGCCGTTGGCAGCATCATCGCCCGGCTGGTTTGAATCGGCAGAAGCCTTGACCGGCTTGTTTTTATCATCGGCAGCTTCCCGACTATTATCCGCTGCGCCCCCATTGTTCTTCGTTTCGTCACTTACGGCGGCATCATTTTTTGCTCCCCCCTTGGCTGCCTTGTTTTTTGCCTTTGTCGTGCGTTTCTTGCGCACGTTGGCAGCCGAAGCCTTGGAACTATTAATAGCCTGTTGGTCGAGAATTGTGTAAATCAAGTCATCTTGACTCAAATCATCGATTTTCGTTATATCCATTGATGTGGCAATGGCTTTCAATTCAGTCAGGTCGAGCGAACTTAAATCAGAAAGAGTGTACATATATTAAAAGTAATATATTAGGACGTAGCGCGAAACATTTTCCATGCTTATCACGCTCCTGTAATGCAACTGTGGATTAACGTTGCACTAACTTGTGTGAAAAATGAAATTAATTTGAAAAAAGTTATATCTTGGAAACGCCATCACACACTACTTAATCACGCATGAGACTTTACTCAAAGGCAATGGCATTAAATTGAATTGTGGTGCAAATATAATAAAAAATTTTTTAACCCAAATCGGTCATTAGATTTTATGACGATTTTTAGGAATATGTCGAGCAAATTCATACCATGGGAAACTGACGGCAGAAACTAAAATGCGGCATAAAAAGCACTCTCAAAACAATTTTTTTGCAGACTGATGACTGATTGGGGTTTAACACCTGAACACGTCTTGCCAATTAGTCGAAAATCTGCAAAAAAATTGCAGAATCGGAGACTCCGCAACACGCATTCCCATAAAAAACACACATGGAAACGAGCAACCGTGAAATAAATTAATCCCATCTATCCATTTAAACGGACGAAAGAGTTTCTTTTTGTCAATATATTTTAATACTTTTGCAAATACGATAATCCAAACAACAAAATAAGGTCTATGAACGACAGCAAATTAATGACGCGCGCAGCCGACAACATACGCATATTGACTGCTGCTATGGTTGAAAAGGCCAAGTCGGGACACCCCGGAGGGGCAATGGGTGGTGCCGACTTCGTGAATGTGCTTTACTCTGAGTTTCTTATATATGACCCTGAAAATCCGTTTTGGGAAGGCCGCGACCGTCTCTACCTCGACCCCGGACACATGTCGCCAATGCTATATTCGGTGCTTGCCATGGCGGGCAAATACACAATCGACGACTTGAAGACATTCCGTCAATGGGGGTCGCCATGTCCGGGACACCCGGAATTTGACATAGCCCACGGCATAGAAAACACTTCGGGTCCGTTGGGACAAGGCCATTGCTATGCCGTAGGCGCCGCCATTGCTGCCAAATTCCTTGCCGCAAGGCTTGGAAATGAAGTCATGGGACAAACCATATATGCCTACATCTCCGATGGCGGCATACAAGAAGAAATTTCGCAAGGTGCCGGACGCATCGCCGGAAAATTAGGACTGGGCAATCTCATAATGTTCTATGATGCCAACGAAATACAATTGTCAACGACGTGCGAAGAGGTGTCGGACGAAGATGTCGCTGCCAAATACCGCGCTTGGAACTGGCATGTGATTGAAATCGACGGCAACAATCCCGATGAAATAAGAAAAGCCCTGACCGAGGCCAAGGCCGAGCAAGAAAGACCGACTCTGATTATCGGGCACACTATAATGGGGAAAGGCGCATTGAGAGCCGACGGCACAAGCTACGAACACGACTGTGGGACACACGGAGCCCCATTGGGCAACGGCGCTTACATCAACACCGTCAAGAACCTTGGTGGCGATCCCGAGAATCCGTTCGTGATTTTCCCCGAAGTCCAAGCCATATATGACAAACGCAGAAAAGAGCTGCTCGAAATAATGGCGGTGAAGCGTGCCGAGAAAGCCGAGTGGGCAAAGAACAATCCCGACAAGGCTGCCAAACTCGAACAATTCTTTAGCGGCAAAATACCCGAAATCGATTGGGATGCCATTAAGCAAAAGGCCGGAGGCCCAACACGGGCCGGCTCATCGGCTGTACTTACCGTACTTGCCGAACATGTGGAAAACATGATTTGCGCATCGGCCGACTTGTGCAATTCCGACAAGACCGACGGATTCCTCAAGCACACCCATGCATTCGACAAGGGCGACTTTACAGGCGCATTCCTGCAAGCCGGAGTTGCCGAACTCACCATGGCATGTTGCTGCATAGGCATGGCCTTGCACGGCGGCGTAATCGCCTCGTGCGGCACATTCTTCGTGTTCTCCGACTACATGAAACCTGCACTGCGCATGGCGGCATTGATGGAGTTGCCGGTGAAATTCATCTGGTCGCACGACGCTTTCCGTGTGGGTGAAGACGGACCTACGCACCAACCGGTAGAACAAGAAGCACAAGTGCGGCTCTTGGAGAAGATGAAGAACCACAGTGGACGCAACTCTATGCTCGTGCTGCGCCCCGCCGATGTGGAAGAAGCAACTCAGGCATGGAAACTGGCAATGGAAAACACCACTACGCCCACCGGCTTGATTTTCTCCCGACAAAATGTCGACAACCTGCCAGAGGGGAACAACTACAAACTCGCAGCCAAAGGGGCTTACATCGTAGCCGGATCTGATGAGAATCCCGATGTAACACTCATTGCAAGCGGGTCGGAAGTGTCTACCCTCGTTGCCGGTGCCGCCTTGCTGCGACGCGATGGAGTGAAAGTGCGCGTGGTTTCGGCACCGTCCGAAGGCCTGTTCCGCAATCAAAGCCAAGAATACCAAGAGAGCGTAATAACACCCAACGGCAAGAACTTCGGCCTTACCGCCGGATTGTCGTTTGCAATGCAGAGCCTCGTGGGGCTGAACGGCAAGATCTGGGGTATCGATTTCTTTGGTTACTCTGCACCCTACAAAGTGCTTGACGAGAAATTCGGTTTCACGGCACAAAACGTATATGAACAAGTAAAGCAGATGCTCTGACGCACATCTGTAACCAATAACAGCAACAAGCCGGTTTGGGGAATCACAAGCATCCCTCAAACCGGCTTACCTTACACGTCAATTTATGTTATTGACGGCAACTACTCAAACCTCACCATATCCGCCAACAGGACAAAATATTATCATATTGTTGCAATAAACTATTAATGAGACACTAAAATAGCAATATTTTTAGCAGTAAAATATGTTTGATATATTTTAATGCTAAAAATATTGCTACTGCAATTATATCTACGCTACAAGCGTCAGTACAATTCCTGAATCTCTTCAGGGAAATTGGTGAGGCATTCAAGCCCGCTGTCGCGCACCACGTAGGTGTTTTCTATCCCCACGGCACCTACCTGCGGTATCACGAACTTCGGTTCCAAGGCTATTACATTGCCGGCTTGCAACACATCGCGGCTGCGCGGTGCGATTACAGGCAGCTCATTTACCTCGATGCCCACGCCGTGCCCTATGAAACCGGCTTTTTGCTTCAAGCCCATGAAATATTCTTCAAGTCCTGCATCTTTGACTATTTTCATGGCTTCCTCATACAGTGCTTTGGCCTCAACTCCGGGCTTTGCCATCGTAGCGAGGCGGTGGTGAATAGTGATTGAAAGTGAATGAGCCTTCCGGGCAAGTTCGCCTATTTCGCCTATCCTGAACACCCGCGTCATGTCGGTCATGTAGCCGTTGAAGTTGCCGCACATGTCCACCATCACCGTGTTACCCGGCCTTATCAACGACCCGTTGCAACCCACCGGCAGCGACTCGTCAAGGCCGCCGCCACCCATTGCAAAGTCGTATGGCGACGGCGTTTCGGCATTATAGCCACACAGCAGGTTGCCCATGAACAGTTCCATAGTGTCGCCGGCAATTCGGAATTGCCCGAGGCAACCCTCGCTGCGTAATATGCGTTCTATTTCAATTTGCAACTCTATATCAGTCATACCCTCGCGGTATACCTTCTTGATATTGCCATATGCAGTCTCGTGGTGTATACCGCAAGTTTTCAACTTGGAAATTTCAAACTCGCTCTTCACCGCGCGCACGCTGTTCATCACAGGTGTTCCGTCCACAACTTGTGCACAAGGGAAAACCTTCTTCAATCGCTCTATCTCATTAAATGAAGAGCGGCCCATTTCCAAGGCTATGCAGCCGGGCATCTTGCCGGCACCGAGCATTTCGGCTATTTGTTCGGGCTTGCGAATGTAAGCCACGTTGTCTCCTTCAAGTCCGATGGGACGCTTTACAAAATATGTAACCTCGCCGGTGGCAGTTATATAAGCGTAACCGCAAAACACCCTGCCCGACGTGTAATAAAGGTTGGCAAAATCCGACAGCAGTATGGCATCCATGCCCCTTGCCGACAATTCACCGGCAATGCGGCTCACGCGCCCTGCTATTTCCTGTTCCATTGAAAGCGGAATGATATTCATAATTTCTCGTGTTTGATTAACTCCAATAATATTTATCAATAATTATGCCAATCAATTAAATGTCAAAGCACAAAAGCATTTCATCAAAATTTGCAATTCGATTTATGGCTCGTTTTTTATCTTTGACATTGCTTATATACCGGCACAAAAATAATAAACATCATAGATTCTGCCATGAATACAGTTTGTAAAAATTTCGGAGCGGCATTGGTTGCTGCAATCCTGTTGTTGGCCACAGGCTGTGGGACAAAAAACGAAACGCCACAGAATACGAAGTGGGGCGACCTGCAAGACGACAGTTATGCCAAGTTGCAGCAACAGTTTGAAAACCCCGATATGATTTATGCGCCATATCTGTTTTGGTTCTGGGACGAGCCTTTGAACAAAGAGAAAATAGTGTCTATGGCCGATGAAATACTGGAACAGAGGTTCAACTTGGGTTACATCCACGGTCGCATTTCCATGTATGAATTGTTACACAACACTCCGGGATTGGGCGATGCAATGGAGCCGCACCCGAGCCTGCCGGGCGACGAATGGATGTCGGACGAGTGGCTGGCTACGATCGGGCAATTGGCCGACATGGCCGGGGAACGTGGCGCGTATGTGGGCTACAACGACGAATACATGTGGCCAAGCGGGCAAGCCAAAGGGCGTGTCGTGGACGGCCACCCCGAGCTGTGCAATGAGTATCTTACTTTTTTGGTCCGAGATATAGAACCGGGCGAAAAGGTAGCTCTGCCCGAATCGTTCTTCACCGTTGCCGCCCGCCTGCAAGAGGGCGCAGACAGTGTAAAATACCGCTACACCCACATAGAAGACAACATCGCTCCCGCCGGGTTGCAGGCATACGACATTAAGGGCGCTGAGTCATTGGGGCAAACACTTAGGGTAAATGAGCCATGGTTAAACGAACTGTCGGTCATGACTACATTTTATTTCACCCGCACTCATACAGGATTCACGGTAGAAGTACGTGAAAATGGTCCCCGTGGGCGATTGATTACGTCAAAGTATTTTCCCTGCGGCCGGTATGAAGACGACAAACCCACCCTGCCAATCCCCGAAGTTTTGCCGGCAGGAACAGTCGTATATGTCGGGCTCATACCCGATGACACATCTATTGACGGCGACATGGCTTGGTGGTACAAATCCGGGAATTTATACAAGGACGGTTGTGCATATATCGATGGCAAGCCGGCAAATTCAAGCAGTTGCCGGGGCGGTTGGACGAGGAACTGAAGTTGCCCGGCACACGTCTGAAATCACACATTCGATTCGTGTCGGGAGAGTTTGATATGTTGCAGAAGCATCGCATCATCGACAATCGCCATTTCTTCTGGGTGGTAAACAATGGTGATGAAACGCAGATTCCCGAACTTGAAATACAAGGAATTCACGGCAAAGTCACAAAATGGGATTGCGAAACGGGAAAAATCGAAGATGTTCCGTCGCTGACAATCGGCATGAATGAGAGGATACGCATTGCGTTTCAACCCAATGAGGCGTTTTGGATTGTTGTGGACCCGTCGCAACCCTCCGACGGGCATCTTGAAAAATACTGCGACGAAGCAGTACTTCAGACCATTGCAGGAATATGGAATATTACTATTCCCGAAACTGTTCAACCTGTATTGGAAAACCCGGTTGAATATCCCGACTCGATTCTCCCCAAGCCGTTGTCAGACTGGAACAGGTGGAGCGAATTACCGTCGGGCTTCAGCGGACTGCTTAACTATTCAACACACTTCGTCATTGACGCTCCCATTGATTCGGCCATCATCGACTTGGGCACGGTTTATCACTTTGCGCAAGTGTGGGTAAACGGCAAGGATTGTGGTGCCAAGCTATGGGCTCCCTACAAGTTCTCAACCGACAACTTGAAGCAGGGGGAAAACCACATCGTGATACGGGTTGGCAATTTAGTCAATAACAATTACGACATGGAATATGAACGTAAACTACTGGGGCGCTATCTGCCACCCGAAACTTTCCGGTCGGGACTGATGGGACTCGTTAGGATATTATCGGAGCAATAAAACCGGCAAACGCTATTTTGAAACACTGATGCCCACATCGGTTATATACATCAACGTGTCGCATCCCATCGATTGCCACACCAATATAACCGATGTGGAATCGAGTTGCAAATCATCGGCCACAGGCACTTGACACTGGTATAACGACCCGAATCCGTCGCTCGTCCAGTTACCGTTGCGGTCGGCAAGCGGTAT
This sequence comes from uncultured Muribaculaceae bacterium, assembly GCA_944321865.1. GTDB lineage: Bacteria > Bacteroidota > Bacteroidia > Bacteroidales > Muribaculaceae > Avimuribaculum. Next base: position 8,828 of record CALUMZ010000047.1, read on the forward strand.
GGATACCCTGCGGCGGAATGTAAGTGTATCGGCATCCACGACATCTATCGTCAATGTGGCATTAGAATATTCATAACCGCTTTCATGCCTCACCGATATTGACATCGACACCCTGTCGCCTTCCACTCCCGGCTTGAAATAACAAGGGGACGTGCGCAACCATGTATGCCCGGGCAAGTGAACAAACCTCACGAACTCTTCTTCGCAATCCTTGTCGCCATTGCTTGAACATGACACACAAAGCATGGCAACCATAACCATAATCGATAAAAACCTAACCATACACAATCATCAATATACCGGTGTCACACTGTAACCGGCCCTGCGCAACAGCGACAACAAGCCTTTTTCTCCCGGCAGGTGTCCTGCCCCGACAACGACAAAAGCAGCCTTCGCGGGCAACACCGCCTTTAGATGTTCCACCCATGCTGCGTTCCGGTCATAAATCAGCCTGTCAAGTTCATGCTCCGACATTCCGAGCCCCGGATCACGCATTAATTCAAGCATCGCGTCAATTTCCTGACGGGAATAAACATCGGCAAGGATACGCGTGTATTCCAAGTACCCGGCCTCGTCGTTCAACATCTTCATCAAGTCTGCGGCTTGGCAAGAAACAGGCGTGCCAAACAACATTTGCAATTGGAAATCGGCAGTCTCCAATCCCATTACAGGCATTCCCATGTCCCTCGCTTTTTGCTGCAATGCGGCATCTATCTGCTTTGCCGGATCGAAACCGTTGAATATCGATGCAGCTTGAATCACGGCAAGTTGTGTGCTTAATGCGGCAGGTTTCAACCTGTCAAACATGCTTGCAGGCAAGTGCATATACTTCTGCGTGGCGGCATCGACAGTCTTTATCTCCTCGGCCGATAACACCTTGCTCAACGCGCTGTCGGCAGGAGCCAACATATACTGCTGAGACTTAGCCGCAATTTCCTGCATCGATGAAGCCATGTCAATTTCCCCATACAACACTTGGCATTGGGCAAATGCTTCATCGAAACCTGCAATACTGTCGAGTATGGCAACAGGAGCTATATGATGCGTCCCAAGTATATATGAGTCATGCACTCCGTTACCCGAAACTTTCCACAAAATCTGGGAATATGCCGTGGTTGCCGAGATTGCCGCCAAAAGCAGCAACGCATGCAACCGGGAAAATATAGTCCGCATCATAATTTCACTTATATCATATTTTTTTACAAAAGTAATATGATTTTACATGGATATGCCGCACACACTTAGATTTTTTATTGCAGAAATGCAACTTTTCGGCTACCTTGCGTAGTCCAATCCAATATCGTTAATCCCTAACAAACAATTTGAATATGACAAACATGAAGAAACATCTCCGGACATTGGCAATGAGCTTAATAATGATTGCCATGAGTGCATGCGTCACATCGGCCGAGACCATAAAACCAAGCGACAACATTATCACGAAAAATGTGACGTTAAACGACTTCAATGCCATCACATCGGCAGGTCCGTTTGATGTGGTATATGAAACAGGCAACACATGTAAAGCACGAATCACGGGTCCCGACAACATTGTTCCATTAGTCAAGACCGACATTTCAAACGGGAATCTGTCGATACGGTTCGAGCGCGACACGCACATTTCGGGCAATCCCAATGTAACAATCTTCGTAACCGCTCCGACGGTAAGCGGCTACTCGGTGACAGGCTCGGGCAGCATTCTCATAAAATCGAAACTTGACATGGCATCACACGACATCAAAATTACAGTCACCGGCTCGGGCGGCATCACCACACGCGCAATACAATGCAAGTCGCTAAATTGCAGTGTATCAGGATCGGGCGGCATAGTTTGCGACAACGCCATGGCTTCTACGGCCAAAGCATCCATATCGGGTTCGGGCAACATCTCCATCAAGGGGTCGGCAGGTGAAGCCGTCCTGAAAATCACCGGCTCGGGCAACATCAGTGCCGGGCACCTTGCCGCCAAGCACGCCAAGGCATCGATTGCCGGTTCCGGCACTATCAATTGCAACGCCACCGGCTCACTTGACGCGTCAATCTCGGGCTCAGGCAACATCAGGTATGCCGGCAACCCGCAGGAAGTACACAAGAACAGCCACTTCAAGAGCAACATACGCCCCGCCAAATAGCCACACCACACCACTGCCACACGCACATATCTTGTTGCATGAATGTTATTTATTCAAAAAAGACGGGCTGAGAGTTGGATTGCTAGCACATAAATGACTAATTTTATCCAATTAAATAACCAACAATTACATTCAACCAATAACCAATAGTTTTTTACTATGAGACGAATTACCTCATTGGCAACTTTGCTAATATTTATTACGATTGGGGTGGCTGCACAAGTGCGTGTGCAACACACATTCGAGAAAGGGTGGAAATTCACTCGCGAGGATCAAACGAATTTCAGTAATGTCGGCTTTGACGATACAAAATGGGAATCGGTGGTGGTTCCGCACGACTGGGCAATATATGGCCCGTTTGATATTAACAACGACCGTCAGAACATGGCAATAGCACAAGACGGGCAAACCGAAGCCATCGTTCATGCAGGGCGCACGGGCGGCCTGCCATTCATCGGTGTGGGGTGGTATCGCCTTGAATTTGACGCTCCCGAATTTGCCGCAGGTAAAACTGCCGCACTCATCTTCGATGGCGCCATGAGCCATGCCCGCGTGTGGCTAAACGGGAAAGAAATAGGTCATTGGCCCTACGGCTACAATTCATTCTACTTCGACGTAACCCCCTATCTCAAAGCCACAGGCAACACATTGGCCGTGCGCCTTGAAAACGAGGTGGAATCGTCACGCTGGTATCCGGGTGCGGGACTTTACCGCAACGTGCATCTGTACATAACCGAAGATGCCCATGTGCCCGTGTGGGGAACTCAATTGACTACACCCGAGGTAAAAGATGATTTTGCAAAGGTGAATCTGATTACGAAACTCGAAATGCCCAAGGGCAAAAAAATATCGGATTACCGAATCATTACCGAATTGAAAGATGCCTCCGGCAAAGTAGTGGCTTCGGCCGAAAAGCAAGGCTCTGCTTACGATGGCAACAGCTTCGTGCAAGAAATGGTTATCGACAACCCGTCGCTGTGGTCGCCCGAGAACCCGGCTCTGTACACCGCCGTGTCGAAAATATATGAAGGCTCGGCGTTGAAAGACGAGTACACCACCACCTTCGGCGTGCGCTCGCTTGAATTTGTCCCCGGCAAGGGCTTCTTCCTTAACGGCAAGCACACCTACTTCCGCGGCGTGTGCAACCACCACGACCTCGGCCCGCTCGGCGGCATTGCCAACGATGCCGGTATTCGCCGCCAGATTCGCATTCTCAAGGACATGGGTTGCAACGCAATACGCACTTCCCACAACATGCCGGCACCCGAGCTGATACGTGCCTGCGACGAAATGGGTATGATGGTGATGGCCGAAACATTTGACGAATGGAAAACTCCGAAGATGGACAACGGTTACCACAAGTTCTTCGACGAATGGTCGGAAAAAGACATGGTGAACTTGTTGCACCAGTTCCGCAACAACCCCAGCGTGGTGATGTGGTGCATCGGCAACGAAGTTCCCGACCAAGGCAACTATAACGGTGCCAAAATCTCGCGTTACTTGCAAGACATTTGCCACCGCGAAGACCCCACTCGCCCCGTAACTCAGGGCATGGACAACCCCGATGCCGTTGTCAACAACAACATGGCTGCCGTGATGGACGTGCCGGGATTCAACTACCGCCCGCACAAGTACCAAATCAACTACGAGAAACTGCCGCAACAAATCATTCTCGGCAGCGAAACAGCCTCGACGGTAAGCTCTCGCGGCGTGTACAAATTCCCGGTTGTTCGCCGCTCGATGCAAAAATATCCCGACCACCAAGCATCGTCCTACGATGTTGAACACTGCGGTTGGTCGAACCTGCCCGAAGACGACTTCATCCAGCACGACGACCTCCCCTATTGCATAGGCGAATTTGTGTGGACCGGCTTTGACTACCTTGGCGAACCCACTCCGTATTACAGCGATTGGCCAAGCCACTCCTCGCTGTTCGGCATTCTCGACCTTGCAGGCCTGCCGAAAGACCGCTATTACCTCTACCGCAGCCACTGGAACAAGGAGGCCGAAACGTTGCACGTACTGCCACACTGGAACTGGGAAGGCCGCGAAGGCGAAGTGACGCCGATATTCGTCTACACCAACTACCCCTCGGCCGAAGTGTTCATCAACGGCAAGAGCCAAGGCAAGCGCACAAAGGACTTGTCGATAAAGGTTGACAACAGCGAAGACACCGTTGGCTCGACACGCTTCTTGCGCCAGCAACGTTACCGCCTGATGTGGATGGACACCAAGTATGAACCGGGAACGGTGAAAGTGGTGGCTTACGATGAAAACGGCAAGCCGGTGGCCGAAACTGAGATGCACACCGCAGGCAAACCTCACCACATAGAACTCGTGGCCGACCGCAGCCAAATCAAGGCCGACGGCAAGGACTTGTCGTTCGTCACAGTCAAGGTGGTTGACAAGGACGGCAACTTGTGTCCGCTCGCCGACAACGAAATCAAGTTCAAGGTGAAAGGCAAAGGTTACTACCGTGCCGGGGCCAACGGCGACCCTGCATCGCTCGAGTCGTTCCAAGCTCCGCACATGCACGTGTTCAACGGCATGATGACAGCAATCGTGTCTTCGACCGAAGAACCGGGCAAAATCACCCTCGAAGCCACAGGCAAAGGGCTGAAGAAAGGCACCATAGAAATCGTCAGCGAATAAAGCGACGCAACATAATCAATGACACACCGATAGCGGGGAGGCACTCGTCCTCCTCGCTATTTTTGTCACCGGCTGCTGCCGCACCTTACAACTTTGCAACACGGTTGCACTTTACACACAGTAACTTTGCGGCATGAAACAAAACAACCGTTTATGAAAACAAAACTGGCTCGCATCATCATCGCCGCAATACTGCTTGTCGTAGCCGCAATAATTGAAAAAGACACCGGCCCGACGTTGTGGCAAACTTTTCTCTTATACCTTGTGCCTTACCTTATAGTAGGCCTTGACGTTATTTATGAAGCAATCGAGAAACTGCTGCGCGGCAAGGCTTTCAATGAAGACCTGCTGATGAGCATTGCCACCGCCGGAGCATTGTCCATAGGATTCCTGCCCGACAGTGAACCTCAGTTTGCCGAGGCCGTTTTTGTGATGCTGTTTTTCCAGATTGGGGAACTGTTTGAACATTATGCCGAGGGCAAAAGCCGCCGTGCCATATCAAGCCTGATGGAGATACGCCCCGACACGGCAACCGTGCTTAGGGACGGCTCGGAACAAACCGTCAACCCCGACACCGTGGCCATTGGCGAAACCATAATCGTCAGGCCGGGCGAAAGAATCCCATTAGACGGGAACATCATTGACGGCACATCGAGTCTCGACACCGTTGCTCTTACCGGCGAAAGCCTTCCACGCGACGTATGCACCGGCGACACGGTGGCCTCGGGCTGCGTCAACATATCGGGATTGCTGAAAATAAAAGTGACAAAAAACTTTGCAGAGTCCACTGCATCAAGAATCATCGACCTCGTGGAAAATGCAGGCGAAAACAAGTCGAAAAGTGAAACATTCATTGCCCGGTTTGCAAAAATTTACACCCCGATTGTTGTAGCGGCCGCATTGCTGTTGGCATTCGTGCCACCGCTGTTGCAACAAGGTGAATTTTCCACATTATTCCCCATTTGGCTCGGCAGGGCTCTCACTTTCCTTGTGGTATCGTGTCCTTGCGCATTCGTCATTTCAATACCATTGGCGTTCTTCGGTGGCATCGGCGGTGCATCGAAGCAAGGCATATTGATAAAAGGCTCGAATTATATAGAAACGCTTTCCCGACTTGGCACAGTGGTTTTCGACAAGACCGGCACCCTCACCAAGGGCCGGTTTGAAGTATGCGCCATACACCCCGACAAGTGCGACGAACACCTCCTGCTGCACCTTGCCGCACATGTCGAACGATACTCCACCCACCCCATCGCCATATCTCTGCGCAACGCCTATCCCAACGAGCAAGACGACTGCCGGGTGGAAAACATCAGGGAAATTGCCGGGCAAGGTATAAAAGCATTGGTAAACGGCATCGAGGTGTGCGTTGGCAATTCCAAATTGATGGATACTTTGGGAGTCGATTGGCACCCGTGCCACAAGGTGGGAACCATCGTGCATGTTACAATCGACGGGACGTATGCCGGGCACATTGTCGTATCCGACACCATAAAAGAAGACTCCAAGGAAGCCATACGCCGGCTCAAAGCCATCGGTGTCGACAAAACGGTGATGCTCACCGGAGACCGCGCCGAAGTTGGGAAATATGTTGCCTCTGAAACAGGTATAGACGAATACCATGCCGAAATGACACCGGCCGGCAAAGTTGCCGTAGTGGAAGGGTTAATCAACACCGGCAACCGGGGACGGACACTGGCTTTCGTCGGCGATGGAATAAATGATGCCCCGGTACTGGCTCGTGCCGACGTGGGCATAGCAATGGGGGCGCTCGGTTCCGATGCCGCCATCGAAGCCGCCGACGTGGTGCTGATGGACGACAAGCCTTCCAAGATAGCCACAGCCATAACTACAGCCCGGCACACCATGCACATCGCCGCCGAAAACGCTTGGTTTGCCATAGGCGTAAAATTACTCGTGCTTGTACTCGCAGGATTTGGACTGGCCACCATGTGGATGGCAGTATTTGCCGATGTCGGTGTCACCGTAATCGCCGTGCTCAATGCCATGCGAGCATTGCGCCCACCACGCCGGCAATAACAGCAATAACGCATAAAATATTTAATATCAGGCAGTTTGTCTATTCCGATTGTAGAGGATGTATCAAAATTCCGACATTGATGTTGTAGAGACGTGGCGCGCCACGTCTCTACGCCCATAACAGCACCTAAGATACTACATATCAACAGATTATTCAATCCGGTCGTAGAGACGCAAAATTTTGCGTCTCTACTGCCACATTGAAATGATAGTTTTTATACACACCTGCATTGCCGTGAAAAAAATATGTTATCCCGGCATCCGGCTGCCATTTGCATAATTATGAGAAAAGCATTAAATTTGGTAGCAAATTATTTTTGAGATGAATAACAAGACCAAAGTGTTGATTATAGATGATGACATGGCATCTATCGAGAAGTTGAACGATGTGTTATCCGATTACCCCGACCTTGAAATTGTGGGAAACGCCACCTTGTGCAAAAAAGGAGAAGAATTAGTGTCGCATGTGAAACCCGACTTGCTTTTCCTTGACATAGAGTTGCCCGACGGCAACGGGCTGGACTTTATTCGCACAGTGAAAACCATCAGTCCGGCAACCTACATAGTGATGTTCACCGGTTACTACCAAAAGCACGAGAGCAACACCTTCCTTGGCGAAGAATCAGATTATCTGCTCAAACCAATCGACGAGCTTGAGCTCAACAAGGTGGTGAAACGCTACCGCCGCCATCGAATGCTGTCAAACAGCGACTCGCTGCGTGTGCCCGAAACCCGGTCGATGAACAAGCACGAAGAGGTGTTCACGGCTGCGACCTACACCAACGAGCTGCGCGTAATGCGGCTTTCCGACATTGGTTATTTCCGTTACAGCATGCGCCGCAAAGTGTGGGAAGTGGCTCTCAACGACCACAGCTTCGTGCAACTGAAACGTGGCACGTCGGCCAACGACATTCTGCAATACAGCCCGCAATTCGTGCAGACACACCAGTCATACATCGTCAACATGCACTACCTGCTGCTCGTGGGAACAACCAAGTGCCGACTTTACCCGCCATTCGACGAGGACGAGTTGCCCATAGGCCGCACCTACGGCCGCGACCTGCGCCACCACTTCCAAGAAATCTGACACCCCACCCACCTGCAAAAAAAATACTTATTATCAACTGTTTACATAGTCAAGTTGTAGAGGATGTATCAAAATTGTGTGCGGGCGGCAGAGCCGTCCAATGTGCATAACCGCTGCGTGAGGCGTAGCCG
>CALUMZ010000048.1 GCA_944321865.1 uncultured Muribaculaceae bacterium
CTTTACATTCTTGGGTGTAAAATCGGGTGCTTAATTTGTAAAACATTGATTTCCAATGTCTATTGCGGTGCGGACGGGACTCGAACCCGCGACCCCATGCGTGACAGGCATGTATTCTAACCAGGCTGAACTACCGCACCAATTTTTCATCGCTCTGCGGCTCGCTTGCCGCCACTCTCACTTATTTCGTGATTGCGAGTGCAAAGGTATGCTATTATTTTCACATACGCAATAGTTGCATGGCAAAATTGTTGTTTTTTTCATCATATCTGCTACGAGGCGCTGCGGAAAATATTCGTAACAGTAATCGAGGTATGCTTTACCGTAATTACGTTATAATAGTAGCAAGAATAAATAGTACCTTTGCATCGGGGAAATTTACGTGCTTGCAGTTGTGACTTCGGTATACGGTTACAAGCACCGCATTTTCTGCACTCGGCTCAAATGCCACAATTTCCGGCCATTTGTACGGTTGCGGCCAATATACGACACACTATAAAACACAGACGAGAAACTTGGGAACCGATTCCGAAAGAAATAATACAGACGGGCTGCTTGCCTTGATCAGGGGAGGGAAACCGATGACGTTGGGCCAACAATTAAGGCTCACCGTCCAACTTAGCGTGCCATCGATACTTGCACAATTTTCATCGATAGCCATGCAATATATCGATGCCTCGATGGTGGGCAGCCTCGGTGCCAATCCGGCTGCTTCCATAGGGCTGATGTCAACCACCACATGGCTGTTCAGCGGCTTGTGCGGAGCTACGGCAACAGGGTTCTCGGTGCAGGTTGCACACGCCATCGGTGCCGGCGACATGCGACATGCGCGTAACGTGCTCAGGCAATCCGTCATTTCGGTGTTCGTCTTTGGCTGCATGCTCGCATTTGTCGGCATTTCCATAAGCGGCCACCTGCCCGGGTGGTTGGGCGGCGACCCGGCCATACGCAGCGATGCGTCGGTGTATTTCCTCATCTACTCCATCTTCCTGCCGGTGAGACAGATGAATTTTCTTGCAAGCGGCATGTTGCGGTGCAGCGGCAACATGCGCATTCCCAGCATGCTCAACATATTAATGTGCCTGCTTGATGTCATATTCAACTATTTTCTCATCTTCGGCACACGACAAACAAGCATCTTCGGCATACCGTTAGAAATGCCCGGTGCCGGGCTGGGTGTGGAAGGTGCCATATTGGGAACCGTCCTTGCCGAAACGGTCACTGCATCGCTCATGTCGTGGTATCTATTCCGCCGCTCCCCCATGTTAAACTTGCGAATCGACAGCGGAAGCTTCATTCCACGGCGCAGCACGCTGAAGAAAGCGGTCTACATAGGTATGCCCATGGGACTTGAGCACTCGGTAATATGCGGGGCGCAAATAGTCAGCACCGTCATTGTCGCCCCGCTCGGCATATTTGCCATTGCAGCCAACTCGTTTGCCATCACGGCCGAAAGTCTGTGCTACATGCCCGGATACGGAATAGCCGATGCCGCCACCACCCTTGTGGGGCAAAGCATCGGCGCGCGCCGCAAGGATCTCACCCGGCGGTTTGCCTATATTACCGTCGTCACCGGCATGGCGATAATGGGCATCATGGGTGTCGCCATGTACCTGTTTGCACCACAGATAATAGGCATCATGACACCGGTTGAAGAAATACGCGACCTCGGAATCATGGCACTGCGCATCGAAGCATTCGCCGAGCCGATGTTTGCCGCCGCCATAGTGTCCTACGGCGTATTTGTCGGCGCAGGCAACACCATTGTGCCAAGCATCATGAACTTCTTCAGCATTTGGGCTGTCAGGCTCACACTCGCCGCATGGCTTGCCCCAACACTGGGACTACGCGGCGTGTGGATAGCCATGTGCATCGAGCTTTGCTTCCGCGGCACGATATTCCTGATACGCCTTGCCCGTGGACGTTGGTTACGCACGAAATAATTCCCTACCGGTGTGGGGAGCGCAACCGGCATGCCATCGGCCTCAGTCGGTTATCCACTTTATGAAACGTGCCGGGACTCCACCTACTATGGCGCCCGCAGGGACATCTTTCGTCACCACGGCACCGGCAGCCACGATAGCATGGTCACCGATAGTGACACCTTGCAGTATCGTTGAATTGGAACCCACCCACACACCTTTGCCGAGCACAATCGGGGCAGGCCACGTCGAACGGCGAGTATCGGGCGAAAGCCCGTGGTTGAGTGTGGCAAACACCACATTATGCCCTATTTGGCAACCGTCGCCCAGCGTCACACCCCCATGATCTTGAAAATGGCAGCAGGCATTAATGAATACCCCTTCCCCGACGGTTATGTTCTTACCGAAGTCGGCATACAACGGCGGGAAGACCCGCAATGACGCGGGCACGGCGTAACCAAACAACTCCGACAATAACGCCCTCACCTCATCGGGAGTATGGTAAGCCGAATTAAGTTTAAACGTCACCCGCCGAGCCTCATCGCTCATTTCGTCCATAAACAGGTGTATCTCGTCACTGTCAAGAGCCTGCCCCGTCTTCACATACTCTTTAAATTCTTCTATCTCCATTAATTTGTAATTATTATATGTTGTTTTTTTCTTGCAGCAAAGTTAGCAACCGGTATCCCTACGATGATAAACTTTTTACCTTATATTTTTACCCATATTACCGAATTGACGGCATGACAAAGCCAAACACCCGTGTATGTCGAAAAAAATGTGTAATTTAGCGCATCATTTTGCGGCCGCTATATGCCGCAAAGCAACAAAAACATCCAAACCACTGACACACAATGGCTAATGATAAAAAAATAAGAGTTGGCATTACCCAAGGGGACACCAACGGAATAGGTTACGAAGTGATACTCAAAGCTCTTGCCGAACCTATGGTACTCGAATTATTTACCCCCGTGATTTACGGCTCGTCAAAGGCTGCAACATTCCACCGTAAGGCTTGCGGATTGCAACCAATACAATTCAACTGCATCGACAATGCCATGCATGCACGCGACGGGGCATATAACATGGTGGAAATAAACGGCATGGACGACTTGAAGATAGAATTGGGCACACCGAGCGAGAATGCCGGACGCGCAGCCTTTGCGTCGCTTGAAAATGCCGCAGCCGACCTGCGAAACGGCATCATCGACGTGCTCGTAACTGCCCCAATCGACAAAAACAGCATACAGAACGAGCACTTCCACTTCCCCGGCCACACCGAATACCTCGAAACAACGGTAGGCGACGGCTCCGGATCGCTAATGATTCTGTTCAACGACCGCATCAAGGTGGCCTTGGTCACCACGCACCTGCCGGTATCGAAAATATCCGGAGCCATCACAAAAGAAAGCATAATCGACAAACTCGAACTGTTCAACTCGTCGTTGCGCAAAGACTTCGCCATCGAATATCCCCGCATTGCAGTTTTGTCGCTCAATCCTCATTCGGGCGACCACGGACTGTTGGGGAACGAAGAAAATGACATAATCACACCGGCAATCGACGAGGCCTACAACGACAAGAAGATATGTTGCTTCGGCCCTTACTCGGCCGATGGTTTCTTCGGAAACGGCAACTACACCAAGTTTGATGGCGTTCTTGCCATGTACCACGACCAAGGATTGGCCCCGTTCAAGGCTCTCGCCATGGACAATGGCGTGAACTTTACCGCAGGCTTGCCGGTGGTGCGCACGTCGCCCGACCATGGCACAGGATACGACATTGCAGGCAAAGGCGTTGCAAGCCCCGACTCGATGCTCGCTGCCATATATGCCGCAATCGACATATACCGCAACCGCAAGACATTCGAGGCCATACATGCCAACCCCTTGCGCAAGCAGTACTTCGACAAGAGCAACGACAATGTCGTTCTCGACCTCACCAAGGACGACGATGACAACGATGCCGGAACATCAGTCATAAACGTATAACAAAACTTACACACTTCACATTATGAATTATGCTATAATTGCCGCAGGAGAAGGGTCGCGGCTGGCTCAAGAAGGCGTAAAAAGGCCGAAGCCGCTTGTGGAGCTTAACGGCGAACCAATGATAGGCCGCCTGATAAGGATTTTCACACATTGCCAAGCCGAGAGCATAAACATCATTGTCAACCAAGAAATGACAGATGTAAAAAAATACCTCGACACCTTAAAGCTCGACATACCGCTCAACATAGTTGTAAAATCCACACCAAGTTCCATGCACAGCTTCTATGAACTGAGCCGCATCATGCCTCCCGGCAAGTTTTGCCTGACCACGGTCGACACCATTTTCAAGGAAACAGATTTTGCCCGGTACATCAGTGCATACGAATCGGCAGACGGCAGTTGCGACGGAATGATGGCCGTCACACCGTTCATCGACGATGAAAAGCCCCTTTACGTCGATGTCGACGATACCACGATGCAAGTACGCGGGTTCCTTGACAACCCGTTCGACGGGGTCAAATATATATCCGGTGGCATATATGCCCTCGACGGCAAAGCCATCAAAGTGCTTGAGCAATGCATGCAACGCGGCACATCGCGAATGCGCAACTTCCAACGTGCACTCATCGAGGCCGGGCTGAACCTTAGGGCATTTCCCATCGACAAGATTGTCGACGTAGACCATGCCGGCGACATAGCCACTGCCGAACGCTTTATACTCGAACAGTGAGCCTGTGCCACGGCGCACCTTGCATATTAATTATACAAATAGAATACACACAACATTCACATCTGACCCAAAATGGCTGAAATAGAAATTGCAGGCATAATGCGTGCCGGTGCTTATTCGCCTAACCACATAGGCAACGATGCCGCCATATTCAACGCCACTGCCGAGCACCTGCGCAAACGCGGTTACGTGGTAAACGTTTATAGCGAGGAACGCTTCAACTCATCGGACATAACCGAACCGGTAATACTGAACATGTGCCGCGAACAAGCCTCCATAAGCAAGTTGCAGAAACTTGAAGACGAGGGGCGGCTCGTAATAAATTCGGGATACGGAATAGAAAATTGCACCCGCGAACGAATGACCAGAATATTATTGGGCAGCGACATACCATATCCCGACAGCATCATTGTGAATACCGACGAAGCAGTCATACCGGCACTGAAAAAAGCCGGATTTCAAAGTTGCTGGATAAAACGTGGCGACTTCCACGCCATGCACAAGGAAGACGTGAGCTATGTGCGCCACCCCGAAGAAGCGCAAGAGGTGCTACAGGAATACTTCTACCGTGGCATCAAGCGAGCCGTCATCAACAAGCACCTTGTGGGCGACCTCGTCAAATTCTACGGCGTTCACGGCTCGCCTTTCTTTTACTGGTTCTACCCTCTCGACTTGGGACACAGCAAATATGGCTACGAAACCATCAACGGCAAGGCCCAAGGCATAGAATTTGACAAAGAACGGCTTCAAGAAATATGCCGCCGCGCTGCCGAGGAACTGAACGTACTTGTCTACGGAGGCGACTGCATAGTATCGCCCGACGGCGAAATACGCATCATCGACTTCAACGACTGGCCCAGCTTTGCCCCTTGCCGCACCGAGGCTGCTCCACACATTGCAAAATGCGTAATCGGAGAAATAAAGAAAAAATTCTAAAGAACCGCGTTATATACACACTTGTTCCACTTATTTATCTTAAATGGGAAAATTAGCACAAATAAGACAACAATATAAAGACTCGCTCAAGTCGCTCGACACCGAAGAGACGCTCGACTTGATGTTTTACCGGCCTATCGGATATATGTGGGCATTGCTTGCCGCCAAACTCGGCATCACTCCCAATGCCATCACCATAGCCTCCATTTTCCTCGGCATCGCCGCAGGCATTCTGTTTTACTTCCACGATGACTTGTTGTGGCTCAACTACATAGGAATGCTGCTACTCGTCTGGGCTAACAGTTTCGACAGTGCCGACGGCCAGCTTGCCCGCCTCACCCACCAGTATTCGAGGCTTGGACGCATTCTCGACGGGCTGAGCGGCGACTTCTGGTTCGTAGCAATCTATTTTGCCATTTGCTTCCGCATCAACGAGACAAGCGAATTCTTCATGCCCCACCCGTGGCTAATTTGGGTAATGGCTGTCTTGGCCGGAATGTGCCACGGCAAGCAAGCAGCAAGCGCCGACTACTACCGCCAGTTCCACCTCTATTTCCTGAAAGGGAAAGAAGGCAGCGAACTCGACAGTTGCCCGCAATTAGACGAGAAACTGCGGCAATTGTCGTGGAAAAAGAACTTCTGGGCAAAGTTCACCCTGTTCTTCTACCGACAATACACGGCCAACCAAGAAAAGCTCACGCCGCGAATGCAGCAATTGCGCAAAATCCTTAAGGACCGCTTTGGCGACGACATCCCGCAATCGTTTCGCGACGCTTTCAGGGCCCGGAGCAAACCGCTGATGAAATACACCAACATGCTCTCGTTCAACACCCGCGTAATTGTGCTTTTCATCTCCCTACTTGTGCAAATGCCGTGGATATACTTCGCATTTGAGCTGACAGTGCTCAACCTGATGCTCGCCTACATGATTTGGAGGCACGAGCGCATTTGCCGCCACTTTATAACACAACTCGAAAATGGAACATATCAACAATCTTAAAGGTATTATATTCGACTACGGCGGAACCATCGACAGCCGTGGGGTACACTGGAGCGAAGTGATATGGGACGGATATGTCAACGCCGGCGTTCCTGTCGACAAGCAGAACTTCCGCGACAGCTACGTATATGCCGAGCGCGAACTGGCCCGCACACGCCACATCTTGCCCGAACACAACTTTTATGACTTGCTCTACATTAAAATGCGCATCGAGCTCGACAACCTTGTCGAGACCGGCAAGCTGCCGCAAGGTGCGACCGACCGCTATGCCGAGCCTGTGGCACGGTATTGCTACGACCGGGCACGCGCGTCGGTCGAGGAGGCTCGCCCGGTGCTCGACGCACTGCACACACGCTACCCGATGGTATTGGTGAGCAACTTCTATGGCAATGTCGAAACCGTACTCGCCGACTTTGATTTGCTGCGATACTTCAAGCAGATTATCGAGAGTGCCGTGGTGGGCGTGCGCAAGCCCGACCCGCGCATTTTCATGCTCGGCGTTGAAGCCCTCGGGCTGCAACCCGGCGAAGTGCTCGTCGTCGGCGACAGTTATAAAAAAGACATCGTGCCGGCCGAGTCGATTGGATGCCGGGTGCTGTGGCTGAAAGGCAAGGGATGGACAGCCGAAGAAGACGCAGTCACTCACCCTTGCATCATCAAGAACCTGTCCGAAGTGTCCAAAGCAGTATTATAATTTATTTGCACAAAACAACCACATAATACGAATATTTTACCAGTTTTAATAAAAATAGAGCCTCATTTGCAAATATTAAACAAATTCACTGCGTTAATTATTTAAAATAATTTTTCCAATTAAAAAATTGGGGCTACTTTTACCGCGCTTTTAGCATTGCAAAATGCTCAAAGCGCGGAATTTTCTTTTTAGGAAAAGACAGAAGTATTAAGTTTAACGATATTAATTCAAAAAACATTATGGCAAAAATTAATGTGGAAAAGGCCGAAGGCAAATTAGGCATACTCGTTGTCGGCGTTGGTGGAGCAGTAGCTTCAACTTTCATTGCCGGTACATTGATGGCTCGCAAGGGCCTTGGTATTCCGGTTGGCTCTATCACACAATTATCTACAATCAAGTTATCCGACGGGTCAACCCCGAAAATCAAGGACGTACTTCCCATTGCAAAACTCGACGATATTGTTTTCGGCGGTTGGGACATTTTTGAAGACAACGTTTACAAAGCAGCTACCCACGCAGCAGTGCTTTCTCAGAAAGACATCGACAGCGTGAAAGACGAGCTCGAAGCCATAAAGCCCATGAAGGCTGCTTTCGACAACAAATATGTTACCCGCCTGCACGGCACATGGGTAAAGAAAGCCGACACCAAGTGGGACCTTAAAGACCAATTGGTGGCCGACATCAAGAACTTCAAGGAAGCCAACGGCTGCTCGCGCGTGGTTGTGATATGGTCGGCTTCGACCGAGGTATACGTGCCTATGGCCGACGTGCACAAGTCACTCCCCGCTTTCCAAGAAGCAATGAAGAACAATGCTGCCGAAGTTTCTCCTTCGATGCTCTATGCATACGCAGCCATCGAAAGCAATTGCGCTTTCATCAACGGCGCACCGGCCCTGACGGTTGACTTCCCCGCCATGTGGCAGCTTGCCGACGAGCACAATGTGCCCATCTGCGGTAAAGACTACAAGACCGGCCAAACACTGATGAAGACCGTCCTCTCGCCGATGATGCACACCCGTATGCTCGGCTTGCAGGGTTGGTTCTCGACCAACATCCTCGGCAACCGCGACGGCGAAGTGCTTGACGACCCCGCTTCGTTCAAGACCAAGGAAGTATCGAAACTGTCGGTTATCGACACCATCCTCAAAAAGGACGAATATCCCGAACTTTACAGCAACATCTACCACAAGGTGCGCATCAACTACTATCCGCCGCGTGGCGACAACAAGGAAGGTTGGGACAACATCGACATCATCGGTTGGATGGGCTACCCCATGCAAATCAAGGTCGATTTCCTCTGCCGCGACTCTATCCTCGCAGCTCCGCTGTTGCTCGACCTCGTGTTGCTCTCCGACCTTGCCAAACGCGCAGGTTTCAAGGGCATACAATCATGGCTGTCGTTCTACTTCAAAAGCCCGATGCATCCGCTCGACAAGCAACCGGTTCACGACCTGTTTGCACAAAACATCATGCTCCGCAACAAGATGCGTGAAATCATTGGCGACGAAGGCTACGTAAACGACTACCAAGAAGCCGAATACTAATCCCCGCACACACAACCAAAACAGATTATAGCGAAAGCGCGCCCACTGTCTCGAAGCGGGCGCGTTTTTTTGTCATGTCATTTCCTCTACATCAAGACATTACCATCCGCTAAATGTAGAGGGTGTATCAAAATTATCATTCCAATGTGGCAGTAGTAAAGGGTGTATCAAAATGCGATTTTGCCATGAGTAGAGACGTGGCGTGCCGCGTCTCGACGTTCGCAATAATATATAAAACATTCAATATCAATAATTTATCTAACCAAATTGTAGAGATGCAAAATTTTGCGTCTCTACTGCCACATTGAAATGATAATTTTGATAAACCCTCTACAACCGGGTTGACAAACTATTTGATATTAAGCATCTTATAAATCATTAATATTATCGAGACGCGGCACGCCACGTCTCTTCACCTGAAAAAAATCGCATTTTGATACACCCTCAAGTCCACCTATCATAACATGGTGATATACATATATGTAATTCTGGGGGACTTTTAACCCAAATCGGTCATTAGATTTTATGTCGATTTTTAGGATTATGTCAAACATGTTTTCTATGCATAAACTACAGGCATAGCAAGCTACGTCAAGGTTTAAGCCTTGAACGTTCAAAACAAATATTTGTGGTCTAAAGACCAATTTGAGGTTTAATTTTATTTCACAATTTCACTTTTATTGTTACATTTGCATTGGGAATGGCTCCGGCCGTTTCCCATTGTGTGACATATTTAATGAAGCGTTTCTTGCTTATCCTTAATCAGAAATTCGCCAATTTTTTCTACCGCAGGATAGCAGTTGTAAGACGCTCATGCTTGTCGTATATCCACTCCCCGACAAGGGGAATCGAGATAACGATGAGGCGTTTTTCAGCATAATAGGTCTCTACGGCATACCCACGAGATTTGCCGCTTACGGCTTTATTGTATCGCTTACGCTTGGCGCAGGTCAATTGGAGTATATGTTTTGAAAATTAGCCAAATGCCAACATACGGTGCTTTTGGCGAATTTCTCTGCCATAACCCCCAAACCGCCAATGGAGGAAATTGGGAACGCAAAATTTACAAAATTTAAAATTCTAACATTTAAATATATTTTTCTTTATGGCATTTATTAATTGTCCAAAATGTGGAAGACTTGTACCTGACACATATACCAACTGTCCGATGTGCAAAGCACCATTAAATGCTCCCAAACAAAGCGACACACAGCAATCAATATACGTCAATGTGCCGGAAAAAAGCAATAGCAACGGCCTCGGCGTTGCCGGTTTTGTGCTTGCTTTAATTGGCTTATTCATAGGATGGGTACCTGCCCTTGGCTGGATTATATGGCTACTGGGAGCAATCTTCAGTTTTGCCGGACTGTTTAAACAGCCGCGAGGACTTGCCATTGCAGGCTTCGTTATTTCGTTTATCGATTTGCTTCTGCTGCTCTTGGTCTTTGGCGCAGGGCTAAGCCTCTTAGGTGCCTTGGGTGCCATAGGTGCAGCAGCTTCATGACCCTACCTTCACATCACTTGTAAACGGTCAGTCCGAAAAGCCGATTGCCGTGCTGATGACTGCGAAGCTGTCACTCTCTGTTCGGCCGGGGTGAGGGTGTATCAAAATTGTTATTTCAATGTGGCAGTAGAGACGCGATTAATCGCGCCTCTACTGCCACATTTAGTAAGTTATTGATATTTAATGTTTTATATATTGTCACTCCCGTAGAGACGTGGCGCGCCGCGTCTCTACAACATCAATGTCGGAATTTTGATACACCCTCGGCTATTATATGGCACTTTATTGTAGATAAACAAATCAACAATACAATCTATAAATTTGTCATGCATAGAGACGTGGCGTGCCGCGTCTCGTTGACAGCCGGGTTATGTTAGACACATTGTATATCGCCCACACATGCTGTTAGCGAGACGCGGCAGTGCCACGTCTCTATACGCAAGCAACACTCCGGCCTCTATATCTCTTCGGAGATTTCGTAGTGGTTGCGGTCGGGGGCGTGGCGGCACACGAGTTCGCCGACGAAGCCGGCAAGGAACAGCTGCGTGCCGAGTATCATTGCCGTCAGCGACAGGTAGAAATAGGGCGAATCGGTGACGAGTATGTAGCTATGCCCTGTGTATAGGTTGTAGAGCTTTATCGCACCAACGGCAATGACCGAAATCAACCCGAGCAGGAACATGATGCTGCCGAGGAATCCGAAAAAGTGCATCGGCTTCACGCCGAATTTCGACAGGAACCACAGTGTGCCAAGGTCAAGGTAACCGTTGACGAAGCGGCTCAGCCCAAACTTCGACTTGCCATACTTACGCGCTTGGTGGTGCACCACCTTCTCCCCTATCTTGGTGAAGCCGGCATTCTTGGCAAGGTATGGAATATAGCGGTGCATGTCGCCGTACACCTCGATATGCTTCACCACCTCTCGGCGGTAGGCCTTGAGGCCGCAGTTGAAGTCGTGCAGATTCTTTATGCCGCTCACTCGCCGTGCCGATGCATTGAACAGCTTCGTCGGGATTGTCTTGCTTAGCGGGTCATAACGCTTCTTCTTCCACCCCGACACGAGGTCATACCCCTCTTTGGTAATCATGTCGTAAAGTGCCGGAATCTCGTCGGGGCTGTCTTGCAAGTCGGCATCCATGGTTATCACCACATCGCCCGTGGCCCGCAAGAATCCGGTGTTGAGCGCGGGCGACTTGCCGTAATTGCGGCGGAAGCACACGCCCTTCACACAAGGGTTCTTGGCCTGCAACCGCTTGATTACCTCCCATGAGCCATCGGTGCTACCATCGTTTATAAACCATATTTCGTAACTAAACCCGTGTGCCTTCATCACACGCACAATCCATTCCTCGAGTTCGGGAAGCGACTCTTCCTCGTTAAACAACGGAACTATTACCGATATATCCATTTTAATATTTTGCATTGCTATGGTTATTCTTTATTTCTGAACGGGGGCAGTGGCGGCACACGCCTGAAACTCATCACGCCGGCCAGCGCCATCGACAAGAGCGAGCCAAGGAATGTGACAAGCATAATCATCTGCACCACCACTTCCATGGCCGTCGGCAAAGCGTGCCTGTCAACGATGGCCTGCATCACCCGCACCATCTCGGCCGCTTCTTCGCCCGGAACTGTCTTATACAATTCTATTGCCGTCACTACTTGGTCATATATATACGTCGGTGTTACATATTGCATCAATATATAAGTCACGGCTCCGCATATCAACGATCCGAACATGAATATCATCAGTCCCAACATCCACAACGAAGCAAATGGCGCATAACCGCGCATCATCTTCCGGTAATGCCGCATCATGCGATACACAATCGCCGGTATGCCCAATATCATGGCAAATGCCACAAGCAACAAGAGCATGGAACGGTCGAGCCCATACATGATTGCCACCGACATGGCTGTGAGATATATGCCAAACCACGCGCCATACTCGGCTCCACAACGGTAAACCGACTTGACATTGGTAATATTACTATTCTCCATCATGCCGACAAAGTTAATCATAAATACCGAATTTGCGAACACATTTACCCCGCACTGTTGCACAAGTCGCAAGCTGCGGCGAAATATTTTGGGTGTTCCTTTTCTCGCATCTCGTGATTTATTATTAAATTTGTACAATCGCGATTGCTCAAGAAAATCTTATGGACAATGACATTCTCGAAAACTTGCAAGGCAAGCGCACAGGCATAGCATTGAGTGGAGGCGGAGCACGTGGATTCGCACACTTGGGCGTGCTGAAAGCCATGCACGAATTAGGCATACGCCCCCATGTCATCGCAGGCGTGAGCGCAGGCAGCATCGTGTCGGTGCTTTATGCCTCGGGCATGGCACCCGACGACATCGCAGCCGAATTTGGCAAACTGTCCATGAGCGACATCACCGAAATAGCCATACCCAAGAACGGATTCTTCAAACTGTCGAAATTGAAGGATTTCCTGAAGAAGTACCTGCAAGTAACGATGCTCGAAGAATTGCCCTTAAAAACCATTGTGTGCGCGACCGACTTCGACCGATGCACCGCAACGGCATTTGAGACAGGCCCCATTTGCGACTGCGTAGCGGCATCGTGCAGTGTGCCGATTGTGTTCCAGCCGGTTAAAATCAATGGCACAACCTACGTCGACGGAGGTGTCTTGCGCAACTTGCCGGCTTGGGCCATTCGCGACAAGTGCGATTTCCTCATAGGCGTAAACGTTAATCCCATGCCCGACGCAAAATACAAGAACACGCTGCTCGACATCGCCTCGCGCACCTACGACATAATGTCGCGCAGCAACGCATTCGACGATATAGCCTTATGCGACATAGTGATACAACCGCATGAAATAGGCGACATGAGCATGTTTAACATCAAGCCGCACAAAAAAATCATGGAATCGGGTTACAACGAAGCCATGAAGACATTATCTCGATTAATCAATCCATAACGCATAATACTAAAAAATGAAGCCAGTAATATATCAATTATTACCCCGACTATTCACCAACCAGTGCTCAACATGCGTGCACAATGGCACAATCGAGCAGAACGGAGTGGGGAAAATGAATGACATTACCTCCCGCGTGCTCGACTCGATACGCGCAATGGGCATAACCCACGTGTGGTACACAGGCGTTATAGAACATGCCACCACGACCGACTACTCCCGGTATGGGATTGCCCGCGACAACCCACACATAGTGAAAGGCTTGGCCGGCTCGCCATACGCAATAAAAGACTACTACGACATCGACCCCGACATAGCCGTGGACGTGCCGGCGCGAATGGCCGAGTTTGAAGCCCTCGTGAAGCGCACCCACAATGCAGGCATGAAAGTGATAATCGACTTCGTGCCCAACCATGTGGCACGGCAATACCACAGCGACGTGAAACCGGCCGGAATCGAAGACCTCGGAGCCGAAGACGACCGCACCAAGCATTTCGCACCCAACAACAACTTCTACTACATACCACGCCAGCAATTCATTCCCCACGACGTATTCCTTGGCGAGGGCAAGGACGCTTACATCGAGTTCCCGGCCCGCGCCACCGGCAACGACTGCTTCACGGCCTTCCCGTCGCGCAACGACTGGTATGAAACCATCAAGATAAACTACGGCCGCGACTATGGCGACCACACCGAACATTTCGACCCGATACCCGACACTTGGTTCAAAATGTTGCACTTCCTGCGATTCTGGGCATCAAAGGGTATCGATGCTTTCCGCTGCGACATGGTGCACATGGTGCCGGTGCAATTCTGGAAATGGGCCATTCCGCAAGTCAAAGAGAAATATCCCAACATTACATTCATAGCCGAAATTTACGACGTGGGACTGTACCGCGACTACATCTATAATGGCCGGTTCGATTACCTGTATGACAAGGTTACATTATACGATACGTTGCGCAACATTCAGTGCCACAACGCTTCGGCAGCCACCCTCACCAACTGCTGGCAGACGGTAGACGGAATAAGCGACCACATGCTCAACTTCCTTGAAAACCACGACGAACAGCGTTTTGCATCATGGGAATATGCCGGCAATGCCGCACTTGCCATCCCTTCATTGGTAGTATGCGCCACCATCAACCGCGGTGCCATGATGATATATGCCGGGCAGGAACTGGGCGAACGCGCCATTGACGCCGAAGGGTTCAGCGGGCGCGACGGACGCACTTCAATATTCGACTACTGGAGCATTCCCACCGTGCGCCGTTGGTATAACCGTGGCAAGTGCAACGAGGAACACCTGACACAATTCGAAATACGGCTCCGCAACGTCTACACACGAATCCTCACACTATGCAACCGCGAAAAGGCGATTTCCGACGGATTGTTCTTCGACTTGATGTATGTAAATTACGGCAACCTCAACCCACACAGGCAATACACCTACCTTCGCTCCTATGGCGACGAATTGCTGCTCATTGCCGTAAACTTCGACAACTCTCCATGCCACATTGCCATACAAATTCCGCCACTCGCATTCACTTGCATGAAAATAAAGCAGGGGAACTTCAACGGCAGCGAATTGCTGGCCGGACACAAGAGGAACTATCGGCTGGCAATAGGCGAACCATTCGACACCGACATACCGGCCAACGGAGCCGTAATCTGGAAGTTGGTGCCCGACAAGGAGATGCCTGACGGTAACAAAACCTCTGACGGCGACACAGCCACAGACGACTAATATCGCTATAAATCAGCAACATTGCCAACGCTACATCTCGGGATATTTTTTTGCACGTCAAAAAAAATAGTGCAAAAATCCCGAGCCAGTCTCTAAAATAATATTAACTTTGCACCAGTTTTTTTCACAAGCCCTTTATTATAAAAACTATGAATTCTTTGACTCCATTCAAGATTTTCTCGGGTACCAATTCCATGTACCTTGCTAAGGAAATCTGCCAAAACCTTGGCGTTGAGTTAGGTAAGATGAACATTCAGCACTTTGCCGATGGTGAATTTGAAGTGTCGTTTGAAGAATCTATTCGCGGTTGCGAGGTATACCTCATTCAGTCGACATTTCCCAACAGCGACAATCTGATGGAACTGCTCTTGATGGTAGATGCAGCCAAACGCGCTTCGGCAAAGTCGATAATTGCTGTTGTCCCCTACTTCGGGTGGGCAAGGCAAGACCGCAAAGACAAGCCACGCGTATCGATTGCCTCCAAACTTGTAGCCGACCTGCTTAGTACTGCCGGAATCAACAGGCTCATCACAATGGACTTGCACGCCGACCAGATACAAGGCTTCTTCAACGTGCCCGTTGACCACCTTTACGCATCGTCGTGCTTCATCCCCTACATTCAATCGCTCAAACTCGAAAACATGGTTATTGCGTCGCCCGACGTGGGTGGAGCCAAAAGAGCCAACAACTATGCAAAGTACCTCAATGCCCCGTTGGTGTTGTGCCACAAGCAACGCGTGAAAGCCAACGTGGTGGAAAACATGACCATCATCGGCGACGTGCGCGACAAGGACGTTATTCTCGTTGACGACATGGTCGACACCGCCGGCACCATCTGCCGCGCGGCCAACCTGATGATGGAAAACGGAGCTCGCTCGGTGCGCGCCCTCGCTTCTCATGCCATCATGAGCGACCCGGCCTCGCAACGCGTGACCGACAGCGCTCTGTGCGAAATGATTTTCTCCAACAGCATCCCATTCCACAAGGATTGCCCCAAGGTGACTATATTGAGCATCGCAGGCTTGTTTGCCGACACCATCAACCGTGTACACGAAAACCGCTCAATAAGTTCACAATACCTGCTGTAAAGAACTATTTCAATACACACAATAACACCGTGAAAAGGGTGTATCGAAATGGCAAGTGAGGCAAGATTTATAACTGAATTGAGTTAGGCTTGTTGCCTCGGAGAGGCAATACCATGCTTAACCTGCGGTATCAGGCTCCTCATTGAAATACGGCTTCGGAGATGCCGAACTATAGTAGCAGCTAAGTTCGGTATCTCCGAAGCCGCTTGCTTATACACCTATCTTTCCGCAAGTTAAGCCAAGAGGGTGTATCAAAATGCGATTTTTTTCAGGTGTAGAGACGTGGCGTGCCGCACTGGTGTCCCAAAAAAAATTTAACAATCCAAAAAACGCGAAAATTCGATTAAATAAGTGGCATTTTGCCA